>JBBQMD010000124.1:0-1617 GCA_038328575.1 Phycisphaerales bacterium | reverse complement strand
CGTGGCGATTCCCTTTGGCGGGCTCGTCGCACTGCACTGTCTCCGCGATCTGGCCAAGCTCCAGCCCGGGCAGCGGGTGCTTGTCATCGGCGCATCGGGCGCGATCGGCGTCGCCGCTGTGCAACTGGCCAGGCACATGGGGGCGCACGTGACCGGAGTGTGCAGCACGGCGAACATCGAGCGCGTGCGGGCGCTCGGGGCGACGGAAGTGATCGATCGCACCACGCAGGAGTTCACCCGCGGCCCGGCGGTCTACGACATCGTGCTCGACACGGTGGGCGCAACCTCCTATTCAAAGTGCAAGGGCGTGCTGACGACGAAGGGCCAGTTTCTCGCCGTGCTCATGGGCCTCACCGAGTTCTGGCAGATGCTGTGGACCAGGTTCGTCGGGAGCCGGCGGGTCCGAGGAGCGATCGTGTTCGAGAAGAAGCCCGATCTAGAGTTTCTGATGAGGCTCGCCGAGGCGGGCCACCTCAAGCCCGTGATCGATGGACGCTATTCGTTCACGGACATTGTCGATGCGCACCGCCGCGTGGACACCGGGCGCAAGGTGGGGAGTGTCGTCGTAAGCCTCACGCAGGCGTGAATCCCCCGTTGCGCCGAGCGATGTCCCCTACTATCAACGAAGATGGCACGGCACGCCGCCAGCGCTGTGAGCGGGCAGCGTTTGACTCGCCAACTGAGCGCTGTGGACGAGTCCACCCCGCTCCGCCGCGCGCGGCCCGCGGGCGTGCTCGGGGCCGAGGTGTGGGTGAAACTTGTTGATGCCGACCAGCCCGCGCCGACGGACCCCGCCGCGCTGGTCTTCCTGACCAGGACCACCAAGCCGCCCTTCCGCGCCGAGTTCAAGCCCGGCGAAGGCGGCAAGACCGCCGTCTACATGACCCGCTGGGTCAACACGCAGGGCGAGAAGGGGCCGTGGTCGGAGATTGCGGCCGCCACGGCGGCGGCGCAGCGGCACGTTCTCCGGGGTGTCAACCGCTAGCGTCTCGCCGCGGCCGGCGCGATGTGGCGAACGGTGACCAGGTTGGCGGCGTTGGGCGTGCCGCGCTCAAACTCGCTTACGTTGGTGATGGTCGTCTGCGCGATTGCGGTGCATGCTTCGTGGGTGAAGAAGCCCTGGTGGGCGGTGACGAGCACGTTGGGGAAGCCGAGGAGCCGCACGAAGACATCGTCTTGCACCACCTCGGCGGAGAGGTCCTTGAAGAACAGGTCGCCTTCCTCTTCGTAGACGTCGAGCCCCACGCAGCCGATGCGGCTGCGCTTGAGGGCGGCGATGAGGGCTCGCGTGTCGATGATTGCGCCGCGGCTGGTGTTGATGAGCATGGCCGTGGGCTTCATCATCGCCAGCGCGGCGGCGTTGATGAGGTGCTTGGTCGCGGGGCTGAGCGGGCAGTGCAGCGTGATGATGTCCGACTGGGCGTAGAGGTCAGGCAGCGCGACGTACTCGACGCCCATTGAGACGCATGCGGGTTTCTTGACCGGGTCGAACGCCAGCACGCGGCAGCCGAAGCCAGTGAGGATCTTGCAAACGACCTCGCCGATCTTGCCGGTGCCGATCACGCCCGCCGTCTTGCCGTGCATGTCAAAGCCCATGAGGCCATCGAGCGCGAAGTT
>JBBQMD010000123.1:0-2006 GCA_038328575.1 Phycisphaerales bacterium | reverse complement strand
ATCTGGGCGAAGCCGTTGATGTCTGTCGCTGAGCTGAAGTCGTACGCCACGCCGCCGCCCAGCGTGAGGTACAGCCCGCCCGCATCCAGATAACGGCGCGTCGCCTTTGGCGAAAAGCTCAAGCTCGTCGCGTCACTCGCTGCCGCGGCGGACGGCGCGAGCGGCTGCGCCGGTGTGGCTGTCAGGTTGTTGGCATTCGCAGCGGGAGAGCTGGCCGGCTGCGCGATCAACGCCGTGGACGCGATCACCGGCAAGGGCGTCAGCGCCTTGAGCGTGAGATCCAAGGCCTGCGTCTGCTCGGCATGCGCCGGAGTCGCCGCTATGACGCTCGCAATGAGCAGGGCCAAGGGGGTGAGGGAAGCGATGGGGGTGAAGAAGGTGAGGGGGCTGAGGGCGATGCCAAGCCGCGACGGTCGTTGCGTACGCTCGTTCATGCCGCGAGCATACTCGCGGCCCGCGAACCCGGCATGAGCAACATCAACCCTTCAAACGCGATCCCCGACCCGCCCTCGCGCGATTGCGGTGCGGCCGGCTCCGCACCCTCAGACTCGGTCCCCCCGCGCGTCGAGCGACTTGAAGAACTTGCGATGTACACCGATCGCGAGCAGGAAGAACTGCGGTTGCAAATCGCCGAGGTACTCGCCCGCCTCTCCACACTCACGCGTCGCCTCGAACGCCTCGAGACTTCCCTCGCCGGCGCGGGCGACGGGTTGGACTCCTCTGCGACCGACGCGGACAACGCTGGCCCCGATGAGCCCGACCACCGCGCGTTCTGATGCACGTTTCAAGCGTCTACCCTCGCATCATGATCGCTCCCAGCGCGCTCGTCGTCCGAACCGCCGGCACCAACTGCGACGCCGAGTTGCTTCGCGCGTTCACGCTCGCTGGCGCTCGCGCCACGCTTGTTCATCTTGACGCGCTCATCGCCTCTCCAGAGATCCTGCAAGATGCCGACCTCATCGGCTTCCCCGGCGGCTTCAGCTATGGCGACGACATCGCCAGCGGCCGAATCTTCGCCGCTAAACTCAAGGCCAAACTCTGGCCCGCGCTCCGAGCCGCCGCGCAACGCGGCGTGCCGATCATCGGTGCCTGCAACGGCTTCCAGATCCTCGTCCAAGCCGGCCTCCTGCCCGGCCCGCCAATCAACGGCACAAACACCGACAGCATCGACTGGCCCGAGCTCCCTCCCGAGCAAGAGCTGGCGCTGGCCCACAACGCCGGTGGCCGCTTCATTGACCGCTGGTGCGAGTTCGACATTGACCCGACATCCCGCTGCATCTGGACCGCCGGCCTCGCCCAAGACTTCGCGTCTCTCCCCCCCATCGTCCAACGCGACGTCTTCCGCCTCCCTATCGCCCACGGCGAGGGCCGCGTCGTCGCCCGCGGGCCTGAAGTCATCGATCGCCTGCGCTCGAATGGTCAGATCCCGCTGCGCTACGCCAAGGGCGACAACCCCAACGCGAGCGTTGACGACATCTTGGGAGTCTGCGATCCCACCGGGCGCATCCTGGGTTTGATGCCGCACCCCGAGCGATTCCTGGATTGGAACCGCCACCCGTTCTGGACGAGCCTTGACCCCGCGGTTCGGTCGCTGGACACGCCCGGGCTGCGGATGTTCAAGAACGCCGTGCGGGCGGCGATGGAAGTGAAAACGGCCTGAGGTTCGTCGCTTCGTGCTCGGGCGGTGTCCAGCCCTGATCGGAGGCGAAACCACGCGTGGCGGTTGATCCAAAATGGTTGCGAGCGAAGGCGGCCCAGTGGGTGGTGATCGAAGACGATCGCCCCTGCCGACACTGCGAGTACAACCTGCGCGGCCTCAAAGCAGTCGGCAACTGCCCCGAGTGCGGCACGCCCATCGACCCCGATCTGCACGCCAGCACCAGCATCAGCGACCAGGCCAAGACCGGCAAGCGATGGGTCAGCCGCTTCGTCTTCGTGCCGTACACGCGCTTGCCGATGCCCGAGCTCAAGCGCCTCGCGATCGCCACCAGCGCGATGTACATCGG
>JBBQMD010000122.1:0-2053 GCA_038328575.1 Phycisphaerales bacterium | reverse complement strand
TCGCAGCACGTGTGGTGGCGGCGCAGCCCCGCGATTCGAAACAGATCGCAAGCTCGTATGCCCAGTGCGGACAGCCCGCCTCCGCGCGGCGTAAGTAGCCGGTGAGAAGACGTGCCTTGCCTTCTCGCCCTCATCCCACCTCAGTCGTCCGACGACGAGACGGGAGTGTGGGGGGCGTCGATGGTTGCCAATGACGATGACGCCAATCTTTCCGCCGACCAGCGCCGCCGCGACCGTCACCGGCCCGTCCCGCTGTAACGCCGCCGACATCGCGAACGACGCGGGCCAGCCAATCCATAACTTCACGATCGCGCCGGATCCGCTCGCTCCCAACAACGGTCTCACCGAGGCCGACTACAACGTCTTCTTTGCCAACTTCTTCGACGCCATCAACGTCACCGACATCGCCGATGACCACGGCATCCCTCTACCACCTTTCGGCGTTGGCGGCATCGCACCCAACCTCAACAACGGCGTGACCGAAGGCGATTACAATTTCTTCTTCAGCATCTTCTTTAACAGCTGCGCGTTCTGAAGGCAGAGTGCTGAGTGCAGAGTGCTGACCGGGGGAAGGCGGAGGGTTCAGCGCGGGGCTCGGGTGGGGCCCTCGCTAAATGCGCTCACACCGCGGCCGTGGTTTTTCGCACTGTTCGTTGCTCGATTCGCTTTTCGCTTTTGGTGATGACGATGGCGTCGATGTAGGAGCTGGGGGTGTGGACTTGGTCGGGGTCCAGGGCGCCGACAGGGACGAGTTCTTCGACCTCGGCGATGACATAGGTCGCGGCCGTGGCCATCATGGGGTTGAAGTTGCGGGCGGTTTTGTTGAAGATGAGGTTGCCCTGCTCGTCAGCCTTGAGGGCCTTGACCAGCGCGAGGTCCCCGAAGAGGCCGGTTTCGAGTACGTACTCGCGCCGCTTAAAGGCGGACTCGCTGCGCGGGCTCATGTTGGACTGCGCCTCGGCAAACGTGCCGCTGACGGCGCTTGGCAAATGGTTCTGATGGCCGGTGGCCTCGCTCGGGCGATAGAACTCGCGGATCTCCTTCCCTGCGGCGACCGGCGTGCCGACGCCAGTAGCGGTATAGAAGGCCGGGATGCCCGCGCCGCCGGCGCGGATGCGCTCAGCAAGCGTGCCCTGGGGGTTGAACTCGACCTGGAGCTCCCCGGCGAGGAACTGGCGCTCAAACTCGGCGTTTTCGCCTACGTAGCTGGAGATCATCTTCTTGATCTGGCGGGTCTTGAGCAGGAGGCCGAGGCCCCAGTCATCAACGCCGGCGTTGTTGCTGATGCAGGTGAGGCCGCGGACGTTGCTGTCGCGGAGCGCGAGGATGAGCTGCTCAGGGATGCCGCAGAGGCCGAAGCCGCCGACCATGACGGTGATGTCGTCGCGAACGATGGCGCGGGCCTTGAGTTCGGTGAAGAGGGTGAGGGTGGAGGCGGCGAGCTTGGACTTCATGGGTGAAGCATATCGGGAAAGTGAGGGGGGGTAGTGGGGGGTGTGGGAGGTGGGAGGGCCGGTGGCGGAGCGCGTGGGGGAGTTTTGTGGTATGATAAACAGGTTGCGGCGTGGATACGCGAGAAGAGTCCCTCCCCAAGGCAGTTCGAGGATTACCTTCGCGACCTCTACCGACGCGGCGGTCTTTCCAAACGTTTTCCTGCCGGAATCTCGTTCTGAGGTACATGATGAGTCAAGCTCACACGATCTGGGTGATGGATCAGCCGGATTGGGATACGGATGCCGTCATAGCCGACATCATGTCCACTCACGACGAGGTGACCGATCAGCCTCACCGATGCCCGGCATGTGGGCGAAAACTTGGATTTTATCGTCAAGCGCCTCCATTTACCGTGGAGTGCGACGGAAGCAAGGGCGGGCTAGCTGATTTCTCCCCAGTTTCTGCTCAAGACGCGTTCATCTCGACAGCGTTGCTCGAAGCGATCAGATCAACCGGAATCACCGGCTGGAAGTATCTGGCTGAGGCGAAGATTGTGAAGGGCCGACCGAAGAAGCACATTCTCAAGGATCCGGTGCGTCATTACATCGAGATCAGCTAT
>JBBQMD010000121.1:0-2231 GCA_038328575.1 Phycisphaerales bacterium | reverse complement strand
GCAAGCGTTTGACCCCGAAGACCTCTACAAGGCCAGCGCGCTCAGCACGCTCGCCGACGCAATGGCGATGGACGGCAAGGTTCTCGGCGCCGCCCGCCTCTACAGCCAGGCCGCGATCACGGTCGCCACCGACGCAGACCTGTATTACCAGGCGGGCGTGTTCTTCAAAAGAGCTGGCGACACGAGCATGGCCGAGGCCAGCGCACGCATGGCCCTCGAACTCAGGCACGCCAAGGCCCGCGAGTTCCTCGACGAAATGAGAAAGTAACACCGCGCCAAGTTCGGGCCTTCCGTCTACCCACCCGTCCGGGGATCGATGATGCGCGGCGCTCTGTCAACACGAAATTCACGACAACATAACCCAACCACATCACCCGCGCCTACGAATATCTGTACACTCGCGCTCGACAAGTTCACTCACGAACCCGGAGCATCACATGCACTTCCACCTCCGTCGTCCCCGTCACCCCCGCGGCCTCACCGTCGTTCACGTCGTCATCATCGTCGCCGTCGTCGGCTTTATCGTATTTGTCCTCGGCGCCGTGTTCCTCGCGGCCATCATGCTCCCGGCGCTGGGCAAGGCTCGAAAAGCCGCGCAACAGATCAAAGACGGCACGCAAGTCCGCGGCATTCATCAAGCAATGGTCATCTGGGCCGGTTCGAATAGAGAGCTCTACCCGCTCCCCAGCCGACTTGATCGCCAAGGTGCCACCGTCGCCCCCGGCGCGCCGACCAACCCCAAGCCGGGATCCGCGGCCGACGCCGCAGATCCGCAGCGCGTCAAAGACACCACCGCCAACATCTTCTCAATGATGATTTTTAGTAACGTGCTGACACCTGAAATCATGGTCAGCCCTGCGGAGCCGAACGCCAACATCGTCCAAATGCCAAACTACAACCTCACGAGCCCGACCAAGGCCGTGAGCCCGCAGAACGCGCAATGGGACCCCGCATTCTCCGCCGACTTCACCGCTGGCAAGAGCAACGTGAGCTACGCCCACATGCAGCCCTCCGGCCTCCTCGTCTCGCCCGGTCCCGAACTCAAGGTCGCACCCAGCGGCCGAATGGTCCAATGGCGCGACACGTATGACGGCACCACCGCCATCCTCGGCACCCGCTTTCCCCAGGTCGCGTCCGTCAACCCGTCCAGCCCGACCACCACCACTCCCACGTTTGTAAATCCCAACTCTCTCTCCACGCGGTTCTTCGGTCGCGGCGGCGGCTGGGGCGGCAACACTGTTTTCAGCGACAACCACGTCAACTTTGACGTGATCCACTCAGGTCGCCCGCACCAAGCCGAGCGGCAGTATCTCACCGCCGCTGGCAAGCAACTCGCAGATTGCAACCACTTCGACGAGTCCGACGACCCCACCCAGAGCAACGTCTTCCTCGGCATCTTCACCACCGCCGGCGAAAAGCCCGCCGACTTCAAACCGATCTGGGACTGATGCCGCTCACCGGCCGCTCACCGGTCGCTGGGCGGGCGCTGAACCGCCGGGTGTCGCTCCGCGACCTTCCACCACCCTGAATCTCACTCCTCGCGACGCCGCCGCGCGCGATCTCGCGCCGCTTCGCGCGCCCGCCGCACCGCCCACTGCGCCCGCGTTACCCGCACCAACGCAAACCTCCTAACCGCACGTCCCAACTTTGCTACTTTGCTGCGTTGCTGTTGTGCTGTTTTCCAGCCTTGCCACTGCGCCGCCCTGCCGCGTCGCTGCCCCGCCGTTTATAACATCACGATCTTCCATGCCCTACGCACCCTCCCCCCCATCGACCCGCAAGACCTGCCCCGTCGTGTATAACGCTTCCAGGGCCAGGAACCGCACCGCGACCGCCGCGTCTTGCGGCGTGCCGGATCGCCTCAGCGGGACTCGCGCGAGGTACCGCGCCCGCATGCCCTCATCCGCCTCTGGCCCCGTCTCCGGAAACGCGACCACCCCCGGCGCCACCACGTTCACCCGGACCCGCGGCGCCAGCTCGCGGCTCAGCACCAGCGCGAGCTCCGTCATCGCGCACTTGCTCATCGAATACGTCACAAAGCCCCGCCGCGGCCGGCCGCCCGGACCCATCGCATGAATGTCGCCCATCATCACGATCGACCCGCCGCCAGACAACGTAGACGCTCCGAGCTTTGCCGCCATCGCCTGACAGATCATCGCCGGCGCCACCGCGTTCACCTGGTAATCCGCCTGCGCCCGCTCTGGCGTGAACTCCGCGAGCGAACACGGCTT
>JBBQMD010000120.1:0-2632 GCA_038328575.1 Phycisphaerales bacterium | reverse complement strand
TCACGTTCATGCTCGGCAAGGCCATGGGCTATCTCTGCGTCGCGATGACCGAGGAAGATTGCGACCGCCTCGACCTGCACCCGCAGGCCCCGCTCAACACCACCGTCCGCGGCACCGCCTTCACCGTCACCATCGACCCGCACCCGAAGCACGGCGGCACCACCGGCGTCTCTGCGAAGGAACGCGCCAAGTGCATTCAACTGTGTATTGACCCGACCAGCACGCCGGCGGACTTTGTTCGCCCCGGACATATCAATCCGCTACGCTCGCGCAATGGTGGCGTGCTCGTCCGCACCGGGCAGACTGAGGGATCGGTGGACCTGTGTCGGTTGGCGGGGCTGTATCCGGCGGCCGCGATCATCGAGATCATGAAGCCCGATGGCGAGATGGCTCGCGTGCCGGACTTGGTCAAGTTCTGCGCCGAGCACGGCATGAAGATGTGCTCGGTGGCGCAGATCATCGAGTATCGGCTGAAGCAGCAGCCGCTGGTGAAGCGTGCGAGCCCGACGGGCGGGCAGACGATCCGCACGGAGATGGGTGAGTTTCGCCTGTTCGTGTACGAGAGCCTTGTTGATGCGCTGCCGCACGTGGCGCTCACGCTTGGTGAGTTTGGTGAGGGCGTGGGGGGCGTGGCGGACGAGCCCGTGCTGGTACGCATGCACCGGCGCAACCTGCTGGGCGACGTGTTCCTGGCGATCCCCGACAGCGCCGGGCCGGGCGCGCCGGCAAGCGCGGGCGCAAGCGCCGATGAATCACCCAGCGGCGACCTGCTGCGCGAGTCGATGCGGATGATCCGCGATGCCGGTCGCGGCGTGATCGTGTACCTTCGCCAGGAAGGCCCCGACGGCGCGACAGACATCGAGTCGCAACTTCAGCGGATCCGGCGCAGCGGGCATGACAGCGGGAGTGATCATCCGGACCTGACGCACGCGATGGGCCATGCCAAGAACTTGCCCAGGGAGATGCGCGACTTTGGTATCGGCGGCCAGATCCTGCGCGACCTGGGCGTGCGGCGGCTTCGATTGCTCAGCAACTCCGCGGCCAAGAGCCTGCCGGCGCTGGAGGGCTTCGGGCTGGAGATTGTCGATCGAGTGCCGATTGTGCCGGGGGCTGCCCGGGCGAGCGGGGGCTGAGGGGCCGCGGTGCCGCCAGCTCGCGCTCTGGCGGTAGATTGCGCCGCGAGGTTGTGGATGACTTCACGGCATGGCCGGAAATCGTGAGCAAGTCGCGAAGGGTTTCGGCCCGCCCGACGTCTGGCGCCAACAACGCTCACTACTCCGCCGGGCGATTAAGCACTTCGCGAGAGATCCGACGTGACGATTCGTCGACGAGCTTTGGTCCAGCTCTTCGCCGGCGCGGCGGCCCTGTCCGCGGCGGGGTGTGTTGCACGCCGAGGCCAAGTGGGTGGGCGAGGGGGACGAGGCCAGGCAGGTTAGAGCTGAGCCCTCGCCGCAGGGCCTGTTGCAGATCCGGAGCGCGATCGAGCGACGCGCTCAGCGGCCCGCGCCGAGGACGCGCTGACGCTCGCCGACGGTCGGGGAGAACGAGTCGTCAACTTTTGCGGCCTTCTCGCCCTTGAGCGTGCCACCCTTGACGTCGCCGGTGCGGTCGAGCCGGACGCGCTGCAGCGTCGGGAACGTCTCCTTCTCCGAGACGATTGACAGAGCGCGAGACTCCGGCGCGCGGTTGACGTTGAGCAGCGGGCGCCCGGCGCTGGCCGCGATTTGCGCCAGTTGAAGGTTCTGGCCACCTGTCGCGTCGTTCGACGTGAGCGGCGACTCTGTCGCTAGCGCTCCGGCAGCGAACGCGCCGGCGGAGCCATCGATCACGCGAACGGTCGGGTCGGTGGCGCTGTTGGTGGCGTCAGGGTTGTAGTACACGGTCACGGCTTGCCCGCCGCTGGTGAGGCCGGACATGACCAAGATGCCATTGACATAGGCCATGCCGCTGATGACCTGCACGCTGTTGAACGTAAGGCCGGCGGTGGCCTGGGTGGAGGGCTGGCTGGAGAAGTCGTTGCCGGGGGAGTCGGTGGAGCGGGTGTTGACGACGCTGCCGCTGATCGGGTTCACCTCGTAGAGAACCCACGAGTTGACGGAGGGCGTGCCGCTGCTGCCGCTGCCGTTGGGCGTGCCGATGACAAAGACGGTGCCGCGGCCCGGGGCGGTGGCCATGGCGGGCTGGAGCTGGGCATCGATGCCGGCGACGAGGTTGGTGGTGAAGTTGCCGATGGCGTGGATGTTGTTGAGGTCGCCGACATTTAGCTCATAGATGCCGCTGGTGAAGCTGTTGTCCACACCACCGGCGAACAGGCGATTATCGATCGAGCCCAGGCCGAAGAAGGTGTACGACGTGAAGCCGCCGAAGCCGCCGGCAGTGGGCGGGAGCGAGCCGACGGTCGTGTAGCTTGAGCTGCTCGGGTTGTCCAGGTTCAGGGCGCGGAGGGTGGGCGTGTTGCCGTTGGCGGAGACGACGTTGTCAACGATGAGCAGCGTGCGCTGGCCTTGGAGGCCGACGATCACAGTTGCGCCCTGGACGAGGCCCTGCACGCCGCTGACGGAAGTACGCACGCGCCGGGAGTTGAAGAAGAGATCACGCCCGAGGACCTGGCCCCCGTTGGTACCTAGATCCA
>JBBQMD010000119.1:0-2652 GCA_038328575.1 Phycisphaerales bacterium | reverse complement strand
TTACACCATGACCGGCCGTGCGGATCTGTATCCGAAGATCGACTATCCCAAGCCCGACGGGGTGATCACTTTCGATAAGCTGACGAACGTGGCCTACAGCTACACCAACCATGCCGAAGATCAGCCGGTGCACTTGCAGGTGGCGGATCTGACGCTGCAGCGGGAAAGCGAGCTGGCGGTGTTCGGCGGCCCCTCGGCGCGTTACTGCCCGGCGGGGGTGTATGAGTGGCTTCAGGAGGCGGATGGAACGCCGAAGTTCCAGATCAATTCCCAGAACTGCGTCCACTGCAAGACCTGCGACATCAAGGACCCCAACCAGAACATCAACTGGGTCACGCCCGAAGGTGGCGGCGGGCCGAACTATCCGAATATGTGAGGTGAGGGCCCACGACTTCGTCATTGCGAGCGCAGCAAAGCAATCCAGCGTCGGACGTCTCGCTTTGACGCCATGTCAGATAATGGATTGCCGCGTCGCCTTCGGCTCCTCGCAATGACGAAAATTCGACGTTGGAGTTTCGGCGAAAGGGGAGTGAGAATGGAACACGATGAGGTCCATGATCGCGACTCGTTCATTCGCTATGTTGCTCGGTTGAGGGCAGAGTTTGGTGATCCCGGTCGCGGCTGGAACTGGGAGAACCAAGACCTGGCTTCGTTTCTGGAAGCGATGCAGGCATTCGTCACCGACACCAAAGGCAGGGCTCCCGACGCCAATGTGTGACGTCACGCAGCGCATCTTCTCACGGCCGCGGCGATGTACGAATGAGCATGCCTGATGCCGACTGAAACCGCCTACGCCAAGATCAACCTCGCGCTGCATGTCCGCAGGCGGCGCGCGGATGGGTATCATGAGCTCGAAACGCTGTTCGCCTTTGTCGATGCGGGCGATGTGTTGAACGCCTCGCCTGCCGCCGCCGACAGCGTCACCACGCTGGGCGAGTTTGCGGGCGGGCTGGACAATCCTTTCGACAATCTCGTGGCAAAGGCGCTCACCGCCCTCCCGCGCTCGCAAGGCTTGGCGGTGACGCTGGAGAAGAACCTCCCCGTCGCGGCTGGCCTCGGCGGCGGGTCGGCGGATGCGGGGGCGGTGTTCCGGATGATCGAGGCGCTCCACGGCCTGCCGGATGATTGGCAGGCGCGCGCGGCAAAGCTGGGCGCGGATGTGCCCGCCTGCGTCCTCAGCCGCACGCATATCGGGCTGGGCAGCGGCACCGAGCAGAAGGCGGTCGAGGACGACCTCGCCGGAACCCCCGTGCTGCTGGTCAACCCGCGCGTGCCGCTGTCGACTGGCCCGGTGTTCAAGGCGTGGGCCAGTATCGGGAATGGGATTGACTTAGGAGCGCTGCCCGATGGCCCGGCATCCTGGATCGCAAGGGAAGGGCGCAACGATCTCGAAGCGCCCGCCATTTCGCTCTGTCCGGTGATTGCCGATGTGCTGGCGGCGCTGGCGGATACGTCGCCAAGGCTCGCCCGCATGTCCGGATCGGGCGCGACCTGCTTTGCGCTCTATGACACCATCGAAGCCCGCGATGCGGCTGCGGCGGCGATGCCGCGCGAGTGGTGGACGCTGGCGGGACGGTTGCGGTGAGGGTTCATCGCAAACTCCGTTCACCTCGAGCGAAGTCGAGAGGCCTTCACTTGGTGTCTCGACTTCGCTCGACACGAACGGGGGTAGGGCAGTGAATTTGCCTTACCGCCAACTCGGCACGCCCACGCGCGGCGGGATCGTCTGCACAGCCGACCACGCCAGCAACCATGTGCCAGGCGACACCCCCCTCGGCATCCCCGAACGCCTGCTTCACGAACACATCGCAGTCGACATCGGCACCGAAGCCATCGCCGAACGTCTAGCCCGTGATCATGCCATCCCCGCCCATATCGCGGCCATCAGCCGCCTCGTATGCGACCTCAACCGCGAAGAAACCGCATCCGACCTCGTTCCCGAAGCGAGCGACGGCCACCCGATCCCCGGCAATATCGGTGCGGATCGGGAGGCGCGTCTTGACCGCTTTCACCGCCCCTATCACACGGCGCTGCAACAATGGCTGGCGGCGGCACAGCCAAAGCTGATCCTATCGCTCCACAGCTTCACCCCGCGCCTTGCAACCAGCGACGCGGCGCGCCCATGGCAGGTTGGCGTGCTCTACAACACCGACGACCGCGCCGCGCGCATCGCGATCCCGCTGCTCGCGGCTGAGGGGCTGAATGTGGGCGATAACCTCCCCTATTCGGGGCGCGATCTCAACTACACCATGAACCGCCATGCCGAAGCGCTCGGGCGTCCCTTTCTCGGCATCGAACTGCGCCAAGACCTTGTCCAGACCCGCGAAGATCACGCCCGCTGGGCGGCGCTGCTGGCTGACATTGTGCAAAGGGTTGCGCTGGCGCTCGCCTGAAGGCAGGGACGTTTCACAAATCGGCACCCTCAGGAAATCTTATGTCTCGCACGTTTGACAAGTCCAAGCTCCCCAGTCGTCACGTCTCGGTCGGGCCGGAGCGCGCGCCGCATCGCTCGTATTACTACGCGATGGGCATGACCGAGGAAGAGATCAATCAACCCTTCGTCGGCGTGGTCAGCGCCGGGAACGATAGCGCCCCGTGCAACACCACCCTGAACGCGCAGGCCGATGTCTGCCGTGACGGGGTGATTGCAGG
>JBBQMD010000118.1:0-2853 GCA_038328575.1 Phycisphaerales bacterium | reverse complement strand
AGGTCTGCGTCGGTGGCGACCGTGATCGCGGCCTGGCTGTAGAGGCGGGCGGCGCCGAGAACCTTGCCGTCCATCGCCATTGCGTCGGCGAGCGTGCTGAGCGCGCTGGCCTTGTAGAGGTCTTCGGGGTCAAACGCTTGCAGCAACGCGATCGCGCCGTGCGCATTGCCCTCGCGCTTGGCGATCTTGGCCTCAACGGTGCGCCAGCGGATGCTCTCGGGCTGAAGCGCCCGCGCCTTGCCGACGTGCTGGCGAGCGAGCGAGAGATCGTTGGACTTGAGCGACAACTCCGCGAGCGTGCCCCACGCTTCGGGAAGGTCGTCCTTGATGCGCAGGGCCTTGGCGAGCGAGGCGGTCGCTGCGGCGTCCTTGCCCTGCTTGATCTGCACCATGGCCAGATACAGCGGCAGTTGCGGCTCGGTCGGGTCTTTGAGCGCGCCGAGGCTCAGCAGTTCCGCGGCGCGATCAGTTTTGCCCGCCTGGTTCGCGACGACGCCCGCATCCATATAGAGCTTGACCGTGGGCGGGCCGATACGGAGTGCTTCCTCAAGTTGCACCAGCGCGTCGGCGGGGCGCTGCTGCCCCAGCAGACTCGCGGCGTAGATCTCGCGGAGTTGGCGATCGTCTGGGAACTTCTTGGCCGCGCGATCCAGAATCACGCCGGCGTTGACGTATTGCCCGCTGCGGAGGTACTCGTCGGCGGCGTCGAGGGCCGCGTTGATGGTGTCGATGGAGCGGGTGGTTGCGTCGGTGGATGCGCCGGCGGGCGCGACGGTCCCGGGTGTGGTTGACGGTGGCGGCGTGAGCGCGGCGCGGATGGCGAAGGCGACGATGACGACGAGGACAAGGGCAAGCGCGACGGTGGCCAGGAGCATGGGCTTCGCCGCGGCTCGGCGAGGGCGGCGCGAAGGGCGGAGAGAAGCGGCGGGGGGGCGAGTGCGGGCGGTTTTGCGCATGGCGGAGTTTATGCGGCGCGGCGGGCGGGGCCGGTTGGTCGATGTGCCGCTGATCCGGCTTTGCGGAACAGTGATCCCGTGGTTGCGGGAGGGCGTTGGGTGGTGTGAGTGCGGAGGACTGCGGATCCCGCTCTCGGAGAGAGAGGGCCACCAAGTCGAGAGCGGGCCACCACGGCGACTAACATGGCCAATATGGCGAATGAATTTGCACATGAGGGATCGGGTGCGAGTGGTATGGCTGAAAACGGCGGCGCGAGCGGTGCGAGCGCTGCTGGAGGCGCCAGCTCTGCGGGTGGTACGGGCGCTGCGGTTTCGTTGGGCGAGGCGATGCCGACGCGGTTTGTGCCCCTGGAGCACGAGGGGCGCATCCGCGCGAACTGGGAGGCGTCTGGGGTGTTTCATGCGGACCCGGCGCGAGTGTTGAGCGGGGAGAAGCGGGCGTTTTCGATGCTGATTCCGCCGCCGAATGTGACGGGTGCGTTGCACCTTGGGCACGCGCTGAACAACACGCTGCAGGACATCCTGACGCGCTCGCACCGGATGATGGGCTTCGAGGCGCTGTGGATGCCCGGCACGGATCACGCGGGAATTGCGACGCAGGCGGTGGTGGAGAAGCGATTGCGGCAGGACGGGGAGTTAAAGGGCCCTCTGAAAGATGCGGACCGCAACGGCGGCTGGACGCGGGAGAAGTTCATCGGCAAGATCCAGGCGTGGAAGGACGAATACGAAGCGCGGATCACCGAGCAGCTCAAGGCGATGGGGGCGAGCTGCGATTTCTCGCGCCAGCGATTCACGATGGACCCGGTGTGCGCCGCGAGCGTGCGCGAGGCGTTCTTCCGGCTCTTTCGCGACGGGCTGATCTATCGCGGCAAGCGGCTGGTGAACTGGGATCCGGCGCTGCAGACGGCGGTGGCGGATGATGAGTGTTATGACGAAGAGGTGAATGGAAACTTTTACTATCTGCGGTATGCGTTGGTAGAGGGGGCTAGGGAAAAGTCCACACTGCGAAATGGCCAAACTGCTAAAGGGGGTGGGTCCGCTGGCGCGCTGGTTGATGGTGCGTCGCGCCCGGTGACTTGGGGTGAGCTTGCGCGTCGTGGGTATCCGGGGGCGGAGGCGCACGTCGCGGATTCGCAGGCGTGGGTGACGGTGGCGACGACGCGCCCGGAGACATACCTGGGCGATACCGCTGTCGCGATCAACCCGCATGACACGCGGGCCAAGGCCCTGCGCGGGTTGAGTGTGAAGCTGCCGCTGGTGGGGCGTGTGATCTCGGTGATTGAGGATGAGTTTGTGGTGCTGCCGCGGGCGATGGCGGTGGCGCTTGGGCGGGAGGAGGACGCGAAGGACGCCAAGAGCGAGTTCGCGTCGGGATTTTTGAAGGTCACGCCGGCGCACGATCAGAACGACTATGAGCTGGGCCAGCGCCACAAGCTTGCGATGATCAACGTCATGGCCCCCGACGCCAGCATCAGCGATCAACACGGCTGGAGCGATATCGGCGACGCCCACGTCTTCGTGGGCAAAAAGCGCGAAGAGGCCCGCAAGCTCGTAGTGAAATACTTTGACGACCACTTCATCCCCGGCACGAGCGAGAAGTTGCTGGAGCAGGTGAAGCCGTATCGCCACAGCGTCAAGCACAGCGACCGCAGCAAGGCGATCGTGGAGCCGTACCTAAGCGATCAGTGGTACGTGAAGGTGACGGATGCGAAGCTCGCGGGTGCGGCGAATGCGGCGTTGGGTGGAAGTGGCAGAGTGCAAAGCAGCAAAGCAGCACACCAGCAACTCAACAATTCCGGAGATGGGTCGGGGGAGGGAAGTGGCAAGGTGCCGGAGCGGCAGAGTGGCAAGTTTGGTGAGGGCAGCACTTCGCTTGAGTTCTTCCCTGAGCGCTACG
>JBBQMD010000117.1:0-2946 GCA_038328575.1 Phycisphaerales bacterium | reverse complement strand
TCATCCGCCCATTCCAGACGCCTTGCATTGGCTCCGCGAGGGCACGCGCGCCCTACACTCAAACGCTTCGGGGCGCGGCCGCCTAGCCGCTGAGATGCACCCGTCGAACCTGATCCGGTTCATACCGGCGGAGGGAAAGCGTCATGACGACCAGCCACGCCCTGTCGGCAGACCCACTCGACATTCTCCTCAAGCACAACCACTGGGCCACTTGGCGCGCGCTCGAGTTCTGCGCATCGCTCTCCGCCGCGCAGTTTCACCAGCGCTTTGAGATCGGCCCCGGCTCCCTCCACGACACCCTCACCCACACCCTCGGCGCCATGCGCCGATGGGCCGACCGCATTGACGCCCGCACCCTCCGCCCCAGCATCGAGATCCCCGAGGGCAACTCGTGGACGTTTGGCGGCCCCGCCAGCCAAGGCCCCAAGCCCCCCATTCGCGTCCGCTCGCGCGACGAACTCATCCCGCTCCTGGACGACGCCACCGCCGATCTCCTGGGTGTCGCCGATCGCGCCCGCACCCGTGGCCTCGCGAGCACCGTCACCCTCATACTCGCCGGTGAAAGCGTCACGCTCTCCCTCGCTGGCGCGCTCACACACGTCGCCACCCACGGCCATCACCACCGCGCCCAGTGCATCAACATCCTCCGCCGCCTCAACGCGCCCGTCTTCAACGACGGCACGCCCGAGCTCGGCATCATGGACTGGCAAGCCGCCGGTGAACCTCGCTCCTAAACCCGATCTGTTCCCATCCGTCCCCCCCCACCCGGCCCCTCCGCTCAACCCGACACCGCCCGAGACTCACCATGACCACCAGCAACCCCAACACCGCCAGCACCCTCGCCGCCAATCCTGCCACCTGCAACAAGCCCGGCTGCGGGTGCGGAAAGCCCAAGTCTGATGTCGCGCCCGCCGCGCACCCGCTCCCGCTTCACGGCGCCCGCAACCCCGGAAACACGCCCAACGTCACCACGCCCGGCTCCTTCGCCAACGCGCCGGACTTGGGCGGGCCGCTGATGTTCTCCAGCCCCAACACGCCGGGCATGCCCGCGCCCTCAACCAAAACCGCCTGGGACTTCCTGCCCGAGGGCTGGAGCATGAAGATCCTCACCAGCGCGGACGCTCAGGCCAAGCCGGTCGCCTCTTCCCCTTTCATCGCGCGCGAGTCGTACACCTTCGCCGATGCCCGCGGCGTCACGCGCAAGGTCACACCGCCACCGGGATTTACGCCGATCACCCAACTCGAATCCGCCCGTTTGGGCATCGTTACGCCGCAGATGCGCCGCGTTGCAGAGCGGGAGCCGCACTTCGGCATCCTCAGCAACGGCCAAGGCCCGGAAGCCGTCCGCGACGAGATCGCCGCCGGGCGACTCGTCATCCCCGCCAACATCAACCACCTCAAACACAAGCTCGACCCGATGGCCATCGGGCGCGCCAGCAAGACCAAGGTGAACGCCAACATGGGCGCATCACCGGTGAGCAGTGGCACCGATGAAGAGGTCGAGAAGCTCAAGTGGGCCGAGAGGTGGGGCGCCGACACCGTCATGGACCTTTCGACCGGCGGCGACTTGGATGCCTGCCGCGCCGCCATCCTGCGCGAGAGCACCGTCCCCATTGGCACTGTCCCGATCTACTCCATGATCATCGGCAAGAAGATCGAAGACCTCGATTGGCCCACGATCGAGGCCTCGCTGCACCACCAGGCCAAACAAGGCGTTGACTACTTCACCATCCACGCCGGCGTCCGGCGCGCCCATCTCAAGCACGTGAAGAACCGCCTCATCGGCATCGTCAGCCGCGGCGGCTCCCTCCTGGCCAAGTGGATGCTCGTCCACAATCAAGAGAACATCATGTATACGCAGTGGGACGCCATCTGCGACATCCTGCGTCAATACGACGTGACATTCTCCATCGGCGACGGCCTCCGCCCCGGCGGCCTTGCCGACGCCACCGACGCTGCGCAGATCGCCGAACTCGAAACGCTCGGCGAGCTCACCGAGCGCGCCTGGCGTCGCGGCGTGCAAGTCATGATCGAGGGCCCCGGGCACGTCCCCTTCGACCAGATCGAGTGGAACGCCAAGGTCCAGCGCACGCTCTGCCACGGCGCGCCGTTCTACGTCTTAGGCCCGCTGGTCACCGACATGTTCCCCGGCTACGACCACATCACCAGTTGCATCGGCGCTACGAGCATGGCCTACCACGGCGCCGCCATGCTTTGCTACGTCACGCCGAAGGAACACCTCGGCCTGCCAAAGAAAGACGACGTCAAGCAAGGCTGCATCGCTTATAAGATCGCCGCCCACGCCGCGGACATCGCGCTGGGCATCCCCGGCACGCGCGACCGCGATGATGAGCTGACCAAGGCTCGGGCCGCGCTCAACTGGGAAAAGCACTTCGAGCTCTCCTTCGACCCCGACACCGCCCGTGCCTATCACGATGAAGACCTCGACGTCGATACAGACTTCTGCGCCATGTGCGGGCACGACTGGTGCTCCGTCCGCATCAGCAAGGAGATCGTCGAGTTCATCAGCGGCAAGGCCGAGGGCTTCGAACGCGTCGGCGCCAGCGGCAAGCTCGGTGCCCCCATCAAGTCCGCCGCGCTCACCCCCGAACAACAAGAAATCCTCGCCAAGCGCGGCGTGCTCTCGCCCGACGAGATCCACAAGCTCGCCAGCAAGACGAAGCAGGCCGTCGGCGCCGACACGGGCAAAGCCAGTTGCCACAGCGACTATGTGGACCCGGACACCGCACGCCAAATGGTGACCGGAAAGGGCGGCGTAGTCGTCCAGCTTGACGTGCGCCCGGCGCTGGGGATTGCGAAGGAAGACCGGGTGGTGTGATCACGATTGTTCGGAAGTCGCATCAAGGCGGATCGGCGAGAACCGCCGAACAGCGCGTATCATAAGATTCACCGATGTCATTATCATCACACTTCATGGCAATCGAC
>JBBQMD010000116.1:0-3015 GCA_038328575.1 Phycisphaerales bacterium | reverse complement strand
TCACCCCCCGCGTCACCCTCGCGCGCAACTTCCTGACGCATCACTAAAATCTCCTTGCCTCTGCCGCCACCCGGGCGCAAACTCGCGGCATGACACCTCAACGCGCCGGCAACCCAATCACACGTCTCATCGGCACAATGCTCCAGTCTCAGCGGACGATGCCCGAGATCGCCGACGAGTTCAATCTCTCGTTCGCCGCGCTCGTCGCGCTGCTGGAATCTCCGCTCGCCGAGGCCGAGCTCGTCGCCCTGCGCAAGCTCAACGCCATCCGCGCCGAGATCCGCGTCCCCATTCAACGCGACACCGCCCTCGCCCGACTCACCCACATCGCCGCCTTCAGCCTCGACGAGCTCGAAGCCCGACGCGCGGCCTCCAGCCTCCTCCGCATTCAATCCCAGTCCAGCACCTCCGTCCCCCCTCCCCCCCCTCCTCCCACTCCCGCCGCGCTCCCCGCGCCCACCGACCTCCTCGCACCCACCACCAACACGGCAACCAAGCACGCCGCGCCCCCACATCGCGGGCCCTCGCAATCGCGCGGACACAGACCTCTCAAACCGCCCGCACCTTCGCACGCCCTGTGCACGCAATCGTCGCACCTCGTGAGCGCAACTTCCGAAGCGACGACGCTTCCCGCCTCCGCCACACCCCCGGCGGTGAGCATCGCCTCACTCGAAGCCACATCACGCCCCTCGCACACCAAGGGCAAACCCACATCGGTTGATCTGCCGGTGCCCAGTGCCCACGCCCCACCCAAACCCGCCGCAACGCCCGCGCCCACCATCACTCACCGCGTCGATCCTGACCAGCAAACCGTCCGCGCCTCAACCAACGCCATCACACCCCGACCCCGCCACGCCCCGCCCACCGCCAACCCCACGCCAAACCGGCGCGAACTCGCCACCCTCTAAAGCCGCCCCCCGCCGCCGCTCCACGGCCCATTCAGTTTGCTTTCGCCGAATTTGCTGCTTTGCTGTTGTGCTGCGTTGCTGCTTTGCAATCTGGCTCTCCTCCCGCCGCCACTTCCCCATTCCCCCACTTTGCCACTCCGCCACTCCGCCACTTCCCCACTTCCCCATCCGCCACTCCCCCATCCCCTCCTCAATTTCCTAGCAATCCCAAAACCTCCCTCTACACTCAACACGTCCCCGCCTCTCTCTCGGCGGCCAACTTCAAAGGAGTGTTGAGATGCGAACCCACCTCGCTCGGTCCTGTGCCATCGCCCTCGGCGTCTTCACGCTGTGCGCAACCCTGAACGCCCAGACCCCCTACACCTACCTCGCCATCGGCGACTCCGTCGGCTTCGGCATCACCAACGGCGCCTCTTACACCCAAACTTCCAACGGCGACCGCGGCTACGTCTCCCTGTACGCCGATTACCTCGCAACCCAAAACCTCGGCCTCCGCCCCACCGTCGTCAACGCCTCCATCTTCGGCGAAGACTCGATGAGTTTCTCCAATCTCTCCAATCAGGCTCGCGCGCTCAACACCAACTACCCCACGCCGCCGATGCTCGCGTCGCAGTCCGAACTCTTCCTCACCACCATCACCAGCGCAGCCGCGGCCAACGCGCCCGTGCAGCGCGTCACCGTCTCGCTCGGTGCCAACGATCTGCTCAGCGTCATTCAGCTCCCCGGCTTCGCCGGCCTTCCCGAGTTCGTCCAGGCTGGTCTCGTCTTTCAGGCGCTCAACAACACCCAGACCAACCTCGCGGTGATCTACGCCTCGCTTCGCGCCGCGCTGCCCAACGCCGAGATCATCGCCGTCGGTTACTACGACCCCTTCGCGATCCTCCCCGGCAACCCGAATCCCGCGTTTACCGCCGGCGCCGTGAACTCGCTGAACCAGATCATTCAGGCCGCCGCCGCGAGCGTCGGAGCCCGCTACGTCGAGACCGCCAGCGCGTTCATCGGCCAGGAAGCCACGCTCACCAACATCCTGCTCGACCAGTCCACCGCGCTGCCCAACGTCCACCCCACCGCGGCCGGCTATCAGGTCATCGCCAACCGAATCATCCCCTCCCCCACCACCGCGCTCGCCCTCGCGCTCGGCCTAGCCGCCCACCCCCACCGCCGCCGCCGCGCAACCCACGCGCAAGCGCGATGATCCCTCGATCCCGAGAGCCCTTCCCCCCGATACCTACTGCTTCGTGTACGTAGACGTAAACGCCTTCTCCTTCGACTTCGCCGGATCGAAACTCACCGTCTGCGTCAGGGTTGTCGCGTTCACGCGCTGGTACACCACGCTCGCAACGCCCTCGGCGTCGCCCGTGCCCGTGAACTCGACCCGTCCCTCGCTCAGCGACTTAAGCCGGAACATCGACGGCTCCTTGCGCTCGTCGGGAACTTCAAGCTTCGAATGCAGGTGACGCTGGCGCAGCACGACCTGGTTGTCTTCGACCGAAATCTGCGTGACTTCGACAAAGGCGCACTTGCCGTCGCGCCGCACCTGGCGGAAGGTGCCGACCATCACGCTGCCGCGAGGTGGCATCCAGTGCTCCTCGTTGACGGTCGAGTTGGGGTTGACGCAGACCCAGGTGCCGGTCAGGAAGCCAAGGCCAGCAAGCGCGGGATTCGGGTTCGCCGACGCCGGGAGCGTGAGCGTCGGGGCAGAAATGGCGGCGGAGTTGGAAGCATTCACATCGCCCGCGCCGACATTCGACTGACGCTGGCACGCCGAGAGACCCGCGCACGCGAGCACAACAGCAAGGCCAGACAAGACGCGGAAGGATGGTGCGGCGGGCATGATCGGCTCCATAGGTCGAGGAAGAACAGGGTCGGGCGAGGGACGTGAAACGCGGGCTGAGCGTACCCCAACGTCCGAGAATCGCGCCGGGCATCATAATCCTTCACCCTTTGAAGGCCAATGACCGATCTCTCTCAAGTGAGCCTCTTCGGCCCGTCCATCACGAACGGCCCCGGCCCGCGCGACGTGGACCGGGCTAAGCCCAAGCCGACGCGCCGGGTCAATGCCACCACCGGTTCTGATAGCGAGCGCGAGCTGGTCAACACCGTCGAA
>JBBQMD010000115.1:0-3154 GCA_038328575.1 Phycisphaerales bacterium | reverse complement strand
GATTTCGAGCTTGGCGAGGCCGGCCTGGCGCAGGGCGCTGTCGACCTGCTCAGCGAAGGTTTTGAGCGAGGCGAGCTCGGCGCCATCGACCTGCCAATCGAGCACGACGCGGGCGAGGCCGTAGCGGTCGCGGTGCTTCGGGTCGATGGTGATGCGGCTCTTGGGCGTGACCTGCTGCTCGGCCTGGACCGAGAGAAGCACGCGCGAGGTGCTGGGGACGAAGACGCGATGATCGACCATATAGCGCCACATGAGCGGCGGGAGATAGCGTGCGCCGGCCCAGGCGCTTTTGAGAAAGTCATCAAGGCCTGAGACCTTGCGGCTGAAGACGGCGGCGCGCAGGAACTGCTTGAGATAGACCAGGTGCTCGCTGGCGGCGGATTCGAACGCACAGATGCCCTGGATGTTCAGCACCTGCTGGCGGACTTGCGCGTCGTTGGTCCAGCGGATCTTGGGCTGATACTTCTGGCTGGCGTGAACGATGGTGCAGAAGGTGTTGAAGAACGCCTTGGTGTTCTGCGGAACGATCGTGGCGATCGGGCCGCCCAGATGATCTTGAAACCACGCGCCGAGCATGGGGTTGTTGCGCCAGGGGCAGGGGCGCGACTCGTCGGCGGCGTCGTTCAGAAGCAGGCGCGCGTTTTCGACGGTGCCCGCGGCGAGGACGAAGGAGTCGCCGGTGATCTGGTGGGTTTGGCCGCGCTCGTCCATGACGCGCGCGGCGCGGACGGCGGAGCCTTCGCACGCGAAGCCGACGCAGGTGGTGCCCAAAAGCACCTGCACGTTCGGATCGGTGTCGATCTGTTTGGCGAAGACCTCGGCGAAGTTGGGAACGCGCATCCAGCGGGTGAGGAAGACTTCGAGGTCGCTGCCCAGGTTTGGGGGCTTTGAGGAGATGCCACGCCAGACGAAGTCGTCGCGGGTGGATTGTTCATCGATGCCCAGGTGAGCGAAGGTCTTGGCGTAGAAGGGCTTGATCTGGGCGTGGGAGACGGGCCACTTGGAGGCGGGAAGCCAGGGGCGGCCGTCGAAATCGACGGGTTGGAACTCGACGAGTTGACCGCCCCAGAGGTTGGTGGTGCCGCCCAGGGCGCGGCTGCGCCCGATCTTGACGCCCGAGTGATCGCGACCGATTGACTCGAAGGATCCAGACTCGAAGGAGCCGAGGTGCGGTTGGCCCGCCTCGATCACGACGACGTCGCGCCCGGCCTTGGCCAGAACGCAGGCGACATACAGCCCCACCGCTCCGGAGCCGACGACGACCACGCGCCCGGCGGCGGCGAGGGCGGGCTTCAAGGTGTCAACGCTCGGGACACGCATGTCGGGAAACCTTTCGGCGGGAGGGTGGACCTCATGGCCACATTGCACTTTACTCCATGGCACGTTTTAACCCGCGCCGGCGATCTGTCTTGGTGTGCGATGTGGCGATGTTGCGGGCGGGGAGGGTATTCTTCGGTCATCGGCGCATCCAACTGTGTGTATGCGGGTGAGCGGGCGATGGCGTACGCCGCGGCCGCAGCGGATTGGTTGCACGCAACCGGCTCTCCTCAGGATTCATCTGAATAACGTGACCGCACCTGTACCCATCCCCACGACGGCCCGAGTCGCACCGACCATGTTGGAGGCGGGTGGCGCGAGCGCGGGAGGACCGGGCGGCGCGAGCACAGCGCGGCGGATCCGTCTGATGTCGTCGCTGGTGGCCAGTCAGATCGCGGCGGGCGAGGTGGTGGAGCGGCCGGCATCGGTGGTGAAGGAGCTGGTGGAGAACGCGATTGATGCCGGGGCAAGCCGCGTGGTGATTGAGCTGGAGCAGGGCGGGATCGAGCTGGTGCGGGTCACGGACGACGGGAGCGGGATTCCGGAGGCGGATCTGGCGCTGGCGCTGGCGTCGCACGCGACGAGCAAGATTGTGGCGACGGAGGATCTGGATCAGATCGCGACGCTAGGGTTTCGAGGTGAGGCGCTGGCGTCGATCACGAGTGTGTCGCGGCTGACGCTGAGAAGCCGCGTGCGAGAGCAGACGGCGGCGTTTGAGATTTCGGGTGAGGGAGACAAGCGGTCGGCGGCAAAGCCTTGCTCGGGGCCGGTGGGGACGTCGATCTGTGTGCGGAATCTGTTCTTCAACACGCCGGCGCGGCGGAAGTTTCTGCGCACGCCGAGCACGGAGCAGGGGCGGTGCGCCGAGGTGGTGCGGCAACTGGCGATGAGTCACCCGGGGGTTGGGTTTCAGGTGACCAACGAGTCGCGTTCGACGCTGGATCTGCCGCCCGGGCAGACGCCGATGGCGCGGTGCCTGGAGATTTTGGGAACGGAGCTGGCCAGCGAGTTGATTGAGACGGCGATTGACCCGGCGACGGCGGGGGCGCTTTCGGGGCGATCGAGCGTGAGCGTGTGGGCGCTGGTGGGGCGGCCATCGCTGGCGCGGGCGACGGGGGCGGGTCAGTTCATCTTTGTGAACGGGCGCGCGGTGCGGGATCGGACATTGCAGCACGCGGTGAAGGAGGCGTATCGCGGGCTGATCGAGCCGGGGCGGTATCCAACGTGCGTGGTGATGATTGATCTTCCGCCGACGGCGGTGGATGTGAACGTGCATCCGGCGAAGGCGGAGGTGCGGTTTCGAGATTCGTCGTCGGTACACCAGACGGTGCTGCACACGATCCGGCGGGCGCTGCAATCGGCGGATTTGACGCCGAGTGTCGGCGGGGCAATGGGTGCGGGGGCCGAGGCTTGGGGAGCGATGGGTCGCGGGCAGGGCGGGATCGCGATGGCGGCGGGCGCGGAGGCTTCGGGGTTAATGGCGGGGGGCCAGATGGCGGCGCCGGCGCGGGTAGTGCACCCGAGCGCGTTTGTGGAGCAGTTTCGACGGGTGATGCCCGGCTCGCCGCAGTGGAAGGTGGACTTCGGTGACTTGCGCGAGGCGATGGCGGGCGGTGGCGGGGCGGGGGCGGGGGCGGGGACGGGTGATGGTGCGCGGGATGAGATGCGGGGTGGCGCGGCGGCCACGATCGACGGAGCGGGCGCGGGGGCGATGGCGGGCCTGGGGGCGATGGCGGCTGGTGAGTTGCTGGATGCGTCGCCCAGTTCGCCGGCGCTGCAGATCCACAACTCGTTTTTGGTGACTCAGGATCAGCAGGGGATTCTGATCATCGATCAG
>JBBQMD010000114.1:0-3269 GCA_038328575.1 Phycisphaerales bacterium | reverse complement strand
CTGGCGCGGCGCGACCCCGGCCTGGCGTTTTCAGTGGTGCTGGCGGGGCCGGGTGAGGAGTCGTATGTCGCGGAGCTGCGGGCCCGCGCGGCCGCGGTGGGAGTCGCGGACCGACTGCACTTCACGGGGCTGGTTTCTGGTGAGCTGAAGCTGTCGCTGCTGCGGGCGGCGCGAGTGTTTGCGATGCCAAGTCTTCACGAGAACTTCGGGATCGCGATGGTCGAGGGTCTGCTCGCGGGCACGCCGGCGGTGCTGACGCGCGGCGTGAAGATCTGGCGCGAGCTCGAATCCAGTGGCGGCGCGACGGTCACGGGCGACTCGGCCCGCGACTTTGCCGATGGGCTGGAGGGATTCGTTCGTGATGGGTCGCGCGCGAGCGGCGCGGGGGGCGCGGCGAGGCGGTGGGCGCTGGGGTTTTTGGAGCCGCGGCGGGTGATCGAGCAGTTTGAGGCGATGTACGCGCGGCGTGGATGATCGGCCTGCTGGCGCGAGCCGATCGGCTGGCAGGCGTGTGGCGGCGGTGATCGCGACTACTATCGGCCCGAACGATCCGGATCGCGCGGAGATCGAACGGGGGCTTTGGGGGGATCGTGAACGCGGAGTGGCGGCCAACTCATCCTGGACGAGAAGATTGCTCATGCCCAAACGCAGCGACATCAAGACCATCCTGATCATCGGTGCTGGCCCCATCGTCATCGGGCAGGGGTGTGAGTTTGACTACTCCGGCACGCAGGCGTGCAAGACGCTCAAGAGCGAGGGCTTCCGGGTCGTGCTGATCAACAGCAACCCCGCGACGATCATGACCGATCCGGAGATGGCGGACCGCACGTACATCGAGCCGATCACGCCCGAGTGTGTGCGAAAGGTTTTGCAGAAGCAACAGGACATGGGCGACCCGGTCCACGCGGTCTTGCCCACGCTGGGCGGGCAGACGGCGCTCAACTGTGCCTGCAAGTGCTTTGATGACGGGATTTTCCAGCGCTACAACGTGGAGATGATCGGCGCCGACCGGCGCGTGATCCATCGGGCGGAGGATCGTCAGATTTTCAAGGAGATCTGCGAGAAGCTCGGGCTGAAGCTGCCCAAGGCCAAGACGGTGACGGCGCTGCCGGACGCGGAGGAGTTCCTGAAGGAGATCGGCCTGCCAGCGATCATCAGGCCCGCGTTCACGCTGGGCGGCACAGGCGGCGGCATCGCCTACAACCGCGACGAGTTCGTCGACATCATCACGCGGGGGCTGCGCGCCAGCATGATCGGGCAGGTCCAGATCGACCAGTCGGTGATCGGCTGGAAGGAGTACGAGCTCGAAGTCGTGCGCGACAAGAAGGACAACTGTGTCATCGTCTGCGGCATCGAGAACATCGACGCCATGGGTGTTCACACCGGCGACTCGATCACGGTGGCGCCGATCCAGACGCTGAGCGATCGCGAGTATCAGGCCATGAGGGACGCCGCGATCGCGATCATGCGGGCGGTGGGCGTCGAGACGGGCGGGAGCAACGTGCAGTTCGCGGTGAACCCGGACCCGAAGCCGGGGCCGGACGGCGTGAAGCCGTTTGAGATGGTGGTTGTCGAGATGAACCCGCGCGTGTCGCGCTCTAGCGCGCTCGCCAGCAAGGCCACCGGCTTTCCGATCGCCAAGGTCGCGGCGAAGCTCGCAGTGGGCTATACGCTGGACGAGCTGCGCAACGAGATCACCGGCAGCACCAGCGCGTGCTTTGAGCCGGCGATCGACTACGTCGTCACCAAGATCCCGCGCTGGACGTTCGAGAAGTTTCCCGAGGCCGACGAAACGCTGACGACGCAGATGAAGTCCGTTGGCGAGGCGATGGCGATCGGGCGCACGTTCTGCGAGAGCTTTCAGAAGGCGATCCGCTCGATGGAGGTCAAGCGTTTCGGCTTCGGGCTGGATCGCAACGACAAGTGGCTGGTGGCGCTGCGGGCGCTGGGCGCTGGCAGCATGGTGCGCGAGCCCTGGGATACCGAAGCCGGCCCATTGATGTCTTCGGTGCAGGACGATGAGAACGCCAGCGCGCCGCACGCGGAGCAGCCGGAGCTGCGGACCGCCGACGGCGAGCTGGTGGAATGGCCGATCCCGGAGGAAAAGATCGCGCGGAAGCTGGCGGTGCCGTCGCAGGCGCGGATTTACTATGTGCGCTACGCGATGAAGATGGGCTGGAGCGATGCGCGGATTTGCGAGCTGACGCGGTTTGATCCGTGGTTTGTGGATCAGATGCGCCGGATCGTGGACTTCGAGAACGAGCTGATTGAGTTTGGTTCGCTGGAGCAGGTGCCGCGCGAGGTGTTCTTCAAGGCGAAGCAGATGGGCTTCAGCGATGCGCAGCTTGCGAACGTCTATCTGGGCGGGATCACGCCGGACACGGTGCTGCGGGTGCGGGCGCGGCGCAAGGCCCTGGGCATTGAGCCGGTCTACAAGCTGGTGGACACGTGCGCCGCTGAGTTTGCGGCCGTCACGCCCTACTTTTACTCGACCTACGAGACGCCCTACTTTGACGGGAACAAGAGCGTCACCGAGGACGAGGTGCGGATCAGCAATCGCATGAAGGTGGTGATCATCGGCGGTGGGCCCAACCGCATCGGCCAGGGCATCGAGTTTGACTATTGCTGCTGTCACGCGGCGTTCGCCGCTCGCGACCTGGGCTTTGAATCGGTGATGATCAACTCAAACCCCGAGACGGTCAGCACGGATTATGACACCAGCGATCTACTGTTCTTTGAGCCGCTGACGCTTGAGGATGTGCTGAACATCGTGGAGCGGTTGAATGGCAAGCCGCTGATCGATTCCAGTGCGGCTGGCGCGGCGGGCGGCAAGCCGTCGGGGCTCGTGCATGGGGTGATTGTGCAGTTCGGCGGGCAGACTCCCTTGAACCTGGCCAAGGGCTTGCAGAAGGCGGGCGTTCCGATCATCGGCACGAGCGTGGACTCGATCGACCTTGCGGAGGATCGCGACAGATTCGATGCGATGCTGAGCGCGCTGAAGTTGCAGAAGCCGCCGTCGGGCATTGCGCGGACGCTGGAGCAGGCGGTGAAGATCGCCAATCGCATCGGGTACCCGGTGCTGGTGCGCCCGAGTTATGTGCTGGGCGGGCGCGGGATGGAGATCTGTTCTGACGAGCAGGCGTTGACGGGCTTTATGTCTTCGGCCGCGATCATCAGTGATCTGGATGATGCGCCGGTGCTGATCGATCGGTTCCTGTCCGACGCGACCGAGGTTGATGTCGATGTGGTTGCGGACTTCTCGCCCACGA
>JBBQMD010000113.1:0-3408 GCA_038328575.1 Phycisphaerales bacterium | reverse complement strand
GAGCCGGCGCGGCGATCCGTACGCCGTGTAGCGAACGTGCTCCACCGCTCGACCGTTCTCGTTCAACAACGCCACCACGTCGGCTCTCCAGTTCTGGACATAGTAGAGGGTCTGATCGCGGGTGGAATCTGCCGCGGCGTACCACGGCATGGGGGTTTGGGTCAATCGGGAGCGAAGGCGACACTGATCCCGCGGCGGGATCAGTGGCACGTTCGATGCCACGCTCCCGTTCAATGCCACGCTCCCGCGTTCGAAAGCGAGCGGGCGCGGGTCGAGTACTTGTTCACGCTGTATCAGCAACTGATCGCGCCGTTGACTGAGTTAGCGAAGGGAGGCAAACGCGGCGAGGGGGCGTGAGCGGGCGAAGTTGAGTCCTCCGCCTCTTGCGGGGCGGCTTCGCGCTGGGGTCATGCGTGCCGCGGGTTGCGTCGGCGAAGCGCCGACTTCACCCGCGGCTACAGGCCTCTGCCTCTTCGGGGCACGGGTTCGTGTGTGAACTTGTCCGACTGGTTGCGCGATGCTCAGAGCTGCGTCGCTTTACCAGTGACTACAAAGCCTTCGCCTCGTTGGGACGGGAGGGGAGGGGTTGGGCTCGTGGGTGCGAGAGATTGCGGGGTAGATGGGAGTCGGCGGCACTGATCCCGCGGCGGGATCAGTGGCACGGGGAGGCACGGGGTCGGGGTGCTTGTCGGTTGGTGAGGAATCGCCTGGGAAAGGCGGGCCACCTGGGGGGACTGATCTTGCGGCGGATCAGTGGCACGGTGGGTCGCACGTCATGCGGAAAGAGAACGCCGCGTGAGCGGTGAGCGGCACGCGGCGGCAGGGCTTTAAGTGTTGAAGCTTTGCGAGGATGGCTGGATCAGCGGCGGCCGGAGTGGACGCGGGTGGCACTCTGCCAGTTTCGGCGGGCGGTGATGGCGGGCTCGTCGTCGCGACCGACGAAGCGGAGCGGGTGGGCCTGGCCGCGGAGCCAGTCGGCGCATCGGGCGACGGTTTCGAGCTCATCCTGCGAGAACTCGAGGTCGGCCTCCGAGAGGTCAAAGGGTTGGACGTCTTGGGGGGCGGGCTCGGCGTTGGTAGACAAGGCGGTCTGGTCAAGAGCGGGGACGATATCGATCTGAATACGGATGACGAGCACGGGCACTTCGCCGGTTTTGTTATCGGCGAGGTCGGCGGCGGACTCTGTGTTCCAGTCGGTGTCGATGCGGTAGCTGGAGACGAAGGTATGTCCGAGGGCTTTGGCGAGGTTGGCGGTGCCGCGGTGGTTGGGATCGACCTTGAGTTCTTCAGCGATGAGGCGAGCGGCGCAGGCTCGCATTGAATCTTCGATCTGCTGCTTGTTCATGGGTTCTCATCCTTGTTGGCTCGGGGGCGCGTCGACGCATTTCACGGGAAAGCGCGGCGGCTCCGGATTGGATCTCCGCGGGCGGAGGTCGTGAAACCGTGAGCGCCGGATGAAGGGCGACTTAGATGCAACAAATAAGTTTGTGTGGGGTGCGAGAAACTTTCTGCGTGGGCGGCGTCCCCTGTCGAGGGGGGATTCAGCGGGAGGTATCGAGATAGACCTCGCCGGCGGCGACAGTGCGGATGGCGTTGAGAATGGCGAGGGGGTCGCCGCTTTTACAGATGTATCCCCAGGCGCCGCAGTTCAGAGCTCGGTCGATAAGTTCGGGGTCGTCTTGCCCGCTGAGGACGATGATGCGGGTGGCGGTGAAGGCGGCGGCGGCTTCGGCGAGGGCTTCGAGCGGTGGGCGGCCGGGCATGGTGAGATCGAGCAGGATGATATCGGGGCGGTGCTTGGTGATGGCCTGGAGGAGCTGGTCGGCGGAGTCGAGATGGCCGCAGCAGCGCATGCCGGGCTCGCCGTCGATGAGGACCTTCAGCGTGAAGGTCATATCGTCGTTGTCATCAACGACGAGGACGGAGGTGATGGGGCTGGTCATGACGAGTCTCGCGAGAGCGGAGTTGGCGGGGCGAGTTTACGGGCGAGGGAGGCGAGGGTGCGTTCGGATGCTCGCGGGGGGAGTAAGGGCTGGCCAAAGGGTTTGCGATGTTGGTGGGTGAAGGCGGTAGAAATCGTATGCGCACGCGACTTGGGTGTGGAATGGCACGCGAACCACGAGTCAATGATGAGGGTTTTTTAAGGGTGTGGTGGCGCTGTGAGTTTCATGGCGTGCGATGATGTCGCGGGGCGGTTGCGGCTTGATTTGGACGGTACCGGTTGCGAGGTTTCGGGAGGAGGCAGGACGATGCGGTACGACGCGGCGATTGTGGGAGGCGGGCCGGCGGGGTTGAACGCGGCGCTGGTGCTAGCTCGCTGTCGCCGGTCGGTGGTGGTGATCGATGCGGGAAAGCCTCGGAACTATGCCGCGCGGCACCTGCACAACTTTTTGTCGCGCGAGGGTGTGAACCCGGCGCGGCTGCTGGCGATGGGGCGGCGCGAGGTGACGCGGCTGGGGGTGGAGTTTCGCTCGGACGTGGTGTGCGACGCGGTGGCGTGCGGGGGCGGGTTTTCGCTGCGGTTGAAGAGTCGGCGGGTGATCAGGGCGCGGACGCTGCTGCTGGCGACGGGGGTGGTGGATGAGCTGCCGCGGATTGGGAACGTGGAGGCGTTTTATGGCGTGGGGGTGCATCACTGCCCGTATTGCGATGGGTACACGTATTCGGATCGGGCGTTGTGCGCGTATGGGGAGGGGCACGCGGGGCTGGGGCTGGCGTTGAACCTGCTGACGTGGACGCGGAATGTGACGGTGGTGACGAATGGATGCGAACCGGATCGGAAGATCATGCGCGAGGCGGCGCGGTTTGGGATTCGGGTGTGTGGCGAGCGGATCGAGGGGCTGGTTTCACGAAGGGGCAAGGACGTGGGGAGTGAGCGCGATCCGCTGGGGAGCGTGCGGCTGGGTGATGGGACGGAGGTTGCGTGTGACGGGTTGTTTTTCAATACGGAGCAGACGCAGAGGAGCGGGCTGCCGCGGGTTTTGGGGTGTCGGATCGATGAGGCGGGCGGGGTGATTCATGACAAGCGGCAGCGGACGGGAGTGAGCGGGCTGTATCTGGCGGGGGACGCGTCGGTAGACGTGCAGTTTGTGATTGTGGCGGCGGCGGAGGGCGCGAAGGCGGGGATGGCGATGAACCGGGAAATGCAGATGGAGGAGCGGGCGCGGGAGAGGAGCGGGGACGGCGATCGGCAGCCGGCAATCGGCAATTGGGAAGACAATCGTGGGGACTGATGGAGATGGTGCGTGGCTTTGAGATCGTTGACCCTGTCCGGCGGAACCGCGACTTGGCACACAGGTTCCTCCGCCACGGAGTGACGGCTCAGCGCCAAGACGGTCCACCGAAACGACGGCGAGCGCGGCAATGACCAACACCTGCCCACCCATCGACCGGTTCACTGCCGATCAT
>JBBQMD010000112.1:0-3718 GCA_038328575.1 Phycisphaerales bacterium | reverse complement strand
ATGATCTACTCCGCGCTCCGCATGCTCCTGGGTGACTCGTTCAAGTTCTTCGCGCTGGTCTTTACCATCGCCTCCGTCGCCTTCCTCATCTCGCAGCAGGTCGGCATCTTCACCGGGCTTATGGTCCGCACCACCAGCCAGATCCGCGATGTCGGCGCCTCGATCTGGGCCATGGACCCATCCGTCCAGTACGTCGACGAGCTGCGCACCCTGCCCGACGGCGTCGTTGATCGAGTCCGCTCCATCAGCTCCATCGCCTCCGCCCACGGCCTGCACAAAGGCTTCACTCGCGCCATCGCCGGCAGCAACTTCCGCCAGTCGATCATCATGGGGCTCGACGATCACACGCTCGCCGGCGCGCCAAAGTGGATGCTCCTGGGCAGCGCCCAAGACCTGAATCAGCCCGACGCGATCATCATCGACGATCGCGGCTATGAGTCACTGTTCCCGGGCCAAGAGCTTCGGCTGGGAGACTCGCTGGAGCTCAACGAACGTCGCGCGACGATCGTGGGGATCTGCCGCGTGTCGCCGCCGTTCGCGACGTTCCCAGTGCTCTACGCTCGCCAGCAGACCGCGCGCAACTTCGTCGGGCGCGAGCGCAACTTTCTAACGTTCGTGATCGCCGAGCCGCGCGAGGGCGTGCCGATCGCGGAAGCGTGCGCCGACATCGAGCGCGCGACAGGCCTGCGCGCCATGGGATGGCGCGGGTTCGCATGGAAGACCGTGTGGTTCTACGTCAACAACACCGGCATCCCGGTCAACTTCGCCATCACTATCACAGTGGCCAGCGTGGTCGGCGTGGTCATCACGGCCCAGACCTTCCTGGTGTTCATCATCGAGAACACGAGGAACTTCGCCGCGATGAAGGCGATGGGCGCCGGGCAGTGGCTGCTGACCAAGATGATCGGCGCGCAGGTGCTGCTGGTTGGGACGCTGGGCCTGGGGATCGGTCTGGGCGTGTCGGCGCTGTTCTTCTGGTCGACCAAAGACAACCCAAAGCTGCGCGACTTCCAGCTCTACATGGAGATCCTGGCGGGCACGTCGCTCGCGGTCATCGGCATCTCACTGCTCGCGGCGTACCTTGGCGCGCGCCACATCAACGCGATCCAGCCGGCGGTGGTCTTCCGTGGGTAACTCAGCTCGTCGGCGGGCTGGTGCCCGCGATGGACTGGCGCATGTGCGTGTCGGCCTGCACGTTCTTCAGGCGGTAATAGTCCATGATCCCCAGGTTGCCCGACCGAAAGCTCTCAGCGATCGCCTTGGGAATGTCCGCCTCCGCCAGCACCACCAGCGCCTTGTTTTCCTCGATCTTGGCCCGGTTCTCCTGCTCCAGAGCGCGGGCTTTGGCAGCGCGGCTCTCGGCCTCGGCCTGGGCCATTGACTTGTCAGCCTCGGCCTGCGCCAGCTTGAGCTGAGCGCCGATGTTCTCGCCGACGTCGATGTCGGCGATGTCGATCGACAGAATCTCGAACGCCGAGCCCGCGTCGAGCCCCTTGGCCATCACGGTCTTGGAGATGTTGTCCGGGTTCTCGAGCACCGACTTGTGGGAAATGGCCGAGCCGATGGTGGTGACGATGCCCTCGCCGACGCGCGCGATGATGGTCTCTTCGGTGGCGCCGCCGACCAGGCGCGAGAGATTCGTGCGAACCGTGACGCGGGCCTTGGCCTTGAGCTGGATGCCGTCTTGAGCCACGGCGTCGATGGTCGAGCGCGGGCCGCCAGGGGCCGGGCAATCGATGACTTTCGGGTTCACGCTGGTCTGCACGGCATCAAAGATGTCGCGCCCCGCCAAGTCGATCGCGCGGGCCATGTCCCAGGTCAGCGGGATCTTTGCACCCTGTGCTGCGATGAGCGCGCTGATGACCAGCGGCACGCGCCCGCCGGAGAGAAAGTGCGTCTCGATCTGCGCAGTCGAGATGTCGAGGCCGGCCTTGACGGCCCGGATCCGCGAATAGACGACGGTCTTCAGATCGACCTTTCGCAGCCGCATGCCCACCAACTCAAAGAGCGTGACGCGGGCGTTTGAGAAGAGCGCCTGCACGTAGAGGGTGATGAACTGGCCGATGATGAAGATGCCGACGATCGCGATGAGCGCGAAAACGATGGCGATTGCGATCCAGAATCCAACGGGCATATCGAAGCTCCCCTTTGAAAAAGCACGCCACGGAGGCACGGGTGCGACGCGAGTATATCGAAGGTGGGCCGCTGATGCGCGAGCGTAATTCAAGCGAGACGCCCGCCCACCTCGGCGCGACGGCTTTTGGATCATCCGCGCCCGCGTGGACGATACCCTTGCCATGAGCGCACTACAGGCCGGAGCGGCGGAGACATCAATGCGAGGCGACAAATCGAGCCGAGTTGCCGGGCGAGGGCAGGCCGACGAGCCCTTGCTCGTCGCCAACAAGCACGTGTACATGATCGGCATCGGCGGCTGCGGCATGGCCGGGCTCGCTCGCATGCTCCGCTCGCGCGGCGGCACCGTCAGCGGCAGCGACAGCACCCCGCAGGAAACTACCCTGGCGCTCCAGAGCGAGGGTGTCGCGGTCGGCTTTGACCAAAAGTCCGAGTGGGTGCCCGATGACGCCGACATCGTCATCGCGTCCGCCGCCATCAAGGCCGACCACCCGCAGATGCTCGCGGCGGCGCGTCGCGGGCTCCCCGTGCTCATATACGCCGAGGCCCTGGGCCGGAGCATGATCGGACGCACCGGCGTTGCCATCGCCGGCACCCACGGCAAAAGCACCACCACCAGCATGCTCAGTTGCGTGCTCAGCGATGCGGGCCTCGCCCCCACCGCGATCGTCGGGGCGACCTGCGAGCAACTTGCGGGCTCCGCAACGCCAGCCGGCGCAACCGGGCTGGGATTCCGACTCGGCGAAGAGACGATCGCCGCGGGCACGATGCGAGGCCAGCCCGGCATCGTGATCGCCGAGGCGTGCGAGTTCAACCGCAGCTTCCATCACTTCCGGCCCAAGCTCGCGTGCGTGAACGCCGTCGAGGCCGACCACCTGGACATCTACGGAAGCCTTGACGAAGTCGTCCGCGCGTTCCACGAGTTCGCAAAGCTCGTGGCACCAGAGAGCGAGGGCGGCCTGCTGCTCATCGCCCACGACGGCGCGCACCGACGCGAGGTCACCGCTGGCATTGGCGCACGCGTGCAGACCATCGGGTACTCGCCAGACGCCGACTGGCAGGTGCGCTACGAGCCCTCGACGCGTCGCGTCGAGCTCACGAGCCCCGCTGGCGCGCAGAGTATCGCGTGGACCATGAACATGCCCGGTGCGCACAACGCGATGAATAGCGCGACCGCCGCGGCTTTGGCGCTCTCGCTGGGTGCAGAGCCCGTGATCATCAGCCGCTCGCTCTCGGCGTTTCGAGGCGTGGACCGGCGTTGCCAGTTCATGGGCCAGCGCCCCCACCCGCTGGGCGGCGTCGTTCGCGTCTACGACGACTACGGCCACCACCCGACGGAAGTCGACGCGACGCTCAAGGCGCTGCGGCAGTTTGAAGCGCCCGAGCAGCGAAACGGGCGCTTGATCTGCGTGTTTCAGCCCCACCAGCACAGCCGCACGCGCCATCTGATGGACGAGTTCGTGAGCGCGTTCGGAGCCGCGGACATCGTGATCGTGCCGCACATCTACTTCGTACGCGACAGCGTCGAAGAAAAGCAGAAAGTCACCGCGGCGGACCTCGTCGACCGCCTCCGCGAACGCGGCGT
>JBBQMD010000111.1:0-3791 GCA_038328575.1 Phycisphaerales bacterium | reverse complement strand
CCGCCGGATTGCCCTCGGCCCGGGTCGCAAGCACGCCGAAACGGCCACAGGCCATCATCTCGAATCGCCACGAGTTTAGCAAGACCACGCCACGGACCCAGCCTGCAACGATCGGACCTCGCTATCGGAGCATATCAGCCGTCTCCCCACAACAAACTCGACACTTCACACCGATTTGCGCCCAAGTCCCATCCCGAACAGCCCGGTCACGCGGTCAAACCACGCCGCAGCGCCGCCGACCGCCAGCGCCAGTATCAGCGAAACTCCCGAGATGCTCAGCCCAGAGGCCATTAACTGCTCCTGCGCGTTGTAATGCAGTTGTTCGAGCATGGCGACCGCCAACCCTCGCTCCCCCGGCGGCGAGAGGATGACCGTCGCCTCAATTTCCTGCACCGACATCGCGAGCCCCGCAACAAAGACGCCCGCCGCAAGAATCGCCGTGCTCCGCCCTGACGTCAGCCACCACGCGCGGGCCTCGCTCCCGCCCAGCAGCAGGCGCGTCTCGCGCAACTCCGACGGCTCGCTCCTTCCAAGCAACCACCCGACGACGATGCCGACGAAGCCGAATCGCGCAACATGCGCCACGATCAGCCCGCCGCCCTCAGCGAGCCAGTTCGCGATCCACTCCAACTCCGGCACGCGTCCCAGCTGCGCGATCGTCGTGCTCACGGCGCTGCCAATCAGCACACCGGGCACAATGGCGGTGAGGCAGAACGCCCCGAGGCAGACTCGAGCAACGCGCCCAGCGCCATAGCCGATGGCGCCCGCCCGCACCAGACCACACGCCACGACGTGCGACGCGATCATCAATACAGCAATCGCCAAACCGACCCACACCCCGGTCGCCAGCGACGCCCAGATCGTCGCGCCATCAGATCTGAAGAACGCTGGCACGCTGCTCCACCGCCGCATCCCGATCGCAAAGAGCACCATCGGCGCCAGCACGCTCACTCCCAGCGCAACCAAAAGCAACACCCCATCCAGTCGCGAGGGCACGACAGACCGAACCGTCGCCCGCGGGCGCTCGTCCATCGTCCGAATCGCCCACGTGATCGCCCACGCCCCCACCACCGCCATCACCAGCAGCGCCCACGCCCTGGGCCACACCTCGCTCGGGCTCTGCGTGCCGAGCATCGCCCACACCCGAATCGCCAGCGTCTGCACCTGCGCCAAATGCAGCGGCACACTTGAGCCCAGCGCCACCAGCGCGATGCACCCGATGCTCGCGCCCAGTGAGCCGCGCAGCATCCAAGTCGTCACACTCAGCCGCCGCAGCCGCCCCGCGCCGTCAAGCGACATCGCGTCGGCGTGATCACGATCCAGGCGCACAACGCCCGGGACCAGCAACGCAACGCCCAAAGGCCAAGCCCACGCCGCCAGCCCCAGCACGCCCAGCGTCTGATCGATCAACGTGATCAACGACGGATTCAGGCGCGCAATCACGTCGCCCAGCCACGTCCCCGGCTGTCGCAGCACGTTCCACCCCGCATACGCCAGATACGTCGGCATCATCAGCGGCACACACACCACCGCAATCGCCAGCCGTCGCCATCTGTCCGACAACGCGATCACCCGCGCAGGCCCCACCGCCAACGCCGTCGCGACGCCCCCGACGACGAGGCTGATGGCAATCGTGGACGCGAGGGCCCAAGCCCAGCCGAAGACGGACTCCGGATCTTCACCGCCGCCCGGCGCGCCGCCGATCACGACACTTGGCGGCACCCAAAGCTGGCTGACAATCCCCGCCGCCGCCATCGCCAACGGGATCGCCACACACCCGATCGTCAGCACGACGAGCAGGCCCAGCGCAACCTCGCGGAATGGTCGTGTCTTGTAAGGCATCTGTCAGTTTGTGCAACGAACTGTCGAGATTATGGCGCGTCCTGTCGCGATCGCTCGGACCACGGTATCATCGCCCCTTGACCGCCGCCGCCATCACTCGTCGGCGTTCGCCGCTCGGGGGACACATTCAGGCCCAGGAAACCGCGCGCCGTCGCGAGCTTCACGCCTCCCGCTTGAGAAAGCGAGCACCGCCCATGATCGACATTCGGAAACTCAAAGAACTCGTTCGACTCATGGTCGAAAACGACCTCTCCGAGCTGAACCTCCAAGACCAGCAGGAAACCGTCACCGTCAAACGCGGGCTCGGCGGCGCCCCAACCGCCCACGCTGCCCCCGCCGCGGGTAATCCATCAGGGGCTTCCGCTCCGATGACTTCCGCCAAGGCCGGCTCGTCCGCCTCCCCCGGCGCGACTGCGTCATCAGACGCCAACACCAGCGCGGCCGCCGCCGACAAAGCCGCCAGCGACGCGGGACTTGTCGCCATCGTCAGCCCCATGGTCGGCACCTATTACGGCTCACCAAACCCCGAAGCCGCGGCGTTCATCACCGTCGGCAAGCAAGTCACCACCGACACCACAGTCTGCCTCGTCGAAGCCATGAAAGTCTTCAACGAAATCAAAGCCGAGACCACCGGCACCATCGAGCGCGTCCTGGTCCAGAGCGGCCAGAGCGTCGAGTACGGGCAGAAGCTCTTCCTCGTGCGGCCGATTTGAGAGGAAAAGGATCGCTCGCTTCGCTTTCTCCTGACCTCGTCGCCTCCGCCGATCCCTCTATCCCTTTCCTCCATTCCCCCCTTCGATCCCTTAATCCCCCGATCCCTTGATCCCCCCTCCCATGTTCACCCGCATCCTCATCGCCAATCGTGGTGAAATCGCCCTCCGTGTCATTCGCGCCTGTCGCGAGCTTGGCGTCGAGTCTGTCTGCGTGTATTCCGAGGCCGACAAGGATGCGCCCTATCTCAAGCTCGCCGATCGCGCCATCTGCATCGGCCCCGCGCCCGCCAAGGACAGCTATCTCAACATCTCCCGCATCATCGCAGCCGCCGAGATCGCCGACGTCGACGCCATTCACCCCGGCTACGGCTTCCTGAGCGAGCGGGCCGAGTTTGCCCAGGCGTGCCTGGACTGCAAAATCGAGTTCATCGGCCCCACGCCGCACGCGATGGCGCGCCTGGGCGACAAGGTGGCCTGCAAGAACGCCGCGAAGGAAGCCGGTGTACCGGTCTTCCCGGGCTCGCCCGGCGCGGTCGAGGACCCCGACGAAGCCGTCAACGTTGCTGAGAAGATTGGCTACCCCGTGATCATCAAGGCCAGCGCCGGCGGCGGCGGGCGCGGCATGCGCGTCTGCCACAACGAGATGACCCTGCGCTCCAACCTGCAAGCCGCCAGCACCGAGGCCCAGGCCGCCTTCGGCAACGGCGCCGTCTTCATCGAGAAGTATCTCGAACAGGCCCAGCACATCGAGATCCAGGTCCTCGGCGACAAGCACAACGAGGCCGTGCATCTCTGGGAGCGCAACTGCTCCGTGCAGCGCCGCCACCAGAAACTGATCGAAGAAGCGCCAAGCCCGGGCTTGAGCCGCGAGAAGATCCAGCCGGTGTGCGAGGCCGCGGTGCGGCTGATCAAGCAGGCGAAGTATCACGGCGCCGCGACCGTCGAGTTCCTCATGGACACCAAGCAGGACTTCTATATGCTTGAAGTCAACACCCGCGTCCAGGTCGAGCACCCGGTCACCGAAGAGATCACCGGCATCGACATCGTCAAGACCATGATCCGCGTCGCGGCGGGCGAGAAACTGGGCATCAAGCAGGGCGACGTCAAAGTCCGCGGGCACGCCATCGAGTGCCGCATCAACGCCGAGGACCCCGCCCGCAACTTCATGCCGCAGCCAGGGCTGATCACACGCTGGGAGATGCCCGGCGGGCCGGGCGTCCGCATGGACACCCACGT
>JBBQMD010000110.1:0-3816 GCA_038328575.1 Phycisphaerales bacterium | reverse complement strand
TCAAGTGAGTGTTCACGCCGCGGGGCGTGGCGAGGCGAGAGCCGGGGCGTGCGGGCGTGAAAGGGGTGCGGGTGCGCCGCCGGTCATCTCCGGAACCCAGCGGCGGATCGCGTCGAGCACGGCGCGCTTGTCGGCGCCGGGTGAGCGATAGGGCATGAGATCAGCCGCGAGGCGGAGGGCGGCGCTGGGATCGACGATCTCGGGCTCGGGGGTGGACCATTGGTTGATCGCGCCGTGCGCGGTCGGGGCGAGTTGCTCGGCGTCGTAGGCCAGTTGCTCGAAGAGTTTCTCGCCCGGGCGGACGCCTGTGAACACGATATCGATCGGCAGGGCGTCGCCGGCACCGTCAGAGGGAATGTCGAGGTCGTCGTCTTCGAGCTGGTCTTCGGGGGAGGCGGGGGTGTTGCGAATCAACGAGGCGAGTTCGGGCGTCCAGCGGACGCGCGGGGCGCAGCCGTTGAGGCGCACGAAGCGCTCGGCGAGGCGCAGGATCGAGATTGGGCGGCCCATGTCCAAGAGATAGACCGGCGCGCGCCGGGCGGGCTGTTCCAGCGCGCCGGCCTGGACGACCAGGGCCGCGGCCTCGGGGATGGTCATGAAGTAGCGGGTCATGCGCGGGTCGGTCACGCTGAGCGGGCCGGCGTCGGCCAGTTGCTGGGACCAGATCGGGATCACCGAGCACGCCGAGGCGAGCACGTTGCCGAAGCGCACCATGCTGAGGCGAGTCGGGCCGGATTGCGTGCGCGCCAGGCCCGCGATGTAGAGCTCGGCGAGCCGCTTGGTCGCGCCCATGACGCTGGAAGGGTTGACCGCCTTGTCGCTTGAGATCATCACGAAGCGTTCGACGCCCGAAGCGATCGACGCGTCGGCGATCGACTTGGTCGCAAAGAGGTTGTTGCCGACCGCCAGGGCCGGGTGATCCTCCATCAGCGGCACGTGCTTGTGGGCAGCGGAGTGAAACACGACGTGCGGGCGATGCTCGAGCATGAGCCGGAGCGTCTGGTCCGCGTCGTTGACGTCGTGCAAGATCGCGCGGCGCGGCACGCTTGCGAAGCGAGCCCCCATCTCGTGATCGATCTGAAAGAGCGCGTTCTCGGCGCGCTCCAAGAGCAGCAGGCTCTGGGGCGCGAAGCGGGCGCAGACTCGGGCCAGCTCTGCACCGATGCTGCCGCCGGCGCCGGTGATTAGCACGCGCTTGCCGGTGATGATGCGGGCGATGGAGGCCTCGTCGAGACGGACTTGTGAGCGCCCGATGAGACGCGTGATGTCGATGGCGCGTGAGGGCGCGAGGACTGAGGCGCCGGAGAAGCGACCTCGCGAAAACTCGTTGGTTGATCCGGCGCGCGTGGGCTTGGTGGCGGAGGTGTGCGACACGGATTCGACGGGCGGGACGCCGCGCACGCTGTCGCGCAAGGCGGGGACGATGCGGTAGGGGATCGCCAAACGCTGGAGCGATTCGATCGCGCGGCGCGCGGCGTGCCCGCGCTCGGAGGGGATGCTGACAAGCGCGAGTTGAACGGGCCCGCTGAGGTGAATCCGCTCAATGTCGTTCATGGTTCCGAGCAGCGTCGGCAACACGAGGGTCCGCGCGTCGGGCGAACGGTTGCCCGCGCCGAATTCGGCGTTGGTGGCGTGACGCCCCAGCGCGAAGGTCTCAAGGCCGATGCACCCGGCGACCACACAGCCTTCGTCAAGCTCGCCCAGACCCAGGGCCATGTGCCGGATCGTCGAGGGCGTGCCGATGAGCACGATGCCGGCGCGCGGCAGACAGCCGGGGGTAACGTCGCCCGTGCGTTGCACGCTCTGGGCGTTGGTCTGCGCGTCAATCACGGGCACGTTCTGGAGTACGCTCATCGGTATCGCTCGCTCTGCGGAAGGAAGATCGCTGCGCGAGGTTGCTCGGCAGGTCCGGGGTCCTCGGAGTTATCGGCGTTTGAGGCGCGCGAACCGAGGCGCGACAACGTTGAGAGTGAAAAAATCACTCATCTGTCCGGCTGAAGTTCGGATTCGCTATGCTCGACGCATGATCGCCCGCGTGCGTGGAATCATCGAATCGATTGAAGAGCAGACGGTCGTCCTGCGCGCGGGCGGTGAGGCTGCTGGCAGCGAGTCCATTGGGTCCGCGAGCGCGAGCGGGGCTGCCGGCGGGGGCATGTTGGCGGGCTTTGACGTGTGGCTGGAGATCCTGACGCCGCAGTACGTCGCGCGTCGGCTGGCGGCGAGCGTCGGCCATCCGGTGACGTTCTGGACCAAGGCGTACCTGGAAGGGCAGAACCAGGGCACGAGCTTCATCCCCCGGCTCATCGGGTTTTCGACGCCTCGCGAGCGGGACTTTTTCGATCTCTTCACGACGGTCAAGGGCATCGGCAATCGACGGGCGCTGCGGGCGCTGGCAGAGGATCCGGGCGTGATCGCGGCGGCGGTGATGCGGTCAGACGCCAAGGCCCTGACGCAGCTTCCAGAAGTAGGCAAGCGGCTTGCGGAGACGATCATCGCGGAGCTGAAGGGCAAGGTGGACGCGTTCGCCGGTCTGGATGTCGAGATCAAGGGGACGCCCAAGCGGGGCGGGGCGATGCCGATCACGGGTGTGCGTAGTGGGCCGGAGGAAGACGCAGTGGCGGCGTTGATGAATCTGGGCCAGAAGCGTGACGAGGCGGAGCGGAACATTGCCAAGGTGGTCGCGAGCGCTAAGGGCACGGGGGAGACGGACTTCGGCGCGCGGGCTTGGACCGTGGACGAGCTGGTTCGGGCGGTCTTTGCGTCGCGCTGATGACTGGGCGTTGAGTCTTGACTCGCCCGGGGCGCGAGCCGATACAGTGCGACTATGCGCTACGCGATGATCATGGCTGGCGGTGCGGGGACGCGACTCTGGCCCATGAGCCGTCTGGACAAGCCCAAGCAACTCCTGCCGCTGGTGCGGGGCGGGGCCGATGGCGTTGCGCGGAACTTGCTCGAAGTCTCAGCGGCGCGGCTGGACGGGCTGGTCCCGCCGGAGCGGCGCTACATCTGCACGGGCGAGGGGTATCGCGCGCAGATCCGCGAGAGTCTGGGTGCGTTTACTGATGCGCAGGTCTTGGGCGAGCCAGCGGCGCGCGACACAGTGAACGCCGTGGGCTTCACTGCGGCGGTGCTGCAGAAGCTGGACCCGGACGCGATCTTTGCGGTCTTCACTGCGGACCACGTCATCGAGCCGGCAGAACTGTTTCGCGCCCGTGTCGAGGCCGGGTTCAAGCTGGTCGAGGCGGACCCGCAGCGACTGGTCACGTTCTCCATCAAGCCCACGCACGCAGCGACCGGCTTCGGCTATATCGAGCGCGGCTCGCCGGTGCAGGGCGTCAAAGGAGCCGAGGGCGTCGCGTGGCGCGTCGCGCGATACGTCGAGAAACCGAGCATCGAGCGGGCGCAGGCGTATGTGCAATCCGGACACTTCGGCTGGTCCAGCGGCATGTTCGTATGGAAGGCCAGCACGGTGCTCAGCGCGATCAAGAAGTACAAGCCCGAGAGCCATGCCGGGCTGATGAAGATCCAGACGGCCTGGGGCACCAAGGACCAGCAGCGAGTGCTGGGCGAGGTGTACCCGACGCTGCCGAAGATCAGCGTGGACTACGCAGTGATGGAGCCGGCGAGCACCAGCGGCGACTACCCCGTCTGCACCGTGCTGATGGACCTGAGCTGGCTGGATGTCGGCTCGTGGCCCAGCTATGGCGAAACGCTGCCGCCGGATGGCGCGGGCAATCGGCTGGGCGGGTCGCTGGACAAGGACCACGCGACGATCGTGAGCGGGAAGAACAACCTGCTGGTGAGCAGCGACCCGAA
>JBBQMD010000109.1:0-3853 GCA_038328575.1 Phycisphaerales bacterium | reverse complement strand
CATGTGCGGCGCGTTGATGTCCTCGCCCATCAGCTTCAGACTCAGATACGATTTCACGCACGCGCTGATGTCCGCCGGTGAGCCCGGATACTGCCCCCACGATCCGTCCGCCCGCTGACTCAGCCGAAGCTGGTTCGCCAGACGCGGCAGCAGCCAACGCTCACGCTCGCCTCCCTCCTGCCCAAGGATGAACTTCATCAGCAGGTATTCGCTGGAGAGGATCGAATCGCCCTCCAGCTCGCCGCACCAGTGCGGGCCGGGGAAGTTGGGCTGGTCGCTGCGTTGCTTGCGGAACAGCGCCTCGCACGCATCATTGATTGCGCCGCGAACCGCGCCGTCGGTGAGCCCGCTTCGTTGCTCGGGGGCCCGCTGGCCGTGACTGGGGGCGGAGCCGGAGCCGCGTTGCTCGCGGATCGGCGTGAGCGCAGAGTTCTCTTGGCGAGCGGCTTCGGACATCGGGTTCGAGGTCAGCGTCGTCATGCGTGCATGTTCGTTCGAGTCCGAGTGTCGATTCGCCTTCGTGCGTGGAACACAAGCCACGCGCATTTAAAACAGTTTAGGGGCGATGTGGCGCGTGACCGCGCCGATCTTGGCCTGTTTCTCATCTTTCGCTTGGCGGCTGGGCCCATTCCTTTGCCCTTGACCGCTTCGAGTTTCAGTAAAGAAGTGGTCGCTGGCAGCACCCGAGGGGTATCCCTTGGCGGGTTTCGTGGTGCGAACGCGCATGATACGCCGGGGTCTTGCGTCGATGCACCACCGATCTTCGAGATTTGAATCGATTCCGTGACGAGTTGGTGCCGACTCGGCAGCCGGCGCTGGCGTTGGCTCATAGTCGGGGAGACACTTTGTTGTCTTCAGATTTTGCCGCGCGGATCTCGCGCGACTCTCTCGCGTTCACATTTAGGAGCCGCGCCATATTTCAGATTTGCCCTTGTGCTCTGGTTCTTCCGCTTAGGCTCGCCGCTTTGACGCTGGCGCTGGGCAAGAAGACGCTCTCCGCCGCGGTACCGACCGAATGGAACTACAAGATCACCGGGCGGACGGGCATGGCGTTACAGGCGCTGAATGTTCTCGCGAGCTGGACGCAGGGTTATCCCTTGTTCGTTTGCGACCGAACTGACCGCGACCGGCGGTGAAGGCGGCTGCTCGTGAATATGGGCAAGCTGCAAAGCTTTTGGCAAACGCGCAGGCGGCTTGCGCGCCCTTCCGAGAGCGCCGGCCTTGACTTTCATCACATTTTGAAGACTTCTATAAGATCTCCTGAAGCGCTTGAGATGAGAAGAACCCCGGGGGGAAACCTCACGATCCCCCACTTTCTCGTTGGCCGGAAGTGCGATTCTCAGGTAGACTGCCTCAGCTGAGGGCCGCTGCAACCCGTCGTATTGCAGGAAACCTGTGTTATCCAGAGGAGAATTTTCATGCGTCGATTTAATCGGAAGGCGGTCCTTGCGGCCGCGTGTTTGGGCCTCGTCGGGCCCAGCGTGTTCGCTGTCGATTTCCCGGAAACCGAACCCAACAACTCCAAGGCCACCCCGAACGTGCGGACTCTCGCACCGGGCGACACGATCTCCGGCACCACTACCGGCAACTTTACGATCGCGTCTGGCCTCACCACCTCTGACAACTTCGACGTGACCACGACCGCGGCCCCCAGCGCCGGCATCTGGCGTTACCGTCTAGCGCTCACAAGCACGATCGTTGGCCACACCGGCACGATCCGCGGCCTCACGCAGAGTTTGAGCGTGATCAACGCGACCAGCGATGGTCTCGCCCAGACGTCGTCCACATCCACGCTCTCGACGCCCCCACGCATGAACCAGTGGTACGCCAACGAGACCCCTTCGCGCATCATCTATCGCGTGACCGGCGTTCCCGCCACCACCGCGGCGTACGCCGCGACGCTCACCCGTGACCCGGTCGTTCCCGTCATCATCCCCGGCACGGTGTCGGCTGGCCCCGTGGTGATCTCCACGATCGGCTCGTCCGTGAGCAACACCGAGTTCTGGCTGTACGACGCCAACTTCAACCCGATCGCCGATGCTGGCAACGACGATGAGTCAATCGCCGGCGGCGGCACGGGCCTGACTTCCCAGAGCCGCTTGCCCCGCACGCTCGCAGCTGGCACGTACATTCTGGCCATCTCGCTTTCGAACATCGCCAACAACCTGCCGGCGCCGACGGACGATGACGTCCGCAGTGGCACGGTTATGGACTTCTCTAATGCTCTGGTGTCGTCGGCCGTGTCCGTCACTCCGGCCGCTCTAGACTTCAGCATCGTTCACGGCACCGGCACGATCCCGGTCGCTGCGAGCCGCACTGAGTTCTTCAGCGTTCTCTTCTACCAGTTCACGGTGGCGGTGACCCCCAACCCTGTCCTCACCGCCTGCGTCGCGGCCCCCAGCGCGACCGTCCCGCAGGGCGCCTCGGTCACGCTCAGCACCAACGTCGCCTGGACCAATGCCCCCGGCACCGTGACGGCCGACCTCTCAGCTTTCGGCGGCAGCTCGACCGAAGCCCTGGCCGACAACGGCGGCGGCAACTTCTCCGTTCTTCTCACCGTCCCCGGCGCTCAGACGGTCGGCGCGTACAACGTCGCGATCACTGCGACCGACGCCACGGCCCTCGTCGGCTCCTGCTCGATCCCCCTGACCGTCATCGTTCCCCCGCCCGCCAACGACACCTGCGCCGGCGCGCTCGTCGCCCTCATCGGCACGACCACCGGTAACAATTCTACCGCCACCAGCGCTGGCGACCCCGTCCCGACTTGCCAGACCACCTCGGGCAAGGGCGTCTTCTACACCTTCACCGCGGGCGGCGCGGGCGTCTACACCATGAACACCGAGCTTTCTGCTCAGCTCGACACCGTCCTCAACGTGTATGACGCCTGCGGCGGCCTCCAGCTCGCGTGCGATGATGACGCCGGAGTTTCCCCCCCCAACTCTTCTAGCTTGACCGTCGCCCTCGCCGCGGCTCAGACCGTCATCATTCAGGTCAAGTCCTTCGGCGCCGCGCCCGTCGGTGGCGGATTCAACCTCAACATCATCGCGCCCCCGTGCGTGTCGTTCCTGACGCAGCCCGCCGCGATCATTTCCTGCGCGGGTCAGGCCACCTCCTTCACCACCACCGTCAGCACCACGGGCACGCCCGCCTTCCTGTGGCAGACCGCCCCCATCGCCGCTGGCCCCTACACCGATCTGGTTGACGGCGTCGCCGCCGGCCTGGGAACCGTCTCGGGCGCGACCACTGCGTCGGTCACCATCTCCAATCTCGATATCGCCGCCACCACGACCCGCTTCCGCGTCGTCGTCACCGGCGACTGCGGCAGCGGCACCTCGAACAACGTCGGCCTCACCGTCTTGGATTGCCCGCCGAACGACTCCTGCGCCAATGCGACGGTCGCAACGCTCGGCACCCAGACCGGCACGAACGTCAACGCTACCAGCACTGGTGATCAGGACGCTTCCTGCCAGACCCTGTCAGGCAAGGGCGTCTTCTTCAGCTTCACCGCTGGCGCGACCGCTGGCACCTACCTCATCGACACCGAGGGTTCTGCTCAGTTGGACACCGTCCTGACCGTCTACGACGCTTGCGGCGGCACGCAGCTCGCCTGCGATGACGACGGCGGCACCTCGCCCGCCAACTCTTCCCGTCTGACCGTGGCCCTCGCCGCGAACCAGACTGTCATCATCCAGGTCAAGTCCTTCGGCAGCGCGCCCGTCGGCGGCGGCTACACCCTCAACATCGCCACCTGCACCGTGATCTCGGCTCAGCCCGCTGACACGACGGTTGCCCCCGCGGCGACCGCCGGCTTCTCCGTCACCGCCGCTGGCCCAGGCACCCTCACTTACGTTTG
>JBBQMD010000108.1:0-3948 GCA_038328575.1 Phycisphaerales bacterium | reverse complement strand
CGTGATGCGCACCAGCACGAGGCGTCGATCAGCCGACACGCGCGAGCGCGTCGCCAGCCCCGCCTGCTCCAATCGATCGACGATGCGCGTGATGTCCGGCACTCGCGCCACCATGTCCGCCGCGATCTGCGTGCAGTTGCGCCCGCCGTCGTCGGTGTCGCCACCGTCGATGCTCGCGCCGCGCAGGATGCGCAGCGCGTTGAACGTCGCCTCGGACAACGCGTGCTGCTTCAGGATCGCCAGCACGTCTTCCCCCAGCACCGACGCGGTAAGCAGGATGTTCAAGTACGCCTCCTGTTCCGGCGCGACAAACGGCGCACGCTTGCGCAGCTCCCCTGCCAGCGGGCCCACCGATGCCTTGCGCGCGGCGCGGCCTCCAGACTTTCCTTTTACTTCGCGCCGCAAACGCTCGCCGCCGCGCGATCTCCCAGATCCTGCATTCGCCATCACTCAAGCTCCAACACGCAGCAGCGTCAACTAGGACATCGCGGCCTGACGAGCCGCGTTCAGTACCAGCCTTATCCAGACCATACCAAAACCGGTGGCAGCACCAGCGCGCGTGTCGTGCATGCGTGGATCACTTGACCTAAGGGTTTGACGAAAACGCGCGTGAGCGCCGACCAGTATGAAGATCTGGACATGCCGTGTCCCCCCATCCCTATCCTCGCCCCATGTCTGTTGTGCTCATCGGAATCGACGAAGCCGGCTACGGCCCGCTCCTGGGGCCGCTCTGCGTCGCGATGTGCGCCGTTCGCGTACACGACTGGTCACCGGGCGAGCCAGCACCAGATCTGTGGAAGCGGCTCTCGCGAGGCGTAGTCAAAGCACCGGGCAAGGCGGCACACGGGCGGATCGCGATCAACGACAGCAAGAAACTGAAACTTGCCAACGACGGCCCGCGCGATCCACTGGTCCATCTCGAGCGAGCAGTGCTCGCCGCGCTAGGGACCATGGACCTTCACCCCACCTGCGATCACTCGCTCCTGGCGACCCTCGGGGCCGAGCTGGACGCGTGCCCGTGGTATGCGCCGGTCATCCCGATCCCCACCGCCAACGAAGCCGCGAGCATGCGAATCGATGCCAGCATGCTCAGCAGCGCCGCGGCCGCCGGTGGTGTCGAGTTCCTGGCCCTGCGCTGCGTCACCGTCTGCGAACAACGCTTCAACGACATCGTCAAGGCCCGCGGCACCAAAGCCGCCGCCACCGCCGAAGGCATCCGCGAACACCTGCTGACCTCGTGGCACACGTGGTCCCCTCGCGCCGGCGCGCTCGACCATCCCCCCCGCTTGGTCTGCGACCGCCAAGGCGGACGCACGGCCTACGCCGAAATGCTCGCCGAGCTCCTGCCCATCCAACCCCCGGGCACTCCAGAAATCCAAGTTCGCGTGATCGAAGAGTGTGCCGCGCAGAGCCGGTATCACGTGGCGCTGGAATGTCCGACTGGGCCGCGGGAGTTGTCGGTTCTGTTTCAACCGGAGGCTGAAATGGCGCATTTGACGGTGGCGCTGGCGAGCATGACTGCGAAGTACTGTCGCGAATTGCTCATGAAAAGGTTCAATTTGTACTGGAACGTGCAGGCTTTTGATAGGGGGTTGCCGGAGCTGAAGCCGACTGCGGGATACCGCTCCGACGCCCGGCGATGGCTGCATGATGCACGCGAGTTGGTGGACGCCGGGACGCGCCGGACGCTGGTTCGGATCGCGTGATGTCGCGGGCGTGCGCGTGCTAGAACGTCGTCCTCCCCAGTCTTCTATAAGTAGCACCGGCAATGCCGCCACCTTTAGAAGCTGCTTGCAGCCTAGGGTAAACGCTTAGACGTGGGACCGTTGACTGGGGTTTGTGAGCACGCCGAGAAGAGCGGCCGCGAGAGTTCTCCACCTCGCGAATTTTCGGGCTTGGGGCTTGCGGACCTGGCGTTCTCGGGTTAGACTAATGAAGTCGAAAGACCAGCTTCGGGACACCGAGGCTGAAACATGGATGGAGAGAGAGATGCCTGCCACTATTGCATTGTCATCGTTTGCCGGTCTGGCCTTTGCCGCTCCGGGTCTTGCTGTCGCCGCTGGCACCATGCTCGCGACTGGTCCCCAGTCTGGCATGTATGCTTGCTCGACGCCCTCGTGCGAGCTGACGACGCTCGGCGTGAGCATGCCGAAGTCGGCCCCCAGCGCCGCGCTCCGCCTGCCGCAGGCTGACGTGCTCGCGACGGTCGAGCTCCGCCCGCTCGCGGCCTGATCGGCCAAGACAACTTTTTCAACGCTCAACGCAGCGCCGACCGAAGGGGTCGTCGCTGTCTTCGTTTTTGGACGCGAGGGGTTTGCACGTACGCTCTGGGAATGACTTCGATTCCTACGCCGCGGGTTGGACGAATGGGAGCTGTGATGACACACACTCGCGCGCAGCTCTTTCACTTCACGCCTTTCGTCGCGTTGATCTTGGTCATCACGCTCGCGACGCTCGCGATGATCGCGTCGTGCGAGCGAAAGCCCTTGTCACCGGCATCGAAGCGTGTGCTGTCTATCGCGGCCGCCGCGAGTCTCAAGCTGGCGATGGATGAACTTGTCCAGGCGTTTGCGAAGGAGCGGCCGGATGTGACGATCGAAACGACAATCGGCGCGAGCGGAGCGTTCTCGCAACAGATCGCCGCGGGCGCTCCGTTTGATTTGTTTCTCTCGGCGGACGCCGCCTTCCCGCAGAAGCTGGTGGACGGCGGGCACGCCGCGAGCGGCTCGATGCGGGTGTATGGAGCCAACAGCGTGTCGCTGGTGCTGGCGAAAGAGCTCAACGTCAGCGCCGATATCGACGGCGTGGCAGCGCTCCAGATGCTCGGCACGGATGCGATCTCGAAAGTAGCGCTGGCGGACCCGCGTTTGGCACCGACCGGCGCCGCGGGACAGCAGGCGTTGGAGAAACTTGGCGTCTGGTCCAGCGTGGAACCGAAGCTGGTCATGGCGGACAACGCTGAGCGGGTGATTCCGTTCTTCGTGCAAGGCGGCGCGCCCGCAGTGATCCTGCCGACGAGCCTGGCTCGCGAGGTTGCGACGCGACAGGGGGCGCGCCTGGTGCGGATTCCCGGCGAGCTGCATGATGCGTTGCCGATGGCGTTGATTGTGCCGCGGTTTGCCAAGAACGCGCCGGATGCGCAGGCGTTCAGTGAGTTCTTGGCCTCGCCGGCGGGATGGTCGATCCTCGCGACGCACGATCTGCAACCGACTGCCGCCCGCTAAGCTCGCTGAATGGACTGGACGGCGTTGTTGTTGAGCTTGAGGCTGGCGCTGACGACGTGCGCGATTGTGCTGCCGCTGGCGCTTGGGATCTCGGCGTGGCTGGTGCTGGGGCGGAGCGAGGGCACGGCGTTCTCGCGGTTGCGACGAACGATCGTGGAGACGGTGATCGCGCTGCCGCTGGTCCTGCCGCCGACGGTCATCGGGTTCTACCTGCTGTGGGCGTTCAGCCCGACGCAGAGCCCGGTCGGTCGGCTGCTGGTGAGCGTGTTTGGGCAGAGCATCCCGTTTTCATTCTGGGGCCTGGTGGTCGGGTCGGCGATCTACAGCCTGCCGTTCGCGGTTCAGCCGATCGCGGCGGGGATGCGGGCCATCCCGCACGAACTGATGGACTCGGCGCGATCGCTTGGCGCCGGGCGGGGACGGACGTTTTGGCGGGTGGTGCTGCCGCTGTCGGCGCCGGGGATCGTGGTGGGGATGATCCTGACGTTTGCGCATACGTTGGGGGAGTTTGGCATCGTGCTGATGATCGGCGGGAGCATTCGCGGCGAGACCCGCACGGCGTCGATCTCGATCTACAACGACGTGCAAGCGATGAACTACTCCGGCGCGACGGCGATGAGCCTGGTGCTGATCGGGATCGCGGCGGCGGCGATTACGGTGATCATGGTGGTGCGGAATCGGGTGGCGGTTGTGAGGCGGTAGGGAGGGGAAGGGATCGGGGGAA
>JBBQMD010000107.1:0-4324 GCA_038328575.1 Phycisphaerales bacterium | reverse complement strand
CTTGACCGGGTCGAACGCCAGCACGCGGCAGCCGAAGCCAGTGAGGATCTTGCAAACGACCTCGCCGATCTTGCCGGTGCCGATCACGCCCGCCGTCTTGCCGTGCATGTCAAAGCCCATGAGGCCATCGAGCGCGAAGTTTTGCTCGCGGACGCGGTTGTAGGCGCGGTGGAACTTGCGGTTGAGCGTGAGCATGAGGCCCACGGCGTGCTCGGCCACCGCGTGGGGCGAGTACGCGGGGACGCGCAGCACGGTCAGCCCGAGTCGGTCCGCCTCGTCGATGTCCACGTGGTTGAAGCCCGCCGAGCGCAGGGCCAAGACGCGCGTGCCGCCGGCGTGGAGGGCTTTGAGCACCGGCGCGGAGGCGTCGTCGCCCACGAAGATCGAGACGGCGGGGCAGGCGCTGGCGAGTTGGCTCGTCGCCAGGGTGAGCGGCGAGTCCAAGAGGCACAGTTCATGGCTCGCTATGACATTGCTCGCGTTGAGATAGGCTTTCTCGTAGCTCTTGCAGGAAAAGATGGCGACTTTCATTCGTGGTCCTTTGCGTGGGGGCAGGAAGCGGGCGGGTGTGCGTCAGAATCCTCGCGGCTGGGCGGTGCTGTGTTCCATTCTGTCCACCGCGGCCGCGACCACCGCGTCGCCGGTGATGTTGGCGACGGTTCGGGACATGTCGAGCAAGCGATCAACGCCCAGGATGAGCGCGATGCCGGTCGCGGGGACGCCGACGGATTGCAGCACCATGATGAGGAAGACCAGGCTGCCACCGGGGATGCCCGGCGAGCCGATGGCCGCGAGCGTCGCGAGCATGACGATCGAGAGTTGCTGCCCGAGGGAGAGATCAACGCCCACGACCTGCGCGATGAAGACGACCGCGACGCCTTGGTACACCGCTGTGCCATCCATGTTCACCGTCGCGCCGACCGGGCAGACGAAGTTGGCGATCTTGGGAGACACGCCCAGACGTTCGATCAAGCAGCGGAGGGTGACCGGCAGCGTGGCGTTGGAGCTTGAGGAGCTGAACGCGACGAGCATCGCGGGGGAGAGGCCCTTGAAGAACGCGGCGGGCGAACGGCGCGCCAGCAGGGCGACGATCGGCGCGTAGATCAAAAGCATCAGCGCGACCAGCCCGCCGACCACGCACAGGCAATACGCACCTAGCGCGTGCAGCACGTCGGCCCCGAGCGCTGCAACCACCGGGCAGACCAGGCAGAAGACCGCGACCGGGGCCAGCTTCATGACCAAGGCGATGACCTTGCCGATCACGTCGTTGAGGACGTCGCACGCGTCGAGGAGCGGCTTGGTCCGGGCGCTGGGCATGCCCGCGAGAATGCCGCCCGTCATCACGGCGACGATGATCACTTGCAGCATGTCGCCCCGCGCCAGCGCGTCGAACGGGTTGATGGGCACTATCGCTATCGCGTGCTGCCAGATCGTCTTCGTGTCGCCCGCGGCGGCCAGCGCACCTTCAAAGCCCTTGGCCCCGCCGGCCAGCAGCCGCTCTCGCGCTTCAGCGCTGACCAGCTGCCCCGGCTTGAACACGTTGGCGATCGTCAGCCCGATCGTCACGGCGGCGAGGCTCGTGACCAGGAACAGCCCGAGCGTCCGCACGCCCAGCCGCCCGAGCTTGCGCGGATCGCCCAGACTGGCGACGCCGAGGATGATCGAGAACAAGACAATCGGCACCGCGGCGACCCGCAGCGCCCGCACGAAGAGCTGCCCGACGAACGAGGCCGCGTCGATGACCAGTTTCGAGGCGTAGGCCAGCAGGCCGGGTTCGTTGATCGGCCGCGCTGCGCCGGCGGCGTCGGTGACGGTCTTTTCCTGGCCGCTTAGAAACGCCCCGGCATCCTTGATGCCGATGGCTTCCCACGCGTTCGGACCCCACCACGCGTTGAGCCCCAGCCCAACCAGCGCGGCCAGCACCAACGCGACCAGGATGCCCCAGGGGATCTTCATGGGCGGAGAGTACCGCGCCGCCCATGCACCCGTGGCTTCTTGTGGGGGCTTTTCGTCGCTGCCGCCTCTGAGCGTGAGCGCGGGATCGCTGAAGAGGGTGCGCTGCACGAAGCCGGCCGCGCGGCCGGAGCCTTCGGTGAGCAGGGGGCGCTTGGCCTTGCTCTTCAAAGAAAGCGATTCGCGAACCGTCTCCGCACACGCTCACCCACACGGCCCGGGCGCGCCCCGCTCGGATCCTGTGGGATCGAAACATTGTCGAGAGATTCTGCGCAGCGAACATTGCTTGCGTTGACGAGCGTGGGAGATCACGCACGCCGGCGGCGAGCCGCGAGCAATCCGGCCAGGCCAAGCAGCGCGGTGGCACCGGGCGTCGGGATCGACAGGACATACGACACGTTCCCGCCCGTGACCAGAAAGGCGCGGCCGGTGAAGGTGTTGCCATCGTCAGAGATGCCGATGACCTCCAGCCGGTTGTAGCCGGAGATGTTCAGCCCGTATTGCTGGGCCAGGGTCAGCAGCGGCGTGGTGGTGCCCGCCCGCCAGATGAGTGCGCCGAGCGAGTTGTTGCGGCCGTTGTTGATCACGATGGTCAGGCCATCGGCCGAGACCGCGTCGGCCGAGAGGTCGTTGCTCGCGGCAAACCCGGGCGAGACGAGTGCTTCGATCCCCGCCATGGTCCAGCGCACGGGCATGGTGCCGTTGTTGGAGGCGTCCTCGAAACTGGCTCGTCCGACGATGGTTGACGCGTCGGAAGAGATGCTCAGTGGCGATGTCTCCAGCAGGCCTCCCGCGGGGCGAGCAAATTGCGGCAGGATGGTGCTGGCACCGGTGGACTGGTTGTAGGTGTAGCCGATGCCATCGTTGGAACGGCCGAGCACAACCTGGCCGTCACCCGACACCGAGCGGGTCGTGCGCAGGTCGGTGTTGTTGTTGCCAGAGGTGCCAGCCGGAATGGGCAACACCTGGAAGCCGCCCGCGAGCGTCCAGCGGAACATCCGCGCCTGCGAGTCGTTTGCATTGATTCCAGCCCAGCCGGTGAGCACCGAGCCGTCGGATGACATTCCGGTGACGTAGGAGAAGTTTCCGCCCGGGGCCAGCGGCAGGTTGTCCTGCGTGCTGGGCAGTGCAACGCGAACGGCTCGGGCTTGGAAGGTGCTGTTACTGATCGCCCCGACGCCGAAGATTGTGCCGTTGCTATTGGTGACTGTCGCCTCGGAGCCCCCGCGGCCGGGCAGCGGAGAATACGGGATGGCGGTGGAAACCCCGGTGACACTGTTCCAACGCACGGCGGCCAAGGTCGTAGGACCTCCTGAAGAACCCACGACGGTGAGGCCGTCACCGGAGATGCCAAAGACCGACGCAAGGGTGTCGCCCGGACGCGGCGCCAGGGTCAGCAGGCGAACCTGGGCCGAGGCGACCCCGGCGGACAAGAGCAGACTCAGCACGCCGAGGGTGGCAGACGACATACAGCGCATACGCATAAAGAAAAACCTCCCAATCTCCATGACAGGGCGGGGTCTACAGACACCGCGCGCTGCCTTGGCAACACGACACTCCGCTGCGATATTAACCCGAATCGAGAGGATCGCCAGTGAATTTGCGATAAGTTCTCGGACTTTTTACAGGCGGCCGCGGTCTTGGGGGTTGCGCGCGCTGACATCGACGATCTGTGCAGCATCACCCAAAGCTCGCGCGAGCTCAACGGCGACGGCATCACCAATGGCCGAGACATCCAGGACGTGGCGGGTCGAGGGCGTCGCCCGTGCGAGCGAGCAGCAGGCCGTGGCGGGGCGGCAGCGGTGAGCAGGGCACGACGAAGCTCGGAACAGTCTTTGGCATTGGGTTGCTTGAGTTCGTGAGCAATGACAACGGCCCCGGCTCATCGCTGAACCGGGGCCGACTTTGCTTGTGTCTTTATGGGGGTGCGGGGACAAACCCCGAGGCAGCCCCTGCATCGAACATCTGTGTCAGCGGAACCGGATCACGCGGCCTTCTTCACCGTCGCGTTCGCCTCCGCAAAGCCGAACCGCATCGCTCCCGGCCCGCCCGAGCCAAAGGTGACCGTCAACTGCCTTGACGCTTGGCCCTGCACGTTGCCGCGCTGAGCCGTGATAATGTACGTCGCGCCGTCAATACCGATGGGCAGCGTGTCGTCTTGATACGACTTCTCGCCGCTACCGCCGATGAGCGCGAACGCGGTCTCCGAGATGAGTTTGCGTTGCACGAAATACACCACGCGGTCCGAGCCCTCGGGGTGTTTCGCTTTCCACTTCAAAGTGATCGACCCGTTCGAGTTCAGCTCGACCTTGAAGTCGGTCGCCTGCCCGGGCGGGGGCACGGGCGCGCCGGGATTCGGCGCGGGGATCTG
>JBBQMD010000106.1:0-4337 GCA_038328575.1 Phycisphaerales bacterium | reverse complement strand
GTTGATCGTCAGGAGATGCGTCACGAAGCGTCCTCGATGCCAGGATGCGAGGCCACACTCGCGAAAGCGGCGCTCTTGAGCGCGGCCACGTCATAGTCCATCAGATCACCGATGAGCTCGATCGTGACATCCGGGGTCGGGTATCTGGCCAAGGATTCCAAGTCGTGGGCATAGTGCCCCTGGCAGGGCAACACCGTTGTGACGCGACGACCCCAGACCTTCTTGACCGCCGCCAGAATCCGCGGCTTATCGTCAACGAAGATGTAGTGGACGCTCGGGTACCGCGCCTCGACATCCTCCAGTTCCTGCTCCTTGTGAATGTACAAGAGGATGTGACCCGAGACGGCGTGGAACAGCCCGGAGCGCTCGATCTTGGGTGGCTGGAAGACCACATCGCCATCGGACACGATGACCGTCGGACCTCGGGTCCGAAGCATCGCCACCAAGTCGAGTGCTCTGGGGTAAAGAAGCTCCGCGAACGGATAGTCCAGCAGAAAGGTTAAAATTCGCAGGCAGTGCTGGTCGCTAGAATTGCTCATCCGATACCGCCGCAGCGCACCGAGGAAGTCAACGTAGCCGAGTTTCGCTCGACGCGCTTCGAAGATCGTCAAGTACTGCTCAAGGTGTTCGTCTTGGAACGCCTGTCTCAAACGGTGCTTCAAGTCGTTGACCAGTCGATCGGTGTCGAGCAACGTGTTATCGACGTCGAGCAAGAACACGACTGCGGCCTCCTTGGTCATCCCGACGCAGCCATGAGATTGGGGTTGTGCCATAAGCCATCGTCATGGATAAGCGAGTCGATCTGTCTCGGCGCCCAGACGCCAAGCTCGCCGTCGCTGCCTCACTCGTCAACGGTTCGCATCAGCTCGCCACTCGCCAACTCCCGCTCGGCCTGATTCCAGTCCGCTTGCGGGTTGCCAGGCCCGCCATTGCGAGTCTGACAGATCTCGTAAGCTCGGTGACGGATCTGGTCAGGCGTTGGCCGGCAGCATGAGGCGTCGGCCGTGCTCGCATTTGGCTTTGGGTCGGCGGTGACAGGGTGAGACTCCTGAGCCTTTGTACGATGAATGTGATGTGACATGGGTTCTTGCTCCTTGAACGCCGACGAATTGGCCTCACAGCCCGAGGTTCCGGAAACACTCCGGCGGGGGTGGGCGGGAGACAGTGCATCTCCAGTGCATCTCCTTTGAATATCGATATCATGGCGAGGCCGCGGCGACGTCTCTACGCGGAGACTTCCCCAATCCCACGACAGGAATACTGCCTTAAAGAATCCATCGGAATCGAGTTGATGTCTGTCGCGATGACGGCCTCGAGAACGCGGATTCCGCCCGCCCCGTTAACAAACCGTGTCGATCGCACCTCCATCGGGCCACCCGCAGAGGGCCTGCCAACGGTCCGAAACGATCATGTACAGGGAGGATTGCTTGCCAGAAGTGCATCGCTGGAATATGCTACTCACCTTATTAAGGGGATACATGATGCGTGTTTCGATCGTGCTCCTGGTGTATGCCGCTCTCGTTCTGCTCGCTGGCGCGTACGCGTTTGTCTCTGCGCCGGCGGAAGCGAACCGGGCGACGGCGGTGATGGTACCGGGAGTGATCGCGGTGATTTCGGGCGTGCTAGCAAGGTTGTGGTGGACCGCGCCGCGGGATGCCGTGCGCCGCCGCTGGGCCACCGCGCTGCTGTGCCTCGGATTCGCGGGGCTGGTGGCGTTCCCGGCGGTGATGCGGACGAGCAAGATGCGCCAGTGGCCCGCGGCAAGCGTGGCGTGGGATGCCGCGGTGCAGGCGGATCCGGGGCTGGCTGACAGAGCACGGGCAGAGCGCGAGGTACGCAAAGCGTTCTTTGCCGAGCGTGGCAGCCCGGACCATGATCAGACGTATCTCATGATTACGCTGTGGTCCCTGACAGTGCTCAGTGTGGCGGCGGCGGGACTTGTCGTGATTAGCCGTCGATAGAGTTGCCTGAAGAACGGAAGCATCATTGCGTTGTCGTTGCATCGCCCAACGCGAAAGAGCCATGAGTTTTTCGCGGGGTCACTCAGCAACACCTGCGCCTTGTCGACGCTCGCTCAGAAGGCGCAGCCGTCGAAGAAGATGCTGAAGAACAGGTTGTAATCGCCTTCGGTCACGCCGTTGTTGGTGGTCAGCGGGCCGAACGGCGGTAGGGGCGAGCCGTCGTCGTTGGCGATGTCGCAGATCGGCAGCGAATCAAAGAAGTTGGCGAAGAAGACGTTGTAGTCTGCTTCAGTCACGCCGTTGTTCACTCCACCGGGAACGCCAAGCGGAGGGAGCGGGTCGCCGTTATCATACGCAATATCCGCGGCGGAGCAGCGCAGCACCGGATCAACGCCCAGCGAACCGTCCGCGTTCAGGCGTTGCACGTAGATGTTGGTGTTCCCGCCGCGACTCTCATGCCACGCCAAGACAACCGAGTTGCCGTCGCGCTCGCTGACCATGCGGCCCTTGGACGTCACGTTGCTGCTCAAAGTGATGATCGGGTTGGGCGACCATGCGTTGCTTCCGTCGGCGTTGATCCGCGTCGCCCGCACGGTCTGGTTGACCGCATCGGAGAAGTCAAACCACATCACGGTGTACGAGCCGCCGGTGCTCGCCAGACCCTGCACAAAGCTCTTGTCCGTCGCGCCCAGCGGCAGGATGCTCACGCCCGCGCTGGTCCACTGCGGGTTGCCATCAACATCAAACCGCTGCGCACCAACGCCGGTGAGCGACTGGTTCGAGTTCTTCTCGGGCCAGCAAAGGAACATGTCGCCGGTAGTGGGGATGAAGTCGGCGCTGCAGTTGGCCTGGCTCCCGCTCGTGCTTCCCTGCGGCGGCGTTGCGAACCGGATCACGCCCGCGCTATCGACGCGCTGCACGCGGTTCTTGAAGTTGGCGGACGAGCCGCTGTACCACGCAGTGAACAGGCCGCCGTTGCCGTCGGCGATCGCCGGCGGATAGAACGCGATCGGCAGGCCGTCGGTGTTCCAGAGCAAGAGCGGCGTTGGCGTGGTGGTATTGGGAAGCTGCGCGGCGCCGCCGCCATCAAACTTCTGGCAATACACGTGACGCCCGGAGGAGAACGACGTGCCCGTCGCACGCCGGATCGTGAGCCAGAAGTTGTCGCCATCGGCGCGAGCCAGGTCGCCAGTGTTGTACGGGCGCACCGGCGATGGTTCGCTCTGCGTCACGCGTCCGGCGCCGGGCCAGACGTTCGCGCCGGTCGAAGCGTTCAGGCGATACAACTCGATCGCGGAGTTTGTCGGCCCGCTGAGGCTGGCGATGTATGCGCAGATCACCGAGCCATCGGCCATGACCAAGAGGCGCGGGTCGTTGGCGGTGCCGGCGGAGGCGAGCGTGCGCTGCCACAGGATCGCCCCGGCGGGGCTGACCTTGGCGACAGTGGCAACGAGCGGGAGGCCCTGACGATCATCGCTGAATGCAACCAACGCGTTGCCGTCGGCGTCGATTTCCAGATCGAAGTCATTGGTCGAACTTTGGTTACGGTCCGCGATCAGCACGCCGTCGGCGGTCCACTCTGGCACACCGGCGCTGCTGAGCTTCTGGATGTAGACGTCGTACCCGCCGCTGCGATTGTCAAACCAGGCGAGGCGGAAGCTGCCGTCGGGGGCGCGCTTGAGCTTGGGCTGCACCTGATCGCCAGCGGCGGTACACACGCCGGTATTCAGCGACGCGTCGCTCGTCCATTGCCCAAGAGCAACCGGTGAACCAGCCAGCGCGATGAATGCAGCGAGGCAGACGCCTCGGGCGCGGGAGCGGGATCGATCAGACATGGGCATGGACCTCCAGGAAAGTGACCGAAACCCGCGAGCGCGTTCGGTCTGTTACCACGCTACCGGATCAACCCAGTGCCCGCAATCATCTTCTCTTGGAAATCGGGTTATTCCGCCTCGAAGCGGGTGAAAATGATGCCCCGCGATCCGGGTGGGCTCAGAACGAGCAGCCGTCAAAGAAGATGCTGAAAAAGAGGTTGTAATCACCTTCGGTCACGCCGTTGTTGACGGTGAGGTTTCCAAACGGCGGCAGCGGGGTGCCGTCGTCGTTGGCGATGTCGACGGGGTTGCAGCGGGTCGGGCCGAGGGGGAGGGTGGCGGCGAGGCCTGCTGGGTTGCTGCGAACCGAGCCGCAGGTGTTGCTGACGACGCAATCAAACGCGGAGCCGTTGTCGCTCAGGGCCGCGGGGTTGATCGTAAGTGTCGCGCTGGTCGCGCCCGAGATGGATCCGCCGTTGCTCAGGTTGACGCCGTTCCTCCTCCATTGGTAGGAGAGCGGGCCGGCGCCCGCGGGCGAGGAAGCTGCGGCGGTGAACATGAC
>JBBQMD010000105.1:0-4541 GCA_038328575.1 Phycisphaerales bacterium | reverse complement strand
GCCCGTCGGCGGCGGCTACACCCTCAACATCGCCACCTGCACCGTGATCTCGGCTCAGCCCGCTGACACGACGGTTGCCCCCGCGGCGACCGCCGGCTTCTCCGTCACCGCCGCTGGCCCAGGCACCCTCACTTACGTTTGGCAGCGCCAGCTCCTGGGCGTCGGCGCCTTCACCGCCGTGACTGACGGCGTGGTCGCCGGCCTGGGCACCGTCTCAGGCGCGACCACTGCGAACCTCTCGATCGCCAACGCCGACATCGCGGCCAGCACCGATAAGTTCCGCGCGGTTGTCACCAGCGCCTGCAACAGCGCCACCAGCAACGTTGCGACGCTCACCGTCGCCAACCCCTACCCCGCGCGCTGCAACGGCGCTGACATCGCCTACGACGACGGCCAGTTCCTCCCCCGTGCTGAGATCATTGACGGCACCAACGGCACGCCCGAGATCGTCGGCCCCTTCACCGGGACCAACAACGGCGTGACCGAGGCCGACTACAACGTCTTCTTCGGCAACTTCTTCGACGCCAACAGCGTCACCGACATCGCCAACGATGACGGCACCAGCCGCTTCCCCACCCCCGCCCCCGGCACCGTGACCAACAACGGCGTGACCGAAGGCGACTACAACTACTTCTTCGGCGTCTTCTTCGACGGCTGCTCGCTGTAAGGCAGAGTGTCGAGGGATGAGCAACGAGTGCTGAGCGAAGACCGGCAATCGAGATTCGGCAATCGGCAATCGTGAATGCAGAAACCCAAGCCCCGGCTCATCTGAGCCGGGGCTTTTCATTGGCGGCGGGCTCGCAAGTTGGCGGGCTGGCGGGGTGAGCGGGCCGAGCGGGGTAGGCGGCGAGTGTTGCCCTACGTCCGAGAACCACCCGGCATGGCGGGGTGGATGAGGGGCTTCCGCGGGACGACCGGGCGCAGATCGGGGCCGGGGCTGATGCGGTTTTCGAAGTGCCCGGGACTCGCGGCGAGGGATTTTCCTGGAGCCGACCGATTATTTCCCGGAACTTTGTTTCATCTTCGCGAATCTCGTGTATTCTCAGGGGGTGATTGCCCCGCTCTCCGATGTCAAGGAGGCGGGAGTTCCCTTCCGCGACCCGTCTGTTGCGGAAGATGTCGTTCCAAAGAAAGAGGAGGTTTGCATGCGTAGCTTCAACCGGAAGGCAGTCTTGACTGCCGCTTGTCTCGGACTGGTTGGTCCCAGCGTTTTCGCTGTGGACTTCCCGGAAACCGAGCCCAACAACACCAAGGCCACCCCGAACGTGCTGACCCTCGCACCGGGCGACACGATCTCCGGCACGACCACCGGCACGTCGACCACCCTCACTGGCCTCACCACCGCTGACTACTTTGACGTGACCACGTCCGCGGCCCCCAGCGCCGGCATCTGGCGTTATCGCCTGGCGATCACGAGCACCACCGCTGGCCACACCGGCTCGATCCGCGGCCTCACGCAGGCCGCGGGCGTGATCAACGCGACCAGCGATGGCACCGCGCAGTCCACGTCCACGCTTTCGTCCCCCATCCGCTTCAACCAGTGGTACGCCAACCAGGGCACGTCGCGCATCACCTATCGCGTGACCGGCGTCGCCGCCACCACCGCGGCGTACGCCGCGACGCTCACGCGCGATCCGGTCACCCCCGTCATCATCCCCGACACAGTGTCGGCTGGCCCCGTGACGATCTCCACGCTCGGCTTGACGACCGTTGACACCGACGTCTGGCTGTACGACGCCAACTTCAACGCGATCGCCAACTTCGGCAACGACGACGCGCCCACGCCCGATACCTCGCTCCAGAGCAGCCTGACGCGCAACCTCGCGCCCGGCGTGTACACCCTGGCCATCTCGACCTCGGGCATGCTCAACAACCTTGCCTCTCCGACGGAAGACCGCTGGCGCAACGACGGCGTGCTGGACTTCCCCAACGCGCTGTCGTCATCGAACGCGTCGGCCGATGCGACCGATCTCGACTTCAGCATCACCCACGGCAGCGGCACGATCCCCGTGACCGCGAGCCGCGCCGAGTTCTACGGCGTGCTGTTCTACCAGTTCACGGTGGCGGTGACCTTCAATCCTGTCCTCACCGCCTGCATTGGCACGCCCAGCGCCTTGGTTTCTCAGGGCGCCTCGGTCACGCTGAGCACCAACGTCGCCTGGACGGGCGCCCCGGGCATTGTCACCGCCGATCTCTCGGCCTTCGGCGGCACCGGTGCCGACGCGCTGACCGACAACGGCGGCGGCAACTACTCGATCGTTCTGAACGTTCCCGGCGCACAGCCCACCGGCCCCTCGCCGGTCATCATCACCGGCACCAACGCTGCCGGCACCGGCACCTGCTCGATTCCCGTGACGGTCACTCTGCCTCCTCTGGCCAATGACAGCTGCGCGACCGCAATCACCATCCCCAACACCACCTTCCCGGTGGCGGTCAGCGGCGACAACACCCTTGCGTTGTCCAGTGACGACCTCACCTCGACTTGCTCGAGTGTGATCAACAGCGTGTGGTACGACTTCACGGCCCCGGCCGCGGGCGGCTCCTTCCAGTTTGATACTGAAGGCTCCACGCAGCTCGACATGTTGATCACCGTCTTTGGCACCTGCGTCGGCCCGGAAATCGACTGTGACGACGAGAGCGGCAGCGGCTCGCAAGCCTTGCTAGCGCTGACCCTCGCGCCCAATCAGAACGTCAAGATCATGGTCAGCACCTGGTTCCTGGATGATCCGGGTGCGTATGTCCTCAACGTGTCCGAGACCACCCCGCCCCCGCCGCCCCCGGCCAACGACCTGTGCGCCAACGCGACGGTCATCAACAACGCAAGCCTCCCGGTGACTCTCACGACGGACAACACGACCGCCACCAACCTCGGTGACGCCAGCCCGTCTTGCGAACCCAACTCGGTCAGGGGCATCTGGTTCGATTTCACCGCCCCCGCCGCGGGCATCTACACCTTTGATACCAACGGCAGCGTCGTCACCGACACCATCGTGGTCGCCCTCGTGTCTTGCGGCGGCGCCGCGCTCGGCTGCGATGACGACACCGGCACCGCGCCCCCCAACTCTGCCCTCCTGTCTCTTACCATGACCGCGGGCCAGAACATCAAGATCCAGGTCAGCGCCAACTCACTTCTCTTCATCCCCACCGGCCTGGTGAGCCTGACCGTCTCGCCGCCACCCTGCGTGACCTTTAACACCCAGCCCGTGCTGTCGCAGCAATCCTGCGTCGGCCAGTCCGCCAGCTTCACTGTCGCTGTCACCACGACCGGCATCCCCACCTTCCAGTGGGAGACCGCCGCGACGATCGCCGGCCCCTTCTCCCCGATCTCTGATGGCGTGAACCCCGGCATCGGCAACGTTTCGGGCGCGACCACCGCGACGCTCACGATCAACGGCATCGAGCTGGCCGCGAACACCACCGTCTTCCGCGTTGTCGCCACCGGCGTCTGCGGCGGCAACAACTCCAACAACTCAGCCAACAGCACGCTGGCCGTGCTCGACTGCCCGGTGAACGATGAGTGCGCCGCCGCACTGCCCGCCACCCTCGGCACCACCACCGGTGACAACACCGGCGCTACATCCACCAATGATCCCGTTCCCACCTGCCAGACGCTTGAGGACAAGGGCATGTGGTACACCTTCACCGCCGACGCTGACGGCGGCACCTACCTCATCGATACCGAAAACTCCTCTCAGCCTGACACCGTGCTGACCGTCTACGCCTCCTGCGGCGGAGCCCAGCTCGCCTGCGACGACGACAGCGGCGTGTCCCCCGGCTTGTCCTCGCGTCTGACCATCGATCTCACCGCGAACCAGAGCGTCCGCATCATGGTCAGCTCGTTCGGCACCGCCCCCCTCGGTGGCGGCTTCGACCTCAACATCTCCGAGTGCACCAACTTCACCACCCAGCCGGCTGATCTCAACGTCGCGATCGGTGCGACCGCCAACTTCTCCGCCGTCGCCGTCGGCCCCGGCACCCTCACCTTCCAGTGGCAGCGCCAGCTCTTGGGCGCCGGCGCCTTCACCAACCTGACCGACGGCATAGTCGCCGGTCTGGGCACCGTCTCCGGTGCGACCACCGCTGACCTTTCGATCGCCCTCGCAGAGTCCGCGGCTAGCACCGACAAGTTCCGCGTGGTTGTGACCGGCACCTGCGCCGCGACCAACAGCGCCGCCGCAACGCTCACCGTCGGCGATCCCTTCCCCGCCCGTTGCAACGGCGCCGACATCGCCTACGACAACGGCGACTTCCTCCCTCGCGCCGAGATCGTTGACGGCACCAATGGCACCCCGGCCATCCCGGGTCCCTTCGGCGGCACCAACAACGGCGTGACCGAAGCCGACTACAACGTCTTCTTCGCCAACTTCTTCGACGCCAACTCCGTCGCTGACATCGCCAATGACGACGGCTCCAGCCGCGTCCCCACCCCCGCCCCCGGCACCGTCGTCAACAACGGCGTCACCGAAGGCGACTACAACTACTTCTTCAGCGTCTTCTTCGACGGTTGCTCGCTCTAAGGCAGAGCGATGAGCAATGAGTGC
>JBBQMD010000104.1:0-4542 GCA_038328575.1 Phycisphaerales bacterium | reverse complement strand
TCGGATTCCCCTTCGCCTTGTCCCTGCTCTTGCTCTTCTGGCTCCGACGCGACGCGCCCGACTGCCCGTGCTTGATCGTGTCCCAGTCCAGTGCCAGGCCGCCGCCGATCCCGCCGCCCTTTGACGCGAGACTGTCCGGGTCCAGCTTCGGGACCTTCTTGCCCTTGCCCTTCTCGCGGCTCGCCGCATCGGCAATATTCACTTCCATCTTCCGCATCGCCAGATCGACCTTCATGATCGTCACCGTCACTCGATCGCCGATGCTGAAGCTCCGCCCGCTCCCCTGATTCACCAGCGCGCCGCTGCGCTGATCGATCCGCCACGCCCCGCTCCGCCCATCCTTGCCCGCTGGCAGCTCTTCCTTCTTGATGAACCCTTCCGCCAGATACTTATCCAGCTTCACGAACACGCCCGCGTTCGTCACGCCCGTACACAGCGCGCCAAACTCCTCGCCGATGTGCCCCGCCAGCAACTGCAAAACCAGGAACGACCGCAGGCTCTGCTCCGCCCCCGCCGCATTCTCTTCTGTTGACGTGCAGTTCCGCCCGATCTTCATCAACGTGTCGTGATCCGGGCACATCGGGCTCTCGCGCAACCGCTTACCCAACTCCTCCCGCACCTCATCCTCCCGCGGCGGGTTCTTCCCATTATCCGTCAACCGCAAATACTCCGCCAGCGCCCGGTGTACCGTCAGATCCGGGTAGCGCCGGATCGGGCTCGTGAAGTGCGCATACGCCTCGCTGGCCAGCGCAAAGTGCCCCACCAACGATGGCGAATACTCCGCCTTCGTCAGCGTTCGCAACACCGCAAAGTGAACCGCCGGCGCCGCCGCCGTCCCGCGCGTCGCATCCAGCAGCCCCTGCAACTGCTTGCGCGTCGGGCGCTTCGGGATCGCAAACCCCGCCACCCGCGCCGCCGTCCGCAGATCATCAACATCCCCCGGCACCGGCTCCGGATGAATCCGGCGCAGCAGCGGCACCTTCACCCGCTCAAACAAGCGCGCCAGCACCTCATTGGCCTCCACCATGAACATCTCGATCAACGTGTGCGTGAACGCCCCGTCCTCCTGCTGCGCATCGATCACGCGCCCCTGATCGTCATAGATCAGCACCACCTCCGGCAACTCCAGATGAATCATCCCCGCCTCACGCCGGCGCACGCGGATCGCCTTGGCGCACGCGTCCATCTCGCGCAGCGTCGCGATCAACTGCTCCGTATACACCGGCTCCGTCTTGGCATGCTTCTTCGCCTCTTCAAGGTCGCCATCGATCAGCGCCTGCGCCTCAAGATACGTCAGCCGCTTTGTGCTCTTGATGCACACCTGCGCCACGCCGCCGCTGACCAGCTCGCCCCTGCGGTTGTAACGCATGAAGCTCGACTTGCAGAACCTGGGCACGCCCTCCTGCAGCGAGCAGATGCCATTGCTCAGCACCTCGGGCAGCATCGGGATCACCTGCCTGGGCAGATAGCAACTGTTGCCGCGCTTCTTGGCTTCTTCGTCCAGCGCCGAGCCGATCGGGATGAAGTGCGCCACGTCCGCGATGTGTACGCCCAGTTCCCAGCCCTGCCCGCCATCGGGCAGCGCCACGCGCTTGATCTGGATCGCGTCGTCGTAGTCCTTCGCGTCCGGCGGGTCGATGGTGATGATGTACTCGCCGCGCAGATCCTCGCGGTCCTTCCATCCGTCGCGCTCGCAGCGCTCGATATCCCGCTCAAACTGCGCCGCCGCCCCGCGCGCCTGCTCCACCACCCGCTCCATGAACTCGCCGGGCAGGTTGTACGCCGCGATCGTCGCCTGCGTCTCCACGCTCGGCAGCCCCGCCTCGCCCAGCACCTCCACGATCACGCCCTCGGCCAGCGTGTTCCCCTGCGGATAGTGCATGATCTCGACGACGACCTTGTCGCCCTGATTCGCGTTCTTGCTCTGCGGATCGCGCACCACGATCGGCTCGGTCAGCTCGCGCCCGTCTGGATACACCACCCACGTCGTGCCCTGCTTCACCAGCTCGCCAGTAAACTTTGACCGCTTGCGCGTGATGACGCGGACGATCTGGCCGGTGATGTCGTCCGGCCCGTTGCGCCCGCCGCGCTTGATCTTGACCTCAACGGTGTCGCCAGTCAGCGCATCGCCCACGCCATCGGGCGGGATGAAGACATCCCCCTCGCGCGCATGATCCTCCGGGATCACAAACCCGAAGCCCTTCATGTTCTTCCGAAACATCCCCACAACCACATCCGCGATCCGCGGCAGGGTCACCTTCCCCTGCGCACCAATCGCCATCTTCCCCTGCTCCGCCAGCCGCTTCACCGACTGCCCGAAGACCCCCAGCTCCGCAACGTCAATGCCAAGATCCTGCATCAATGTCGGGATATCCGCTGGCTCGTACGTGTCGTGGCGCAGATGCTCAATCAGCCGGCGCGTGTAACGGTCGCTCATGGGTCAAGGGTAGGGGCATCGCTCGACGAACACCGCCCAAAGCCCGCGGCTTCCCTGAAGACTCACCACACACCTCACCCACGGCGACCGCCCCCTCCGCCCACGTCACTCCCCAAGCTTCTCGCCCAAAAACGCCGCCACCTGATCGATCGCCATCCGCTGCTGCCCACCAGTATCGCGATCGCGCACTGTCACCGTCTGATCCTTCAGCGTGTCGGCGTCGATGGTGAAGCAGAACGGGCACCCGGCCTCGTCCATCCGAGCATACCGCTTGCCGATGTTCTGCTTCTCATCAAACTCCACCATGCCGAGCTTGCCGTACCGCTTCTTCAACTCCGCGTGCAGCTTCTGCGCAACCTCCGGCAACCCGTCCTTATCCATCAACGGGAACACCGCGGCCTTGATCGGTGCCACACGCGGATGAAACTTCATGAACTCCGGCGATGCCCGCGTCTCGTCCTTGGTGTACGCCTCGCACAACAGCGCCAGCACGCCGCGATCAAGCCCCGCGCTGGGCTCGATGACGTGCGGGATATATGCCACGCCACGCCGCGAGCCGTTGGGCAACACATCGCCGCGCGCCGTGTCGCGGAACTCCATCTTGGTCCCGCTGTGCTTCTGGTGCTGCGTCAAGTCAAAGTTGCCGCGATACGCGATCCCTTCCAGCTCGCCAAAGCCCGGCGACGTGAACGGGAAGCGATACTCAATATCGCTGGTCGCCTGCGCGTAGTGCGCAAGCTCGTCCTTCTCGTGCTCGCGCAAGATGAGATTCTCTGAGCTCAGGCCCACCGACTGCCACCACGCCATCCGCCAATCGCGAAAGAATCGGTACCACGCCATCGGCTCCGACTTGGTCTTTTCCTCGCCCTCCAGATGCTCCGGCGGCACCACGAAGAACTCGATCTCCATCTGCTCAAACTCGCGCGACCGAAACGTAAAGTTTCGCGGCGTGACTTCATTGCGAAAACTTGTGCCGGTCTGTGCAATGCCGAAGGGCACACGCACACGATTCGTATCCCACACGTTCTTGGCCTGCACGAAGATGCCCTGGGCTGTTTCCGGACGCAAGTACGCCTTGTTCGCCTCGTCGCGGATTGCTCCCGGCACAGTGTCAAACATCAGATTGAACATCCGCGGCTCAGTCAGCGAGCCAGGCTTCTCCGCCTCCGGCGCAATCACCCGATCCCACGGCTGCGCCAGCGAACTCAACGCCACGCTCTTCACCTCGCCGAACAACTTCTCTGCCTTCTTCCGCTGCGCCTTCTCGCTGGGCTGATCGCCCACAAACGCGAAGACCGGCTTGTCGCCCGCCTCGCCGTTCGCCGGCACGAACACCTGCACGTGGTCATACCGATACCGCCCGCGCGTCTCGCGACAGTCCACCATCGGGTCATTGAACCCGTCCACATGCCCCGACGCCTTCCACACTTTCGGATGCTGGATGATCCGCGTATCGACCATCACCATGCTCACCGGCTGGCCGTCGGGCCCACTCGTGCCCCAGCACGGGTTCATCACGACGTCCTGGATCCACGCCTCACGCAGATTGCGCTTCAGCAGCGCCCCCAGCGGGCCGTAATCCCAAAAGCCGTTGATGCCGCCGTAGATCTCCGACGTCTGATACACAAACCCACGCCGCTTGCACAGCGACATGATCGCGTCCATGCTCTTGGGCGACGGCACATTTCCACCAGGCGTAGCAGTCTCGTGTGACATAGGGCCAAAGGTATTCAGCCCTTAGCCCCCACGCGCCAGGGTCTTGTCATTGCCTTTCCACGATTCCCGATTGCCGAGTCCCGATTGCCGTTCCGCTTCCACGATTGCCGATTGCCGGCTGCCGATTGCCGACTCTCAGAACGTGCAACCGTCAAAGAAGATCGAGAAGAACAAGTTGTAATCACCTTCCGTCACGCCGTTGTTCGTCGCCAGCGGGCCAAACGGCGGCAGCGGCGTGCCGTCGTCGTTGGCGATGTCCACCGCCGCGCCCGCGTCAAAGAACTGCCCGAAGAACAGGTTGTAATCGCCCTCGGTCACGCCGTTGTTCACCCCGCCCGGCACGCCCACCGGCGGCAGCGGCGAGCCATCGTCATACGCGATGTCCGCAG
>JBBQMD010000103.1:0-4791 GCA_038328575.1 Phycisphaerales bacterium | reverse complement strand
GCGGGCGCGGGGGCGATGGCGGGCCTGGGGGCGATGGCGGCTGGTGAGTTGCTGGATGCGTCGCCCAGTTCGCCGGCGCTGCAGATCCACAACTCGTTTTTGGTGACTCAGGATCAGCAGGGGATTCTGATCATCGATCAGCACGCTCTGCACGAGCGGGTGATGTTTGAGAAGTTGCTGGCGCGTTTGCAGGCGGGGGGGGCGGGCGGTTCGGGGGGCGCGGGGGCGGCGGGGGGCGGCGCGACGGGGGCGACAGGTGGGACACTGGAGAGTCAGCGGATGTTGGTGCCAGCGGTGATTGAGGCGTCGCCTCGGCAGATTGAGGCGCTGGACGCGCTGGGGCCGCTGCTGAAGCGGCTGGGGATTGAGGCGGCGCCGATGGGGCCGACGAGCGTGGCGATCCACGCGTTCTCGACCTTTCTGTTTGAGCGGAATGTTGATGCGGGGGCTTTCATGGCGGAGCTGCTGGATCGCGCGATCGAGGAGGGGTGGGACGCGCCCGAGCGCGGGGCGGCGGCTGCGGCAGACGCGGGGGCGGTGCGGGGTATGGAGGGCGCGGCGCTGGGGGAAGAGGCCGCGCTGCACGAGGTCTTGGACATGATGGCGTGCAAGGCGGCGATCAAGGCGGGGGACCGATTGAGCGATCTGGAGTTGAGCGAGTTGCTGTCGCTGCGTGAGCGGATCGAGCGGGCGAGCAACTGCCCGCACGGGCGGCCAACGAGCATCCGGCTTTCGATTCGTGAGCTGGAGAAACGGTTTGGGCGGTCGTGATCGGTGTGCGGGTGTGCCAGCGGCGGTGTGGGATAGGCGCGGGGGCGGGGGCGGGCTGTAGGAAGCGGAGAGCGCAGGGGATCAAGGGCGGTCGCAAAGATTCCTTTGAACGCGGGGAGGGAAGTGGGAGAAGGCGGGGATGGCGGGCTGTGGCCTTGGGCTGAGCACCAAGAGCGGGAAGTCGAGGGCGGGCGCGGCCGCCGGTGGTTGATGGGCGCGCCTACGAATCAGCCCTCTCTGAAAGGCACCTCATGCGTATCGGCGCTGTTGGCATTGACTCTTCGCATACCCCGGTCTTCACCAACCGGATCAACACGCTGCACAAGGAGGGCAAGACGGCGTGCCAGGTCACGCATTTCTGGGACCCGGGCAACCACCAGTGGCAGCATCCTGACGGCGCGGCGCAGTCGGCCGCGGACGTGGCGAAGTGGCGTGAGGACACGATCAAGGACGGGGCGAAGCAGGTTGACACGATCGATGACCTGCTGAAGAACGTGGACGCGGTGATGATCCTGAACATCAGCGGGCACCGGCATCTGGAGCTGAGCGTGCCGTCGCTGGCGCGCGGGATGCCGACGTACATCGATAAGCCGCTGACGTGCTCGATCGACCAGGCGCGGGCGCTGCTTGCGATGAGCCGCCAGTATCGGGCCCGGTGCTATTCGGCCAGCTCGCTGCGGTTTGTCAACGAGATCCCCAGGCTGGAGAAGGACAAGATCGGCGACGTGGTCGCCATCGACGCCTTCGGCAACGGCGAGGTCATGGACATCATGCCCGGGTTGTGGCACTACGGCTGTCACAGCATCGAGATGGTCGACGCGATCTTCAAGCACCTCGGGCACGGGCCGGGGGTCAAGCGAGTCAGCGCCATCGCCAGCGGCACCAACACCACCGGCTATCACCTGCTGGACATGGAGTATTACGACGGACGCATCGCACGCATCCGCTGCGATCGCAACGGCGCCTGGGCCTTCGGCGCCACTATTCACGGCACCAAGGGCGTCGCGCAGTTCGTCGTCGATTTCGGCCCGGTGTACACCCGCCTGGTCGAGGGGATGGTCAAGTTCTTTGAGCAGGGCGTTGCGCCGGTGGACCTGCGCGACATCGTCGAGAACGTCGCGGTCATGCAGTGCGGCAACGACTCGATCGCGCAGGGCGGGGCGTGGGTCGAGGTGCCGGGGATCGAGTGAGGCCAAGCGCGAAGGCAGCGTGCTCGCCACGCTCCGGACAATTCGCGAGGCTGCGCGTCCGGTGGGAGCCGGTCAGTCGGCGCGGCGGGTCCGGCGAGGTCGTCCTGGTCGGCCGGCGTTTTGCGAGCCAGCGTGGCGGCAGACGATCTCTGCTAGACTCCAACCGATCGACTCCATTTCCCCTGCATCTCGAGACCTCGCAAGGCGGCTGCTCGCCCGTGAGTCTGCGCGCGAGAAGAGCCCGCTCATGGATTCCGGCGCGGCATCCCCGCCGCCCGTAGCGCGAGTCTGTGACAAACTGCGGGCGGTGCTGACGACCTTCGCGGGGGTCGCGGGCTTTCGCTCGCTGTTGGCGCGGGCGCTCACGCTGGCGGCGGCGCGAGCCCCTGAGCTTGCAGGCGTCACGGTGCTGGAGGATGGATCGCTGGCGGGCCTCGAAAGTATGGGGGGCGGGATGAAAAAGGGCGCGGCGGGGTACGCAGAACAGTTGCTCGTGGCCCAACTGCTTGACCTCCTCGTCACGTTTGTTGGCGAGACATTGATGCTCCAGATGGTGAGCCAGGCGTGGCCAGATCTGTTGGCGAGCCAGTCACGTTCAAGCACCCAGGACAAAGTATGAAGCGCAAGACAACCCCAAAGGCAGCCCGCGGCACAGCGGGCATGGCCTCGAACAAGCCCGGCACGCTCTCAAGCAAGGCCGGAAAATCCTTCAGCAAGGCCACCATGCCCATCAGCAAGCCCATCACCACGCCCGCCGCCACGGCCCGCAGCAAAGTCATCATCCGCAAGCTCAAGACCGGTGTTCCCGGTCTTGACGAGGTGCTGGGCGGCGGCCTGCCCGAATACTCCTTCAACATCATCGCTGGCTCGCCAGGCTGCGGCAAGACCACGCTGGCGCACCAGATCATGTTCGCGACCGCCACGGTGAAGAAGCCCGCGGTCTACTTCACGGTGCTGGGCGAGCCAGCCATCAAGATGCTGCGCTACCAGCAGCAATACTCGTTCTTCAACGAGGCCATGCTCAACAAGGCCATCCGCTTTGTCAACCTGAGCGAGCTGGTGCTGGAGAAGGATCTGGGCGCGGTGCTCGACGAGATCGTCAAGCAGGTTGCGGTCATCCAACCCGGCATCGTGGTGGTGGATTCCTTCCGCACCGTGGTTCGCAAGGCCCAGGCCGGCAACGGCGGCGGCGAGGTCGAGCTTCAGGGCTTCGTGCAGCGGCTGGCCCTGCACCTGACCAGTTGGCAGGCCACCACGTTCCTGATCGGCGAGTACATGGAGGCCGAGATCCGCGACAACCCGGTCTTCACCGTGGCCGATGGGCTCTTCTGGCTCTCGCAGTCCACCGAGCGCAGCTCGATCGTGCGCAAGATGCAGGTCATGAAGTGCCGCGGCCAGGAGACGGTCCCCGGCCTGCACACCTTTCGCATCACCGGCGACGGCCTACAGGTCTTCCCGCGCACCTTTGGCCTGACCGCGCCCACCGACAAGAAGCACAGCACCCAGCGGCAGTTCACCGGCGTGCCCGAACTGGACACCATGCTGGGCGGGGGCATCGCTGCGGGGCAGAGCGTGCTGCTGGCCGGGCCATCTGGTTCGGGCAAGACCATCCTGGGCACCCACTTCATTGCCGAGGGGCTCAAGGCGGGCGAGCCGGGAGTCATCGCCGTCTTTGAAGAACTGTCCAACGCCTACGTGGCCCGGGCTGGCAAGATGGGTTTCAAACTTGATGCGGCTCGCAAGAACGGCACGCTGGAGGTGCTCTACCTGCGGCCGCTGGACCTCTCGGTGGATGAGACCGTCCACGAGATCGTCAGCGCCGTGAAGCGGACCAAGGCCAAGCGAGTTGTGATCGACTCCCTGGTGGGCTTTGAGCTGGCGCTCGCGCCGGGCTTCCGGACGGATTTCCGCGAGAGCCTCTATCGCATGATTGTCGCGCTCACGCGCCTGGGCGTCACGGTCATCTCGACAGTCGAGGTCGAAGAAGACTTTACTTCGCTGGGCTTGTCCAACTACGCCATCTCGTTTCTTTCTGATGCCATCATCCGCCTTCGCTACGTCTCGCTGGATGGCCAACTGCGGCGCATGCTCATGGTCGTCAAGATGCGCAGCGGCAAGCACTCGATCGACACGCGCGAGTACGAGGTGACGAACACGGGCATCGTTATCGGCGAGCGCCTGCGCGGCTTCCAAGCCCTGACCACCGGCATACCGGGGCCCTGGGATTGGGGCCATGCGAGCGCTGCGAGGCCGATCGATGACATGACTCATGGCGGCCATGGCATGAGCAGTGGCGGCGATGGCATGAACAGTCGCGGCCGGGGGCGAGAGAAGAACCAGTAGGCGCATGGCGCGGATGCCTCCAGCCCGAAGAGCTTGATGCCCGTAGCCGGGGGTCAAGCGAGTCTTCGAGCGCGACCCCCGGACCGCGTCGCCGTTGGCGAACCGACCCCGAAGAGGTCGTCGTGGTGGCAGTACCCGGGCCCGGACCACACCTTTGGCGGCGGCCTGTCCGCCGACTTGCTCAACCTCGTCTAGGATGATCAGCGTGTCGTCAAGGCCACGCCGGGCCTCCAGTTCCCGCCGGAGAGCGTGCAACCGGCAGACGCAGGCGCGGGCTGTCCGCAGCGGTCGAGCGTGAACTTTGCGGAGGCCGCCATATGAACGTTGAAACCTCTCAAAGCCCAACTTCCATCCTTGCTCGCCTCAGGGCCGAAACTCGTCCTGAGCACGACGCCATTGAAGCCGCTCTTGACCTGACAAGTGAAACGCTCACGCTCGACGCGTATCGCCACACGCTGGAGCGTTCCTACGGCTTCTATTACCCGCT
>JBBQMD010000102.1:0-4891 GCA_038328575.1 Phycisphaerales bacterium | reverse complement strand
GTCCGCATCGGCGGCGGGCTGAATGGCACCACGCCTGCGCCCATCAGCGTACAGACGATGACCACCGGCTACACGCACGAGATCGATAAGTGCGTCGCCGAGATCAACCGCCTCACCGCGGCCGGGGCCGAGGTCGTTCGCGTCGCCGTGCCTGAAAAGAAAGATACCGACGCCCTGAAAGAGATCATCCCGCAGGTGCGCGTGCCGATCGTCGCCGACGTCCACTTCCACTTCAAGCGCGCGCTTGAGGCCGTGGAGGCGGGCGTACACAAGATCCGCCTGAACCCAGGCAACATCCAAGACCGCGGGCAGGTCATCGAGGTCATCAACGCCTGCAAGGCCGCCCAAGGCGGCAAGGGCATCCCCATCCGCATCGGCGTCAACGAGGGCTCCATCATCGAGCGCCGCGACAAGCAGAAGCGCCTCAAGGAACTCGGCGCGTTCTTCCACGACAACAAGCGCGGCTACCTCCTGGCCATCATGATCACCAAGCTCGAGGAATACCTCGACATCTTCTACGAGCAGGACTTCCACGACATCGTCATCAGCGCCAAGTCGATGGACGTCCCCACCGTCGTTGACGCGTACACCGAGATCTCCAAACGCTTTGACCACCCGCTGCACCTGGGCGTCACCCACGCCGGCCCCAAAGAGACCGGCTGCATCCGCTCGGTCGTCGCGCTGGGCACGCTCATCGCCAACGGCATCGGCGACACCATCCGCATCTCCTACGCCAGCGACAGCAAGTACGAAGTCGAAGACGGCCTGGAAATGCTTTACTCCCTCGGCGCTCGCGAGCGCAAGGGCGCCGAGCTCATCGCCTGCCCCACCTGCGGGCGCATCCAGGTCGATCTGGTCTCGCTCGTGCAGGACGTCCGCGCCCAGGTCAGCACCAAGATCGAAATTCCCATCAAGCTCGCAGTCATGGGCTGCATCGTCAACGGCCCGGGCGAGGCCGAGGGCGCTGACGTCGCCGTCTTCGCCGGCGACCGTCGCGGCATCATCTACGTCCAGGGCGAAAAAGTCGCCAACGTGCCCGAGGAAGAAATCCTCGCCAAGCTCCTGGAAGAGTGCCTGAAGCTCCAGGACAAGGTGAAGCGAGGCGAGGCCAAGCTCGGCGAAAAGAAAGTCGAAATCATCCCGCCGGACCCGATCGGCGAGCTCGGCAGCGGCTGGGAAAAAGCCGCGCATGATCACAAGGGCAAGGGCGTGTCGCTCACCGTCGGCGGGGCGTGAGCCGAGCGCTCACATCCCTCAGCGCGGCGCGTCGCCAGTTAGGCAACCGGCGCCGCCGAAGGCGATGAGTACAGCGCATCCAGCACCGCCATCCAATCCCCCAGCGTGCTCACGCCGATCATCCTCTGCTTCACTGCGTCCGGGTCTGGGTGGTGTTGCGCGAACTTGATGCCGAACTTTCGCATCATGCGCCCGCTGGCCTTTTCGCCGTTGATGACGCGTGAGATCTCGAAGTGATCCAGCAGCACCGCCCGCTGCTCGCTCAGCGTTGGCCTCGTGGGCGTCTGGCCAGCCAGCATCTGACGAGCCTGGCGAAAGATCCACGGGTTGCCGATGCAGCCGCGCGCCACGCTGACGCCGACAACACCGGTATACGCGATCATGCAGAAGATGTCCGGCGCGTCCCAGATATCGCCGGAGCCGAAGACCGGCTTGTCTGGGTGGCGCGAGCACAGATCCTTCAGAAATGGCCAGCGCGAGGGCCCGATGTACTTCTGCTCCACAGTGCGGGCGTGGACCGTCGCCCACGCGTAGCCGAGCTCATACGCCGCGTTGAAGATGATCTCAAAGTTTCGGGCCATCTCGGGGGTGTCGTCGTACGCGCGCCGCAGCTTCACGGTGCAAGGCACCTCCGCTGGCAGCGCTTCTCGCACCGCTTTGAGAATCGCGATCGCGCCATCGGGCTGGCTGAGCCAGTGCCCGCCGCGAGACTTGCGATCGATCTTCTTCACCGGGCAGGCGAGGTTGACATCCATCGTCGCGAACGACAAACCAGCAGGCGAGGCAGCAGTGCTGAGCGATGAGTGCTGAGTACTGAGCGGTGAAACCTCGCGCGGGCGTGGCGGCGTCGGAACGAAGACGCTCCGCGGGTCGTAGCTTTCTGGCGGCTGCTCAATCGCCAGCGCCAACAGCGCTTCGGGCGTGCAGTCGTCTTCGCACGTCGCCTCGCCCAGGTCCGCCTCACCGATTGCCGTTCCGTCCGCCGAAACCGCGCCCACCTTCCATCGCGTGTCCACGTAATGCGGCTGCCGCCCCGGGCCATAGGCGATCTCGCGATACGCCTTGTCCGGGCGCTTGCCCTGCTCAAGCATCTTCAGCGCCCCCGCCGCCATCTCATCCGGATCGCTCCCGATGATCTGGCCCGACAGCGGCGTGTCCTCGCGCCCGCACGGCAGCGCATCGGTCAGCATCTCCAGATCCGCTTTGTCAAAGCCATGCCCGCCGCCCAGCAGCATCCGATCCAGCAGCGCCTCGGTCACGCAATACGGCGCACCAAGCCGGCGCGCCACGATCCGCATCGCGGCGTCGGAATACCCCGCCAGCCCCGCCTGAAAAAACGGCGCGTCAAAGCCCGGCACCAGCCTCGCGATGCGATGGTCCAGTCCGCCCCGCCCAAACGACGCGCCGCCAGACGAAGGCTCGCCCAGCGCCGGCCACCGGCGTGCCAGCTCGCGCGCGACCTCCGCCGGGTCTATCCCCTCCGAACCGGGCGCAATCGCGGGCGCCGGCGGTGTGGCGTTGTTGCCATGTGTCGCCATTGCTGCCATGATAGGTGCATGATGACGAACCCCGACTCGCCCAGCCTCAGCACCCAGCGCACCCAAAGCCCACGCCGCGGCGCCGCAGGCACGCTCGCGCCGTTCCTCGTCCTTGCTTCGCTCGCCGTCGCCAGCTGCGCGTCGGACCAGACGCTCGACGGCCCAACGTACCCGACGCTCACGCAGGGCGCGACGGTCGATGTCCAAGTTCAACGCGACTCCACCGACATCGTGATGACCAACACCACCGCCAAACCGCTGCCCGCAGGACGTGTGTGGATCAACGCGTGGTTCAGCCGCGAGTTCCCGGGCCTTGGCGTTGGCCAGTCACTGACGCTCAATCTCTTCGATTTCAAGGACCGCTACAACGTCGCGTTCAATGGCGGCGGCTTCTTCGCAACCCAGCGCCCCGATCGCGTCATGCAGGCCCAGATTCAAAGCGGCGCTCCAAGCGCAGCGACCGCCGACAGCGCCAGCGCCAACGCCACGCCCGCCAACCCCGCGCCCTCCGGCGAGCTCATCGGCCTGGTCGTCATCCATTCCAACGACGAGTGACGCGTCGCCTCGCTCGCGCGAGTATCGTCTGGCCATGGCCTCCGTCCTCATCATCGCCCCGCACCCAGACGATGCCGAGTTCACCATGGGTGGAACCATCGCGCTCCTGGCGCAACAGGGCCATCGCGTCACAATCCTGGACCTCACCGACGGCGAGCCGACCCCCCACGGCTCGGTCCAGATCCGCGCCCGCGAAACGCTCCAAGCCACCGCGGCCCTTTCTCCCGCAGACAACCCCGTCGCGCGAATCAACCTCGGCCTGCGCAACCGCCAGATCACACACGACCTGGCGTCGCGATACAGCGTCGCCGGCGTGATCCGACGCGTGCGCGCAACAATGCTGTTTGTCCCGTACTTTGAGGATGCCCATCCAGACCACCTCGCCGCGACGCGCATCTGCGAGGACGCCCGCTTCGACGCCAAGCTCAGCAAGCTCTCGATGCCCGGCGACGAGGGTCAGCCCCCCATCCATCCCACGCGGCTCATCTACTACTTCGCAACCCACCTCAAGATCGTCCCGCAGCCCAGCTTCATCATGGACATCACGCCGACCATCGAGGCCCGGCGCGCCGCGATCGGAGCGTACCAATCCCAGCTCGGCCCCCACACCGCCAACGCGGGCCTCGAAGCCCGCCTGGACATCGAAGCCGCGTACTTCGGCTCACGAATCGAGGCCGCGTTCGGCGAGCCCTTCTTCGTCCGCGAGCCGTTGGGATTGGCTGGCCTGACCTTTGTCTGACCCAACTGGTCTTGCCTCAGGTGAAATACTGGTCTTCCATAGCGCGGTCATCGCGCCGGTCGACCTCCGACCGCTGGTACCACGAAGCCAGGTTTTGTTTGTTGGTGAAAGCCCCAGGGACGTTCAGAGCAATTGTGTCAGGTTTTTGGTGATTTTTCTGCAACCGCGAGAATTTCGTGTAGGCTCTTTGAGCATGACCCCCGGGTCCGCTTTCGCGGCTCCGTCCACGTGTTCACGGGATCTGCGACCCAATGATCGCAGGCGAGTGTTGGCTAAAGAGGAGTTGTCAATGAGAATGTTCAATCGGAAAGCGGTCTTCGCGGCCGCCTGTGTGGGCCTTGTTGGCCCCAGCGTGTTCGCAGTCGATTTCCCGGAAGTCGAGCCCAACGACACCAAGATCACCCCGAACGTCGTTTCCCCGATGGCACCGGGTGACACGATCTCCGGCTCAACCACCGGCGCATCGACCACCGTTGTTGGCGCGGCCAGCTCGGACAACTTCGACGTCACCACCACCGCCGCCCCCTCCGCTGGCATCTGGCGTTATCGCCTGACGCTGACCACCGAAATAGGGGTACACACCGGCACGCTCCGCGGGCGCACCCAGACCGCCGGCGTTCCCAACGCAACCACCGATTCCGCCGTGCAGACCAGCGCGGCCACGACGACCCCGGCCCGCACCGTCCAGTGGTACGCCAATGAGACCGCCTCGCGCGTGATCTATCGCGTCACCGGTGTCGCAGCGACCACTTTGCCCTACGCCGCGACCCTCGTCCGCGATGCGGTGACGCCAACCATCATCCCAGACACGATCTCCGCCGGC
>JBBQMD010000101.1:0-5070 GCA_038328575.1 Phycisphaerales bacterium | reverse complement strand
GCGCGAGAGCCCGGGAGCGGGCGGCGCGATGCTTCGCGTGCGTCGATTTCGTTTGGTCTACGCGCCTCGGACCATGCTCAGAATCTGCGCGGGGTTCAGGCGTTGAGACTGCTGCTCGATCATCGGCCTGTGCTGCTCGTACATGGTCTTGGCGGTCTCCATCTGACGTGTGTAGAGCTGGCGAAGATCGACGGCGGCGAGCTTTCGGCCGCCAGCGTAGTACTGCTTGGCGACTTGCCCGAGCGCGTAGGTTGTTGCGAAGGTCATGGCGGCGCCGGCGCCGGTGCGGGTGAGGCCGCCGACGGTTTTGGCGATGGACTTGCCGACGACCTTGCTGGCGAGAGACTCGATGAGGCCGCCCATGATTCGGCGTGCGTACGACTCGACGACCTGGCCGGTCATGCCCACGCCGATGGTGCCCAGAAACTCGCCGATGTGTCCGCGATCAAGCGAATAGCCGAACTGCTTGCCGACGGAGTAGACCATCTTCATCTGGATCGGGATGATGGCGGCCGAGGCGAGGCCCTGGGGAAGCAACTCCAGCGCGCTGCACAGGATCGCGTGGTTGCGGATGGTGCCGTCGATCTCCTGCTCCTTGACAGAAGGGTTCGCTCCGGCCGGACCGGGAGCAGCGAGCACCATGGCGGCGGGAAGCACCGCGGCAGAAACGGCGTGGTCGACAGGATCATCTGCGAGGAGATCAACCTGTTCACGCACGGCCCTGGCGTGCTCGGCGGGCACGCCGAGGGTTGCGGCCAGCGCGTCGAGAAAGGCTCGCTCGGCTTCGTTGGTCTTGCCGTCAGCATCGCAGACGCCCAGCGCAAGCTCAAAGGCCTGGATGCGGAGTTCGGGCGTCGAGAGCGCCGCGGCCTCTTGGGCGATGGTCGTGCGCTTGAAGACCACACGCTCGTACACCTCGTCGGAGAGGCCGCTGTCGGATCCGAGCGTGGAGCCGATCTGCTTGATGCGGGCGCGCTCGGCGTCGTCAGGCGTGCCATCGGCAAAGACCGCGAAGAGGCAGATGGCTCCGAGGGCGTCACGTTCAGTGTTGGTCATCGAAAGTCCTTGCATGCAACTGGCCCGGAGTGACCCGCCCTCGTTGGGCGGGTGTCGAGCGCTGACGGAGAGTATTCCGTATTCATCTCGCCCGATTCTATCGCTGACTGCGGGCGTCAGAGCCCGACAGAGCGGTGAGGAAACTCGTCTTCCTGCGCGCTGGGAAGAACGGCAGACTGTGCGTCGGCGCTGAGAGACGGCGTGTTTGCCCCGAACCTTCGCCGCAACGCTGCGGATGTCTTGCGCTGAAGGCACGCTTCGCCCTCAATGGGCGCGATTGACGGGCCGTCGCGGTACGCTTCACGCATGAGCACGCCAGTGACCGACCGCCTCGCCAAACTCACCAAGCTCTTGGCCCTCGATGAGCGCGACACCTTCGTGCTCTACGCCATCGCGCAGGAGCACGCCAAGCTGGGCGACCACGCGACGGCGTGCGCGTTCTTTGACCGGACGCTGGTGATCGACCCGCTCTATTGCTACGGGTACTACCACAAGGCCCGCTCACAGCAGGCAGTGGGCGATCTGCCCGGCGCGCGAGTGACCGTTCAGGCGGGCATCCAAGCCGCGCACCGCGCTGCTGATGGCAAAGCGCTGAGCGAGCTTTCGACGCTTCAAGTGGAACTTTCCGAAGCGCGGTAGCAGACGGCCGAAGCGGCGCCCCGCGCCGCTTCACGTTCGCGTACGCTGTCAACGTGAGCATGGTGCCTTCATCTCGCCGAAACAAGCGTGCTCCGAGTGAGCCGCCGGACCTCAGCGTGCTGATCGGCAAGGCGATTTCTTCGCTCACGCCGCAGGCGCGGCTCGACGGCGCGTTTCTCATCCGCGTCAAGGGCAAGCGGGCCGGGTCGATCAGCCAGGCCGACGCGCACGGCCTGGCGCTGGCCGCTGGCGTGATCCTGACCGAAGACCTCGCCGAGCGGATCCGCATGGCTGAGTCGCGCCTGCTCTGTCGCACCGCGGCGCTTCGATTGCTCAGCCGGGCGGCGCAGACCTCCACCGGCCTGGCGCACAAGCTCAAACGCAAGCGGTTTGGTGCCGCGGACATCACCCCGGTGATTGAGAACCTTCTGGCTCGCGGGCTCATCAATGACGAGCTGTACGCCCAGAACTTCGCCGCGTCGCGCACGGCGGCGGGGCGCACGGGTCCGCGCCTCCTGCGCACCAAGCTGATGCAGCGCGGCGTGCCCGAAGCCATCATCAACGCAACGCTCGCCGAGCTCAAGCCCAGGCGGGACCAGCTTACCGACGCGCTGGCCCTGCTCAAACGCACGCTCTCGCGAGCCATGACTTCGCGGCGCGTGCTCGAGCCCAGTGTCCAACGCCGACGCCTCACGGCGCTGCTTGCGCGGCGCGGATTTGATCTGCCGATCTGCTTTGAGGCCGTGCGGCAAGCGACGAAGGGCGCCTAGAGAAGAACGGTGCCAAGCGGTACTGAATCGCGCCAACGAATGGTGACAACGCATCAGCCGAGCTGGTCTGGACGTTCTCGGTGCCGGCATCATCGCGCGGGGGCGCATCTGTCCGGGCTCGCGCCGCAAACCTAGACTCACTGATGCAGACTTCAACGCGCGGTGCGGTTCTTGTTCAAGCTTCGCTGTTGACTGTCCTCGGCTCGCTCAGCGGCTGCGTTCGCGCGCACGATGACACCGGCTTCGCGCTCACCCAGCTTGAGGCGATCGACTATCAAGCCACGGCGCGACCGGCAGGCGTCGCCGCCCTCGTGCCGGGACGCTCTGACCCGCTCTCCGTTCACGGCCTCTCTCGCGCGAAGTGGGGCGTGCAGCGCGAGACGTATTCCATCGGTCAGGTCGAGACCGACCCGGCGTATGTCGTCAACCACACGCTTACCGATTCGCAGGCTCGCCAGATCGGCGACTATCCAAGCCTCGACTCCGCGCTGCAGACGCCAAACGATGACGACCGGCTTATCTCGCTGGCCGAAGGCTTCGCGGTTCCGGCGTTGGCCCTGGCCGACGGGGCATTGCTGGTGCCGCGCCTGCTGATGAAACCGCCCGGCGTGTCGTCGCAATGGTCGGGCTTGCAAACCGGGAAGCAGCCGCGGCCGCAGGTGAGCATCGCGCCGAGCCGGCTAGGTGTCCGCGTTCCGGAAGCCCCTGGCACCGAGCCGCTTCCCCCCGCCGGGAGCCCACTGTGAACGATCAACCTTCACGCCGCGAGCCCTCCCTACCGCCAGGCTCGCCGGTGACCGGCGGTGCTGGCTCTCATGTGACCGCCCACCCCGCGCGCCCGAATGCAGCACCCGCAAACCTTGCCCCCGCGATAGCGCTGGACCCTCGCGGTTTGCCGATTGGCTATCCGTTCAAGCCTGAGTGGGAGGTGACGCCAAGGGACGCAGCGGCGTCGCTGCTTGAGGACGGCGCCAGCCGCCCGGTGCTTTTGGACTGTCGGCGAGATGACGAGTGGGCGTTCAACCGGATTGCCGGCGCGGTGCATGTTCCGATGAGTGAGATTGAACGGCGCGCGGATGAACTCGAGGACGAGCGGGGAGGGCGCGCGGGTCCGATCATCGTCCAATGCCACCATGGGGTCCGCTCACTGCGGGTGACGGCGGCGCTCCGGGCCCTGGGCTTCACCAACGTGAAGTCGTTGGCTGGTGGGATTGATCTGTGGTCGCTGACGGTGGACTCGAGCGTGCCTCGGTATTGAGCTGGCGGGTGTGAAATCGCATGGCGACGTTTTGCACTGTCGCACCCCCGGGGGGCGACTGGGGTGCCGACTCGCGCCCTGCGATCGCGGATGCTCACGGAATCCTGGGGTGTAAGCGTGCTGCTGCGGGTCGTGATCGCCAGAGTCCAAAAATAAAAACGGGGTCTCCAGTAAAGGAGACCCCGCGGATGAAGCACGGAAAGTTTCGTCGTCGTCAGACGAGGCCCATCAACCGCTGCTTAGCGGCGACGGCGACCAGCGACCAGACCGCCGAGGCCCAGGAGCGCCATCGCACCGGGGGTGGGGACCTGGAAGGTGATCGGGGAGATCACCACAGCGATGTTGGTCGGGGTGGGTACCGGGATCCAGGTGCCACCTGCAAAGCCAGCGTCGCGGGCGGCGAGAGCGAAGCCCGAGCCGAACACGGTCACCGTGCGATCCAGGTCACCGAGGTTGGTGCGGGGGGTGAAGACAAAGTGGTAGACGCCGTACCAGACGGACTGGACGCCAGCGTCGTCCGCATCCTGGTCAGAGCCAGCGATGGCGTTGGCCAGACCACCGCCAGCAAAGTTCGTGAACGAGGGGAGAGGGTTGTCGTCCCCGTCGAGCGCGGGCGTGACCGGAGAGCGGCTGGCGGTCACCGAGAGGATCGCGGCGGAGCCGGGAGCTGAGGGGTAGCTGTTGGCAGCGGTCGCGGGGCGGGTGCCGTCGAACTCACCGAAGGTCGGGACGCCGACCCAGCCGTTATGGTTGCCGGCGTTGCTGCCAGCGCCGTTGTAGTTGTTGAAGCCGTTGTTGGTCGGCTGGTTGTTGTTGGTCAAAGCATTGATAGTGCCGTTGGTGCCGGGCGTGTTGCGGTTGGGGTTGGCGAGACCAACGAAGTTACGGAAGTTGACGGCCGCCGGACCCGACCCGTAGCTAAGCAGACCGCGGTTGGAACCGGTGCCACTGATCACGCCACGGGACAGGGCGTTGGCCGCCGAGGTCCACAGGGCCGTGGTCTGGTCCGACACGCTGTCGTTGTGGTAGAAGATGCTGTTGGGGGCGCTGGACGAGCCACCGCCCTGGAAGGCGGCGAGGCCGAGGTTCGGCGTGGTGCCCTCCGAGGTCACGCGGACCAGCAGCGTGATGCCGACGGCGGTTGCGCCCGGGCCGGGGAGCAGCGAGGCGGTGCCGTAGTTGACACCGATCGCGGCGAGGCGCGGATCGTTGTCCAGGACGAGGGCGCCCTGAAAGCTGTACTGGGCGTTTGCCGAGGCCGCGAGGCCTGCGACGGACAGAAGACTCATCAGAACGGTATTCTTCACGTGCTTCTCCTTCTTCCTACCAATGTGGTTGAAACTAGTC
>JBBQMD010000100.1:0-5098 GCA_038328575.1 Phycisphaerales bacterium | reverse complement strand
CGTGGCCGAGCTCCTCTTCCATCGCGAGCAATTTCTGCGCTTCGCCTTGCTCCATCCGTTTAAGCGGAATGCCAGTCCACTTGGCTACGACGTGCAAAATATCGTCCTCATCCACAGTCACGCGCTTTTCTTCACGAGTCGTACGCCAGGCATTCAGGATAGACTCCATCTTCTCCTTCGCCTGCTTCTCTTTATCGCGCATGGCGGCGGCGCCTTCAAAATCTTGCTCTTTGATCGCACGCTCTTTTCGAGTTTTGATCTCTTCGATTTCTACTTCCAACGTTTTGACGTCAGGCGGGCGAGTCATGGCACCGATGCGAGCGCGCGAGCCCGCTTCGTCCATCACATCGATCGCTTTATCTGGTAGAAAACGGCCTGTCAAATACCGGTCGGAAAGCCTGACCGACGCCTCGATCGCCGTATCCGTGAAATCAACTTTATGATGGTCTTCATACTTCTGCTTTAACCCTTGCAGAATCTGGATCGCCTCATCGACGGACGGGGCCTCAACCTTTACCGCCTGGAAACGGCGTTCTAAAGCCGCATCCTTCTCGATGTATTTACGATATTCGTTCAGGGTCGTCGCGCCAATACATTGCATTTCACCGCGGCTCAAAGCCGGCTTGATAATGTTCGACGCGTCCATCGTGCCTTCCGCTGAGCCCGCGCCGACAATCGAGTGCAACTCATCGATAAAGAGCAGGATGTTTTTTGCCCGCCGGATTTCATCCATCACGGCTTTGATCCGTTCTTCGAATTGCCCGCGATACTTGGTTCCCGCAACCATCAACGCCAGATCAAGCGTGATTACCCGTTTTTCGCGCAATAGTTCCGGCACATTGCCCTTCGCGATTTCCTGTGCCAATCCCTCGACAATCGCCGTCTTGCCAACGCCCGCCTCGCCCAGCAGCACCGGGTTGTTCTTCGTACGACGGCACAGCACCTGTACCAGCCGCTCGATCTCGTTGCTGCGCCCGATCACCGGGTCCAGCGTGTTCTCTTTGGCAAGCTCGGTCAAATCGCGACCAAACGAATCCAGCGCCGGCGTCTTGCTCTTGCCGCCGCGCGGGCTTGAGCCCGACTCGCTGGGGGCCTCGCTTGAACGTGCGGAGCCAGAACTGGGCGATGCATCGCGAGCGCCACCGGCGCCGCTGGCGTCGTCGGTCTCGGTCCCTGCGCCCAGCAGATTCAACACTTCCTCGCGCACCTGGTCCAGCTTCAGGCCCAGGTTCATCAGCACCTGCGCAGCCACGCCATCGTGCTCGCGCAGCAGCCCGAGCAACAGATGCTCGGTGCCAACATAGTTGTGGTTGAGGTTCCGCGCCTCCTCAATGGCATACTCGATCACCTTCTTGGCGCGCGGCGTCTGCGGCAGCTTGCCCATGGTCACCATTTCCGGACCCGGCTTCACCAGCTTCTCCACCTCGAGCCGGACCTTCCGCAGGTCAATGTCCAGATTCTTCAGCACGTTGGCCCCCACGCCGGAGCCTTCCTTCACCAGGCCGAGCAGGATGTGCTCGGTCCCGATGTACTCATGGTTGAACCGCTGCGCTTCCTGGTTCGCCAGCGCCATCACCTTGCGGGCACGATCGGTAAAGCGTTCAAACATTTCAGCCTCCTCCAAGCCCGTCCGCACACAGGGTTCTCCCATGCGCCACGGCCTGAGCGGGACAGCGCCTGTCCCAAGCGGCGTCGGATCGGTGCGTGGGACACACCAGCCGTTCGCCTCACTCCAAACCCGGCGCCAGACACAAGCCCGCGCCGTTCATCTCGTCCCACACCGTCCACTCGGTCAGGGCCTCTGCGAGGCCGAGACGTCTCAACTCATACTTCCCCGGTGCCGAAGCCGTTCGTCAGCCTGCCCTATGCCTATTCGTCCAAAGTCTCGCCCCGGATCAAATTCATGCGCCCGCCATTTCAAACTACGCCCGCCTCGATCTGGACTTTCCTTCATCTTCGATGTCGCCCCACACCACGCCGTCTCCAATCTCCGACAAGCCCTTGGCATCCGCGGCGTCCCTCACGCCCGGTCCGGGGATATCGGCAGCGACTCGCGTGCCGTTCTTCGCTTTGCACAGTTTGCCGCTATATAGGCTGATTCTGCGCCGTCACCACCGTTCACCCGACCGAACCAAAGCCAAGCACAAGCCGATCTGCCAGCTTTCGCTCGTGCCAAACTGCCGTTCGGGCAGTCGACTTCGCTTCAGTTTGCCTTACTCCATCTCCAAGCGCGCAGTGAACGTCGCACCACCGGGAGAACTAGAGCGAGCTCTTTGATCCCCGCTCCCCCGTAATCAGCCGCGCGCCGCGCTCAAAGAACACATACGACCAGACCCAATCGATCAGCACGAACAGTCGATTACGGAACCCGATGAGATACGAGATGTGTATCAGCGCCCACAGCAGCCACGCGATGAAACCCGTCAGCGGGTAGTTCAATCCGAACCCGATCACGCCCACCGCCCGCGCCCGCCCGATCGTCGCCATCTCCCCCTTGTTCAAATACGAGAACGGCGCCCGACCGGCCACCGCCCCAGGCCCAGCGTTGCCAGCATCCCCCTCGCCATCCCGCGTCTTCCACACGCCGCTCTTGATCTCCTTGGCGATCACCTTCGCGGCGTACGCGCCCATCTGCATCGCCGCCGGCGCGACTCCGGGCACCGGTACCGTCTCTCCACGCTGCAGAACGCTCGCCAAGTCGCCACACACAAACACCTCCGGGTGCCGCCCGACCGAAAGATCTGCGTTCACCTTCACACGCCCGACGCGATCCATTTCCGCCCCCGAACTCTCGGCGATCGACTTGCCCAGATGCGATGCCTTCACGCCCGCTGCCCACACCACACAATCCGAATCGACGCGCAGCGTCGGCGCCGGCGTTCCCGCGGGCAACGACTCCGCCGGCGTAGTCTGCACGAGGACGCCGTGCTCGTCGATACTCACCACGCGCGAGTGCGTCATCACCTGCACGCCCATCTCCTCAAGGTCGCGCTTGGCCCGCGCGCTGAGCTTCGGGGCATACGACATCAGCACCCGATCGCCCGCTTCGATCAACATCACTCTCGCGCTGGATGTTCGGATCGAGCGGAAGTCGCTCGCGACGGTCTGGCTCGCGATCTCCGCGAACGCGCCCGCCATTTCCACGCCCGTCGGCCCGCCGCCGACGACGACAAACGTCATCGCGGCCCGCCGCGCCGCCGGATCAGTCTGCACCTCCGCATGCTCAAACGCCATGAGAAGCCGGCGTCGAATCTCCGTCGCATCCTCCAGGCTCTTCAGCCCCGGCGCCAAATCCTCCCAATCGTCGCGCCCAAAGTAACTGTGCGTCACCCCCGACGCCACCACCAGATAGTCGTACCCCAACTCCCCATCGGCCAGGATCACCCGCCGCCCCGGCACATCCACCGACACCACCTCCGCCATCAACACGCGGCAGTTCCTCTGCGCCGCCAGTACCCGCCGGATCGGAGCCGCGATCTGCGCTGGCGACAACCCCGCCGTCGCCACCTGATACAGCAAGGGCTGGAACACGTGGTGATTTCGCCGGTCCAGCAGCGTGATCTCGCACGCCGACTTCGCCAGGCCCCGCGCGCACACCAGCCCCGCAAACCCGCCCCCGATGATCACCACCTGAGGCCTCTCCTTCCCGCGCAACACACCGCCCGCCGCCCCACCCGCCTGCCCCGCCTGCGCCCCGGCCGAAGTCCAACCCGCGCCCTCTTGCGATGTCGCTGTATCCATGTTGACACACACTAGCGCAGCGGCCCCCGCATCGGGCCGATGATCAAGACTCCCTACGCTTCGAGCGATTCCGAGGAGTCCAATGCATGCCGCCCGAGTCCACCGAACTTCAGCACACCGTGATCTCCCGCAAGTGGCTCATATGGATGACCATTTACATCGTCGTCCTGAGCGGCTTCGGCATCTGGTGCATCTGGGACGGCGGCTCAATCCTGCCAGCCCGCGGGCGCGAAGACGCCGCCTACAAAGAGTTCCAATACCTTCAGGCGGCCGCCAAGGCCAACAAGCTTTCTAGCGCTGGCGTTGCAAATCCCGAGCCCGAGGCCGCTGCATTGGCCACGCGCCGCGACGACCTGCGACGAGCCGCGACCACCGACAACAGCGCCGCGATGGAGTCGGCCCGCCTCGACTGGCTTGATTCGCTGGCGCTGGTGGGCGACCTCAAGCCGGAAAACACCAGCCTGCCCAACCCCGCCGCTCGTTTCGCAGAGCTCAAGACACGCTGGGAAACCGCCTCGCCGCCCAAGCCCCTAAACCCCTTCGACATCCCGCTGCAATGGCTGATGCTCGGCATCTGCACCGTCGTCCTCATCGGCGTGCTCTATGTCTTGATCACGAATCTTCGCGTGCGATTCGCCTACGACCCGGCGCGTAAAGCCCTGACGCTCCAAGACGGGCAGACCATCACGCCCGCAGACCTGCAAGACGTGGACAAGCGCAAGTGGCACAAGTTTCGCTGCTCGCTGGTCCTCAAGCCCGATGGGCGAGCGGTGGAACTGGACCTGCTGCGCTTCGAGCCGCTGGAAGAGTGGGTCTTGGAAATGGAACGCGAAGCCTTCCCCGATCGCGCTGACAAAGACGACGAAGACGCCGGAGAGTCGCCGATAGCGCCCACGACTGGGTGAATGTCAGGAAACGGCCATCGGCGGTCTGAGCCGGCAATCGGCATTCGGCAACCGGGAAGAACAAACGCAGAGACACGCCGTGATCGCCGCCCAGCGCAGGCTTGTCACGATTGCCGATCTCCGATCGCCGATCGCCGGTTGCCGTTTCCCGCTTCCCGATTGCCGATTGCCGATTGCCGGTTGCCGTTTCCCGTTTCCCGTTTGCCGTTTCCCCGCCCCTTCACGCCGCCCTTGGCGGGGGCCCGTCGTCGGCGCTCGGAAAGCGAAACACCATCCCCTCGACATCCTCACGCAGGGCTCGCAACTGTCGGTCCATGTGGTCCAGCGTCACGTCGATCGACTCCACCAACTCGCAGTGCGCCGGGCTGGCCTTCTTGGACATCGGGCTGCTCCGACGCGCCAAGTCCAGCGCCTGTGCAGGAAACACCAGCCGCGGCTCATCCTGCTCGCGT
>JBBQMD010000099.1:0-5676 GCA_038328575.1 Phycisphaerales bacterium | reverse complement strand
ACGTAGTTCAAGACGTCCGTCGCGCTGGTCTCGTTGTAGCCAAACTGCTTGATCATCCGCTGCTTGACCACGTCGATCTTCGCCTGCGTCTCGTCGTCCACCACGCTGCTCACCAGGTTCTTGAGCTTGATCGTGTCGCGCGAGTCCTCGAACAGCTTGAGCTCCAGCGCCCGATACAACCGAGCATTCGTGTTGTACTCAAACTTCTTCCCGTCCAGCGACAGCGCCCCGATGTAGTTCATGATCTCCTGGCGGAAATCGTCCTTGCGGCTATCAGGGATCTCGATCTTCTCCTCGATCGACCGCATCAGCCGCTCGTCCGGCTCGTCGTCCTTGCCGGTGTACTTGTTCTTGACCTTTTCCTTCTGCGTGTACGCCCGGACGCTCTCGATGTAGTTCATGCACAGACGCTTCACCGCGTCCTCGTCGGCGCTGATCGCCCGCTGCACCTCGCCCTTGATGATGTCCTCGTACTCCTCCTTCACCACCGCCAGCAGTTCCTTGTACCGCTTCTTCATGTCCTCGTCGTTCAGCAGCGAGTGGTGGCTCAGCCCGTTCTCCAACTCGTTCATCACCATGAACGGGTTCACCGCCCGCTCCTCGATCGACTGACGGCTGACCATCGCGTTGCTGATCTTGTCCTGCACATACCGCGGGCTGATCCCCTCCATCCCCTCGCGGATCGCCTCTTCCTTCAGCTCCTTGATGCTCTCTTCCGTAAACCCGGGGATCGCCTTGCCGTTGTACAGCTTCATCTTCTGCAGCAGCGTCAGCCCCGCCTTCTTCGGCTCCTCCAGACGCGTCAGCACCGCCCACATCGCCGCGACCTCCAGCGTGTGCGGCGCGATGTGGACGTTCTTGATCTTCTGCGGCCCAAAGTCCTTGGCGTAGATCCGCACCTCGTCATCCAGCCGGATGTTGTACGGAATGTCGATCTTGATCGTCCGGTCTCTGAACGCCTCCATCATCTCGTTGTTCTGCAGACGCCGATACTCCGGCTCGTTGGTGTGCCCGATGATCACCTCGTCGATGTGCGTCTGGGCAAACTTCTTCGGCTTGATCAGGTGCTCCTGGCTCGCCCCCAGCAGGTCGTACAAGAACGCGACGTCAAGCTTCAGCACCTCGATGAACTCGCAGATCCCGCGGTTGGCGATGTTCAGCTCGCCATCAAAGTTGAACGCGCGCGGGTCGCTGTCGCTGCCAAACAACGCGATCTTGCGATAGTTGATGTCGCCCGTCAGCTCCGTGCTGTCCTGGTTCTTCTCGTCCTTGGGCTGGAAGGTGCCGATGCCGATGCGATCCTTCTCGCTCAGCACCACCCGCCGCACCTTCACATGCTCCATCACCTTCCGCCAGTCGCCCCCATAGTGCCGCATCAGATCCGAGTGGATCCGACGGCAGAACGGGTCCAGCTCCCCTTGCAGCTTCAGCTTCCCGCCGCCAAACATCGGCGTGTACCGCTCGTTCAACTTCCCGATCAAATCCGCCCGCGCTTCCCGCGGCACCAGCAACAACGGCTCCTCGTTCATCGGGCACGGGAACTCGTGCGCCAGCTCCCCGCTCACGCCGCAGTGCTCGTCCAGCTTCCACGTAAACGTATACAACGCGCCCTCATCCGTGCGCGAGTAGTTCTCCACGCCCTTCTTCAACAACCGCGCGATCGTGCTCTTGCTCGAACCCACCGGCCCGTGCAGCAGCAGGATCCGCTTGTCCGTCCCGTACCCCTCGGCCGCCGACCGCAGAAAATCCACCAACTGCATCAGCGCCGCATCCAACCCGAATATCGCGTCGGCGCCCTGATCAAACGGATCACTGAAAAAATGATACCGGATGCAGTCCCGCTTGAACAACCGATACCGCTCCGCCCCATGGCTCATCACCGCGTCAAACACCCGCTGATACGCGTTCCTCAACACGCTCGGGTTGCGCTGCGCAATGTCCAGATAATCGTAGAACGTTCCCTCCCAATGCACCTGCCCGAACTTCGTGCGATCGATCCGCGAATCAATCAGCGACGCAAGGTCGGCGCCGCCCCCCGGCTGGCCCGCGCTGTCGCCCGTGCCCATCCGCTCGTGCCGCTCAGAAAGATTGCTCTGCAACCGGACGCCCGTGAAGTCATTCATGGCTCGCTCCCGTAGCGCGATCGCGCCGCCCGCCCAAGCCAGCGCGCCGCGCAATCGTTCAATGTGCCTCGCGCGCCGGTGAGCGACGTGGGCACTCTCCAGGAACATCAGTCCAACAAGCTATCGGCATAAACGCCGCGCTCCGTCACCACACTCAAAACTTCGCACTGTTCTCGCCCTCTGTCTGTCGTCTATACGCGCTCCGATCGGGTCCGGTTCTTCGGGTAATGGAATCCCCGAAGTTTCAGCCAACCCACGATCTACGCTGAAAACGTCGTCATCGACATCCGATGCAATCCACTGGCAACCCGACAAGCTCCCCAAAGGCCACCGCCGCGCGCACGCTTATGGACTTCTCTTCGCACATCGAGCCCGCCTTTCTGAACGACCTCATCCGGTCCGGCGTTATCGCGACCAACATCGCCGATGTCCGTGACGTCGTCACAAACACCCACGTGGACATGACCGAACACGTCCGCGTGGTAGAAGATCTGCGTCGGGCGCGATCTCTCGCAGAACGCGCCACCCGCACGCGCGACGAGTTCATCGCCGACATCTCGCACGAGCTCCGCACGCCCCTGGCCGCGATCATCGGCTTCGCTGACATCCTCAGCGACTCCACGACGATGGAACCCGGGCACGTCCAGACCATCCGCCGCAACGCCGCCCACCTGCTCACGATCATCAACGACCTGCTGGACGCATCCAAGATCGGCGCCCACAAGATGACGCTCGAGTCGCAACCGCTCGACCCCGCCGTCATCGCTTCCGACGTCTGCACGATGCTCCAGGGTCGTGCGCACGAACATGCCGTGACGCTCTCGTTCATCACCCAGCCCACCCCCTGCGCCGTGCTGGGCGACGAAACCCGTCTCCGCCAGATCCTCGTGAATCTCGTCGGCAACGCCATCAAGTTCTCACCCGCCGGCGCCGTCACCCTCGCGCTGCTGCCGCCACTGTTCGATGCCCACCTCACCACCCTCCGCTTTGAGATCTCTGACAACGGCATCGGCATGACCGAGGCCCAGCTCGCCCGCCTCTTCGAACGCTTTCAACAGGCCGACGAGACCATCGCCCGTCGCTTCGGCGGCTCCGGCCTTGGCCTCGCCATCTCCAAGTCCCTCGTCGAACTCATGGGCGGCTCAATCGATGTCACCAGCTCCACCGCCCCCACGCCCCCCCGCGGCACAACCTTCCGCGTCACCCTCACCCTCCCCACCGCCACCTCCGAAACCGCCCCAGCGCACGCCACGAACTCGCCCCTTTCGCCCGCTCAGCTCTCAACGCTCCGGTCCGCACGCGTCCTCATCGCCGAAGACGCCGCCGACAGCCAGCGTTTGCTCAACGCCCTCCTGCACGCCGCCGGCGTCAGCACCGCCATGGCCGACAACGGGCACGCCGCCGTCGCCGAAGCCCTCAGCGCTCTTCGCGCCGGCGCTCCCTTTGACGCCATCCTCATGGACATCCAGATGCCATTGATGGACGGCTTCGAGGCCACCGCCGCCCTCCGTCGCTCCGGGTACACCGCGCCCATCGTCGCCCTCACCGCCCACGCCTCCGATAGCGACCGCAAACGCTGCATCCTCGCCGGGTGCAACGAAGTGCTCACCAAGCCCATCAGCAAAGCTGCGCTGCTCAAAGGCCTCCTGCGCGCACTCTCCCTTCACGCTGGCGCCACAGCCCCCGCCACCGCCGCATGACACGCACCCCACGCTCATCGCTCAGTCTTGATCCTCGCGTCTACCCTCCGCCATGTCCTTCGGACTCTCACGCGGCCGCGACCTCGACCCAGGCACCATCGAACTCTCAACCTCGACCTTCCCCTCCCTCCCCGACGACCTCCTCGCTCGCCCCGAGGCCGGCTTCCTTAACATCCCCGCCTGGTTCCCCGCCCCACACCAGCCCTTAGAGATCGAGATCGGCTCCGGCAAAGGCTCCTTCCTCCTCGGGCAAGCCCAGAGCCAGCCAGGCGTCAACCACCTGGGCATCGAATACGCCCGCGAGTTCTTCGTCTACGCCGCCGATCGCGTCCGCCGTCGGGGCCTGACCAACGTGCGGATGCTCTGCACCGACGCCGTGGAGTTCGTCCGCTGGCGCGTCCCCTCTGCCAGCGTCCGCGTGATTCACCTCTACTACTCCGACCCCTGGCCAAAGAAAAAGCACCACAAGAACCGCGTCATTCAAGACGCGTTCCTGGAGCAAGCCCACCGCATCCTCACCCCCGAGGGCGAGCTGCGCATTGTCACCGATCACGACGAACTCTGGGCCTGGGACACCGAGCACTTCGCACGCTGGACAACGCCCAACCCCCAGCGCCCCGCGCCGCCGTTCCAGCTGCGCCCGTTCATCCCGCCATCATGGGTTGGCGAAGGCCAGGCCGTCGCCACCAACTACGAACGCAAAATGTGCGACGCCCTCGGCAAACAACCGCACGCCAGCGTGCTCCGCAAACTGTAAAGCGTGCGTCCCGCGTCTTGAGACTCTCAGCTCGCAACTCGCGTCTCGCGTCTCGCGATTCTGCAAAAGGGTGACTGACGGGACTCGAACCCGCGACCTCAAGGATCACAACCTCGCGCTCTAACCAACTGAGCTACAGCCACCAACTTCAGCCCTCCAAGGGCCGGGGAGGACTATACGCACGCTCCCCCAACCCGTTCATCTTTGTCTCCCCACTCCTCCACGCCGGATCGCCAAACGGCTATCGTGGAGCCCGCCGACCCTTACTCCACTTCACGCTCCCCGCCGGACCCGCACCGCTCTTCGGAGACCCGCCCATGGCCGCTTCACTCCTCAGCGCCCTGAACCTCTCGCCCCAACGCATCCACGCCAACCTCGCCCCCGCCAAACTCATCGAGTTCGCCATCGCCCGAAACGAGGGCCAGCTCGCCTCTAACGGCGGCCTCGTCGCCACCACCGGCGACCGCACCGGCCGCAGCCCCAAAGACAAGTACCTCGAAGACACCGCCGCCATCCACGACAAGATCGGCTGGGGCGGCTTCAACCTCCCCATCACCCCCGCCAACTTTGACATCGTCACCAAGATCGCCATCGATCACCTCAACGCCCGCCCCGACCTCTTCATGTTCGAGGGCTTCGTCGGCGCGGATCCCACCCACCGCCTCAACGCCCGCGTCGTCACCGAGCAGGCCTGGCACGCCCTCTTCATCCGCACCCTCTTCATCCCCCAGGGCTCCAAGGCCGCTGGCCCCAACGCCAAGTGGTCCATCGAGACCAACGGCTGGACCATCATCAACGCCGGCAAGCGCCGCCTCACCGCCGCCGAGCAAGCCACCCTGGGTGTCAAGTCCCCTGTCATCATCGCCCAGAGCCTCGAAAAGAAACTCGTCGTCATCCTCGGCACCGAATACGCCGGCGAAATGAAGAAGTCCCTCTTCTACGCCATGAACTTTGATATGCCCGAGGCCGGCGTCTTCCCCATGCACTGCTCCGCCAACGTCGCCAAGAACGACCCCGCCAACGTCGCCCTCTTCTTCGGCCTCTCCGGCACCGGCAAAACCACCCTCAGCGCCGACCCTGACCGCGCCCTCATCGG
>JBBQMD010000098.1:0-5715 GCA_038328575.1 Phycisphaerales bacterium | reverse complement strand
CCCGCCCCGCAGCCCGCCCCGGCGCCGGGCGTGGCACCCGCCGGGGGCTTGACGTCCCCCCCCCCGCCAACGGCGGGCGGGGCCACGTCCCATAACTCCCTCCCCACACCCATTCGCGGGCGTGCGCGTTTCCTGCGCCGCATAAACCGAACGCGCTTGATTCGTCGCGGCGTGTGTGCTGAAGGCGCTCGGCGCTTGCGTCGATCCTCAGGGTTCAGACCGTTACGCATGGTGCGTGACGGCGAGTCTTGGCGATCCGCCCACCCGGGCCGCTGTGGCGGCGGCTCTGGATCGCGGCGTCCGTTTTAAGGAGTAGTGCGAATGATCAAGCGTTCTGTCAAAAAGGCCTTCACCCTCATCGAAATCCTCATCGTGGTCGTGATCCTCGGCATTCTCGCCGCGATCGTGATCCCCCAGTTCACCAAGGCCAGTGAGGAGGCCCAGGTCGGTAACGTCGTGACCCAGTTGCAGACGATCAAGAGCCAGATCGAGCTCTACCGCGTCCGCAACAACGGCGGCTTCCCCGATCTCACCACTGCGCCGTTCCAGGACCTGGTGAACGTCGCCGGCACGAACCTCGCTCCGGACGGCAACACCTACATGAAGGCCCCGCCCGTCAACCCCCGCACCGGCACCGCAACGGTCGCGGCGGGCACTGCGGCCCCAACCGCATTCGTGGCCAGGGGCGACGGTGGCTGGATCTATGACGCCGCTAGCGGCAACTTCTGGGCCAACGGCTTTGACGAGGTCACCGGCAAGTGGACCCCGGCTCCCTGAGCGGCTTCAAGCTTCTCTGTTAATGTGTGACATCACCGGTCGGGCCTCGAAAGAGGCTCGGCCGATTTCGGACAGCGACCTCGCGAGAGGCCTACGGAGTCTTCTGATGGCCATACGCCGCCGCAGCCTTTGGTCACATGCCCGCGATCTCACCCTGAGCGTTGCTTCGCGCCCTCGCGCCCAACGCTGGCGCGCCTTCACCCTCATCGAGATCCTCATCGTCGTGGTGATCCTCGGGATCCTCGCGGCGATCTCGATCCCGCAGTTTGCTCGCGCGGCCCAAGACAGCCAGCTCACTGCGACCTTGGTGGATCTGGGCAAGATCCGGCGCGCGGTGCAGGTGTATCAGGTGCGGAACGACGCCGTGCTGCCGCCGATCGTGGATGGCGCGCTGGACTGGGGCCCGCTCACGGGCAACGCGTCAGAATACCTGGCCACGCCGCCGATCAATCAACTTGTGGGCGGGGACAACAGCCGCAGGGTGCTTATCCGCGGCACGCCCGATACCGCCCCGCACCGCGACTATGGCTGGGTTTTTAATCCCGCTACCGGCCAGGTGTGGGCGGCGAGCTTTGATGACTCCGACAAGCCGTTGGAACCTTGAGCGTGAGGCGCCGGGCATCGGCCGTGGGCACGAGGTCGGCAATCGGGATTCGGCAATCGGCAATCGTGGAAGGCAACTGAGCCCGCACGCGACGGCGATCCGAATCCACCCGGCCCGCCTGCCTTCATTTGGCAGTTTGGCTCTTTGACCGTTCGACCATTTGGCAATTTAAAAAGGCCCCACCTGTCGGCGGGGCCTGAATGCGGCTGAGAGGAGTTGAACCTCCACGGTGTTGCCACCACAAGAACCTGAATCTTGCGCGTCTGCCAATTCCGCCACAACCGCGTGACTGGCCCAAGCATAGAGGCGTCGGTTGAGCGAGGCAACCAGCGCAGATCGCGTAGCGGCGGCTTCAACGGCTCCGTCCGCTCCGACGGCTGCGCCCGCTTCGAGCGCGCACTAAACTCCCTTGCACCCACTCCCCGCCGAGTGCGTCCAACCGCGACCGGCAGGTCACGGACCCAATACGCTTGGCGATGCCGCTGAACGTGCGAGATCCTGAGTCGGTGATCGAGGCGTTTATCGCTGGGGCGCGGGCGAACCGCCAGAACGCGTTGCGGCGAGGTTCGATTGAAGTGGTGCCGCGGCATCATGCGTGCCGGCGATTGATCGCGACCGGCGACCTGCACGACAACCCGATGTCGTTCGCTCGCCTGCTGGAGCTCGCGCGGCTTGACGAGGCCAGCGACGAACCATCGCTCCGCGACCCTGCGGCAAGCGACACCACCGACGCCGGCGCACACCTGACGCTCCACGAACTGATCCACCCGGACCAGCTCATCAACGACATGGACCTGTCGTATCGCGTGCTGGCGCGCTGCGCCGACTTGAAGTCACGCTTCCCCGAACGCGTCCACGTGCTGCTGGCCAACCACGAACTGGCCCAGATCGTCGGCGCCGGGATCATCAAAGACGGCGTCAACGTAGTCAAAGCCTTCAACCGTGGCGTCGAATACGCCTTCCCCGATGACGGGCCGCGGGTTCAAGACGCCATCGGCGAGTTCATCCGCTCCTTGCCGCTGGCGGTGCGATTCGTCGGCGCGGGAAGTGCGCTGGAAGACGGTTCACCGGGCGACTTGCTGTGCGCACATTCGCTTCCCGGCCCGGACTTGTGGGACCGGTTCGACCCGGCGGTGTTGGAGCGAGAGCTGGGCGAGGACGATTTCGTGCCACGGCGCGGCTCGGCGCACATCCAAGTGTGGGGGCGAGACCAGACCCCGGAGGTGGTGGATTCCCTGTCGAAACGCTGGGGCGTGGGAACGTTCATCCTCGGGCACGAGAAAGCGCCGCTGGGGTGTTTGCTGGTGTCGCCGCGCGCGGTGGTGCTGAACAGCGACCACGATCGCGCGGTGTACGCGGATCTCGACCTGCGGGCCGCGTGGTCGGCTGGCGACGTGGCGAGCGCGTGTCGCGCCCTGCACGAACGCGGGTGAGTGAACCCGGAGCGGTGCTTGGGTGTGGGATTGCGGGGCAAATTGCACGCCAATGCGGGGCGAAATTCGACCGCCATCAATCTTCTATAACAATGTCATGCTTTGGCGACTGAAGCCGTGGCAGCGCCGTGCCCCCTACGCAGGTGGTCGTGAAGCCTTTTTGCTCGACGAAAAGAACGGTGTAGCCACAAACATGTTCACACCTAAGAAGGGGGCATACTGCAGCCACGTTCTATGGCGGATAGCATGCAGTTGGAAACCGCACAAGTTTGAGTCAGCAACAACTGTCTTCGCAAATTTATGTGGCGAGGTCAAGCCTTTTGACATGATCCTCCGAAAAGCCTGAACAACGGCGCGTTCGAACTCCGCGGTGTCTAGGAGTTGGACGCCTCCCGGATCAGGACGGATCGGAGTTTTCTATGAGTAGCGATCCGCGGGGCGAGCCCGCGACGGTCAGGTATGACGACGATCTTCAAACACTCGCGCGGTATCGTGCGTTTGGTAACGCCGTGCTCGATGTCAGCTCCGGCGCGCACCAGGGCGTTGAAGACTGGCTGGCACACGTCGCGCCAGCCGCTCGCGCGTGGGTCGATGAGGCGCTGGTGTTGCACGGGCCGGGGAGCGCGGCGCGGGCGAGCATGACGCTCGGGTGCTGGGCGGCGATCTTTGAGCCGCGCACGGCGTTGACGTGGTCGTGTGTCGCATCCGCCCTGGCGGGATACACCACCGCCGGCGTGCGGACGCGCTACCGCCAGCACTTGCAAACCGCCTGCCCGGGCGAGCGGCTGCCGAACTGGAACGAGCAGCCGCCAGATGTGGACGAGTTCTGCCGCGGGTCGTTCGGGCAGGGCGGCTCGCGGGCGTCAATCGCATCGACGGACGCGCGGCCGGGGGCCGTTGATCGAACAGCAGATCCGACGGTACCGGGCGGTCTCACCGGCGTCGCACCGGCGCGTAGCGCCGCAACTGCGCCGCGTGGCGATGGTGCGCCATTTGGCGCGGGGCACGTCCCGGCGCTGACCGCGTTGCGCGAAACGCTGGGCCTCGGGGCCTTTGTGCGACTCGCCCGCACCATCAGCGGCCCGACCCACCCGTGGACCCTGATCGTGCAGATCGACGCGCCGCCCGGCGCTCAGCTTGACACCTGGAACCAGGCGACCTGTATCACTGCCTTGGCGGCGCTGGCGCCATTCCTGCAGCGCGGCTTTGACGTGAGCGTCGGGCGCGGGCTCGCACACCGGCACACCATGCTGCAAAGCCTCACGCCCGTGCAGACCGAGCTGCTCCCCTTGCTCATTGACGGGATGAAAGAGCAGGACATCAGCCAGACACTGAACAAGAACGCGCACTCGGTCCACGACGCCGTGAAGGGGATCTATAAGAACCTGGGCGTGCGCTCGCGGATCGAACTGATCCGGCGCTGGCACCAGCTTGACGCGTGAGCGCGCGGGATGCACGCGCTGTTCGCAGGCGTTGTTCGCACACGGAGAGCGCCGGGAGGAGCGGCATGCCCGGATCGCGAGGGTGAAGAGGTGGCTTGCCTGCGCTGGCGGTGAGCGATCTACCATGCGCCCATGAGCCACGACGCACTCTCAGACTCGCTGCTGGACCTGCTGAATCACGCCGACCCCGAGGTCGCGCGCCACATGGCGCTGGAGCGTGAGCGCCAGGAGACGACGATCGAGTTGATCGCCAGCGAGAATCACGTCTCGCCCGCCGTGATGCACACCATGGGCTCGTGGCTGACGAACAAATACGCCGAGGGATACCCGGGCGCGCGATACTACGGCGGCTGCGTACACCATGACGCGATCGAAAACATCGCACGCGACCGGGCCAAGGCGCTGTTTGGTTGCGCGTTCGCCAACGTGCAGCCGCACTCGGGCGCGCAGGCCAACACTGCGGTCTTCATGGCAACCATGAAGCCCGGCGACACCTTCTGCTCGCTGGTGCTGAAGGACGGCGGGCACCTCTCGCACGGCATGTCGATCAACTTCTCCGGCGTCTACCACAAGCCGGTCTTCTACCCGCTGCACTACGCGCCGGACCACCCGGAGTTTGAGCAGATCGACTACGACGCCGTCCGCTCCGTCGTCCTTGAGCACAAGCCCAAGGTGCTGATGTGCGGCTATTCCGCGTACCCGCGCGTGATCCGCTTTGACGTGTTCCGCAAGATCGCCGATGAGGTCGGGGCGCTGCTGGTTGCGGACATCGCGCACATCGCCGGGCTGTGTACGCACGCCGGCTGCGCCCACCCGAGCCCGTTCCCGCATGCGCACATCGTGACCACGACGACGCACAAGACGCTGCGCGGGCCGCGCGGCGGGCTGATCATGACGAACGACGAGGAGCTGGCCAAGAAGATCGACAAGGCGGTGTTCCCGGGTGTGCAGGGCGGGCCGCTGATGCACGTGATCGCCAGCAAGGCCGTCGCGTTTGGCGAGGCGCTCAAGCCCGAGTTTGTCGGCTATCAGAAGCGCATCGTGGTCAACGCCAAGGCCCTCGCGGCGTCGCTCACTAAGCGCGGCTATCGCATCACCACCGGCGGCACCGACAACCACCTCATGCTGGTCGACCTGCGCCCGAAGAACGCGGACTTGACGGGGGCAGACGCGGAGAAGTGGCTGGAGGGCGCGGGGCTGATCTGCAACAAGAACGGCATCCCCAGCGACTCGCGCCCGCCGAAGTTCACCAGCGGCATTCGCTTGGGCACGCCCGCCACCACCACCCGGGGCATGGGCGCGCCGGAGATGGACGCGATCGGCGGCTTGATCGACGACGTGCTCAGCGCTAAGGGCGAGAGCGGTGTCACAGCGACCGTGCGCGAGAGGGTGCGTGCACTGGCCGGGCGATTTGCGATGCCGGGGTGAAACACCGGCTGCTTCGAGTGCGGATGAAAAA
>JBBQMD010000097.1:0-5761 GCA_038328575.1 Phycisphaerales bacterium | reverse complement strand
TACCCTCTGGCATGCGTGCATCCGTTCGGCGGGGGCTATGGTGCGTTGCGGTCGGGCTGGCGGTCAGCGTGCTGACCGGGGCCTTGCTCTCCTATGGACGTTCTGCCCAGGTGCCTCGTTCCATGTTCGACTCAGCGGAGGGCGCATGGCTCGACCGCGAGATTCAACCTCCCATCGCGGTGTCGCGCGACGGAGTAAGTTTCGGGATGACTTGGACTCGATCGCCAGCGTTCGACCAGGTCCAGATCCGCCGACCTTCCGCCAAGGAGTGGAAGGAGTGGGCGAACGACACTTTCCCCGAAGTAGCCGAGATAAGGAAACGCGTGCAGGAAGACCTCGCGAAGCGGGAACATTACAACTTCCGCTCCAGCGCCCTTGATTGGCATGATCGGGGCGTTCCACTCTTGGATCGGCCTCCGTTGTGGGCGGGCTTCCCTCCGACCAGCGGAGAGGTTGTCGCTGTGTCCACAGCGGCGTATGGCTGGCCGATCCGAGTGCTGCGCGTCCGGGGAGCCGTGCTCGCCGATCCCATGGACACCTCCGCGATGACGGGGCAGACGTCGGACGGGCTCGGGCGGTTCGCGAACCCGTTCGTGGCCGAACCTGCCTGGGGCGTGGCTTGGATTCCGATCTGGTGGGGACTCGCGGCCAACACGCTATTGGTCGCGTCACCGCTGTGGGTGGTCTGGACCGGATCGGCGTGGGCCGTTTGCCTCCGGCGGCGCTCTCACGGGCGCTGCGTTTCGTGCGGCTACCCCGCGGGCACCGCGGGCGTGTGCTCGGAGTGCGGCGCGAAAGACACCCATCCATCGAGAGCGTGATCCCGCCACACCTTGCACAACCGCTTGCACCTGCGCTTGCACACGCGCTTGCACAAGCGAGCGTCCGCCCAGGTCATTCCCTGTCATCGTCCGGCCGTCGGCCTCGATCCGCCCGCTCCCGCCCGCTTCGCCAGAACTCGCGATTCCTGCGGGGTTTGTCAACGAAAAGCCGCCGGTGTCATCGTGTGACAACGGCGGCAGACAAAGCGGGCGACGAGGATCGAACTCGTGACATTCAGCTTGGGAAGCTGACGTTCTACCGCTGAACTACGCCCGCTGCTCTAGGCAGTATAGCCGGTTTCGAGCCGCGTCTCGGGGCCGGGATTGCTGATCTGGATGCTTGCACGCCGGGCCGGGTTTGTCGGTGAGGCGCGTGCTGGCCCGGGGCGAGCTTTGCGACGATGGGCGGACAAGGACCGACTTGGACCGGTGCCTGGTTGAGGCCCGGGTGCGCGGCACTTCACGACGCGCGGAGACCGGGCGTATCGTCAGGCTGTCCGCTTTCACTGGAGCATCACAGCATGCCGCACTATTACCGCCTCGGCACCCTGCCCAAGAAGCGACACGTGCAGTTCCGCCGTCCTGATGGCGTGCTGTACTCCGAGGAGCTCTTCGGCACCGAGGGATTTGTCGGGCCTTCGAGCACGATGTATCACATCAACCCGCCGACGCAGGTCTACGGCTGGAAGACGCTGTACTCGACGAAGGCGGAGTTCGTGGAAGTTGACACGATGCGGATGCGCCACGTCAAGAGTGCGCCGGTGCCGCCCAAGGGCGACACGATCGACGGGCGGGTGGTGCTGTTTGGGAACTCTGACGTCGAGATGACGGTCTGCAATCCGCTCCGGCAGATGGGCTACCACTACAAGAACGGCCAGGGCGACGAGTGCATCTTCATTCACTTCGGCTCCGGCGTGTGCTTCACGATGATGGGGGCGCTGCGATTCAAGCCCAAAGATTACGTGGTCATGCCCAAGGGCGTGATCTACGCGATGATCTGGGACGACGCGACGATGACGGCGGAGGAGCGGTACGCGCGCCAGAACGCGTCGCAGAACACCGGCGAGGCCGGGTCCGCTGCGCCCGCACCGACACCGATGCCCTCGGCGAGTACGTCATGGAAACCCGCAGGCGTCGGCGATGCGTGGACGGCGGAGGCGATGCCGCTGGGCAAGTACTTGTTGATCGAGACGATGAACGGGAGTCACATCGGGCCGCCGCCCAGGTACGTGAGCAAGGCGACGGGCCAGTTCTTGGAGCACTCGCCGTACTGCGAGCGCGACCTGCGGCTGCCGATCCACGAGCCGGCGCAGTCGGGCGGCATGCCGATGTATGTCGAGGCCTACGGCGCGTTCGAGGTCCGCGTGAAAGCGCGTGACAAGATGCACTCGTATCTCTTCCACTACCACCCGCTGGACATCGTGGGCTGGGACGGCTGCTATTACCCGTACGTCTTCAACATCGAGGACTTTGCGCCGATCACGGGCAAGCTGCACATGCCGCCGCCGATCCACCAGACGTTCGAGGCGCACAACTTCGTGATCTGCTCGTTCTGCCCGCGCATGCTGGACTGGCACCCGCACGCGATCAAGGTGCCGTACAACCACAGCAATATTGATAGTGATGAGGTGCTGTACTATGTCGAGGGCAACTTCGGCAGCCGCAAGGGCATCGAGATCGGCAGCCTGACGCTGCACCCGCAGGGCATCCCGCACGGGCCGCACCCGGGCACCATCGAGGCCAGCATGCAGCACGCGTACACCGGCGAGCTGGCGGTGATGTGCGACACCTTCCGCCCGCTGTTCCCGACGCAGGCGGCCCTGGGCATGGAAGACCTGAAGTATCCTGCGAGCTGGGAGGGCGAGCACTTCCCGCGCCTCAAGGCCGGTCAGGTGGTGGGCGGGAACTTTGGCGGTCAACTCAAGAGTGACAAGCTCTTTGCCAAGTTCGGCGACCTCGTGGATTATGGCGAGCCGAAGATCGTCCCGCCGGCGCCGAACGCGGCGTACGCCAACGGCACCGCCGCGAACGGGCACGCGGGTGGCGCGCCCGGCAGTGGCAGTGGGGCGTCCAACGCCGGGAATGTCGGCGTCGGCAACGTGTGGGCGCCGAACGCTGACGCCGCACCGTCCTCGTCTCCTCCTCCCGGACCCGGACCGCGAACGGTTTGACTGCGCGGCGGAGGGAACCTGCCACGCGAGGCACGAAGCGATGGCATTTGGCGTAGCACTGCACTGAACGGCATCGTGCGCCGGGCGCGGTCAGTTGGGTAGCGCGGGTGACGGCGTTCGGTGGGGGCGGGCAATAGATGGGCAAAAAGTTGACCCGGAGCAAGTTGTGGTGAAAGATGCACCCGTTCTTGGGGAGTAGCTACCCGCGGCAGACTTGCGGGGGCGTGCGGCGTCAACACGGGAGCGTGACTGCTCCCCGCTGCACCCTGCCACCGTCACCCGGTGGGCACGCGCGAGACCAAGCGAGACTCACCGATGGCGCGCGAGCGGTCTGTGTCAACAGCCCGCTGCGAGCTTGGAGGCCGCTTGGATGGACACGCTCCTGCAGTTTGCGAACTTCGCGTCGATCACTGAACTGCCGGCGGTTTTGGCGGCGGTTGTGCCCGGGCCGGGCGCGGTGCAGGTCGTCCAGGCCTCCGGCTCCAACCTCAAGGTCTGGGCCTACGTCGGCTTCGTCGCGCTCGTCATCATCTTCCTCGCCCTTGACTTGGGCGTCTTTCACCGCGAAGCCCACGAGGTCGGCATGAAGGAGGCCATCACCTGGAGCGCAGTCTGGCTCACCTGCGGGCTGACCTTCTCCGCGTTTGTTTACTTCGCCTACAACAACCACTGGCTCGACCTGGGCCTTGATACCCCCAAGTACAACCCAGCCTACATCGCCAGCGACCCCAACAGCCAGCTGATCATCTCGGGCGAAGTCCAGGGGTTTGAGGCCGCCAAGCAGTATCTCGTCGGCTACGTCGTCGAGAAGTCCCTGGCGATGGACAACATCTTTGTCATCGCCCTGATCTTCGCCTTCTTCGCCGTCCCCGCCAAGTACCAGCACCGCGTCCTGTTCTGGGGCATCATCGGTGCCCTGCTGATGCGCGGCGGGATGATCTTCCTCGGCGCAGGGCTGATCATGAAGTACCAGTGGATCCTCATCATCTTCGGCGGCTTCCTCATCCTGACGGCCCTCAAAATGGCCCTCATCAAGGCGAACGACGACGTCTCGCAGAACATCGCCGTCAAGCTCACTAAAAAGTTCTTCCGAGTCACCGAGTTCTATGACGGGCAGAGGTTCTTCACCAAGCGCACGCTGAAGCCCACCTACACCAAACCTCCCGAAGGCAAGGAGGTCATGGACCCCGCCCCCGCTGGCAGCCTGAGCGCCACCTGGGCCATCACCCCGCTGTTCCTCGCCCTCATCATGGTCGAGATCACCGACCTGGTCTTCGCGGTGGACTCGATCCCTGCGATCTTCGCCATCACCCCCGACCCGTTCATCGTCTTCACCAGCAACATCTTCGCGGTCCTGGGCCTGCGCGCGCTCTACTTCTGTCTCGCGGCTCTCATCAGCAAGTTCCGCTTCCTGAAGCCCGCGCTCATCCTCATCCTCGCCTTCGTCGGCGTCAAGCTCCTGCTGCTCAGCGTCCCGCCTTACCTCCCGGTGATCGGCCTCGCAGCACGCCAGCCGATCAAGCTCGATACCATGCTCGCGCTCGGGGTCGTGGTCGGGACGCTTGCCCTGGCAACCGTGCTCTCGATCGTCCTGCCCAGCAAAAAGCCTCACGGCTGAGGAAGCCTTCAGCGTTCAGCCTTCAGCCGCCAGCAGGAGGTTGCGAGCAGAAAGTTGCGAGAAGGACGTTGCGAGTCAGGAGCGAAACTCCAGTGCCTGGCGCCGCGCCCGACTTCAGCACCGGCTGCATGCGTCGAACCGTGCGTGAACACGCGGCCTCACCGTCGAAGTTCCCAAGCAGCAGAAAAGGCCCCGGCAGTGCCGGGGCCTTTGACTTACAAAGAGAAGGATGCGCCCACGCCGAGCGAGCGCCGCCTCACGCCGCCTTCTTCTGGCGCTCGTCGTTGCTGGTGCTGGTGATGACGAACGAGTCGGCGCCGCGCCCGGCACCTGGCGCGCGGCCGAAGTTCACCGTGAACGCGTCGCTGGCCGCGCCAGCCTTGTCGCTACGCTGACCCTGGATCGTGTATTGCACGCTATCGGGCCCGGCGATGAAGGCGTTGTCGGTGTACAACTTGTTGCCGGTGACGCCGACGAAGCTGAAGACGCTCTCGCCGGGGAGCTTGCGGCGGACAATGTAACTTGTGCCCGAGGTGCCGCGCGGGTTGGTGGCCTTCCACTTCAGCACCGGCGCGCCGGAGTTGGTGTCAAGCTGCACGCTGACATTAAAAGGCTTGCCGGGGGGCGGCGTGCTGCCGGGGGTGGCCGGCGGGGGGATCTGCGCGATCACATAGACGTTGTTGTTGCCGGAGTTCTCGGCGAAGGTTTTGATCGAACGCACCACGCCCGAGACGCTCTTGCGGAGCAGGCCGAACCGCTGCGTGCTCTCCGTCGTCGCGGCCTTTGCGGCCTGCTGCGCGAGCGACTGGGCGCTGTTGGAGTTCGCCGCGTCGCCCACGACCTTCTTGAAGGCGGTCGCTTGCGCGGCGGTGATGCCGATGGCCGCGGCGTTGTCCTCGAAGACCTCAACATGATCCTGGCACCACTGAAGAAACTCGTTGCGCGGGCTGGTGGGATAGGTACCCATGGTGAAAGACCTTTCTTCGCAAACTGCGAGGAGCACGAGGCGATCCGCACGCCAGAGCACCGCCACGGCACGAGCCGCGACGCATCATTCCGGCGTGCCACATCGGGCACGCCGTGTGAACGAGGGCGAGCGATGAAGAGCATCGAGTCGCGGCGACGCGGACTTGAGGCCGCCAGCAAGAACT
>JBBQMD010000096.1:0-5852 GCA_038328575.1 Phycisphaerales bacterium | reverse complement strand
AGTACCGACATCAACCGGCACAGTTTCGCGTCGTCACGCTCAGCCCGGCGCACACCGCCGTCGCCCCCAAACGCTCGCAATCCCCTGCACCGTCCAATACGCTCCCGCCATGACCACGCGCTTTCACTCGCCCACTCCCGACTCGGCCGCCGCGTTCGCCGCTCGCTGGTACGGCGCGTGGAACGCCCGCGACCTCGACGCCATCATGGCCTGCTACGACCCCAGCATCGAGCACTCTTCCCCCTTTATCAAACGCTACAACAACACCGACGACCTCTTCATCCGCGGCCTCGCCCCGCTCCGCGACTACTTCCGGCGCGCCATCGAACGCAACCCCACCCTTCGCTTTGACCCGCTCCACATCGCCATCGGCTTGCAAAGCATCATCCTCGTTTACCGCCGCATGACCGGCGACCTCGCGGCGGAGATCTTCCACCTCAACGACGGAGGCCTGATCGTGCAATCAAACTCGCACTACGGGTGAATCAAAGCCACCCTTCAAGAAAACGACCACGCGCCTGATAAACTAGCCGCGACTTCTATGCCTTGATGTGCAGCAAGACCTCGCAACGCGCCGGCAATCCGCCACTCTGCGTCACACCATCGCGCGCGATCGTGACGCAACAACCCACATTACCGATCGCTTCACGAAAAGCTCGCCAGAACCCTAGTCCCCGAGTTTCCACCGGCGGAGATCACGCGCCGCGACGCTTACGCGTTCTGCGTCAGCAGCACCCGCCGCATGGGCATGACGAAGTCGTCCGCCATGTCGTCGTCCTGCATTTCCTCGAGCCCCGCCCCCACTCTCGCGCCCGCCAGCGCGAGCTGCCGCTCCGGTTCGCGATCGGCCTGCTCCAGCTTTTTCGTCAGCTCAAACGCGTCAATCGCTTCCATGCGCCCGTCATCGTATTCGACGACTGCGTGGGAACCCTCGACCCACTCGCCGCAGTTGAGGTAGTGAACGCCGCCGCACACGCTTCCGCCCCCCCCGCTCCCCCGCACGTCCGCGACCTTGTGTACATGCCCGCAGATGACGCCATCAAACTCGCGCCGCTTCGCTTCCGCGATCACGGCGTCCTCAAACTTGGAGATGTACTTGCAGGCTGACTTCACCTTCAACTTGAGGAACGAAGACAGCGACCAGTACTCGAGCCCGAGCAGCGCCCGGAGCGAGTTGAATCGTCGGTTGATTTTGAGAAGCCCGTCATAGGCGTGTCCGCCGATGGCCGAGAGCAGAGGCGCGTGTCGTACAACCAGGTCAAACTCATCCCCATGAGTGACGAGGTACGTGCGTCCGTCAGCGGTACAGTGCTCGGCCTCCAGCGCGATCTCGATCCCGCCGAAGCGCAGCCCGTCGTACTTTCGAAGTGTCTCGTCGTGGTTGCCCGGGATGTAAACCACGCGGGTGCCGCGCTTGGCGAACTTGAGCAGGCGGTTCACGACGCGGTTGTTGGCCTCGGGCCAGTGCCAGCGGCGCTTCAGACACCACAGATCAAGGATGTCACCCACGAGGTAGATCGTGTCGCAATCGACACGGCGCAGAAACCGCCGCAGTTCATCGGCGCGCGACTCGCTCGCGCCCAGGTGAAAATCGCTGATGAAGAGTGTGCGGAACCGAGCGGTGTTCGAAGGCGTCATGGTCGCGCTCCTTGCGATCTGGGCGCTCCGCCGATCCGGGCGGAGGAAATGCGAATCACCGGCAGCCCCGCAATAAAACGATCGGTCAGTTGTACACGTTCTGAGGACAACTTCACAACTCTTTCGGGTCAAGAATGCGCAAGGAAAAGCCCGAGGAACCTGGGCTTCACGAAACTTTGACGTAGGGGCTGACCACCCCGCCGGTGTACCAGTGATCCGGCTTCGCGAATCAGTGCGCCAGTTTCCGAAGACTGTCTAGCAGCACTGAACGCAGAGCCGTTCAGTGGCACGGGAGACGTGCCCCTTGGTTCAAGAGAATCCAGGAACTCCAATCAGGGCTTCCTCATGGCGACTGGGAACATTGGGCAGGGTGGGCGAGGCGGGGGAAGTTCAAGCACGCTTACACTCGGCCATGAACCTCCGCCCCATCGGCAAAACGACCATCCGCGTCTCTGAGATCGGCTTCGGCTGCTGGACCATGGGCGGCCCCAACTTTTCGCCCGCTACCGGCCAGCCCATCGGCTGGGCCGATGTCAACGACGAGGACATGGTCGCGGGCGTCAAAGTCGGGCTCGACGCCGGTGTCAATCACTGGGACAACGCCGACGTCTACGGCAACGGTCGCGCCGAACGCACACTCGCGCAGTGCCTCGCCAAACTTGGCGTCGCTCGCTCCACCCAGGTCATCGCCACCAAGGTCGGTCACTTCAAGGGCACCGCCCCCTACGCGATGGCACCCTCGAACATTCGCTCTCAGTGCGAGCAATCCCTCCGCAACCTCCGCACCGACTACATCGATCTCTACTACATCCACCACGGCAGCTACATCGGCCCCGACTACGACCACAAGCAGCACGACTATCTCCACGAAGCCGCGGCCGAGATGCACGCGCTCAAGAAAGAAGGCAAGGTCCGCGCCATCGGCCAATCTGCGTATACCGATGAAGACTTCACCCGTGCCATCCCCGTGCTCAAGCCCGATGTCTTGCAGAACAAGGCCAACCTGCGCTACGACCCGTTCATCCGCCCCGGCTGCGCGCTGCAGAAACTCATGGACCAGCACGGCTGCACCTTCGTCGCCTTTGGCCCGCTGGATCAGGGCATCCTGCTGGACAAGTTCGACCCCGAGCACCCGCCCAAGTTCGAAGAGGGCGACTATCGCAACAACCGCAAGGACTTCACCACCGACGCCCTGCGCGCCGTGAAGGACAAGCTCCGGCGCGTCCGCGAGCGCTTTGACTTCGACAAGCTGTCGCCCGAGGAGCGCACCAGCGCGCTGTCGAGCATCGCCAGCCGCTGGGTGCTGGCCCACCCGCACGTGTGCTCGACCATCCCCGGCTTCCGCAATGCCAAGCAAGCCCGCAGCAACATCAAAGGCGCGACGGACGCGCCGATGTCCGAGGCCGACGTCACTTGGCTCCGGGAAATCTTCGCGGGCGAAGAACAGCCGAAGTGGACGTGAGTTGCGAGCGTTCAGCGTTTGAAAGTTGAAGTGTGAGATCTGCGTTGACGACCGATCGCCGCGCGCTCGCCTCAATCCTCGCCGCCAGCCCCTCCGCCGGCGCGCCGGGCTTCCGCCGCGCCCACCACGCCCCACCGCTTGAGCAACCACCACGCCTCGAGCACGACCCACGTTCCCAGAATCGGCACCAGCCACCAGGCCACCGAATCAAACCGTCCCAGCGCGCCCGCCACCAGCGCCTGCGCGTTGCCCTTGTAAATCGCCTTGAACAGCCCCAGCACCGGATGCGGCCGCAGCATCCGCGCCGGCGCGCCTGATCGCAAGAAGCTCACGCCCGCGTGCCCCTTTGTTCCTGCCTTTAAGAGCAGCGCATCATGCGCCGCCTCTGCACCACGAGCGCCCACTCCAACCGCCGCGCCACCAGCTCCCTCCGCGCCCTTCAAGAACATCAGCCCCTCTCGACCTGTCGCGTGCAGCGCCACGAATGCCCGCGGCCCACCCCCCGTGCGTTCCGCAAACGCCGCGATCCGCTCCACGTCGGTCGGCTCATCCACAAGCCGCAACAATCGCAGCGCACCGGCGGGGCCAAACTTTTCCACCACCTTCGCCGCGTCGCCCAGAATCTTCCTCAGCGGCTCGATCGCCCGCGCTTTCGCCAGCGTTCTCAGCTCAATCACAAACCCGCGGCTCAGCGCGCCCGCCTTTCGCGCCGCTTTCAACACACCTGCGGCGACGTCAACCTCCGGCGCGATGGTCGTCACCACGCCGATTCCCGAGAGCACCGTGATCACAGGATCAATCTCCCCGTCGATCGCGAGTTTGCCCGACTGAATCAATAAGTCGCGCAGGTCTCCCACGACGAACAGGTCGGCCGTGATCGCGCCGGCCGCGGACTCGAGCGATGTCCCCTGGCCCGCGATCGCGCCAACGCCAAACTCTCGCGCCGCGCGGAGCACGCTGTTTCGCGATTCTTCATTCGCACGCGACTCGCGCGCGATCGCCTCGATCTGTTCCGCGGGCGCAACCTCCAGCCCCGCCCGCGCCACCATCGAGGCTTCGCCATAGCGGCCCTGTGCCCGTAAGCCGGCGATCTCGGCCGCGAAGTCCATCGTCGGCAGCGCATCAAGCTGCAATCGCGCGATTCGCGCGCTGGTGTCGGCCACCAGCATCCACAACAAGAACACCGCTAGCGCCAAGCGCAGCACGCCAAACACAGAGCCAAAGACCAAGCTCGCCCGCCTCATTGGGCAATCCGCCCGATCAAGAGCCCCGTCACGCCGGGATCTTCACCCTCAAACCTCACGACGACATTCGCCTGATCCTGCTCGCGCCCCTTGCCCGCGCCGGTAATTGATCGCACCAACTCTTCCACGCGCCTGCGCGTCTCGTCGCGGACTTCCCCCTGCTGCGCCTGCGACAGCTCCAGCTTGTCCGCCGCGGCGGACAGCGCCGTCCGCGCCCGCCCCAGGTGATATTCACCGGCCATCGATCGAAACCGCAGCCAACCGACATTCACATCCGCCGCCTCACCGTCCGTTCGAAGCTCCGTCCCCAGCCGCCGCGGCTGTGGCAGCAGCACATAGAACCCTCTCGACAGCGGCCCCAGATCCACACTTCGCACCCGCGCGTTCTCCAGATCCACGCCGTATAGCAGGCGCAACGGGGCCGTGATCGTCGCGTTCACATTCCCGCGCCACGATTCTGCGCGTGATTCTGTGCTCACCGTCGTGTCCAGCGACACCGTGATCAACTGCATCGCCCGCACCGCACGACCCACTCGCGCCACCTCGCCGGCATCCCTCGACGCGCGGCCCGCATCCGCCACCGCATCCTCCACCGCCGCCCGCTCCGCCTGCCGGATCACCACCGCCGCGCCACCCAGCACAGCGCACAGCAGCACCAAAAACACCACACGATCGCGACGCCGGATGTCACCCATGCTCAAGAGATCGTCCTCTCGCCGCTGCCGGATGCACATTCGGGGTTGGGTGTGGCTGACCCGGTTTTGCGAATCTGTTTGCCTTGGCGTGAGGCCGTCCACGAGCACTGAACGCAGAGCCGTTCAGTGGCACGATAGATGCCAAGCCTCCCGGAACCGGTGCACGAGTTATCAGATGTTTCGTGACGCGATTGCTGCGTGCCTTCGAGAGCGCGGTCGGAACGGCTCTGGAGGGCGGGCGTGACTGATCCCCTGCCACTGATCCGCCCTGCGGATCAGCACTTCCTTGCTCCCGCCTCCCCCCCCGCCCCATGGTTTCCCCTACCCAAACTCATCCCACCCCTTCCCAAACTTCGCAGCCAAACCAGTCCACGACCAAACCTGTCCGCTCCCTCCGCCTCTCCGCGATCAGCATTCTCCCCAACCCTCCACCACCCCACACCCCAAACCCCCAATGAATGTCCTGTCCATAACACTGGCACGGACCGAGAACTCGTGTACACTCTCTCGGGAGTTGTGAGGAGCGGTGCGCCGCTTGCGGTGCGCCCAAGAGGCGTGTGCTCTTCACATTCTCAACGTTGATCGTGCCTAGCCATGTGGCCAGGTGCGGATTGCCGTTGTGTAGGAAGCCCAGTTGGGGAAGGAGACTTTTATGTCCATCGTTCGTCGCTCTCTCGTCGCGCTCGTTGCGCTCTCTGGCGCCGCCGCGGCCCACGCCACCACCACCATCGTCGGCGTCACTGTCCAGAACAACATCGTGACCTTTGATCAGGCCACTCCCGGCACGTTGATCAGCAACCTTGCTGTCACCGG
>JBBQMD010000095.1:0-6381 GCA_038328575.1 Phycisphaerales bacterium | reverse complement strand
GGCAAGATGTCGGTGCTGCCCTTGTACCTCGTGCCGGTGACGCTGGGGGCGTGGCTCGGATCGCGCGTGGTGGGCATCCCGATCACGATTCTCAGTGGCGTGGGCTGGACGCTCGCGCAGCTCAGCACCGAATCGCCAGCGTTCGAAGGTTGGGATCTGGTCCAGAACGGCGTGATGCGCACGGTCGTGTTCTCGGTCATGTGCTTTTTGGTGTTGCGGATGTCCGCGCTTCGCCAAACCAGCGACGACCTTGCTCGTTTAGACCCCATGACCGGTCTGGGCAATCGCGCCGCGTTCTTCTATCGCGCCACGATCTCGCTGGGGCAGGCGGCGGTGCGGGCTCAGCCGGTTTCGATGGTGGTGGTCGATATCGATCGGCTCCATGAAATCAACACGCGTTTCGGCCAGCAGCGGGGTGACCTGGTGATCTCGCTCGCGGCCCACGCGGTGCGAGCGGTGAAGCGACCAGACGACAGCGTGGCGCGCACCAGCGGCGATGAGTTCGTCCTCTTCCTGCCGCAGACGGGCGAACCCGCGGCTCGAGCGCTGTGCGACGCGCTGCGGGTCTCGTTGGACCGGGTGTCGTCACTGGCTGGTTGCGAGGTGCGGTTTAACATTGTGCTGGTGCTGGCGAGCCGCGCACCGCTGGCGATTGAGGACATGCTAAATGTGGGCGAGGGCGAGCTGCGGATGGCTGACGGCTTCCGGAGCGTGAAGTTCACGGAGGCGGCGCGCGGGGCGGGCTGAGCCGCGCGGCGCGGCAGTCGCGAGTCGCCAGTCGCGAGTGATTGCCGGGCTCATTCGAGTTGCGTGGGCCAAGGGTGATGTGTGAGGCTGTGTCGATCAGCAGCGCTGCGGTAGCATTTCGGTTGCCGGTTGCCGGTTGCCGGTTGCCGGTTGCCGGTTGCCGACTCCCGATTGCCGACTCCGCTCACAACTGACGCAGGAATCGCAGGTCGTTCTCGAAGAGCATTCGGATATCGGGGATGGCGTACTTGCCCATGGCGAGGCGTTCGATGCCGAAGCCGAAGGCGAAGCCGCACCAGATTTCGGGGTCTACGCCGCAGGCTTGGAGGACGTGGGGATGGACGAGGCCGCAGCCGCCGAGTTCCATCCAGCGCAGGGGCTGGTCGGGGCGGAGGCGGATGCGGAGGTCGAGTTCGGCGCTGGGCTCGGTGAAGGGGAAGAAGGTTGGGCGAAGGCGAATCTCGGCTTCGGAGCCGAAGTAGGCGCGGGCGAACTGGAGCAGTGTGTTCTTGAGCTCGACCATTGAGACGTGGGCGTCGATGTAGAGCCCTTCGATCTGGTGGAACATGAATGAGTGGGTGGCGTCGACGGTGTCGGGGCGGTAGACGCGGCCGGGGGCGATGACTTTGATGGGGCCGGTGAGCCCGCCGCGGGGCGCGGGACCGGCACCGGCGGCGAACGCGCGGGCGGCGTCGGCGACGGCCTTCTCCATCACGCGGGCCTGAACGGTGGAGGTCTGGCTGCGGAGCATGCGCGGGCGCGGGTGCTTGGCGGGGTCGTCGATGTAGAAGTTGTCAATCGGGTCGCGGGCGGGGTGGTCCGGCGGGATGTTGAGCTTGATGAAGTTGTGCTCGTCGTCTTCGAGCTCTGGCCCGGTGGCGACGCTGAAGCCCATGCGCGCGAAGACATCGACGAGTTCATCGCGCACGCGCGTGATGACGTGCTGGCGACCGACACCCTCGCTATGGATAAGGCCCGGCTCGGTGACGTCAACCCGGGGGCCTTTAGTGACGCTCTTCGGGCTGCCGCCCGGGGACGCGAGCTTGGCCTTGAAGGCTTCTTCGAGCGCCGCGGCGATGGCGTTGACGCGCTGGCCGTAGGCGGGGCGTTGGTCTTTGGCGACGTCTTTCATCGCGCCCATGGCGAGTTTGATCTTGCCTTTGGGGCCGATGTACGCCGCGCGCCAAGATTCCAGGGCCTGCGGATCGCTGGCGCTGGCGAGCTGGGTTGCCGCATCGTGTTCAAGGGCGTCAAGCGTTTCGAGCATGGGCCGAAGGTTATACCCGCTTGAACAAACCGGCGGACGCGTCGGATCGGCGTGTCCGTATACTGGGTTCATGGTGCGCCAGATCGCGTTTATGAATCAGAAGGGTGGCGTCGGCAAGACGACGACCGCTGTGAACATCGCGGCGGGGATCGCGAAGGCGGGCCGCAAGGTTCTGTTGGTGGACCTGGACCCTCAGGCGCACGCGACGCTGCACCTGGGGGTCAGCACGAGTCCGGAGAATCAGGGCGAACGCGCCCCGACGATCTATGACCTGCTGCTTGATCCGTTGGTCAAGCTCGAATCGGTGGTGCGCCAGGCGCGAGAGAATCTGGATCTGCTGCCATCAGAGACCGACCTCGCGGCCGCGGAGACCGAGCTGGCCACCGAGCCCGACCGACTCACCCGGCTGCGCAGCGCGATCGACAAGGCCCAGAGCGCGGGCGCCGGGTATGAGTATGTGCTGATGGACTGCCCGCCGTCGCTGGGTGTGCTGACGCTCAACGCCTTGGCGTGCGTGCGCGAGGTGTTCATTCCGATGCAGGCGCAGTTCCTGGCGCTGCAAGGCGTGGGCAAGATGATGCAGACGGTGGCGCTGGTCGGGCGCACGGTGAACCCGAATCTTCACGTCACGGGTGTGATCCTGTGCTGCCACGACTCGACCACGACGCACGGGCGCGAGGTCGTCGCCGACCTTGACGGGTTCTTCGAGCAGGCACGCGGCACCGAAGTGCCTTGGCGCAACGGACGCGTGTATCGCCCGGTGATCCGGCGCAATGTAAAGCTTCAAGAGGCCCCGAGCTTCGGGCAGACCATCTTTGAGTACGCGCCGAAGTGCGCGGGCGCTGAGGATTATGGGGCGCTGACGCTGAACATGGTCAAGGAGTGGGACGAGTTGCTGGCGAGGCAGGAGCCGAGCGTGGTGACACGGGGCGCGACACGTGCCGCGGCGAAGGCTTGAGGGTGAAACGTCGCGTGGGCGTGAATGAGAACGTGAGCACGCTCGTGTTCACGCTCTAGTTTATTCGCGCGCTCTCGCCTGCTGGCGCTTCTTCACGCTTTCGGGCTCTACGCCTGGCGGCGCATCTTGCGGGCCTTGCTGGGTGACCTCGCTAAAGACGCCGTAGGCGACGGTGAGGTCGACCTGGGCTCTCCCGGCGTCGATGCGGTAGGCGTGCTTCGCGTCGCGGCGGAGGCCCACGAGCCACGAGATCTTTTGCTGCGTGCTGGGCTCGCCGGGTTTCCACTCGCCCGGAGCGGAGCCCCAGACGACGCGGGTGTTCTGATCGGTGACGATGACGAGGCGCTTGTGCTTGACGTACCCAGCGACATCGACGCCGGAGGCCTGCGAGAACGCGACGGTCGGCTGCAAGTATGCAAGCAGCCCGAGCGCCGCCTGAACGTCGCCGCCCGACCAGGGCTCGCCGTAGACATCCGGCGGCGGGCCGAACGCGCCGGTGATCACTTTCAACGTGCCCACGCTTCCGGCGGGGTAGGAGATTGGCAGCAGCTCACCGCCCGCGGCGACCAGATGGTCCCGCTCCTGCCAGCGCACGAGCGCTACTGGTGCGCGCCACTCGCCTCGCACGTTCACACTCCCGGCGCCGCCGGGCGCCGCGGGATCGGTCACGCGGGTCATCTCGTGAAGCTCGCGGACCCAGCCGGTGGCGATCAGGCGATCGGCGGCGCGCTTGAGCGACTTGTGGTCCATCGGGTCGTTCGTCAGCTCGCTGCGGACGAGTTCGCTGAGCTGGGCCCGCAGTGATTCGCTCATCCACGAGACTGCTTCGCCACTGGGGCCGATGCGGCCTTCGATCAGCGGCCAATCAATGTCTACGCGAGGCGGTGGGACTTCAGCGCTGCCCTCCGAGGCTTCGTGCATCAAGGCGGCGCGCTGGACCAGAGCATCGCGACTGGCGACCAGGCCGACGATCGATCCGAGGACGATCACCGCCGTCGCGATCGACGCGAGCTTCTGCCAGCGAGATTTCGCGCTGGTTTGCGAGGTGTTGGAGGTGCGTTTGGCCATGCGGGTCATCTGTGATCGGCAAGTCTTGCCGATCGGCTGAAGCAAATGTAGAACTGATCGCACGGGTCCGCTTTGCGGGCGGGGCTGCGTGCGGCGGTGGTGCGGCAGGGCGGTGGTGGGCAGAGCCGTTTTCATACCGATGAGGCTGCGCCCCGACGATTAGCCTTCGTCGTGAGAGTCGGTCCCGACGGCCGCGCCCGCGTCGGCGGCGGCAGTGGACGTCGCCAGAACAGCTGCCTCGCCTCCCCCGGCTTGAGCCGCGCTCCCTATTGCGCTGTCGTTCAGGGCCGTTTCCGCGAGCTTAGCGCACAGGGCGGGCATCTCCAGGCCGATCTGGCGCGCGGCCTTGGGCACCAGCGAATGGTCTGTGAACCCCGGCGTGGTGTTGATCTCCAGGAACCAGGGCGTGCCGTCCTCATCCAGCAGGAAGTCCGCACGCGCGATGTGACGCAGCCCCATCTGGCGGAACAGGCGGACGGTCAGCTTCTTCAGCTTCTTGACCAGCGCTTCGGCCAACTCTAGATCCACGCCTTCGACGAAATACTGCGTGTCATCGCGGACGTACTTCGCGTCGTAGTCATACAGCCCGTCCTTCGGCTTGATCTCGATCACCGGCAGGGCCTCGCCATTGACGATGCCGACGGTGAGCTCGCGGGCGGGGCGGCCGGAGTAGCCGCGGATCATGGGCTCGACCATGTAGACGCGCGCGTCGAGCCCGGCGCCGAGACGCTGGGTGTGCTCGGCGAGGATCTTCTGCACCGCCTCTGCGTACTCGACGCGGCTGGTGCAGACGTGCAGCCCGATCGTCGATCCCTCGTGGACGGGCTTGATGACCACCGGCAGGCGCGTGGGGCAGACCGGGTCGCGTGTGCTGAGGATCCACATCGGCGCGGTCTGGATCCCGGCGTCCATCGCGAAGACCTTGCTGGCGACCTTGTCCATCGCGGCGCGGGAGCCGCGTGCGTCGGTGCCGACGTAGGGGCGAGTGTCGGATTCCAGGATGTCTTGCAGCGGCCCGCCCTCGCCCCAGGGGCCGTGGAGATAGGGGAAGATCAGGTCGGCGGGTTGAGCAGCGAGCCACGACGCGTCGATGCGATCGATAATTTCGAGCTTGGCGCTGAAGCGCCCGCTGGCGTTGAGCGCGCTCGAGATCGCGGTGGACGACTTGATCGAGACCTCGCGCTCAGCGTCAGGTCCGCCGCCAAGCACGAGTACGGAGGGGAGGGTGGTCATGGTGGATCATTCGCAGAGCGAGATGCTCAGGTGGAAAAGGATGGTCAGAGTCAGTGAAATGGACGAACCGGCAGGTGCCTCAAGATTTCGCGCGTTTGATTAGAGCGTCAGGCTTTGCTGCTTTGGCGGTTTGGCAGTTTGCGACCTCGCCCCTTTGCGCCCACTCTCTCGATCAAACCTCCGCTCCCCAGACCTTCACCTCTGGCTGGAGCTCGATGCCAAAGGCTTCGCGCACGCGTTGGCGGACGGTTCGCATGAGTGAGATGATGTCGGTGGCGGTGCAGTGGGGGTGGGCGACGAAGAAGTTGGCGTGCTGCGGGCTGACTTCCGCGCCGCCGCGGCGGAGGCCTTTGCATCCGGCGCGATCGATGAGCATTCCAGCGCTGACGCGCTGGCCCGGCGCGCCGAGTGGGAGCGTCGCGCCGTCGGCGGTCGTGACGCTGATCGCTGTGGAGAGTGTCGGGTTCTTGAAGCAGCAGCCGGCGCTGCTGGCGCCCATGGGCTGGCTCTTGCTCTTGTACGCCATCACGTCCTTGAGCTTGGCGCGCACGATTTCCGGGCCGCTGAGGCCTTGCTCGCCCGGGTGCGGGCGCAGCGCAAGCTCGACCGACGTGATGATGAGGCCTTTCAGTCCGCCCAGGTCGGTGTGGCGATAGTCAAAGGTCAACCGCTCGCGCGCGAGCGTGAGGCGTTGCCCGGCGCGGTCGATCGCGTGGACCATGTGAACGCTGTCGCCGATCTGCCCGAACGCGCCGCCGGCGTTCATCACTACCGCCCCGCCCATTGACGCCGGAATGCCGCCGAGCGTTTCGATGCCGCTGAGCCCGCGCCGGGCGGTCTCTGTGATTAGGCGCGGCAGATTCGCGCCCGCACCGGCCGCCACCCGGCCGGTCGCGTCATCGATGCGCACGTCGACAAAATCGCCGCGATTGAGCACGACGACGAGCTCGTCCACGCCTTCGTCGGCGACTAGGAGGTTCGCGCCGTCGCCGAGGACCCGGAGGGCCGGGTCAATTCGCAGGCACTCGCCCAGTTCCATGACTGTTCGAGGCCAGGCCATCCGGCGCGCGACGCCGCCGACTCCAAACCATGTCGGGATCGGCTGATC
>JBBQMD010000094.1:0-6420 GCA_038328575.1 Phycisphaerales bacterium | reverse complement strand
GATCGCGTTGGCCTCGTAGACCAGGAGCACGTCGTAGGTCGAGGGGCCGCGCTGCACCATCTCTTCCATCATCTTGCCGGTGGAGTTCGAGAGCCCGGTGACCGCCCGCTGGAGCTTGTTGGCCCACTGGCTGAACTTCGGATCGGTAATGTCCGCAAGCGTGAGGCCCGCGTTCTTCTCGTGGAAGTCGTACGCCAGCAAGACGAGCGTCATGAGCCCGCTGTTGCTCTGATTCGGGTGCGTGTGGCCGATCTTGAAGCGGCCCCAATGGGGAAAGCCATAGCTGGCCCAGCCCTGCTCAGACTTGGTGAGGTTGATGATCTCCGACCAGCCGATGGGTTTATTCGGCCAGCCGAGCGCCTCGGCCATCGGTTTCCACATCGCGATCACGACCGGGGAAAGCACGAGGTCTTGGGTTGATTCGATGAGCGGGCCGCCGGTGGAGGCTTGGCTGCGAGCGTTGGCGAGTTTGATGAAAGCGCCGGAGGCGGGGCTAATCAGGTGGGCCTTGAGACGTTCAGAGAGGGGTTCTTCGACGGTTTCGCCGCTGCCCATGGCCAGGAGCTTGACGACGATGGGCTTGCCCGAGTCGGTCTTCTGTTGTGATTCGTTGATGCGTTTGGTGACGTCTTCAAGCCAGAGCTTCTTTTCGGAGCCGTAGGGGAAGACCAGTTCCAGGGCGTCGGCGGCTGCGGGAGGGGGGGTGGGAGTGGTACGAGCTGAGCGAGCGCCGCCCGCGGGGCTCCCGGTGGTGGCGGGCGTGGGCTTGGATTCTTCGCAGCCTTGGATGGACAGAGCCGCGATGAGCGCGGGCGATGCGAGCGCGACAAGCAACAGCCAACGCCGGGACGACCCGAGCAGTGAGTCTAGATTGACAGCGCGGCCAAACTTTGAGCGAAGAAACTTTTTCACGCCAACACCTCCCGAGTGCTTCGTGCGAATGCGCACCAACGGTGTCATCGTATCAGATCCGCAGTGAGTGCGGCGGCGGCGTGGCTGGCGGCGCATCAGGGTAATTGTGATGAGAAAGGCTTGGGATCGCGGAAAACACTGCGACGAACGGAGCGAGGACTCTTTATACTGAGCACGCACGCCCGGGTTCATGATCGAGGGGGAGGAAGTGGGGGCGAGCGATTTCGCCGCGGGTGCGGGGTGTTGGCGAGGGCGGCTCGGGAGGCGGCGGCGGTTTGGTTGACATGAAACAGACGCGCGGCGTCGCGATCCAACGCGACGTCAGCCGGAGAACACCATGACGCAGAGTGTTTCAAATGTGTCGACCGGCTCGATCAACGGCGGTGCGCCATTGGCGTCATCCGCACCGCAGCCGCCGCGCGGGCCGGGACTGGCGCTGGCCAGACGTGTGCGCGAGCGGGTGGGCCAGACGGTGGTGGGGCAGGAGAAGGCGGTCGAGGCGATCTTGATCGCGCTGCTGACCGGCGGGCATTTGTTGCTGCAGGGCGTGCCGGGGCTCGCCAAGACGCTGCTGGTGCAGGCGGTGGCGAAGGCGATTGATTTGAGCTTCGGGCGCGTGCAGTTCACGATCGATCTGTTGCCATCGGACATCGTCGGTGCCGAGATCTTGGACGAGAAGACGCGCGAGTTTCGGCTGCACAAGGGGCCGATTTTTACGAACCTGCTGCTGGCGGATGAGATCAACCGCGCGACGCCGAAGGTGCAGTCGGCGTTGCTGGAGGCGATGCAGGAGCGGCGCGTGACTGTGGGCAACGGGACGTTGGCGCTGCCGGTGCCGTTTCTGGTGATCGCGACGCAGAACCCTATCGAGCAGGCGGGGACGTTTGAGTTGCCCGAGGCGCAGCTTGACCGGTTCATGATCTGTCAGCGGCTGGACTATCCGACGCCGGATGACGAGTCGGAGGTGTTGCGTCGGTCGCTGGGGTATGGGCTGCATCGCGCGACGGTGGAGAGCGCGCTGGCGAGCAACGGGATGAATCATGGTGGGGGGAACAGGGCGGCGGGCGCGGTGCCGCGGAGCGCGTTTGATTCGATCTCGGACAAGGCGGAGCTTCATCTGGGGGAGCTGACTGAGGCGATGGAGCAGGTGCAGCGGGTACACGTGTCAGAGGTGTTCGTGCGGCATTGCGTTGAGTTGGTGGGCGCGACGAGGCGGCACGCGGAGATTGAGCTTGGGTGCTCGCCCAGAGCGGGGATCGCGCTGGTGCAGGCGGCGCGGGCGCGGGCGTTTATCCAAGGGCGCGACTACGTAGGGACGGAAGATCTGTTTGCGCTGGCCGAGGGCGTGATGCTGCATCGGTTGCGGATGAGTTATGACGCGATGGCCAGGGGGCGTAAGGCGCGCGACGTGTTGAACGAGTTGCTGGACCCGGCGCGGCTGTGAATGCGCCCGATGTCTCAATGAAGAGAACCGACAGCGCGGAGTGAAGACCTTCCCGGAACCGGGATCCTCGATCCCATCGCCCATCGCGCACCTCCCCCCTCCCCCCGATGCTCGCCCATGCAGAGAACGTGAGATTGCTTGCCCAGCCGGCGCACTTGAGCGCGGGGCGGTTTCACTTGGTTGCGCGCAAGATCGCCGACGAGTTGACGTACGGCACCGATCCGTCGCGTTTCTATGGCACGGGAATCGACTATGCACAGAGCCGCCCGATGAATGTCGGCGACTCGGTGCGGTCGATCGACTGGCGCGTGACGGCGCGCACGGGGCGGCTGCACGTCAAGGAGTATGAGGCCAGCAAGCGGCTGGGTGTGCATGTGCTGGTGGATACGTCGGCGTCGATGAACGTGCGCTCGACAGTGCTGAGCAAGCATGATGTCGCGGTGTGGGCGGCGGCGGTAGTGGCGCAGTTAGCGCTGAATCGGCGGAGCCCGGTGTCGATCGAGAGTTGCGGGCAGCGCGATGTCGGCGTCAAGCCGACGAGTTCGCGATCTCAGGTGACGCAGTGGATCGAATCGCTGCGGCGCGGGACGCTCGACGAGGGGACGCGACTGGTCGCGGCGGCGCGGCGCGTCGAGGCGCTGGCGCGGCATCGATCGATCGTGGTGGTGATCAGCGATCTGTATGAGGCGGGGGCGGTAGACGCCATCAAGCGGCTGGCGCAGCGGCATGACGTGATCGTGTTTCGAACGCTGGACCCTGCGGAGCGCGGCGGGCTGCGCGCGGGGTTTGTCCGCGTGAGCGAGGCGGAGGGTGGCGAGGCGGGGTTTATTGCGACGGGTGGCCAGCGGTGGTTTGGAGATGAGGGTGGCGGAGAAAACCCTGGCGCGAGCGCGAGGCTTGATGAGCCGATGGAGCTGACTGGTGCGGGCGTTGATGTCGCGGTGTTGGCGACGGATCGGCCGATCCTCGCGGCGATGCGAAGGGTGCTGAACGCGAAGCGCGGGCCGACAAGGAGCGAACGGTGATGCGTCGCGCGGCGAGACATGATGCGCGGGGCGTTGGGGCGTGTGGGGCTGCGCGCGCGGGCGAGCAGGGCCGCCGGCGGTTTGGCGCGATGGTGGTGGCGTTGGGTGCGAGCGGGATGGTAATCGGGGCGTTGGAGTCTGGTGCGATGGCGGCGCTGGCAGCGACGCCGACGTCTGTGCCGGCGGCGGAATCTCGCGCGTCGGCGAAGGGCAAGGACGTGGTCGAGCCGACGCCGGTGGGGATTGAGGGGCGGCACATCTTGCGGGTGACAGGGGCGCGGGCGGGGTCGGTGATGCTTGCGCCGCTGGGGGAGCGGCCGTCGATCTTGGTGCGGGTGGCTTCGACGCAGCGTGAAGGCGAGGCGGTGCTGTATGACCTGCGATACGTGGGGCGGCGCGCGGGGGAGTTTGATCTGCGCCAGACGTTGCAGTATGTCGACGGCGCAGAACTGGCGGATGTTGAGCCGGTGGTGGTGGGAATCAAGTCGATGATCCCTGATGATCACGACCTTTTGATGGTGGAGTTGAAGACCAGGACGCCGAGCATGACGCCGACGTACACGCTGGCGTTGATTGTGGTTGGAACGCTGTGGGCGGTCCCGCTGGTGGTGCTTGGGGTGAAGTGGATTGCGCGGATGCGGGCGAAGCGGCCGGTGCCGGTGGTGGCGGCGTTGAGTCTGTGGGATTTGCTGCGCCCGCTGCTTGAGAAGGCGGCGCGCGGGGAGCTGACGGTGCAGGAGCGGGCGAGGCTAGAGATGCTGGCGCTGGGGGCGTGGATCGAGCGGCTGGGCCTGAAGAACGAGCGGCACGCGACGGTGATGGAGCGGCTGCGCGAGCATCACGGCGCGAGCGCGGCGGTGGACGTGTTGAACGGATGGCTGCACGCGCGCGAGCCAGATGTGAGTTTGCTGCGCGAGCAACTGCACTTGCTGGCGCCGCCGGAGCCGGGGAATGAGGGGGGCGAGGGGAGCGGCGAGGGCGGTGAGCGTGGTCGGGCGGGCGCGGGAGTTGCGAGCGTTGGGGCTGGGAGCGCGGGGGGTGTGGCATGAACTTCGCGCACATGTGGGTGCTGGTGTTGTTGATTGTCCCGGCGGCGATGGTGATCGCGGAGCTGGGCGGGTTGGTGGGTGGGCGAAGGGTTGCGCTGCCGCTGGATCTGGCGTCGAGGCGTGCAAGACCGGTGTTGGGGGTGGCGCTGCGGGTAGCGGGATTGATGCCGGCGGCGGTGCTGGCGGTGGTGATTTTAATTCTGGCGGGGCCGCAGGTAGTGAACCCGCCGAAAGAGATCCGGTCGCTGACGAATATTGAGATTGTGCTGGACGTGTCTGGCTCGATGTCGGCGAGGTTCCCGTCGGGCAAGGCGGACGCGACGCGGTACACGGCGGCGATGGACGCGATCACGGAGTTCGCTGCGAAGCGCGCCGGGGACGCGGCGGGGTTCACGATTTTCGGGAATGAGGTGCTGCGGTGGCTGCCGTTGACGAAGGACCTGAACGCGATCAAGAACGCGGCGCCGTTTGTGGACCCGAGCAAGGTGCCGCCGGAGCTGGGGGGAACGCGGGTGGCGCACGCGGTGAAGTATGCGCAGCAGGTGCTGGTGAATCAGCCGACGGGCGACCGGATGATTGTGCTGCTGACCGATGGCGAGTCGCCGGACCTGAGCGGGGGCGCGGGCCTTGAGCTTGCGCAGCAACTGAAGGCGGATGGGATCGTGGTGTACGCGATCAACGTCGGCGGCGGGCAGGCGCCGCAGGGGCTTGCGGACGTGGCGGTGCCCACCGGCGGCGGCGTGTTCAACGCGACCAGCGCGGGCGCGCTGGCGGGCGCGTTCACGCATATTGACGCGATGCAACCGGCGAAGGTGAAGCGCGGCGCTTCGGAGGTAGTGACGAACGCGGCACCGTTTGTGATCGCGGCGATGGCGCTGCTGGGGCTACATCAGATGTGTTTGTTTGGGCTGCGGTACACGCCTTGGTGAGGTGGGTGGGGTGGTGGGTGGGGTGGTCAAAGTGGATGATGTGGTACGGGTTGATGACGCATGATTGATACGACGCACATCTTGATTGCGGTCCTGGGCGCGGTGGTGTGTGCGATCGCGGAATGGCTGCATGCGCGGCGGTCGGCGCGAGTGGGCGTGCTCGCGTTTGGTATTGCGGGCGGGCTTCGGGTTTCGGGCGGCGCGCTGGGGCGGCGTGACTGGGTGACGCTGGCGCCGGCGCTGCGGTCGCTGGGGTGCGGCGTGCTGGTGTTCGGGCTGCTCACGGTTCTGGCGACCGATGGGCAGGCGACGACGAGCGCCGACGCGTCGGTGAAGCGCCCGGCGGACAAGCACGTCGTGATCGTGATGGACGTGTCGCCCAGCATGTTTTTGATCAAGGACGCGGGGCCCGGCGGCAAGCAGTCACGGCGGGAGCGGGCCCGCGACGTGCTCGAGTCCACGTTGCGTAGGCTGGATCTCGCGCGCACGCGCGTGAGCGTGGTGGCGTTTTGGGATACCGCCAAGCCGGTGGTGATCGATACGTTTGACATGAACATTGTGACGAACGTGATCGGTGACTTGCCCCTGCACTACGCGTTCAAGGGGCCGAAGACGGATCTGAACGCGGGCGTGCGCGAGGCGGTGAGGCTTGCGACGCCTTGGAACCCCGGCTCGACGACGTTGATCGTGATCTCTGACGGCGGGGACAGCGTCGCGGGCTCGGCGCTGTCGTCGCTACCGGCGTCGATTGGTGATGTGCTGGTGGTGGGCGTGGGCGATCCGTTCCGGTCCAGCCCGGTGGGGGAGTCGATGAGCCGGCAGGATCGCGAATCGCTGAACACGCTGGCGGTGCGGACGCGCGGGCAATATGTGGATGCGAACTCGCGGCACCTGCCGAGCGACACGTTGCGATCGCTGCGGATGCTGATGATGACCGAGCAGGATCGGCTGGCGATGCGAACAATCGGGCTGATCTGCTGCGCGATCGGCGGTGGCCTGGTCGCGGGGATCCCGGTGATGCTGGCGGCGTTTGGTTCGGCGCGGCGAGCGCGCGTGAGCGG
>JBBQMD010000093.1:0-7078 GCA_038328575.1 Phycisphaerales bacterium | reverse complement strand
CAGGGCCGTTGGCCGCCGCGCGCCGGCGCTCACCGCTCACCTCGCGGCTGGTCGTCCCACATCGGCCGATCCGGATTGTCCTCGTCGTCGTTGTCGTCAAACATCCCCGGCTCGCGCGGCGTGTCCGCATCTCGCGGAAGCTCCGCCCGCCGCCCCGACTCTTCCCACGCGCTCACTCCCGCGCTTGCCGAGCGCCGGCGCGAGCGCCCCTCGCCCTCGGTCAGCGATGTCTGCGTCATGGATCTCGCCGAGCGCAACACCCACATGATCATGCCAATCCCCGCCAACAACACAAGGACCGCGACCAGCCACCACAGCTCCGTTGAACGAGCGCCGGCCAGCGGCGGGTCGATGTCGCGCTCGTACCCGCGGCTGGCGGTGGTGGTTGGAACCCCCTCTTGTACACCCGTCGGCGCTTCGCCCTCGGGGTGCGGCGCGCTCGGCTTGATCGCCATCGGCGCGCCGGCGCGGCCTGGCGCAACAGCGATGCCCGTGCCCTGGTCCGGCGTGGTGTCGTCTTCGTGGGTGATCACACCCAGAGATTACCACACCATCGCCGACAATCGACCCCGGAGTTGCGCTTTCTTTCGATCAACGCTGACCTATCATCGCCGGATGAACTACGACGCACACGCACCCGTCATCGCGCAGCTTGAGGCGCGGATCTCAACGATCCGCGACTCGCTTTAACTACGCCCACAAGGCCAGCCAGCTTCGCGAACTCAGAGCCCAGATGGAGTCGCCCGAGTTCTGGACCGACCAGGCCAAGGCGAACCGCATCGTCGGCGATATGAAGCACCTCGGCGCTCAGATCGAGCCGCTCGAGGGCGCGATCCGCCAGCTCGACGACGCCAAGGTTGCCTTCGACATGGCCCGCGAGGCCGGCCCCACCGGCCAGCCTGAGAAGGAAATGCTCGGCGAGGCCGACTCGCTCTTGTTTGATCTCAATGAGCGCATGGACAAGATCGAGCTCCGCTCGCTCATGAGCGGCAAGCACGATTTCCGCAACTGCTTCGTCACCATCTCCGCCGGCGACGGCGGCACTGAGGCCAACGACTGGGCCGAGATGCTGTTTCGCATGTACCTCAACTACCTCGAAAAGGCCGGCTTCGGCATCGAGGAAGTCGAGCGCGGCTTCGGCTCCGAAGTCGGCCTCGACTCCGTCACGCTCCACGTCAAAGGGCAATACGCCTTCGGCTATCTCAAGTGCGAGCGCGGCACGCACCGCCTCGCGCGCGTCTCGCCCTTCAACGCACAGGGCAAGCGCCAGACCTCCTTCGCCAGCGTCGAAGTAACCCCGGAACTCGCCGACGTCAAGGTCGATATCCCCGATCGCGACCTCGACGTCGTTCCGTTCGTTCGCGCCAGCGGCCCCGGCGGCCAGAACGTCAACAAGGTCGCCACCGCCATCCGCATGACGCACAAGCCCACCGGCATCATGGTGGTCGCCAACACGTACCGCGACCAGCCGCAGAACCGCGCGCAGTGCCTGAGCATTATTCAGGCAAAGCTCGAGCAGATGGCCGAGGAGAAGCGCGAGAAGGAAATCAACGCGGCCAAGGGCGGCGCGATGGAGTCGGGCTGGGGCACACAGATCCGCTCGTACGTCGTCTACGACTCGCGCGTCAAGGACCACCGCACCGGCGAGGAATCTGGCGACGTCGACAAGGTGCTCGCGGGCCAGATCCAGCCGTTCATCGACGCCGAACTCAAACGCCGCCGGAAGGAACAGGCGCTGGCGGCGGCGAAGCAAGGGTGACGTCGGTCGCGACTTCTTTCCTTTCCGCAATGCGCATTCGCGTTCACTACACCGGTCACGTGCAAGGAGTCGGCTTCCGAGCGACAGCGCGGCACATCGCGTCGTCGCACCCTGTCAGCGGCTTTGTCCGAAACGAACCCGACGGCGGCGTCACGCTTGAAGCTCAAGGCGAACCTGACGTGGTGCGTGCGTACTTGGAGGAACTGCGCGCGGCGATGGCGTGGTTCATTCGGGCGGAGGCTGAGGGCTCGCTCAGCGATGTGACGGGTGAGCGTGGGTTTGTCGTGCAGCGCTGATCGTGCGCTCGGCGGCTACTTACTTGGCCGCGCCGCTCTTGGGCGCGGCGGCCTTGGCTGCGTCTGCGAGCGCTTGGTCCTTTTCCTGACCGCTCAGGGCGTCCCACGCTTCTGGGCAGTCTGAGCAGCAGAAGCCGATGAGCTGGCCCTTGTACTGGCGGGTGAGGCTTTGGTCGAGGTTCTTGCGCACGGGGTGATCAACCATGATGGGGCAGAGCGTGTTGGAGGCGATCGGCACGCCGGGCTTCTTGGTCGCGGGCGTCGATCCCGCGCGCTCGGCGGCCGCGCTCGGCGAGTGAACGCTTTTGGACTCGCTCTTGCAGCCGATGATCATGCAGAGGCTGACGACCGCCGCGGCGACCGAGGCGATCCGGATTCGATTGATGTTCATAGTCATGCTCCCGATGTGCTTGAGTACCAAGGCACAGGGTGACAGTACGTCACGAGCGCGATCGGGATCGAAGGCGGCACTGATCCGCGGCGAGATCAGTGGCACGCCAAACAATACCGCGCATGTGGTCAAATGGTGCGGGTCCGAGCGATAAGGTGGACCCACTGTTCAGCGACGACGGCGCGAGATGAGGCCGAGCAGCGGAAGGAGGGCCGCAGCGGCGGGGGCGGGGATGTTGTACGTCGCGATGATGGGGAGCGCGGCGGGGTTGCCAGAGGTTGGCAGCGGGGAAAAGCCGGTGAAGTTGCCGTGGAGGGCGACCTCGTTCAGCGGGTTGCTGAGATCAATGTCCAGAGCCGTCTGGCCGAAACCCCAGGTGACGCTGCTGACGAGCGAGCCGAGGGGGTGGGCGGTCGGCACGGCGGGGATCTGAAGAAGGCTGCTGCCAACGGCAAAGTACTCGCTACCAAAGGCGAGGCCGAAGGTGTTGAGGAATGGGTTCCAAGCATTGGCTTCGCCGACAGCGCCGCCAATATCTCCGGTGCCCGCCATCACGAGGACGTTGCCGCCGCCCTGCACATATTGCGTGAGCACGCTCACGGAGGCGGCGTTGCCGCCGACGGCCGCGCCGTCAACGAAGACGCCGTTGTATTGCTGGAGGTTGGCAAGGGTAAAGGTGCCGGCGGGGTTGATGGACCACGTGTGGCCGAGGGAGGTCATGTAGCTGGCAAGGCTGGCGTTGTTGGTGCCACGACCGCCAAGACTGAGCGGGACGGTGGTGGAGAAGACGGCGAACTGCGACGCCGCGCCGCCGAAGTACCCGGCGATGTTGGAGGCGAGCTGCTGGGTCTGCGATGTCTGGTTGGTAAAGGAGAAGTCAGAGAGGAGCCACTCGTCGCCAATGGCGATGATGCGACCCTGCGCAAAGGCCGAAGACGACGCAAGGGCAACGACAGCGCAGACGGAGAGCGCGCGAGCAACAATGGCACGATTATTCATGGGGACACTCCTCGGACGCAGTCTATCACCGGGAAGGGGACGTGCCAGCGAAATGGCGCATGATTGCTGAGGCAATCGTCAAGGGAGACGACGCCGGGACGCCGGCATGGCCGAGGGGGTGAGACGGGGGAGAGGTGCGGATGGGGGCAGAGGGAGTAGTGATCCTGCGCGGGGATCAGTGGGATGTTTGATCCCAAACACCCCGGTTTTGACTCAACGCATCCTAGTTGTGGCCCGGGTACATTTTTCCCATGCGAGGTTTGTGCGGGATGAATCGTTCGTCAAGAAAGACAACGTCCATTGCGTGGAAGGAGGTCGTTTTGACCACCGAAGTCTTGCCCGAGTCTCCCGCCGTGTTGCTGTTGGAAAAATCTCCCGGTTCGAGTTTGCCGATCTTCATCTCCCAAATCCAAATTGTGTCACCTCTCGTACCGATCGCGTGATGACCTTGCCGGTCCCCCAAGACGTACCGAACCGTGAGATATGTGCCCGGCTTCGGAAGGTGCCCTTTCGGTCGATTCGTTTCGAGAGCGACTTTAATTTCAAGATCGCAGGCGGGAGGTTTCTGGGGCAGAAGGTCGGGGAATTTGTGTGGCCCGTTGCGCTTGTACAGACCCGCGGAACGATCCGCGATTGCCGTTCCCAGAATGTTTCCGAGCATCGACGACAGGTTCGCTAACTCGACAGTTAAGGCGAGGGGCGAACTCTTCGCTCGGAGTAGTTGGGCGTCAATAAGGTCTAGGGTGGCGTAGGTCTTTTCAAGCGCCGCGAGCAGCATCGCGCCCGAGAGTCCGGTCAATACCATCAGACGGTCAGCCTTCTTCAACGTGGCCTCGACCGGCCGCCGTGGAACCCACTCGGGCGGCACAAGCACCTGCGATCCTCCTGCCTCGACGGTCGTGCTGCCCACTTCGGAGAGAAGCCCAGCCAATGAGATTTCCATTGCCCAAGCAAGGCTTAGCGCGACTTCCAGAGATGGACTCCGGAGGCCCTTCTCCAAGAGTCCGACGTGGCTACGGTCAATTCCTGCACGGAGAGCCAACTCTTCCTGTGTGAGCCCTCGCTTGGCGCGTTCGACAGCGAGACGCTTGAGCAAGGCAGTGACGAGGTTGGCGGACGCTGAATCCACCGTTGAGGGTTGAAGACTTGACGCCGAAAGTCCACGCGACTATTGTCTCCACCGGAGGTGAACCGCATGGCTAAGCCGACCAAGATCATCGATCTCTTCTGCGGGACCGGGGGGTTTTCAAAGGGGTTTGAGAACGCTGTTGATGGTGACTATCGGGTAGTCCTTGGGGTTGACATTCGTCGCGACTCCGTGGCCACGTTTGGAGCGAATCACAACGATGCTCTTGCACTGTGTGAGGATGTTCGGGGCGTCGATTGGGAGGGCATGCGCGAGCGACTTGACCTGAAGCGTGGGGAACTTGGTGTCGTCATCGGCGGTCCCCCATGTCAGGGATTTTCTAGCCTCCGGCCGCATCGGTCGAGCAACGTAGACGATCCTCGAAACGATTTGTTCCTTTCGTTCGTAGCCTGCGTCGAGTCGTTTCGCCCATGTACCTTTGTCATGGAGAACGTCGTGGGACTGGCGACGCACAACGGAGGACGTGATATCACTGCTATCGAAGAGGCCTTTGGTCGGATCGGGTACGTATGCGATTGGAAGATCCTTAACGCCGCGCATTACGGTGTCCCGCAACGGAGGGAACGCCTCATCATGATCGGTACTCAGCGAGGGGCGTCATTTGCGTGGCCAGAGCCCACTCACGCCTCGGATCACACAACGATCGGATATCGTGATCATTCGCGTATGTTACGCCCAGAATCAAGGGGACTGTTTGCCGAAACCATTTCGTTGGAACACGCGGTCAGCGTGATGGATGCCATCGGCGATCTGCCAACGGTGGCGCCTGGTGCGGAGGCGGCCGAGTACGATCGTCCGGCCGAAACCGACTTTCAGCGAGCGCGCCGAGGTCGTTGCAAGCGGCTGACGTGGCATGACGCTACGGCTCACGGTGAACACATGATGGAAATAATTCGGCACAGCGGCCCGAATATCTCTTACGTCCCGAAACATCTCGTCACGAGCGGGTTTAGTTCGTGCTACTCGCGGCTCGCCGCCGACGAGCCGTCTGTCACGATTACGGTCAACTTCGTTCACCCGGCCTCAAACCGTTGTATTCATCCGGTTGCCGACCGCGCTCTCACCCCGCGTGAAGGAGCGCGGCTGCAATCATTTGACGACAGTTTTCGCTTTGTGGGGTCGCGCACGCAGATTGTCAAGCAAATTGGCAACGCGGTCCCACCACTTCTAGGTTCAGTCCTCGCCGACGCGATCGCCCCGATCGCGGCTTCGTAGCGCAACCGCGGTCGCTTTGTGCTGCTTGCTGTGAGTCCGCACACTACATCCCAACCTCCCGTCGCCCCTTCCCGATCTACCATCTCTCTTTTACCACCATCTTTGAGAGCCGATGGTTAAATTGGGGTTGGGCGGGGTGACGCTGCCCGGGCAGGAGGGAGTCGCGCAGCCCCGATCGAAGGGCCGGGCCAATCTAGCTCACCCCCCCACTACCCTCGCGCCCACCATGCTTCGACGAGTCGCTCGGCGGCGCCGCGGTAGAGGTCCGTGAGGACATCCTGGGGCAGGCCGAAGCCGCGGAGGGTTGGGCCGCTCATTTCGTTGTACTTTGTGGGCTCCACCATTTTGAGGTCCGGGTCGGCGATGGGGCTTTCCATGTCGCCTTCGCCCTCGAACATGAGTCGCAGCGCGAGGTGACGGCTGCAATACAGGTCAAAGGCTTCGTCGGGCGAGCTGGCGAGGTCGCCCATGGCGCTGAGGCCGCTCTTGGTGGGGGAGAGTTGATCTTCCATGACGACGAGGTCGGTGCCGAAGAGGATTCGGCCGCGCCATTTGGTGAAGAACTCGATGACGTCCTGGCGTGCGTGGCGGCTGAGCTCGCGCACGACCCACTTGGTGGCGGAGGTGTCGATGTGGAGGTTCGGGTGGCGGGTGAGGAGGCCATCGAGAAACTGAAGGTCTTCGGGCCAGCCGCCCATGTGCGCCGCGATCCACGGGCTGGTGAACTCGTCGAGCATGCGTTCGAGGCCGACGTATTGGTGGGCCTTTGTGCCGTAGAGCCCGCTGTCGCTGTACTTGGCGGTGAACCAGGTGTCAGGGTCGGCGACGTGGACCATGAACATCATGCCGAGTGACTGGGCGAGGCGGCAGTGTTCGCGTCGCCAGGGGCTGTCGATGTCTTGCAGGTCGGTGGCGCCGCTGGGGAGGAAGTCGCGCAGGCGGGGCGAGGCCCAGACCTTCATCATGCGCGCGCCGAAGTCGCGATGAAAGAGCTCAATGTCTTTGAGGTAGAGCCCGCGGTGGGCGGACTCTCGGTCGGCGTGGCCCCAGGTGGGGATGGTGATGAAGCGGATGCTGTCGCCCAAAGCGTTGCGCACGGGCGCGGCCATGGTGAGCTGGCTCATGGTGTAGGTGCGCTGCACGCCGTAGAGGCGGCGGGCGCGGTCGTAGAGAAGGCAGGCGGCGGGGCCGTGGATGTGGGTGTGGGCATCGATGATGGGGACGACCGGGGGGCCGAGCTTGGCGGCTTCGGCTTCGTAGTCCACGGCGTG
>JBBQMD010000092.1:0-7088 GCA_038328575.1 Phycisphaerales bacterium | reverse complement strand
ACGGGTGCGTGGCATTGATCGCCTTCGTGCCACTGATCCGGCTCTGCGGATCAGTGTGCTGGGACGTGCGGCGATTTACGAGCACTGATCCGCAGAGCCGGATCAGTGGGACACACCCGTTGTTGCGCAGGGCGGCGTTCGGCGAGCCCAGCGGCGGCACCAGGTCGCCGTCGTCATACGCGATGTCGATCGAGCTGGTGAGGAACCGGCGCGGCGATCCGAACGCCGTATACCGCACATGCTCCACCGCTCGACCGTTCTCGTTCATCAACGCCACCACGTCGGCCCTCCAGTTCTGCACATAGTAGAGGGTCTGATCGCGGGTGGAATCTGCCGCGGCGTAGGGGGGCTGGATCGCGTCGCCGGAGTCGCGGGTGTCTTTCTCGCGGAGGGGCATCGAGTCGATGTACGAACTGGAGCCGTAGCCGCCCTTGCCGGCGCGGTGGTGGATCTGGAGCTCCTTCGGGTATGCGTCGATCGCGGGCAGGCTGCCGCCCCAATCACGCACGTTTGTGCCGCTGGTGACCACGGCCCGGAACGTGCCCCACCCCCCAACTTCTGCCAGCGGTCGTTGTAGATGAAGATGAACCAGGGGTCGGTGGTTTCGACGGTGCCGTCGGGCTCGGCCGAGTACATGGGGTTGAAGGTACGCTGGCGCTCTCGCCTGGCGCGATCGACGCAGGGCGCGGCGGACGGGGAATAATGCGGGTGTGGCGCGTGTGGCGGTTGGCCGGGCGCGGTGCGATTTCTTTGGAGGCCTCAAATGACCATGGCACACTTCGCGTCTATTCCGCAGGCTGACCCGCACTCTGGCCTCGCGCGCACGATGTTTGACACCCGGGCTGATGCGCTGTGCGCGCAGCTTCGCGCGCAGGGGCTGTGGAAGCACTTGCAGGTTTTGGGCTCGCCGATGGATGCGGTGGTGAAGGTGCGTCAGCCGGACGGGTCGTTTCGCGACACGCTGTGTTTCTGCAGCAACAACTATTTGGGGCTTGCGAACCACCCGGAGGTGATCGAGGCGGGGGTGAAGGGGTTGCGCGAGTATGGCGCGGGGACGGCGAGCGTGCGGTTCATTTGCGGGACGTTCTCGCCGCACGAGACGCTGGAGCGTGAGATCGCGCGGTATATGGGGACGGAGGCGAGCTACACGTTTGTGAGCGCGTGGACCGCGAACGAGGCGGTGTTTCCGACGCTGTGCGAGCCCGGTGACATCATCATCAGCGACGAGCTGAATCACGCGTGCATCATCGACTCGATCCGGCTGGCGACGGTGATCAAGAAGGGCCTGCACAAGGCGGTGTACCGCAACAACGTGCTTCGCGGCGAGAAGAGCCTGCACAGCGCGCTGGAGGCGGCGCGGGCGAACCCGGATGTCACCGGGCAGATCTGGGTCGTCACCGACGGCGTGTTCAGCATGGAGGGGAGCATCGCGGACCTGCCGGGGATGCGGGCGCTGTGCGATGAATATGGCGCGATGCTGGTGGTGGATGACAGCCATGGGCACGGGGTGATGGGGAAACTCGGGCGCGGGACGCATGAGCACTGGGGGATGGTGGACGGGCTGAGCGAAGACGCCGGCGCGGCAGGGGCGCGCGTGCAGGGCGCGCGCGGGCGCGTCGATTTGTTCACCGGCACGCTGGGCAAGGCGCTGGGCGGCGGCGCGGGCGGGTTTGTGGCGGGGTCGAGGCGGGCGATTGACTTGCTGGTCCAGCGCGGCAGACCGACGTTGTTTAGCAATGCCCTGCCGGTGACGGTGGCGATGAGCGCGCAGAAGGCGATTGAGATCACGCTGCGGGAGCCGCTGCGGGTGCAAAGACTCAAGGACAACGTCGCGTACGCGCGCGCGGCGATGAAGGGCGCGGGGTTCAACGTGTTGGAATCGCCGACGGCGATCTGCCCGGTGATCGTTCACGACACTGCGAAGGCGATCGCGATGAGCAAGCGGCTGCTGGAGCTGGGTGTGTTTGTGATCGGGTTTGGGTACCCGGTGGTGGCCGAGGGACACGCGCGGCTGCGCTGCCAGATTTCTGCGGCGCACACGACGCGGCACATTGATGAGCTGGTGAGCGCGATGAAGAAGCTGTAGATCGAGCGGGCGGGAAGGGGCCCGGGCGGGTGCTTGCGCGTTGCACGGGGCGGGCGGTTTCACGCTACGCTGGGGGCATGGTTCGATTGAGCACGCGAACGGTGTGGGTGATGGGTGGTGCGAGCGCTGGCGTCTGCGTGCTGCTGGGCGGCTGTGCGCCAACGCCAACGCTGCAGGTCATGGACGCGACGATGATCGAGGCGTCTGCGGAGGCGGTGGTCGTGGCGGTGCGGGTGCGAGCCACGAACATCGGCGATGACGGCCTGCCCCTGCGGATCGCGAGCTACACGCTGTCGATCGGTGGCAAGAGCGCGACGGTCACGCGATCGCCCGAGGCGACGCTGCGGGCGCGGGGCGAGCAGGAGTTCATCGTTCCGGCGGCGCTGCTGCTCAGCGCCAGCGAGCGCGCGGGGATGGCGAGTGCGCCGTTTACGATTGCGGGCTCGGTGTCGTATGTGCCGCCCGGGCGCATCGCGGACGTGTTCTTTGAGTGGGGCGTGTATCGGCCCAGCGCGCCGATCAACGGCGGCGGGACGGTGAATCTGGCGGGGCCGGTGCGGGATGCGCCGCTGCCGGAGGGGAAGTCGATGCCGGAGTTGCCGCGGGAGTGAGGGGGAGCGGCAAAGCAGCAGATTCGATTAAAGCCCATAGCGGCAGGATTCGCCGGTTGCCGATTGCCGGTTGCCGATTGCCGGTTGCCGATTGCCGGTTGCCGATTGCCGATTGCCGATTGCCGGTTGCCGGTTGCCGGTTGCCGGTTGCCGGTTGCCGGTTGCCGGTTAGTGATGTTGCGCGGCGTGGCTTGCGGTGCTAATCGGGTTTGGCAAACTTCTTTCGTTCCCAGGGTTTGGGCTCGCGGCGTTCGAGCTCGATGTGGCCGCCGACGAGTTGGACATTGGGTTCGCCGACGACGCGTGAGAGCGAGCCGAGGAAGCCGGGGGTGACGGCGAACTTGACGCGTGAGGCATCGATGAGCACGTCGGCGTCTTGGGTGGTGATCTGAAGTTCGAGGGCGAGGGTGGGGCCGAGCGGCGGGGCGTTGGGGTCTGGGCGGAGGGCGATCTGAGCGGAGACGAGGGACTTGACGCGGTCGAGGGCGTCGGCGCTGCCGCCGTTGAGACGGGTTTCGTCGACGACGACGCGGAGCTTTTTGGCGACTTCGGCGGCGTCGGCGAGGGAGACGAGGCGATCAACGATGATCTGGGGCTCGCCGCGGGAGAGATCGACTTTGCCTTGGACCAGGACGATGGCGTCTGTGATGATCGCGGCCTGATGGCGCGCGAAGCAATCACTGAAGCAGACGCCTTGGATGGTGCCCTCTTTGTCTTCGAGGTTGACCACGGCCATTTTGCTGCCGGCGGATTTGCCGTTCTTGGTGACGATCTGGCGGATGCCGGTGATGAGCGCGGCGAGGGTGATCTTCATGTCCTGGGCGATCTGCTTGTCGCGGATCTTGCGAGTGGTGCAGTTGGCCAAGCGGGAGAGGATGTCCTTGGATTGGTCCAGCGGGTGGCTGGAGATGTAGAAGCCCAGGGCGTCTTTCTCGTTGAAGAGCGTTTCGGTCTCGGTCCAGGGCGTGACCTTGGAGAGGAGCGATTGCGGGGTGGAGGCGGCGGCGAGATCTGTGCCGAAGCCGAAGAGTGCGCCCTGGCCGCTGGCCTTGTCGGCCTGGGCTTTGACGCCAGCGGAGACTGCGGGCTCGATGGACGCGGCCATGGCGGCGCGGTTTGGGCGGGTGTGAAGGCAATCCATCGCGCCGCTTTTGATGAGGGCTTCGAGGGTGGCTTTGTTGACGGAGCCGGCGTTGCCGCCGCTGCCGCCGACGGGCACGCGCTCGCAGAGATCAAAGAGCGAGGTGAAGAGTTGCGGCGTGGGCGGGGGGAGGGCGGTTGCGGGGGTGATGGTGGCGAGGACGGCGGAGTGGCCGATGCCGGCTTTAGGCTGGACGCTGGCGTGGATCTGGTCGCGCTCGCGGACGATGGAGTCGATGGCTTTATCGCCGACGCCCTTGATGCCGCCGAGGCCGAAGCGGAGATGGCCGTGGAGGGAGGTGCGGGGTTCGGCGTCGGGGAAGACGACGGCGAAGTCGGCGTGGGAGAGGTTGATATCGGGCGGGCGGACTTCGACGCCGACCTTGAGCGTCTGGCCGGATTCGGGGTCAATGAAGCGGGTGTTCTTGCAGTCTTCGAGGTAGGGGAGCCAATCGGAGACTTGGCTTGCGGCGCTCTCGAACGTGAGGAACGCGGCCATGTATTGATTGGGGAAGAAGGTCTTGAGATAGGCGGTCTGATACGCGACGATGGCGTAGCCGGTGGAGTGCGACTTGTTGAAGCCGTAGCCGGCGAACTTCAGGATGAGCTCGAAGAGGTCGTTGGCTTGGTCTTTGGAGAGGCCTTGTTTGACGGAGCCCTCGATGAACGTGGGGCGTTCCTTTTCGATCTTGTCGTGCTTCTTCTTGCTGATGTTCTTGATCAGCGAGTAGGCATCGCGGAGCTTGATGCCGCCGAGGCCGTGCACGATCTGCATGACCTGTTCCTGATAGACCATGACGCCATAGGTCTCGGCGGTGAAGTGGTCGACGATGGGGTGGACCTTGGGGACTTTGTCTTCGGCGTGCTTGCGGCGGTTGTAATCGGGGATGAGGTCCATGGGACCGGGCCGGAAGAGGGCGTTGGCGGCGATGAGGTCTTCGAGGCGGTCGGGCTTCATCTCGATGAGCAGGCGGCGCATGCCCGGGGATTCGAACTGGAAGACGCCGGTGGTGTCGCCGCGGCGGAACATCTCGAAGACGCGCTGATCGGAGAAGTCGAGTCTGTCGAGGTCGAGCGGGTGGTCAGGGGGAAGTGGCGGAGCGGCGGAGAGTGAGCGGCCGGCTTCACTCTGCCACTGTGCCACTTTGCCACTCTGCCACTTCTCAAACTCTTCTCTTCGCCCGACTGCGCGCCAGATTTCTGACTCACTGAGCCCCTCGCGGATGAGTTTCTTACAGCGTTCGATGACGCTGGCGGTGCGGAGGCCCAGGAAGTCCATCTTCAGGAGGCCCATCTTCTCGCAGGTTGGGCCGTCCCACTGCGTGACGATGTCTGAGTCGCTGCCGCCGGAGGGCTTGTAGAGCGGGACGATCTCGTGGAGCGGGCGCGTGGCGACGATGACGCCCGCGGCGTGAACACTGGCGTGGCGGGCCTGGCCCTCCAACGCCCGCGCATTATCAAGGCAGCGCCGGACAGTTGGGTCGGTGTCGTAGAGCTTCTTGAGATCGGGCTCGGTTTCGAGCGCTTTGTCGATGGTGATGCCCAGTTGCTCGGGCACGAGCTTGGCGACCTTGTCCACGTCGGCCAGCGGCATCTCCAGCACGCGCCCGACGTCGCGGATCGCGGCTCGGGCCTTGAGCGTCCCGAAGGTGATGATCTGCGCGACGTGTCCGTATTTCTTGCGGACGTAGTCAATCACGCGGGCGCGGCCGGTCTGGCAGAGGTCGATATCGATATCGGGGTATTCGGAGCGATCGGGGTCGGTGAATCGCTCGAAGAGCAGGCCGTAGCGGACGGGGCAGGCGTTGCTGAGGCCCAGGGCGTAGCCGACCATGGTGCCGACGCCGGAGCCACGGGCGAGCGCGGGGATGCCTTGCTGGCGGCCCCAGTTGACGAAATCCCAGACGATGAGGAAGTAGGCGCTGATGTCCTTGTCGGCGAGGATCTTCAGCTCGCGGTCGAGGCGGGCGCGCTTGGCGATTGCGTCTGGGCTGCCCTCGATCGCGCCGTAGCGCCAGATGAAGCCGCCCTCGGCGAGGAGGCGCAGCGCGCGGTCGCATTCGACTTTGCTCGAAGCGATGTCAGCTGGCGTGGGGTTCTGCATCGGGCGAACCTCGAACTTGGCGCAGTACGCGCCGTACCACGCGGCGAGGTCGCCATTGAAGCTCGCGAGCGTGGGGAGCTCGTGCGCTTCGGGAACGTTGACGCGCACCATGGGCGAGTTGTTCTTGCCCAGCGGGAGCTCGACGTTGCAGCGCTGCGCGATGCGCCAGGTGTTCTCCAGCGCCTCGCGCCCGGCGTCGCCATAGGCCGAGAAGATCCGCTCCATCTGCTCGGGGCTTTTGACGTAGAGCTCGGTGGAGTAGCGCATGCGCTCGGGGTCGAGCTTGCCCTTGCCGGTGGAGATGCAGACCAGCGTGTCGTGAGCATCGTGCGATTCGGCGCCGAGGTAGTGCGCGTCGTTATCGCAGACCAGGGGGAGCTTTAGCTCACGGGCCAGGCGGATGAGGTGCTTGTTGATCGAGTTCTGCTCGGGCACGTGGTGCTGAAGCTCGATGAAGAAGCGCGGGCCGTTTTCGGTCGGCGCGAAGGTCTCGGCGTGCCACTGGGCGCTTTGGACTGCGCGGTCCCAGTAGAGCGAGTCGCCGGAGCGCTCGTATTCCAAGAGGTGTTCACCGATCTCGCTGCCCAGATGGCCGTTGATCGCGATGATGCCAGCGTTGCGGGCGCGCAGGAGATCGCGGTCCATGCGCGGCTTGAAGTAGAAGCCGGTGAGGTAGGACTCGCTGCTGAGATAGAGCAGGTTGTTCCAGCCGGTGTTGTTCTCTGCGAGCAGGACGAGGTGGTATCCGCCATCGGAGACGCCGGTGTAGGTGCGGTCGCGTCGATCGCCGGGGGCGATGTAGGCCTCGATGCCGAGGATGGGCTTGAGGTTGCGTTCTTTGGCCTGGAGGTAAAAGGCGACGGCGCCGAAGAGGTTGCCGTGATCGGTGCAGGCGACGCTGTCCATGCCCAAGGACTTGATACGGTCCATGAGCTTGTCGACGCGGTTTCCGCCGTCGAGCAGGGAGTATTCGGTGTGCAGATGGAGGTGGGCGAAGACGTTGCGCGAGGTGTGGGGGGCGGGCGAGGCGGTGGTGATTTCGCCCATGAGGCGGTGCTCCGGAGAGGGGTCGGGGCAGTGTAGCGGAGGGGGGAGCGGGAAGTGGCAGAGTGGCAAAGTGGCACAGTGGCGGGGTGCAAAGCATCAC
>JBBQMD010000091.1:0-7148 GCA_038328575.1 Phycisphaerales bacterium | reverse complement strand
TATGTCACGCTTGAGGATGGCACCGGGCTGGTTCACACGGCGCCCGGGCACGGCGTCGAGGACTATCAGACCGGCCTGCGCGTGGGGCTGCCGGTGTATTGCCCGGTGCGCGGCGATGGCACGTACGACGAGAGTGTGCCGTCGTGGCTGCGCGGCGTGGATGTGTGGAAGGCCAACGACCTGGTGACGGAGCGCCTGCGCAACAGCGGGCACTTGTTCTTTGACGAGTCGTTCGTACACAGTTATCCGCACGATTGGCGGAGCAAGACGCCGGTGATCTTCCGGAGCACGTTCCAGTGGTTTGTGGGGGTGAACACGGAGATGCGGCGCGCGACGGCGACGGGCGCGAGCACGCTGCGGCGCGCGGCGCTGGACGTGACCGAGCCGGGGCGCGAGCAATCGGTGAAGTTCGTGCCGGAGTGGGGGCGCAACCGCATGCGCGGCATGTTGGAATCTCGGCCCGACTGGTGCATCTCGCGGCAGCGGGCCTGGGGCTTGCCGATCCCGGCGTTCAAGGTGGTCGATGCGCAGGGGCAGGAGCAGGTGCTGATGACCGGCGCGAGCGTGCGCGCGGTGGCCAAGGTTGTGCGCGCGATGGGGAGCGATGCGTGGTTTACCCAGGGGCCGGAGGTGCTGTTGAAGGGGTATGACGCGGGCGCGGACGCGGATGCGCCGGCGTTTTTCAAGGCACTGCTCAGCACTGAGCACTCATCGCTCGGCACTTTGCAGAAGGCGTATGACATCCTGGACGTGTGGTTTGAGTCTGGCTCGTCGTGGAACGCGGTGATGCGCGAGCGCAGCGGCGGGGAGGACTTTCCGATCGATCTGTACCTCGAAGGGTCGGATCAGCATCGCGGGTGGTTCCAGCTTTCGCTTTTGCCCAGCCTGGGGATGATGGGTCGGCCGGCGTTCAAGACGCTGCTTACGCACGGGTTCATGGTGGACAAGGACGGGCGGAAGATGAGCAAGAGCCTCGGCAACGCGCTGGAGGTCGATGATCTGCTCAAGACCTATGGCGCGGACGTGGCGCGCTGGTGGGTGAGTTCGCTGGCGTTTGAGAATGATGTCAAGGTGGACAAGAGTTACTTGGATGTTGCGGGCGAGAGTTATCGCAAGGTGCGGAACACGCTGCGGTTTGTGCTGAGCAACTTGTATGACTTTGATGCGGAGTCGGTGCGGGATGGGGGCGTGCCGTCGGCGCAGAGTCTGGATGCGTGGGTGCTGGGTGAGTTGGATGCGTTGTCGGCCGCGGTGGTCGCGGCGTACAACGCGTATGAGTTCAAGCGGGTCAACGCGCTGCTGTATGATTTTTGCAATGACACGCTGAGCGCGCGGTATCTGGCGGCGGTGAAGGATCGGTTGTATTGCGATCGGCCAGATTCGGCGCGGCGGCGGCAGACGCAGGCGGCGCTGTGGAAGATCGGGCGGGGGCTGTGTGGGCTTTTGGCTCCGATCATGCCGCACACGGCGGATGAGGCGTATCGCGCGCTATTGAAGGTTGAGCAGGGGGCGGCGGGCGCGAGCGGTGGGAACGCCGGGGCGGGCGCGAGCGTGTGCGTGCATTTGCAGATGTTTGCGCCGGCGACGGGCGTGAGCGCGGATGCGGCGTGGGAGCGGGTGTTTGCGATGCGTGAGCGTGCGATGGCGGCGGTGGAGCAGGGCAAGAAGGCGATGGGCGTGGAGAATCCGCTGGACGTGGGGTTGGTGTTGCCGGATGTGGAGGGGGAGCTGGCGCGGTTTGATGTGGTGGATCTGGCGGATGTGATGAATGTGAGCCGCGTGTCGGTGGGGGGCGAGGCGGAGGTGCGGGTGGTGGATTTGCGGAATGAGCCGCGGTGCGAGCGGTCGTGGAAGCGTGACGGCACGGTGACGCTGCGGGAGAATGGGGCGTGGTTGAGCGAGCGGGATTGGGGAGCGGTGGGGGGGGAACGGGAAGGGGAAGGGAAAGGGAAGGGATCGAGAGAACGAGGGGTCTAGGGATCGAGTGAGCAAGGGGAGTGGGGGCGAGGGCCTTTGGTGGCTGCGCTTCGCGTATCCTGTGGCATGGCACGTAAGGCAATGGCGAAAACAGGTGGCAGTGGGGGTGGCGGGCGCGGCGCGGGTGGTCGAGCGTCTGGCGGCGGCGGGCGTGGTGGGGCGGCGGCGGCGGGGCCGGTGAAGTTGCGGCTGCATCATGCGCTGGCGGAGGTGGGGCTTGCCAGTCGGCGCGCGTGCGAGCAGGCGATCATGGATGGGAAGGTGTTTGTGAACGGCAAGCGGGTGGATCGCTTGCCGGCGTTTGTGAATCCGAACGAGGATCGGGTGGTGGTGGCGGGGCGTGAGGTGAGTCTGCGGGCGCTGGTGCGTGAGGGGGCGCGAGGGGAGGTTGGGCCGCGGCGGTGGTATGTGATGGTGAACAAGCCGGAGCGGTATCTGACGAGCACTGCGGACGTGGAGGGGGAGATACGCGGGAGCGAGCGCAAGACGGTGATGGATTTGGTGAAGATGCCCGGGATGGGGCGGCTGGTGCCGGTGGGGCGGCTGGAGTTTCACGCGTCGGGGCTGGTGCTGCTGACCAACGACGGCGAGCTGGTGAACCGGCTGACGCACGCGCGCTACGGCGTGAGCAAGACCTATCGCGTGTGGGTGCGCGGCGGGCTTGACGAGGCGGGGGCACGCTCGCTGAGCGAGAAGGTGGACAAGATGTGTGTGCGGATGGCGAAGCGCGCGGGGGCGCCGCTGCGGGCGGGCGCGAGCATCGCGACGGTGGAGCTGGCGTCGTGGCGCGAGAGCGCGGGCGTGAACGTCAACGTGAAGGCGAGCGTGAACGTGAAGGGGAGCGGGGCTGGTGCGGGGGGCGATGCGCGCGGTGACGTGCGTGGGGAGCGTGGGGAGCGCAGTGAACGTGGAGCGCGTGGTGGGCGTGTCGTTGGGCGTGGGGTGAGCGCGCGGGTGATCGAGGATCGCGCGAGCGCAGCGGAGGCTGACGCTGAAGGCGACGGTGAAGATGGTGCGTCGGCGGGTGGGCGCGGCGCGGGCGCGGGGGCGGGGGGGAGCGGCGTTGGTGAGGTGGATCTGCGCACCGGCAAGCGGCTGGGCGGGGCCAAGACGGCGATCGACATCACGTTGCGCGGCGCGGCGGGGAAACTCAAGCTGCCGGCGATGCTCACGTATCTGGGCCTGCGCATCGACAAGATCATGCAGGTGGCGATCGGTGATGTTGAGCTGCGCGATGTCGCGGTGGGGCAGTGGCGCCCGCTGACGGTGCAGGAGATCAAGTCGTTGAAGCGGTCGTCGAGGGCGCCGGTTGGCCTGGCGCCGCTGGTGCAGAAGCCGCGGCAGGAAAGCGCGAGCGTGGCGCGAGGACCGGCGGACCGGGCCGAGGGCGGGGCGGCGGCGCGGGGAACATTGTCGGCGCAGGAGCGCGGCATCGAACGCGAGCGGGCGCGCCAGGGCGTGCTGGCGGAGCGTGCGGCGGTCGAGATGGCCAGCGGGTGGGGCGAGGAGCTCAGTGCGTTGGATGTGGATGTCAACGCGGGTGGCGAGGGGCGGTTTGTGGATGAGCGGGCGCGGATGAGCGCGCGCGGTCGGGCGGAGGCCAAGGCGCGTCAGGAGCACCGGCCTGAGGACGGCTCGGCGGCGGGTGGAGACGAAGAAGCGCCGGAGGCACCGCAGGCTGGGGCGCGCGTGGCGCGAGAGAAGGCGAAGGCGGAGGCGACGCGTGGGCCGCTGATCAAGCGGTTTGGTTCGGCGCGCCGGGGCGGTGGAGGCGGTGAAGGCGGCAGTGCCGGCAAAGATGGTGGCGGCGCCGCGGGCGTTGGCGGGGCTGAGGGCGAGGAGGCTGGAGCGTGAGGGAGCGTCTGGCGAACATGGCGTCGCGGGCGAGCACGGTGTTGAAGTCGTATCCGAGCGCTAGCCGCTGGTTTGATCGGTTGCTGGTGTATCTGGCGAGCGACACGATCCCGGTGATGGCGGCGGCGCTGGCGTACCGGACGATCTTCAGTTTGATTCCGCTGCTGGGGATTGGGCTGCTGGTGTTGCGGTTGTTTGGTGATAGCGAGGCGCTGGTGAAGCGGGTGCTCACGCAGCTTTTAGATCTGACGGGGCTGAGCAATCTGATTCAGGCGAACGACGATGGGAAGTTTCGGTTGGACGCGTGGATTCAGCAGACCGTGAGCGGGCTGGGAAAGTTTAGTTTTACGGGGCTGGGGATTGTGAGTGCGCTGGCGTTGCTGTACGCCGCGATCGGGTTGCTGGTGGAGGTGGAGAAGTCGTTTAATACGATCTTTGGGGTGGAGAAGGGGCGGTCGTGGGGCGGGCGGATCATGCGGTATTGGCTGGCGGTGTCGCTGGGGCCGTCGCTGGTGTTTGCGAGTTTCATGGTGGGTGAGCGGGCGTCGTCGATTGCTCAGGAGATCGCGGAGGCGGGGGGCGTGGCGGGGCCGGCGCTGGTGTCGCTCTCGGGTTATGTGGTGAGCGTCGCGATCTCGGCGATCCTGCTGACGGTGCTGTATCTGTCGGTGCCGAACACGCGCGTGTGGTTCAGGGCGGCGGTGACGGGGGGTGTGGCGGCGGCGGTGTTTCTTGAGCTTGCCAAGTACGGCTTCGGGCTGTTTGCCAAAGGCGCGGGATACTCGTCGATCTATGGGCAGCTTGCGTTGCTGCCGCTGTTCATGCTGTGGATCTATACGACGTGGTGCATCGTGCTGTTGGGGCTGCGGATGAGCTATCTCATGCAGCATCGCGGGAGCTCGATGCTACTGATCGCGGCGCGGCTGGGCGGGGTGACGGGCGATGGCGTGTGCATCGAGCCGGCGTCGGCGGTGGCGGTGCTGGCGCTGATCGCGAGGCGGTTTGAGCGCGGGCAGGGGGCGATCTCCGGCGAGCAGATCGGCAGCGAGCTGGCGATCGACACGGTGTTCATCCGGCGGGTGCTGGAGCTGGCGATGCGCAAGGGGATGGTCGCGTGCGTCGCGGCCGGAAAAGGCGGGAGCGACGGCGCAGAGCGCGGCGGGTTTGTGCTGGCGCGACCGGCGACGACGATCTTTACGCGCGATGCACTGGCGATCGGGTTCGAGCTGGCGCGCTTGCCCGCAACGACGGATGAGGCGGAGATGGTGCGGGCGATGCGGAAGGAACAGTTGGATGGGTTGGGGGAGCGGGTGTTGGGGTCGGCGGGTGGGAAGGCTCAGAGCTCACAGCAGGAAAGCTAACATGTAGTAGGAGCCGCGAAAGGTACCGCGTAAGCGCTGGACCAAACGGCTTTGGGTGTAGAGCGATTGCCATTCGCAAGTGGTGGCGGGGCGGATGCCAAACGGGAAGGTGATATGCTGCGCATTCCGAGCGATACCCACCCAACCCAAGCGACACAAAGACAATCAGGGCGCAGAGAGTTGAATTGAGCAAGGTGGCGTGACCCACGAGAACTTCACGGATGCACCGCTATCAATAACTTCACGATTTGAGTTGCCGGGTTCGGCTGAAATCGCAACCCACTGACCATCGTCCTGCTTCACCATTGCCACGAAGTATCGCTTTCCGCCCATTCCCCATCGCGTTAAGCTGGGTGAGCCAGTCCTCGCCGCAGGGAATCGAACACTTTCTGCCCAAAGCTCACTCGCACCTTCAAACTCGATGCAACCCATGACGCGAACACGCGACGGGTCGCCCGCTTGGACATCAATGATCCAGTCTTTGCCGTCGAACTCAGCGCGCCAACCGGACGTTGACACGTTTACTCTCTCGAGCAAGTTCACCGTGAAACGATCAGGCTGGACATCTCGCACGTTGTTGTGTAGTAGCGTCGGGCTGGGACTTTCGGCGTCGCCGCAGCGGCAATGCTGGCAACCGGTGAGGAAGTCCGCACTGATGAAAAGCGTTGTACCGAGGCCGAATGATGAGTTCGTAGACACTTGACACACTCCAAGTGTTTACGACAGTGAGGAGATACTCCACGCACGTCGATGCTAGCAACACTTGCATCGTCCGCCAACGCAAGTTGCGCGTGTGTATAAAGGAGGTCCACTGCGCGATCTTCGCAGTGGAGCATTTCGTTCGCCGGGCGTCGCTGACTCATGGACTTTGGTCAGCTCGGAACGCTGCACAACTACGAACGCGGGCCGGACGGGCGTGGGCTGCGGGGTGGGCCGCTGTAGCTGCTGCCGGGGCCGGGGCGGCGTGGAGGGCGTTCGCCGGTTTGGGTTGGGTGTTCGCCGGCGTCCATCTGCTGGCGTTCGTAGCGTTCTTTGTTGGCCTTGCCGTCCATGAGGAACTCGATCTTGTCAGCCTTGGCGCGTCCGAGGATCTTCTGGAGTTCGCTTTTGGCGATGGCGAGGTTGGTGCGCCGGCTGACGTGGCCCAGGACGAGCTTCTGGCATTCCAGGACGCGGGTCCATTCGACGATGTCTGAGACGTGCATGTGCATGCCGGTCTTGGCGCGGGCCTTGTGGTCGCTCTCGAAGAAGGTGCACTCGCTGAAGACGATGGGGGCCTTGCGGACGTCTTCGCGAACGAGCCAGGGGCCGGGGAGGGTGTCGGAGATGAAGGCGAAGAGGGGGATCTCGTGGATCTTGGTGATCTCTTCGCCGCGCTCTTTGAGCTCCATCAGTTTTTCTTGCGGGAGGCCGACGAGCTCGGGCTTGAGTTTGCTGCGGCGTTCGTAGATGGTGTAGCCGTAGGTGGGGACGGTGTGCTCGAGGGAGAAGCCCTTAAGGAAGATGTTGTTCTTGATCTCGACGGTGCCCTCGGGCGGGAGAGGGATGAGGTTGTACTGGGTTTGCTGGCGTTCGAGGTCGTTGTAGCCGTCCATCATCTTTTTGATGGCGGGGGCGATGGCTTCGGGGACGATGATGTTGCCGGGGGTCATGCCTTGGAAGACGCGCTGGGAGCAGTAGTAGGCGAGGCCGCCGATGTGGTCCATGTGGCCGTGGGTGATGGCGACGTAGGGGATGGCGAGCATGGGTCGCGGGCAGGCGCCCATGTCAAAGCAGATGTCCAGCTCGGGGATCTGGAGTGTGGTGACCTCACCGGCGACGGAATGGCCGATGATGCGGTAGGGCGGGATATAGAGGAAGCCGAGCTGGGGCTCGCGTGGCGGGGGCTTTGGGAGCATGAGGCGGAATCTCCAGGCGGGGGCTGTCGCCCCGGCGGAAGGTGGGCAGAGCGTGAGA
>JBBQMD010000090.1:0-7171 GCA_038328575.1 Phycisphaerales bacterium | reverse complement strand
CACGGCCCGAGCGAGTGCCCGGGCCGTGCGGTGATGGTGCGATGTCGAACGTGGATGCCGCCAGCGATGAGCCGAGGCGATCAGCGATCAGCTGCGGCGACGCCGAGCTGCCATCAGGCCGCCAACGCCCAGCAGCAGGGCAGCGCCAGGGGCGGGGATGGCGGCGTAGCTGACGTCATCGATGATGACGTGATCACCAGCAAAGCCGCCGCGGCTGTGGAACTGAAGCGCATCGACGCCGAAGATGTTGCCACCGTTGTAACCGAGCTGGCGAGCACCCTCTTCCCACGACGGCGTGGAGGCAGAACCGACCAGAAAGTTGGTACTGTCAAAGATGGAGTAGCTGATCGAGTCGTTGGCCGCGCCATCGGCGAACGTCAGCGTGCCCGTCACGCGGTACCAGGCGCCCCAGTTCAGGCCGGTGATGTCCTGGCTGACAAAGTTGGCACCGGCATCCATGCCGAAGGCGCGAGCAATCAGGTTGCCGGTGCCATCGTTCTGGAATCCGAGGAAGGTCGTGCGATCGGGCCCGTAAGACTCAACGCGGAAGCGGAACTCGCCAGCAGGACTGGTGGTCGGGACGGTGCGGAACCAGAGCGACCACTGGAAGATGTTGTTCGTCGAGTTGACCGGCGCGACGCTCTCGCCTGCGTTGGTCAGAAGACGTGGCGTGCGAAGGTTGTCGATGACTCCATCGTTGCCAGAGCCGTTGTTGCCGACGACAAGGCCGTTGGTGCCCAAGAGACCGACACCAGCGGTGACCGCCTGTTGGGTGGAGCTGTTCGACGGGTTGTACCAGTTGCTGTCGCCGGGAACGCGGATGTCGGCCCCGCCAACGCCCGGGGGATTGCCCAGGGACATGCTGTCGAAGTTGATGCTGTTCGACGAGGGCACCGCAAGGGCAGCGGTGCTGGCGGCGGCGGACACAATAGCGGCGATGATCAAACGGTTCATGACTCTCTCTCTTTCGGGCTTTCGCCCAATGATCGGCCCACCAAAGCCCACAAGGGCCAGCGGTGAACAGAAGAATGCCAGCTTACCACAACCCCTTTGTCTGTCAAGAGGCATTCTAAATATACTGTGATGAGGTTGCGCAGCGCGAATTTGGGGGGTGTGGCATCGATCGCATCTTGTGCCACTTAACCGTTGGTGCTGCTCGAGGTCCGTGCCGCTGACCCGGCACGGCGGATCAGCGTGATTTAACGCGAGATCGTCCACGAGCACTGAACACAGAGCCGTTTAGTGGTAGCCACGCCCCCGCCTGCTCCCCGGAACGCCACGCTCAGTCAGGTTCAATATCGCGTGAGCGCACCAGTTATTATGTTTTTTTAATGACGCCGTCAAGCGGGAGGCGCACAAGACGACCGGAATTCCCGGCGGGGGGTGTGGCGTTTTTCAAATTTCGTGCCGCCGATCCGGCGCGGCGGATCAGCCTGCCCCTCCCCCCGCGCTTTCCCAGGCCTCCAGCAAACCCGCCCACCCCTGACTCACGGCCACCCGCCGCAGTTGGCCGCCCCCACCATTCGACCTTTCCTTCATCCGCCGCTACCCTTGCGTGGCTGAACATCTTGGCCATCAACTCGCACCCAGTTTCTCCCTGAAAGGCGCCCACATGGCTATTCGCGTCGGCATCAACGGCTTCGGCCGCATCGGTCGGCTGGTTTATCGCATCGCCGCAGAGCACGGCATCGAGATCGTCGCCGTGAACGATCTGGTCCCCGCTGACAACCTCGCGTATCTCCTCAAATACGACACCATGCACCGCCAGTTTGCCCTCAACGGCAAGCTCGCGGATATCTCCGCCACCGCCAGCGAGGCCGGCGGCTCGTTCACGGTCAACGGCAAGGTCACCAAGACCACCTCCATCAAAGACCCCGCGCAGCTCCCCTGGAAGGACATGGGCGTCAGCTACGTCTTGGAGTCCACCGGCCTGTTCACCGACTTTGAGAAGGCCAGCCTCCACGTCTCGGCCGGTGCCAAGCGCGTTGTCGTCAGCGCCCCGACCAAGAGCGAGCCCGCCCAGGTGCCGACGCTCGTGCTGGGCGTGAATCACGAGATCTTTGACGCCGCCAAGCACACCGTGGTCAGCAACGCCTCCTGCACCACCAACTGCCTGGCGCCGATCGCCAAAGTCATCAACGACACGTTCGGCCTCGACGAAGGCCTGATGACGACCATCCACGCCGTGACCGCGACCCAGCCCACGCAGGACGGCCCGTCCAAGAAAGACTGGCGCGGCGGGCGCAACGCCTACCAGAACATCATCCCCGCCAGCACCGGCGCCGCAAAGGCCGTGACGCTCGCGATCCCCGCTCTCAAGGGCAAGCTGACCGGCATGAGCTTCCGCGTGCCCACGGCCGATGTCTCCGCGGTTGACCTCACGTTCAAGACCGCCAAGGACACGAGCCTCGCGGAGATCAACGCAGCGATGAAGGCCGCAAGCGAGGGCGCGATGAAGGGCATCCTGGGCTACACCGAAGAGGAAGTCGTGAGCAGCGATTTCATCAGCGACCGTCGCAGCAGCATCTTTGACGCCAAGGCTGGCATCGAGCTGAACAAGCGGTTCTTCAAGGTCATCTCCTGGTACGACAACGAGGCCGGCTACGCGGCCCGCTGCGTTGACCTCATCAAGTACATGGCCGGCAAAGACGGCATTCACTGAGTTGCTTGAAGAGTTGGCCCGCCTCTCTTGGTGGCCCGCCTCTCCGAGGCGGGTCCTAGCCAAGACGTAAGCAGAACCGCTCCCAATCTCTCCGCATTCCGCATGCACCCCCAAGAACCCCCACACACCCTGCCGCCCCCGGCAGGGTGCTTTTCTTTCCACCACAGGATTCACCCCAGACCGGGTCTTTCAGAAGATTCAACTATCCGATACACTCAAACGCGTGGCAAAGTCTGCCCACCCTTTTCTCTTCCGGGAGCGACGGCCAATGAGTGCGATCGGCGAACGTATCCGCGACAAGATGGAAGACTGGGGCCTGAGTAAGTACGTCGGCGGCGGCGGAGCAAGTGGGGGCGCCGCGTCTGGCCGGCGCAGCAAGGTCATCATCGCGGTTGTCGCGCTCGCGCTCGCCGCGCTCGTCATCGGCTGGCAACTCTTCCCATCGGGCACCGGCGGCGCCGCCCGCTCGGTCTCCACGCCGACCATCTCCTGGGTCGACAACGCGCGCCAAAAGCTCTACGAGGCAGGCCTCGCCGATAAGCGCTTCACCCGCATCTCGCTCGACGTCGTCGGTGCAGCCGACGGCAAAGAAGAAGTCCTCATCTACGGCAGCATCCCATCCGCCGCGGCCGAAGCGCCTCTGAAAGAACTCGTTGGCAAACTCTCGCCGCCGTTCAGCGTGCGCTATCAGCTCGAGATCGACGGCCAGAGAAAGAGGTAGTCGCAAGTCTCAGGTCGCGAGTCGCGAAGAGGCAAAGTGCCGAAGTGCCGAAGCGGCAGAGTGGGTGCGCGCGTGAAGTCTCGCGCTCTGTTGCTCACCCCACGGCCATTCCTCGAATCCGGTCTATCAGCCGCTTGAGCGTCGACTCCAGATCGCCCGATGCGTCGATCACCACCACGCCCGGCGAGTTGGGTGTCGTGCGATCAAAGCCCTGATCAAGCGCGTCGCGTTCTTTCAGGCGCGTCGCCTCTTCCGTCGGGGTTGAGCGATGGTCCCCCGCGCGCCGCTGCCCGCGAACGTCCAGCGGCGCGTCGATGTAGAACCGAGCCGCGCGATGCCCAGCCAGCAACGTCGTACACGCGTCGCGCCCCTCCAGCACGATCAACCGGTTGGCGTGACCAGCGATCCATGCCCGCACCAGCGCCGTCACAGTGTCGCGCACGCCCGGAACCCGGGCCACCTTTGCGACGATGGAAGTGTTCGCCGGGCTGAAGAGGTCGCCATGGATCGGGCGCTCGGACAGCAACAGCTCACCCGTCGGCGCGAGCGCCAGCGGCAGCGCGTGGATGGCATCGGTCACCAGCGTCTCGTCGCTCGGGTCGCACTGGTTCACCAGCAGCGCGACGCCGCGATAAATCGCCCCGCTGTTCAGGCACTCGCCCCCGAGCGAATGCGCCAGCGCCCGCGCCACCGTGCTCTTGCCGACGCCTGCTGGCCCGTCAATACCGATCAGCGGCTCGATCGGCGCCCACTGGTTCTCGCGATTCAGGAACTCAAGGTTCAATGACGGCTCCGAAAAGAGATCCCGGCCCGGCGGCCAAACCTGCCCCCCTCGCCCTCGCCGCCGCGTATCGCCGGACACCACCTCACGAGTCTAACCGCTCGGCCCCGCCACTTCTGGCCCGCGCCCGCATCGCCGAGCACTCAAAGCGCTGTACACTTGAGTGAACACGCTCACTCCATCCGGGAGCTACCGATGATCTCCACCGGAAAACACACGCTGATCTCCGACGCCAGCGCCGACCCTCGCACGGTGTTCCCGCGCCTGCTCCCGATCATCGATTACCTCGCCCAGCTCAACCAACGCGTAGACCTGCAAGTCCTCGCCCAGATGCTCCGCACCACCGACGTCCGGCGTGAAGACCTCGAACCCGTGCTGGTCTTTGGTTCCCGCGGGTACCGGCGCAACGTCATCGCCGCCACCCCTTGGTTCGAGCTGCTGGCTCTCTGCTGGCGCAGCGCCCATTGCACACCTATTCACGACCATCAGGGCGTCTCTTGCGCCTTCAAGGTCATCGCCGGCACCGGCACCGAGGTCCGCTTCAAGCAGACCCCCTCGGGGCTCATCTGCCCGACCGGCAGCGTCGAAATGCCCGCCAGCTATGTCTGCGCCGCCGCGGATGCCGACATTCACCAGGTCGTCAACATGCAGGCGCCGGGCACGGATCTCATCACGCTGCACTGCTACTCGCCGCGGATCACCACGATGAACACCTACGCCTATCACACCAGCCCCGGCGGCGAGTGCAGCAACGTCTACTCGGGCGAGAGCCTCCCCGAGTGCTGACCAGCGAGCCACGCCTCACCCACCATCAATCATCGATCACGGCGTCCGGTTCCGGCGTCTCGCGTTCATCATCCCCGCCGCCATCGCCATCGCCATCGCCATCGCCATCGCGATCGGCATCGCCATCAACATCGCCGCCCTCTTCCGCGTCCAGTTCGTCGAGCTTGTCCTCGACCAAGCGAGGGCGCTTGCGGGCGACGCCCCGCGCCAGGTCCCGCGCCGCTTCCATGCACACATCGGCCAGCGCCTGATGAAGCTTCTCGTGGTCGCTGTTGGCCTGCAGCCGCAGATACAGCTCCTCCACACGCGTCTCAGACGTCTTGGCCGGGTCCACATCCGCGATCGCGGCGTCACCCAGGGCCTCGCCCGCCGCGAGCATCCACGCGATCGAAGGCGGACGCGCGACCGACGCTTCCTCCTCAACAATCACGCTTGTCTGCGCCCCCTCCGCGTCCTTGATCGCCTTCTTCGTCATCTTCTTCGCGCCGGGCTTCTTCGCCGGGGGCACGCGCACCATCGGCGGGCTCACGCGCGCCCGCGTCGTCACCGGGCCAAGCGACACCAGCGGGCACTGCCCCAGGCGCGTTGTCGGCTCACGAACCACGATCACCGCCGGTATCTCCGACCGATCACACGTCTCCCTCAGCAGCCGACCATCCAACCCCACCCGCGGCGGCTGGATCAGATACAACCCCGGCTTCAGATCACCGGGCATCGGCGCCTGCGTGTCGATCACAAACACGTTCCCCGAATCCACCGCCAGGTGCCGCTTGAACCGGCGCGACTCCTGCAACGGCATCAGAATCCTCGCCATCTGGGCAAAGTCCCCCTTCCTGAACGCAAGCTCCAGCGCCTCGACGCACAAACGCTCGCACTCAAAGTACCGGCGCGACACCAGCGCAACCGTCGCCTGAGACATCAACGTGTCGATCGCGTCCAACGGATTCGTGCGGGCTGAAGCCACTTGCGAAGATCCTCCAAAGGTGCCAGAGTACGAACGTGCGAAGCCATCACCGCTTCACTGCGTCACCAACGCGCGCTCGTCCCGCCACTCAGCGAGCCGAAAACTGCTCGCCGAGCTGCTTGAGAATACCGACCCACCGGCGCGCCTGCACGTCCATCTCCCCGCCCTCGGACATCAGGTCCGCAAGCGTCGACCAATCCTCCCCCGCAACGCCCGTGCGTATGTCGGTCAACAGGTCGCTCAACCGTCCAACGTGCCCCATCACGATCTCGCTCGTGCCATCCTCGCCATTGAACACCAGCGTCTCTACACGCAGCCCCAGCAACGCCGCCCCGTCCTCGACCGACCGACGCACGCCCTGCCACATGTCCAGCACCTCCGTCAGATTGCCGAACGCCAGTTCCATCTGCCCGCTCTGCAGCGCCTCGGCGGTCTGCCGCTGCACCTCCAGCCCCCGCTGCAACACGTCCGCCATCTCATGCATCGCAGTGGACACCAGCGCCCGCGGGTCCGTCGAGCGAAACCGCACCTCGTGCTTGTTCAAGGGCGACGCGTCGGCCGTCTCCAGCGTCGCGTCCGAAATCGGCTCGCCGTCCCACTCCGCCTCGATGATCACGCGCCCGGTCTGCTGCGCCGCCTGACGCGCAACGTCGAGCGCACCTTCCAGCGTATCAATCGGGCAGGGCAGCAACACATCGTCTAAGTAGAGTTTCATCGGCGCTGTTCTCCGTTACTGCCCTGCTATTGCCCTGCGCCCTGTGAAGGCGTTTCCACGCTTGATCGGGCCGCGCGGCGTTGCTGCTTGCGGATCAATCGGATATTGCGCGCATAGATCACCACCCCAGACGTCTGGCCCAGCACGCCCACCGGGTCTTGCCGCCACGCAAAGTACGTGAACAGCAGCACCCCGCCGAAAAAACTGAACCACCAGAACGACTCAGGAATATGGCTCTGCTTCATCCGCTCAGAGACCATCCACTGCACAAACATCCGGCCAAAGAACAACATCTGCCCCACAAACCCGATCGTCAGCCACGCAAAGCTCCACCACCCGGTGATGTTCAAAACCCGAAACAGCCAGTTGCCCGACGCATCAATCGCTTGTTCCACCACGCCGTCGCCCATCACCGCCCGCAACTCTTCCTCAAGCACCACCCGCGACGGCGCGCCATCGCGCGGCAAAAATCTGAACGTCCGCCCGCTCTCCCCCTCGACCGGAGCGACAATCTCCAACTCACCCTTCGCCGCGCCGATCGT
>JBBQMD010000089.1:0-7479 GCA_038328575.1 Phycisphaerales bacterium | reverse complement strand
TCTACACGTTCAACGACAGCCTGAATCGCGTGCGTTGATTCAAAGCTGAATCAGCGACGACCGCGGGACTTGGTGCGACCGCCAGCGGCCACCGGCTCCGCCGCGGGCTCGGCCTTCTCGGCCTCGTACAGACCCTTGAAGATCCAGACCTTGCAGCCGATCGCGCCGTAGCTCATGAACGCTTCGGCGAAGCCGTAGTCGATCTCGGCCTGCAGCGTGCTGAGCGGGAGCGAGCCCTGGCGAACCTCAGCGGTGCGGCTCATTTCGGCGCCGCCCAGGCGGCCGGCCAGCACGATCCAGATACCTTTGGCACCGGCCTGCATCACGGCGTCGGCCTTCATCTTCATTGCGCGGCGGAAGGCGACACGCTTGCGAAGCTGCTCGCACACGCTCTCGCCGACGAGCTGCGCGTCCATGTCGGGGTTCTTGATCTCGATGATCGCGATCGACACCTTGCGACCGGTCATGTACTGAAGCTCTTCGGTCAGGCGGTCAACCTCGGCGCCCTTGGGGCCGATGACCAGGCCCGGACGCGCCGAGCGGATGATGACCTTCAGCTCTTCACGGGTGCGCTCGATCTGCACGTCGCTGACCTGCGCGAACGGCGGCTTGCGGTTCAGGCGCCCGTCGATGAACTTGCGGATCTTGTAGTCCTCGACAAGCAGCTCGCCAAACAGCGCCTTGGGCGCGTACCAGCGGCTCTTGTGGGGCTCGGTGATGCCGACTCGCAGACCGTATGGATGTGTCTTCTGACCCATGGTTGTTCTCTTGAAAACCCGTCCCCGCGTGTGCCTGACTCTCAACTCCCCCACTCTTTACACATCGACCGATGCCGACTCACGGGAAGTTCGCTCCCGGTGCGTGCTTACTTCTCTTCCAGCGTCACGGCGATATGCGTCATGCGCTTGAGGATGCGGTGGGCGCGGCCGCGGTCTTTCTGGTTGAAACGCTTCAGCATCGGGCCTTCGTCTGCGGTGCTCTCGCAGACGACGAGGCGGTTGGTGTCAGCCTTGGCCTGTTCAGCATCGGCAAAGGCGCCCATGAGGGCTTTCTTGACGTCGAGCGCGGCGCGCTTGGTCGTGTAGGTGAGCAAGTTGGTCGCGGTGAGATAGTCCTTGCCGCGAATCAAGTCGACCAGGAGCTTGGCCTTGCGAGGCGAGCCGCGATGGTACTTGAAGATGCAGGAGAACTTGGAGATCTGACCGATCTCGGCTCCCAGAACCTCGGCGATGCGCGAGATGTGGGCGGCGCCGGCGCGAGGATGGTCGCTGCCGCGCATCCAGTTGCGCAGGGCGGCCTCGGCCTTGGTCTGGTTGCCCAGGCCTTTGCCCGGCTCGACCAGTGCGGAGGCGAGCGTCTCAACGCTCGTGCCCTTCTCCTTCATGACCTTGCTCAGCTTCTTGGCGTGGATACGCACGGCTTGACCTTTCGCTTGCTGACCCGGTAAACGCCGGGGATTGAAACATTCATCGCGACGAGAGACTTGAGACTGGGACGGACAAAGAATCGGACGCTTACTTCTTCGGTGACGGTGCCGAAGACTTGGAGCCGTCGGAGATGCCTTCCTTCTTATTCGTGTGACCCTTGAAGGTACGGGTCGGGCTGAACTCGCCCAGCTTGTGGCCCACCATGTCCTCGGTCACGAACACGTCAAGGAACGCGCGCCCGTTGTGCACCTTGAACGTGTGACCGACAAACTCGGGCACGATCGTGCAGGCGCGGCGCCACGTCTTCAAGGCCTCTTTCTTGCCCATCTGGTTGAGGCGCTCAACCCGACGGAACAGGCGCTCATCAACGTACGGACCCTTCTTCAGACTGCGGCTCATAGATATCCTTCTGACGGTTGCGTATGGACGGGTCTTCTCTCAGATCGCTGCGTGACGCGCGGGCGTTAAATAGGCGGGGATCACCGAGACTACTTGCTGACCAGGCCGTAACGCTTGCTCACGCGACGACGGATGATCAACTTCGTGGAGTGCTGACGCTTCTTGCGGGTGCGGCCGCCCTTGGCCAGGACGCCGGTGGGTCCGCAAGGCGGGCGGTTGCCCTTGCTGCGGCCCGAACCACCACCAAGGGGATGGGCGTTGTGGCTCTTGGCGACGCCGCGGGTGATCGGGCGGCGTCCGAGGTGACGCATGCGACCGGCCTTGCCCCATCGAACGTTCTGCTGATCGGAGTTGCCGACTTCGCCGATGGTGGCGCGACAGTCGATGTGCACCATGCGCGTTTCGCCCGAGGGGAGCACGAGCGTGGCGTGGTTGCCTTCCTTATTGCTGAGCATCGCGTACATGCCAGCGGAGCGGCAGAGCTGCCCGCCCTTGCCCGGGGTCATCTCCACGCAGTGCACTTGCAGGCCGGTGGGGATGAACCGCAGCGGCATGGAGTTGCCGACCTTGGGCTCGATCGCGGTGCGGGCGCTCAAGACCTTGTCACCGGGCTTAATGCCCATCGGCGCGATCATATAGCGCTTGACGCCGTCGGTGTACTTGAGCAGGGCGATGTGGGCGGTGCGATTGGGGTCGTATTCCACACCGACGACCTCGGCCTGAATGCCCTCGCGGTCGATGCGCTTCCAGTCGATGACGCGGTAGAGACGCTTGGCACCGCCGCCGCGCCCGCGCGAAACGATCTTGCCGTGATGGTTACGCCCGCCCTTCTTGGGCAGTGGCGTCGTGAGCGACTTCTCGGGGCTGAACTTGGTAACCTCGGTGTTGAGGTTGACCGAGCTGAAGCGGCGCCCGGCGCTGGTTTTATCGTAAATGCGAATCGGCATGGTTGGCTCGATGTGACGAGAGGCAGGAGGCAGGAGGCATGAAACTTGAGACGCGAGGCTTGAGGTGTGGCGCTTCTGGGCCACAAACTTCAACTCTTCCCGATCAGACGAGTTCGATCACCTGGCCCTCGGCCAGACGAACGTGGGCGAACTTGGTCAACTTGCCCTCGATCAAGCCGTAGCGATACATGCGGTCTCGCGCCTTGCGGATCTGCGTGTTCACCTTGACGACCTTGACCTTGTAAAGCAACTCGACGGCGGACTTGATGTCGTTCTTATCAGCCTTGACATCGACCTCGAACGTGTAGCGTCCGAAATCGCTGCTGGCGATGGTGCTCTTCTCAGTGAGAAGCGGCTTCTTGATGACGTAGGTTGCTTCCATGGATTACTTCGCCTCCTTCGCGGCGGGCGCGGCGCCCATGGGGTTCACTTTCGCGTCCTTGCCGGTCTGCGAAGAGGGACCCTTCAGCCACGCCTCGAGCTCGGCCTTGCCGATCACGAGCACGCGGTTGTTGAGCATCTGGAAACAGTTGAGGGAGTCGGGCGAGCAGAGCTCGATCTCGTCGGCGTTGCGAGCCGCGAGGCGGACGTTTTCATCATCGTGGCGAACCGCGATGAGTGCGCTCTTCTCGGCCTTGACGGCAATGAGGAAGGCGATGAAGTCTTTGGTCTTGGGGGCGGGCATCGACAAGGAGTCGATCACCCGAACTTCCTTGTCCAGCAACTTGCTGAGCAGGGCGTTGCGGTTGGCCTTGCGGCGCATCTTCTTGGGCATGTCCAGGCGATAGTCTTCGCGGACGCGCTTCTTGCTGTGGCCGTGACCACCGCCTCGGAAGATGTTGGATTTCTTGTCGCCGTGACGGGCGTTGCCGGTGCCCTTTTGCTTGTAGATCTTGCGGGTTGAGCCCTCGACCTCGCGACGGTTCTTCGTCCGGGCGGAGCCCTGGCGAAGGTTCGCGTGGTAGCGGACGTATGCCTGCTTGATCAGCGACGGATTGACAGCTCCGCCAAGGGCCTGCTCATCAATGGTCAGTTGCCCGACCTCGGAGCCTTGCATGTTCAATACGGGGACTTTCATAAGTCTCCTCGATCTGACGCCTGCGGCGGTCGGGAACTGGTCCCGCTCACGCCCGCTTCCCGACGCTCTCCGGTGCGGCCCTGTGCCGTCCGGTGCGATCGGGGTTGCTTCGCCTATCCGCTTTGCTCCGATTGCCCCGTGGACACTTGGTCCGGTGGGCCGACGCGTCGTGCGTCGGGAGAAAAGAAGGAATCGACTCGGCCGTCTCCGCGAAGTTTTTTATATTTCGCGGCGTGTCTTGCTGTTTGCGTCCGGCGGTTGTCGTTGGGCTTCTTGCTTGCACCTTGTCGGTACACGCCGCTCGTCCCGCTGACCCTTCCGAACCCGCCGGCCGCATTTCCTCGCGACCGACGGCTTGTTTTGGCTCTTCTTTGCCCGGAGCTACACGCTCCGAACATGTTCAAACTTCACACCATCTGAACCCGTGGGCTCAGGTGGGTCGAGATTCTAGGCACGTCACTTGGGCTTGGCAGCCTTTGTGCGATACAAACGGACCGCGTGGCGCACTTGCACCAGGCCGGTGTTCGGTCCGGGGACTGAACCCTTGATCAGAACAAGGCCCGCCTCGACATCAACGCGGGCCAGTAGGAGCGAGCGATTTGTGACGCGCACATGGCCCATATGGCCGGGCATGCGCTTGCCCTTCTTCAAGCCGCCGCCGAAGCCGCGGTTGGAGCAGAGGCCGCCGATGGAACCGGGGGCGCGATGCTTGCGCTCGGTGCCGTGGCTGGCGAACATGCCCTTGAAGTGGTGGCGCTTCATGACGCCCGCGAAGCCCTTGCCCTTGCTGGTGGCGATCGCGTCAACCCACTTGACGCCTTCCATGTCCTTGGCGGTCAGCGTCTGGCCGACGGTGTAGTTCGCGGCTTCTTCCGGAGTACAACGGAACTCGCGGTGGTAGCGCTTCGGCGTGGTGCCCGCCTTGGCGTCATGCGCGATCTCCGACTGCGTGCTGTTTCGGGGCTTGATCTCCTGGTAGCCGAGCTGCACGGCGGAGTAGCCGTCCTTCTCAACCGTGCGCACCTGCGTGACCACGCAGGGGCCGAGTCGAACCACCGTCACCGGCAAGCTCACGCCCTCGGCGTTGAAAATGCGGGTCATTCCGAGTTTCGTTCCGAGCATCATGAAAGCCATAAGTCACCTGAGTTCTATAAAGGGATCAGGATTTGGATGCCAGAGGCACGGGGCCTCAGGCAATCGGCACGGGGGTGCCACGGCGGGCGAACGCAAAAGAACATCGTCAGATCACTGGTGCCCGATGCCCAGTGTCCGGTGCCTCTACTTTTTTCAGGCCTTGATCTTGATGAACACGCCGGCGGGAACGACGAGGCGGTTGAGGGCCTCGACAGTGCGAGCGTTGGGTTCGAGGATATCGATGATGCGCTTGTGCGTGCGGATCTCGAACTGCTCACGCGACTTCTTGTCGATGAACGGCGAGCGGAGCACGGTGTAACGCTCGATACGCGTCGGCAGCGGGACGGGGCCGACAACCTGCGCGTTGGTGCGCTTGGCGTTATCGACGATCTCGCGCGCTGACGCGTCCAGGGCCATGTGGTCGTACGCTTCCATCCGGATTCGAATTCTGCTGCCGCTCATAGGTGCTGCTTTCGCTTGTGGAAGACGGAGAGTTGTGTTCGCCGGCTTCGATCGACCACTCGTGCCCAGGGCTCATGTGGTCCCCGCCGCTGCACAGCGGTAGGAATCGCCGTTGCGTGTCGCCTCAATCGTGAGGAAACATTGCAACGTGCCTTGTGCTCGGACCATCGCGTATGGAGCGCTCTGGGTACCGATTGCCCATGCTCTGACGGGCCCGCCTGACGTGTCTTCGCGGAGTCGCGACGGCACCATCTGACGACAAAACATCCCCGCCGGAGCCCGACGAGGAACCGCAGAGGATAGATCCGCTTCGGCCCGGGTCAACTCTATGAGGGCAAATTCGCGCTTGGCCGACACATCGGCGAAGGCAGCCCCGTGACCGCGCTCCCGCCGACGTACACTTCCGGCTCAAAACGCCCCGCCTTGCCGGACACCAGAAATGATGCGATCGCTTTGCCTGCCGTGTGCCCGTTTGGGAGTGATTCTTGCGCTGGCAGTCGCTGGCGCGCCCGGTGCTTGGGCCAGTAAATCACCTGATCCAGCCAGTTTGCCCCGCGCCGCCGCGTCGGCGTCCGCGCGGCCGCAGGGAACGTCAACCGGCGCGCTGGCGATCACGCCGAATCCGGGGGCCGCGTTGCTATCACCGGAGCCGTTTCGGCTCGATGTCGTCGGGCTCACCATGAGCCTGCCCGCCGGCCTGACTGTCGAGTCCACCGACATTGGCGGCGTGGTCACCGTGCAGATCTTCCCCGCCGATCGCTCATACGTCATCAACATTCAGGTTCCGCCGACCGAGGCGGGCATGAGCACGGTGAAAGAGGCGACGGCGAGGATTCTTGAACAGTTCAAAGCCGCGATGCCCGTACAGAGCATGAACGATGGCCAGCAGATCGCATCGCAGGCGATGCTGCTTGAACCCGTGCGCGAGCTTCGGATCGAAGGCTCTCGCACGACCGCAGATCGTTTCTATTGCTCGATCCCGCGTCGCGACAAGGCCCGCAGCCAGGTGATCCAGGGGTACACCATCTTCCGCCCGCTGCCATCGCGCTTTACGATCTTCGAGCTCGTCTGCGCCGAGACCGTCCTGCCGGTGGCCAAGCCCGTGTACGAGCTGGCGATCGCGACGGCGCGCTTTGACGACCCTGATCTGCTGATGAGCGAGCGGAAGGCCGCGGTCGAGACGGGATTGTCGCTGCTGGCTCGCTACCCCGCGGAGAAGCTGCGCCTCGAGCTCCCGCCGGACCAGCAGTGGTTCAGGCTCTTCAAGCCCGGCGTGCAGCCCGACGCTTCGGACGACGATGAACTCGGCTACCGAGGCGTTCGCTTCTGGGCCGGCGTGCGTAGCGAGCTGGCGACCTCCGTGGCCACTGGAACCCCTGCGGGCGCTTCGCTCCCGGAAGGCCCCGCCAACCCCAGCGGCACGCTCTGCCGCATAGATGCGCGAGTCTTCGTGCGCCTGCCGGGGAAGGCGAGCACCGGGCGTGACGCCACGCTTCGCGTCATCGACAGCCAGGCGACGTACTTCCTCTCCGCTGATCGGAGCGAAGAGGCATGGTCTATACGTGTGACCGTCCGCGATCCCGGCGCTGCGCGGCCGACGGTCTACACCGAGACCGGCGCGCGCAGCGGCAACGTGCTGACCATCGCCTTAAACGCGCCGAGCGAGGAAGCCAAGACCATTCGCCCGATGATCCAAGGCGCTGGGTACGTGTCGCAGCTTGAGGCGCAGTTGCTGCCGCGATTGCTGGTGCGTTCGGGCCAGCCGACCGAGATCGGCCTCTACGCGTATCGCAGCGAATCGAAGTCGGTCGTGCTGCGGCGTGACAAGCTGATCGCTGATCCCAAGGGACGCGACCTGTGGGTCGTGACCACGCGTCATCGCGAAGAGCCCGGCATCCAGACCAGCGTCCTGAACGCCGAGGGCGACACTTTGCGGACGGAGCTCAGCGACGGGCGCGTGTGGGAAGCGATCTCTCCGGCGGAACTGTTCACGCGCTATCGAACCAAGGGCCTGCCGACCGGGAGCGAGACG
>JBBQMD010000088.1:0-7711 GCA_038328575.1 Phycisphaerales bacterium | reverse complement strand
CCCGCGGTCGTGAAGACACCGCCCGCAATCAGGTCGCCACCGGGAAGCATCGAGAGAGCGAGGACCGCGCTGTTCATGCCCGATGCCAGCGCTGACCACCCTTGCGAGCCATTCCAGCGAGCGATGCTCCTGGCTGGCACGCCCCCCGCAGTCGTGAAGGACCCGCCAGCGATCAGGTCGCCGCCGGGGAGCAGCGCGAGTGCGAGCACGTCGTTGTTCACGCCCGCTCCGAGCGCTGTCCACCCCTGCGAATCATCCCAGCGGGCGATGCGATTGGCTGGCACGCTCCCGGCGGTCAAGAAACCGCCGCCCGCGAAGAGTTCGCCACCGGGGAGCACCGCGAGGGCAACCACGTCGTTGTTCACGCCCGCTCCGAGCGCTGTCCACCCCTGCGAATCATTCCAGCGGGCGATGCGGTTGGCCGCCAAGGCGATCGTGGACGTGAAGCCGCCGCCTGCAATCAGGTCGCCATTGGGGAGCACCGCGAGGGCGCGGGCCGAGCCGTTTAGGCCTGATCCAAGCGCCGACCATGATGCGCCATTCCAGCGCGCGATGCGGCTGGCCGACACGCCACCGGCGGTCGTGAAGTCGCCGCCCGCAACAACCTCGCCGCTGGGGAGCACTGCGAGGGCGTAGACCGTGCTGTTCACGCCCGATCCGAGCGCGGACCACGACGAGCCGTTCCAACGGGCGATGCGATTCGCCGCCACGCCTCCGGCGGTCGTGAAGCCGCCGCCAGCGATCAGCTCGCCGCTGGGGAACACCGCGAGGGCGAGAACCCCGCCGGCCACGCCCGAACCCAGCGCCGACCACGACGAACCATTCCAGCGGGCGATGCGGCTGGCCGCCACACCGCCAGCGCTCGCGAAGGTCCCGCCCGCGATCAGGTCACCGCTGGGCAGTACCGCCAGAGCGTTGACCGTGCCGCCGGTCACGCCCGAGCCCAGCGCCGACCAGTTTCCCGTCGCCTCGTCATACACGACGATATTGGCGGCCACGGCGTTGCCTGCGATGGAGAAACTTCCTCCGACCACCAACTTCGGCGTGATCGGCCCCGCGCCGTCTGGATCCCACATCACCGTGGCAAGCACAGTCCCGTTGGTACCCGGGAAGGCCGCGGTCGAGGCATCAAAGGGCTGCCACTGCGGCGTGCACTGGGCGCGGGCGGGACCCGCCAACAGCGTGATCCCGAGCACGGCCAAGATTACCGCGAGCACCCGCGCCACACTCATTCGCCCGCAGTTCGCGTTCAGCATTGCAAACTCTCCTGTTCATCACGATTGATCTCGCGACCGCGTCGCAGACGAGGCCGGACAGAGCATACTGCCCAACCGTCGCCGCGTGAACCGCCGCGTGCCCAATTTCAGCGGAATCTCGGTGAAGTTCGGGTCCGGACGCGCGCGGATGTGAAGGTGGGCGATGTGAGCCCGTAGAACCATTGGCGAGCGCGCTGGCTCGGCGCGTGTGCGATTAGCGGTAGCGGGTGACCGGCGAGCGGCAAGCGGCGCGGGGGATTGACGTCGGGATCAAACATAAAACCCAACAAACAACCGCGGCAGGGTGCCGCGGCTTAAGCGATCTGCTCGCTTTCAAAGACCCGCACTCACAGATCCGCGGCGCGAGTTCGGTCCCGTGCCGCTCTCATAGAAGCTGTCGCCAAGGCTGCTGAAGACCACGGGCGTCGCGCGGGAGAGATTGTCATTGGGCTCGACTTCGCCCATGTTGCCGAGCGAGTCGCAGATCGAAGCGCTCAGCGCGCCCATGCGCGCCACGCTTAACACATACGCCTTGATCCCTTCACCCTCGCTCCCCTGCTCTCTTGCCGCCCCGACTCCCTCGTCCCCCCGATCCCCCCCTCCCTCGTTCCCCTCCCCCTTCCCCCACTACCCTCCCCCGTGCTCATCCGCTCCCGTCCGTTTGAGATCGTCTCGCCCTTTAAGCCGATGGGCGATCAGCCCGCCGCGATCAAGTCGCTGACCAGCCGCATGCTCACCGGCGAGAAGTTCTCCTGCCTGCTGGGCGCCACCGGCACGGGCAAGACCTTCACGATGGCCAATGTCATCCAGCGCCTGGGCAAGCCCACGCTCATCCTCAGCCACAACAAGACGCTCGCCGCCCAGCTCTATGAAGAGCTCAGAGAGTTCTTCCCGCACAACAGCGTCAACTACTTCGTCAGCTACTACGACTACTACCAGCCCGAGGCCTACATCCCGCAGCGCGACATCTACATTGAGAAAGACGCCAGCCGCAACGACGACCTCGAAAAACTTCGCCTCGCCACCACCAGCAACATCCTCGCCCGACGCGACACCATCGTCGTCACCAGCGTCTCGTGCATCTTCGGCCTCGGCTCCCCCGAGGCTTACGGCAACAAGGTCATGACCATCGAGCGCGGCATGACCGTTGATCGACGGCGCTTCCTCCTGGGCCTCGCCGCCATGCAGTACAAGCGCGCCGACATCGAGTTCAAGCGCGGCCTCTATCGCGTGCGCGGAGACGTCATCGAGATCTTCCCCGCCTACGACCAATACGCCGTGCGCGTCGAGCTCTTCGGCGACGAGGTCGCCAGCATCCGCCTGGTCAACCCCGTCAGCGGCGAAGAGCTCGCCGAAGAACGGCGTGTCTTCCTCTTCCCCGCGGTGCACTACGTCACCGACGAGCAGAAGATGAAGAGCATCACCCAGCAGATCCGCGAGGACCTAAACATCCGCGTCGAGCAGTTCCGCACCGAGGGAAAACTTCTCGAAGCCCAGCGCCTCCTGGCACGCACGAAGTACGACCTGGAGATGCTCGAAGAGGTCGGCTTCTGCAACGGCGTGGAAAACTACTCGCGCTACTTTGACGGCCGAAGTCCCGGCGAGCGCCCCTTCACGCTCATGGACTACTTCGACTACTCGCCCGATGACTTCGGCCCGCCGACTCAGGGCCAGGTCATCGCGACGCAGCGCGACGACAAAAACCCGGGCGCGTCGCCCGGCCCCGCCGATGCCTCGACCGAGCACCTCTGGCGCATCAAGAAGCGCGCCGATCACGACTGGCTCATGATCATCGACGAGAGCCACGTCACGCTCCCGCAGGTTCACGCGATGTACGTCGGCGATCAGATGCGAAAGAAAGTCCTGGTCGAGCACGGCTTCCGCCTGCCGGCCGCGCTTGATAACCGCCCGCTGAAGTTCGAAGAGTTCGAGGGCATGGTGCCGCAGGTGCTGTTCGTCAGCGCTACGCCCGCGAAGTACGAGCTCGAGCGTGTGCAGGGCGAGGTCAGCGAGCAGATCATCCGCCCCACGGGGTTGCTCGATCCGATCATCGAAGTGAAGCCCGCCGGGGGCCAGGTACCAGACTTGATCGTGCGCTGCAACGAGACCGTCGCCAAGGGCGAACGCGTCCTCATCACCGCCCTGACCAAGCGGCTGTGCGAAGACCTCACCGTCCACCTTCACGAGCAGGGCCTGCGCGTCCGCTACCTGCACAGCGAGATCGAAACCCTCGAACGCATCGAGATCCTCAGCGACCTGCGCCGCGGCGCCTTTGACGTGCTCGTCGGCGTCAACCTCCTGCGCGAAGGGCTGGATCTGCCAGAAGTCTCGCTGGTCTGCATCCTCGACGCCGATAAAGAGGGCTTCCTGCGCTCGCCGACCTCGCTGATCCAGCAGATCGGTCGCGCCGCCCGAAACGTCAACGCGCGCGTGATCATGTACGCCGACAAGGTCACACCCGCGATGAAGGGCGCGATGGACGAGACCGATCGCAGGCGCGCCAAGCAAATCGAATATAATATCACCAACAACATCACGCCGCAGACCATCATCAAGGCGATCCGCCAGGGCATCGTCGTCGAGCTGCGCGCCGGGCGCACCGCGCGCGAGGCGATCAAGAGCAAGGAGCCGGAGTTTGAGCTTAACGAGATGCTGAACATGCTCGAGGCCGAGATGCTCGAAGCGGCCCAGAAGCTCGACTTTGAAAAGGCCGCGCGGATACGCGACCAGGTCCAGCAGCTCAAGGCCGGTAAGGGCGCCGCGACGGGCCTGGAGCCCAAGAGCAAAGTTCGTCGCAGCCAGATCGACGCCAACCCCGACAGCGCCACCACCCCCGAACGCAAGGCCGGCATGCCCGGCGTTCGCGCCAACAAGAAGGGCCGTAAGAAGGGCCGCAAGCTCGACGGTGGCGCCGGCTTCTGAACTCACCTTCTTGATGGCCAGCAGCTCCGAGGCCGGCCCGACCTTGACGCAAGCCAACCCCGCTTCCAAAGGCCCAATCGCTTCCACCGCAGCCAAAGCCAACCCCAACCGCCTGATCTCTCCGTCTACACTCACCTCATGGGCATGCGCCAGAACATCGAGCAGGGCCTCTCCGAGCCCGGCGGCCGCCTCGGCACCACTGACCGACTCCGCACCTACGGCCTCGGCGTCGTCATCGGCCTCATCCTCTCCTCCATGGTCGTCACCTCCTGGTGGTTCCGCCGCCCCACCGAAATGCCCAACCGCCAAGCCTTCACGCCGCCAAAGCAACCCGCGCCCACCACCCCCGGTCAACCCGCGCTCCCCCGCGAACTCGGCACCGGCTCGGGGCGTTAGCATCTCGCGAACGCTCCCCTCTGGCGTTCGCTCACATCTGTGCGCCGGCGACGACACCGTCCCACGCGTGATCTTCATCCACGGCTCCCACGGCGGCGCCACCGACTACGCCGACTACCTCGTGTGGCCGCCCGAGGCCGCCGACCTCTCTCCGTCGATCGCCTCGGCTTCGGCAAATCAACCACCTCGATCGATATCGACGGCCGCCCGCGCCGCGACGCCGTGATCAGCCTCGCCGAACAAGCCTCCGCCATCCGCCCACTTCTCACCCAGCGCCACGCCCGCTGGCCCATCCTCATCGGCCACTCCCGCGGCGGCCCCATCGCCGCCCAAGTCGCCGCCGATTACCCAGGCCAAGTCGGCGGCAGGTTCTCTCGCCCCAGCGGGGCGCAGGGTTGTAGCCACGGGTGGAGCGAAGCGCAACCCGTGGAACCGATCAGTCGCTTTCGATCCTGCCCCGAAGAGGCAGAGGAATCGCCCGACCGCGAGTCCAGAGGGGGTCAGCGGCTCACGCACCAACCGCGACAAGTAACATTAAGGTCCCGTGCCATCGAAGTCGGTTCCTCCGACTTCGATGTTCTTGCCCTAATCTACCAAAGTCACTGTCCCAACGAATATTGAAGTCCGAAGCAGACTTCGATAGCACGGCATCAGTTTACGACGACGCCGCCTTCCAGCGAACGTGCTCAGCGCTTGATGGCGCGGATAATCTTGGCCCGCGCTTCGAGCGGCTCGGCGGCCTTGGCGCGGTCGGTCTTGCGGTAGAGCAAGGCCATGTTCTCAAGGCTCTGGGCCACGTCGGGGTGGTCCTTGCCGAGAGCCTTTTCCCGGATCGCCAGCGACCGCGTGTAGAGCGGCTCGGCCGCGGCGTACTGGCCCTGCCTTCGGTAGAGTTCGGCCAGGTTGTTCAGGCTCGTGGCCACATCGGGGTGGTCGGCACCCATCTCCTTTTCGGCCACCGCCAGTGCTTTGGTCGCCACCACCACGCCGCGGTCGTAATTGCCCGCGCGCAGCAGGTCAAGTGTTTCCTTGTTGAGCGTCTCCCACTCGATGCCCTGCCCGCGAGCAGGTGTGGCGGCGATGAGCATCAGCAGGGCGACCGCGATCGCCGCGAACTTGGCCAACAGGTATTGTCGTGCGTTGTGCATCTATGGTTCTTTCGTGTTGACCCTCGCAGGGCGAGATGGCCCGGCCCCAGGGGTGTTCAATGTTATGAAGGGCGAGAAGGCTGTTCGCGGGGCGCCGTGTTCGCACCCATTGCCCACCCGCGCTGCGCTCGGGACATCCCTCAATGAAGCCACCCCCACCCGCCGCGCCCGGCCCGCGGGCGTGCTCGGGGCCGAGGTGTGGGTGAAGCTGGTCGAGCCAAATGGTCAAATGCCAAATGGCCAAATGACCAAATCAGAAGACGAGCTGCGCACGCTGGGCGACATCGCGCGAGCCATCGGCGACCCCAGCACGTTCAGCTTCCTGACCATGACCACCAAGCCGACCTTCCGCGCCGACTTCAAGCTCGGCGAAGACGGCAACAGAGAGTTTTGACGAATCCTCGCCTTTTTTTCAGTCGTGTTCTACTGTTAAGCACGAGCGAGCGTGCCCGCCGGGCATTGCACGCAACCCACGCCGCGCCATGTGCCGCCTTTTCTCCGGAGTGTTGACATGCTCAGCCGTTCTTTCCGTCTGATCCCGGTCGCGAGTCTCTTGGTCGTGCTTGCGGGAATTGTGGCGCCAGCCGAGGCCCAGTTGTTCTCGAACGCCGCACCGATTGCGATCGCTGACTTCGGCACCGCAACGCCGTATCCCAGTACCATCGTCGTCGCGGGCGCACCGGCGGCGATCCAAGGCATCGCGGTCCGACTCAATGGGTTCAACCACTCATATCCCAGCGATGTCGCAGCGCTTTTGGTAGGGCCAAATGGTCAGCGGCTGCAACTCCTGAACGCGGAAGGAGGAATCAGTTTTGTCAACGTAAACCTCACATTATCCAGCGGCTCCACAACACCGCTGCCAGTCCCGTACATCACCGGTGAGTTTGCCGCCAGCGGTGGCAATCGCACTTTCGCCGCACCAGCACCTGCGCCTCCGTTTGCGGGCAGCATGCAGGCCTTGGCCGGAAGCAACCCTAATGGGGTTTGGCAATTGTACGTGCAGGACTTGTCCAGCGGCGACGGCGGCTCCATCGCAGGCGGCTGGAGCATCGAGTTTTCAGACTTTTTCGCGCAGCTCACGCCGAGCATTCCAACAGCGTTCACTTATCAGGGCAAACTGACGGGCGGGCCTGCGACGGGCAACATCGATGCAAGGTTTACCCTCTGGCGCAGTCTCACGAGTACTTCCGCCGTTAATCGTGTTGCCCCGCCGGTCACTTTGTCAAGCATCGCTGTGGTTGACGGTTTGCTGAGTGCCACGGTGGACCTGGGCGTGCCAGTGCCGACCGACCGCAGAACCTGGCTCCAGATCGAAGTTGCCAACCCCGCTGGCTCAGGCTTTGTCTCACTGACGCCGCGCCAGCCAATGACGTTCTCCCCGATTGCCACGCGCGTCGCGGGCTTGGAAGCCAACACATTGGTGCCCTTGGTCGCGGTCATTTCCGGGCCGCAGGGCGACCAAGTCACCGGCAGTTTGACGATCCAGGCTCCCGGCACGCTTGTCAGCAATGGTGCTGGATCACGCGGCGGTACTCTGCGGCTGGTTGCAGGCAACTGCAATCACTCTGACCCGGCGGGATCGCCTACGGGAACCTCACTGGACAACAACGTGCACATCATCGCTGGCGACAACACGTTCACGGGCGTTTCCAGCAACGTGTTCAACGGCAATATCCAGTTCTTTGCCGGAAATGGCCAGCCCGAGCGCGTGAGGATCGTCGGTGATAACGGCAACGTCGGCATCGGGACAACCAACCCCACGCAGAAGCTGCATGTCATCGGCAACATTCTGGCCAGCGGCACGATCACACCCTCCTGCGGCAAACTCAAGGAGAACATCGTGCCCATGGCCGATGCCCTGGACCGAATCACCGGGTTGAACGCCGTGCGCTTTGACTGGACCGCCGATGAGGCCAAGACCCGCGGCTTCACCCACGATCTGGGCTTCATCGCTGAGGATGTCGCCAAGGCCTTCCCCGAGGTTGTCTT
>JBBQMD010000087.1:0-7974 GCA_038328575.1 Phycisphaerales bacterium | reverse complement strand
GGTCAACGACGCGATCAAGGGCGGCAAGCGGGTGATGCTCGAGGGGGCGCAGGGCACGCTGCTCGATCTGGATCACGGCACCTACCCCTTTGTGACCTCGTCGTCGGCGGTGGCAGGCGGGGCCTGCACCGGCGCGGGCGTCGGGCCCAGCCGCATCTCGTCGGTGGTGGGCATCACCAAGGCGTACACGACGCGCGTGGGGGCGGGGCCTTTCCCCACCGAGCTGCACGACGAGACGGGCGAGCGGATCAGGCAGGTCGGGGCGGAGTTCGGCTCCGTGACGGGCAGGCCGAGGCGCACGGGCTGGCTCGATCTGCCGGCGCTGCGCTACGCGGCCCAGGTCAACGGGCTCGACGCGCTGGCGATCACCAAGCTCGACGTGCTGACGGGCCTCGACAGGCTCAAGCTCTGCGTCGGCTACAGGACCCGGGGCGGCGAGACGACGGACTTTCCGATCGATTATCTGGGCCAGGAGGGCGGGGCCACGCCAATCTTCGAGGAGGTGGCTGGCTGGCCCACCTCGCTCGACGGCGCGCGGCAGCTCGATGATCTGCCTCGAGCGGCGCGCGATTACGTACAGCTCATCGAAGAGCGCGTTGGTGTGCCGATCTGCCTGGTCTCTGTGGGCCCGCGCCGCAACGAGACGATCCTGATAGCGAACCCGTTCGTCAAGGGGCCTTGAGCCGTAGCGGCTACGGCCGGGCCCGAACCAGAACAACATGAAGAAGAACTACGTCCTCGATACGAACGTCCTGCTCTACGATCCTCAAGCGATCCACAAGTTCGAAGACAACGACGTCATCATCCCGATCTTCGTGATCGAAGAGGTCGATCAGTTCAAACGCGAGGGTACGGAGCGGGGCAGGAACGCGAGGACGGTCTGCCGGCTGCTGGACGAGCTGCGCGAGCGAGGGGGCAAGCTCGCCAACGGCGTGCAGCTCGACAGCGGCGGGAGCCTGCGGGTGGCGGTGCCCCACACCAGGCCCGAGCTGCAGAGCGCGCTCGACAAGACGGCGCAGGATCAGGCCATCCTGCAGACGGCCATCGACGTGATGCAGCGCGATACCTCGCGCCCGACCGTCTTCGTGACGATGGACACGAACCTGCGCATCCGGGCCGACGCGCTGGGTGTTGCCACAGAGAACTACGAGAACCAGCGCGTCAACATCGAGCAGCTCGACAACGGCGTGGTCGAGGTCGAGCTCGAGCCGGCCGAGGTCGATCGGTTCTTCCATGACGGGCAGATCTCGGTGGCGGCCGAGCTGAAGCTGGCGGCCAACGCCTGCGTCCTGCTGCGCGATCGCAAGTCGCCCAGCCACACGGCCCTGGGCCGCTACCACGCCGACAAGCAGCTGGTGCTGCCCCTGCGCGTGCCGGCCGCCGGCGTGATGGGCCTGCGCCCCAAGAACAAGGAGCAGACCTTCGCGCTCGAGCTGCTGCTGGATCACAACATCCGGCTGGTGACCGTGCTGGGCAAGGCAGGCACGGGCAAGACCTTGCTGGCCCTGGCTGCGGGCCTCAAGCGCACGGTCGATGACGAGGTCTACTCGCGCCTGCTCGTCAGCCGCCCCGTCATGCCGCTCGGCCGCGACGTCGGCTACCTGCCCGGCGATATCGAAGAGAAGCTCAACCCCTGGATGCAGCCCATCTTCGACAACCTGGAATTCCTGTTCCAGTCAGGCTCGAAGGACAGCGCCAAGAAGAGCGACCCGAAGCGCGACAGCAACAGGGGCTTCGTCGATCTGCTCGACCGCGGGCAGCTGCAGATCGAGCCGCTCACGTACATCCGAGGCCGCAGCCTGCCGCACCAGTACCTGATCGTGGACGAGGCCCAGAACCTCACGCCCCACGAAGTGAAGACCATCATCAGCCGTATCGGCGACGGCACCAAGATCGTCCTCACCGGCGATATCGGCCAGATCGACAATCCGTACCTTGATGAAGCCTCCAACGGCCTGTCTTACGCCATCGAAAAGATGAAGGGCCTTCGCATCGTCGGGCACTGCACGCTCACCAAGAGTGAGCGCTCCGAGCTGGCAAGCCTCGCAGCGACGCTGCTGTGAGCCGCTAGAATGAATCCGATCTCACCACCGCTTCGAACCCTCTCGCCATGCACGACGCCTCTCACTTACTGATGCCCACTCACTCCAACGATCTCTCCGCCGACACCTCTGACTTTGTCCCCGCCGCGCCGGCAACGCTCGGCGTTCGCCTCGCGGTCCTGGCTGTCGTCATCATCCCGTTTCTGGCCTTGGCTGGCGCGATCGTGCTGCTCTGGGGCGCGCCGTTTCACTGGTATTACCTGGCCATGTTCGGCGTGATGTACACACTCTCGACGCTCGGCATCGGCGTGGGCTATCACCGGCTCTTCACGCACAAATCGTTCGAAGCCAAGCCGTTCGTGCGACTGATTCTGGCGGTGTTCGGCTCGACTGCGGTCGAAGGCCCCGTGATCAAGTGGGTCGCCACGCATCGGATGCATCACCAGCACGCCGACGTCCCGGGCGACCCGCACTCGCCGCATGGTGAGGATCGACCGGGCGTGTGGGGGGTGCTCACTGGTTTCTGGCATGCGCACGTCGGCTGGCTCTTCGACGCTGATCCCGTCAACCTGGATCGCTATGTGCCAGATCTTCTGAAAGACCGAGGGGTCCAGTTCGTACACCGAACTTTCCTGCTCTGGGTGATCCTGGGCCTGCTGATCCCGGCCGCGCTGGGCGGGCTGCTGACGGGCACTTGGTGGGGGGTGCTCCTCGGGTTTTTGTGGGGTGGTCTGGTGCGAGTGCTGGTGGTCCACCATGTGACCTGGAGCATCAACTCAGTCTGCCACCTCTGGGGCACGCGCCCATTTGCGACGCGGGACGAGAGCCGCGACAACCCGATTTTCGGCGTGCTGGCGTTCGGCGAGGGCTGGCACAACGCCCACCACGCGTTCCCGACGTCGGCCCGTCACGGCCTGGCGTGGTGGAAGTTTGACCTGAACTACCTCATCATCCGCACCCTGGCGTTGCTCGGCCTGGCGCGAAACATCCGCATCCCGCCGCCGGAGCGGATCGCCGCCGGGCGACGGAAGGGGCAGCCGGAAGCGGTGTTGGCACCAAGCACGCCGTAGAAACCGGCGCGTCTCGAACACGTACTTAAGGCAAACACCTGCTTCTCGGACAGATTTTGGCAAGTTCTGCTGAAGTTCTCGGAAGTTGAGCGCTTTGGACGTTGCCATTTTGCGATGATCGGGCATGATTAAGTTGTCGCCATCAACCCTCGGGTGGTGTCCTGATCTTTACTCGCGCGCGGATTCCCCCGGCGCGCGGTGATCAAAGCCTCCCATCCGAGAGACACTTGAGGCATCCGCGGCAATCACCGCACCAGTCCCGCGGGCGAGAGCCCGCCCTTTGAGAGAGCCCACACATGCCCACCGTCAATCCTCGTGTTGTTCGAAACCTCGTCACCCCCTTAGCGATCCTGCTGATCGCAGGCACAGCCTTCGCTGGCACGCCCACCCTCGACTATTCCTTCCGCGTCATCGCACGCACGAAGACGCAGGCCGCGCAGCCGAACGCCATCGGCGTGCCCAACAACTCGCAGCTCTCGGCCAACTTCGCCATCGATGACCAGGGCAACGCCATCGTCCGGTTCTCCGGCTTGTTGGGTGGCGACGGCGTCATCCGCTACAACGCCGCGGACGGCTCCATCATTACCTTGGCGACGACCACCAATGGCGATCTGACCGGCGAGGTTGACGCCCGCAACGGGATCTTCTCGATCCGCGATATCTCTAGCGTCATCCGCACTTACGCCCTCGATGGCAGCCCCATCAACACCTTCAACCTTGGCGGCTCCGCAGGGACGACGGGCTCGGTGAACGGTGCCCGCCTGAGTGATAACGGGCGCGTCGCCTATCGCGCGCAGGCTGGCGCGGACGTCAAGCTCATCCTCGATGAGATCCAGCCCCCCGCGACCCGCACGCAGTTCACGTATCTAACGGCGGCGGCTCCGATCACGTTTATCTACAGCCCGACGGTCAACGGCTCCGGCCAGCTCGCCGATCGCGTGGACGCCACCAACGGCGGCACCAGCAGCTTTGGCCAGATCCGGCGCTACAACGCCCCGCCGCAGTCGGGCTTTGTGACGACGATCGACCTGGCGAACAACGCAACGTTCAACTCGATCTCGCAGCTACTTGACCTCAACGACGCGGGGCAGCTCGCGTTCTACGCCCGCCTGACCGGCACCCCGGCGCTGAATCTCTACCGCACCGCCGCTGACGGCGTCACCCGCACGTTGATCGCCAACCCGACGGTCTCGCCGCTGACGACCTCGGAGTTTGCGTTCTTCCCGCCAGCGATCAGCGAGTCGGGACTGGTCGCGTTCCGCGCCCGCGACTTCAACGGCCAGGCGATCTACCTTGGCGACGGTGCCTCGCTGGTGAAGCTGATCGGCAACGGAGCAACGATCGACTCGAACATCGGCACGCTGAATATCGCCGCGGCGACGGTGTTCACCGGCGGCGTGCGCATCAACAACTTGGACCAGGTCTTGTTCATCGCCAAGCTGAGCGATAACTCTGACGCGCTGATCATCGCCAGCCCGATGGTCGCTCGCTGCTCCGCGGCGGACATCGCGTATGACAACGGCACGCCCCTGCCGCCCGTCGGCCAGCCCGGCGGTGTGAACAACGGCGTGACCGAGGGCGATTACAACCTGTTCTTCGGCCAGTTCTTTGACTCGGGCAGCGCGACCGATATCGCCAATGACGATGGCTCGCCGCTCCCTCCCTTCGGCCCGCTCACGACCAACAATGGCGTAACCGAGGGCGACTACAACCTGTTCTTCAGCATCTTCTTCAACGGCTGCTCGAACTAAGGGATTCGCCGCTCGGTCGAACCGTCAAGGGCGGGCGACCGAAATCACAGCAAAAACCACAGCCCGCGTGCATCCGCACGCGGGCGTTTTTCTTTCCTCATCATCTCGCGACGGAGGCAAAGATCCCGAACGTCACGAGGGTGACGACATACGTCGCCACGACAAGCGCCCAGCGGACTTGCCTCGAAGCGCGAGTGAGCCGTCCGCGATTGCGCACCCAGAGCCAGATCAGCACGCTCAGACCGGCCGCGGACACAACCAGGATTATGAAATCTCGAACCGGCGGACCGAATGGCGCCCACTTTCCGGACCCATACAAGATTACGAACCACCCTGCGAGCATCGCGTGTACGCCGAAACCCATTGAGAGCCCGATGAGCCCGGCGACAAAGCCCGGCAACCGCGGCTCCACCAGTGCGAGCCGCATCTCGAGCCGCTGGTTGCACTCCGGGCAGACATCAGCGGTGAGCGCCCGCACGTTGTACTTGCACGACGGACACTCCTGATCGCGATCGGCCAGGAACGCCTGCAGCAGCGCGCGATCGCGATCCGGCGCACCGGCGGGCGGCGGCGGTGTTGCCGAGAGATTCGAAGTGTCTTGCTCGTCGTGAGGCATGGGCCCAGTCTACCGCAGGGTTGCGGGATCTCCGAGAAGCGTGGAAACGTCAGTCATGTCCCGCCGGAGCCGCGCGGGCCGGCGCGGGCGAGCACCTGAAGCACTGACGCCAACTGACGCTTGACGGTGCGCCAGTGATCACGCTGGAACTGCCGCCAGCGGTCCTGCTCGTCCGGGGGCATGTCCGCGGGGATCAACTGTTCATCGACCGCGTCGCGAGCGCGGTCCGCCGAGGTCGCGACAAAGAGGTACGCCGCGACGAGTTTGCCCAGCTCCGGTTTGCTGAGCGCTCCTCTGGGCAATGTCGGGAGGCCTTTGAGCTCATCGATATCGAACTCGCGCCGATCCGCTGCGATCAGGATGGCGGCGACTCCGAACGCGGCGCACCAGCCGGCGAGCGTTCGCGCGGTGTGGAAGTTTCCCTCCGCCGCGACGTCGTCTGCGCACGAGCGGAACTCGATCGTGCGGGCCCGCAGATCGACGAAGCTGCCTTTCTCGATGACGAATCCGAACTTCGGCTCTGCGAGCTCGCAGTCGCGATTTTGAACGTACCAAGCGATGACGTCGAGCGGGGCGCCGGAAGCTGGGAACATGGCGACTCCGACGCACGCGGGCTTAGAACGAGAGCTGGATTCTGCCGGACTCCGTCGGGAGTGCAGCGGCGTCGCTGATCCCAGGCGCGCCGAGGATCGTCTCAAGATTCACCGAGGTTCTGGCGAAGAACCGATCGCGCGACATCCGCTCGATGGGAAGCACGAACGTGTTCCAATGGAGCTTGAACGGCAACTTGGAATGATTCGTAAGCTCCCACTGAGCAAATCGGGCGTGGGCCGCTTCGCGTCGAAGCTCCGACTCCAGGTCAATCGCCAGCCGAATCACGTCCTTGCCGTCGGCGTGCGATCCGACGCGATACGAGACGACACCAAGCTCGCCTGCGCGAACCCACGCCGGAAGATCTCGGATAACCGCGTCCAATCGTGACATGTAGAGCTCCAACGTATCAAGGTGGCGACCGGGCCGAAGTCATCCAGACTCGCGTGAAGCGACTGAGTCTTCGGTGATTTCTCGGTAATTCCTTGATACCTCGCGTCGAAATCATACCTCAGGATCAATCCTGTATCAAGGCGGTTGCGCTCCCAGCCTCGTCAGATGAACACTTTGACGTACCCCGAGTGCCCCCCGTCGGGTCCCCATAACGCCAGGATTGCCCACGCTCACTCCGGCTTCATCAGCGGGAAGAGCACAATATCGCGGATCGTGCGTTGGTTGGTCATCAGCATGATCAGGCGATCGATCCCCAGGCCCATGCCCCCGGCCGGGGGCATGCCGACTTTGAGGGCGTTGATGAAGTCCGCGTCGAAGGTGCGGAAGGTCTGCTCCTCGGCGCTCTTGCCCTCGTCGGCGCCTTGGAGCTGCTCGCGGAACTTGGCCTCCTGCACGTCGGGGTCGTTCAGCTCGGTGTAGTGCGGGGCGATCTCCATGCCGCCGATGAAGAGGTCGGCGCGATCGGCGATCTCGGGGTTCTGCGCGTTCGGGCGGGTGAGCGGGCTGATCGCGCTGGGGTAGCCGGTGATGAACGTCGGCACGCCCGGGTCAACGGTCTTCTCTGCGAACGTCTCGAACAACTCATTCACGATGAGCACCGTGCTGATGGGCTGGCCAGCGGGCGTGCGCGTCTTGATGTGGCGAGTGGCGGCTTCGCTCAGCACGCGCGGCGTGTCGGTCATCTCAAAGCCCAGCGCACCACGAAACAGCTCGGCGTAGCTCACGCGACGGAATGCCGCCGTGTAGTCGATCATCAGGTCGCCGAAGGGCAGCGTGCCGCGAGGGGTTGAGGTGCCCGGTGGCGTCGTCGCCTGCTCGCTCACGGCCATGGCCACCGAGCGGATCAAGTCCTCGGTCAGGCGCATGACGGTGTCCACGTCGCCAAATGCGCAGTACGCCTCGAGCATCGTGAACTCGGGGTTGTGCTGCTTGTCGACGCCCTCGTTGCGGAAGTTGCGGTTGATCTCAAAGACCTTGGGCAGCCCGCCGACGAGCAGTCGCTTGAGGTAGAGCTCGGGCGCGATGCGCATGAACAGGCTGATGTCCAGCGCGTTCATGTGGGTCTTGAACGGGCGAGCCGCGGCTCCGCCGGCCAGGGTCTGCAACATCGGCGTCTCGACCTCGATGTACCCGGCGCGCGTCATCTGCTCGCGCACGGCGCTCACGATCAGCGACCGCAGCTTGAACACCTGCGTGGTCTCGGGGTTCACCCACATGTCGACGTAGCGCTGGCGATACCGCAGCTCCGGGTCGGTCAGGCCCGCGTGCTTCTCTGGCGGCGTCAAGAGGCACTTGGCCGCGGTGGTGAGCGATGAAGCCCAGATCGTGACCTCGCCGGTCTTGGTCATCATCAGCGGGCCGGACGCAACGACGATATCGCCCAGGTCCGTCAGCTTCGCAAGCTTGAACGAACGCTCATCGCAATCGCGCTGCGAGCAGGCGACCTGCAG
>JBBQMD010000086.1:0-8098 GCA_038328575.1 Phycisphaerales bacterium | reverse complement strand
TCGATGTCAAAGTCGGCGTTCTGCAGGAGTTTGAGCAGGAGGTTTTCAACGTCTTCGCCGACGTAGCCGGCCTCGGTGAGCGTGGTGGCGTCGCCGATGGCGAAGGGCACCTTGAGCATGCGTGCCAGGCTCTTGGCCAGGAGCGTCTTGCCCGAGCCGGTGGGCCCGATGAGCAGGATGTTGGACTTATCGAGCTCGACCTGGATGTCGTCGCGTTCCATCTGGCTCAGGCGCTTGTAGTGATTGTGCACCGCGACGCTGAGCGAGCGCTTGGCGATCTGCTGGCCGATGACGTATTGATCGAGGAAGTCTTTGATGCCGCGCGGCGTGGGGATCTCGCTGAACATGGGCGTGGTGCTGCCGACGCGTCGGCGCTCCTGCTTGAAGATGTTCTGGCACAGGTCCGTGCATGTGGCGCAGATATAGACGTCGCTGGGCCCTTCGACCATCGGGCCGACCTCGCGGCTGGTCTTGCCGCAGAACGAGCAGGTGGTCATGCGGCGCCCGCGGAAACCCCCGGTGCCGTTGCCCGCGCCCCCGATTCCTCCCCGACCCTGGTCATCGGCGCCGGGGTTCGAGGAACCAGGTTCGTTCGGGCCGTCGCTGCGATTCTTCGCCATATTGAGAGATCCCTGGCCTGTCAGGCCGGAAGAGAACACCGATTGCGGAATAGGACGTCAGACTGTATCGACCAAGATGCGATGCGTCTGGAATGCGCGGCTGGTTCCGCGAGCGTGTTATGAATCAGGGCGGGCTCGGGGGTTTATCCGGTCTGATCGGGCGTTGAGTGGGTCTTGGGGTCGGGCGCGTGAGGGTTGCGGTAGGGTTGGTGGCTGCGGGCACCGTACCGGGTGAGGATGTGGGCGACGCTCCGGAAGAGGCTGGATTCGGGTCGGCGGCGCCGCGAAGGCGATCGCGCAGTTTGGCGCGTGCCGCGTCGTACTCGGCTTCGCTCAGCGCTCCGCGCTGGCGCATGGCGCGAAGCTCGTCCATCACGAGGCCCGTCTGATCACTCGACACGTCGGGAGCGAACACTTTGCGGCGCAGGAGCATGATCGCGCCGGTGAGCAGGATCAGCGCCCCGATCATCATCGCGATGGCGGTGAGCGTGCCACCCAGCTCACCCTTGCCCGCGCCGGTGGCTGGAAGCGGCGAAGCGGAGGCGAGGGTGCCGGGCATGGCCAGCCATACGCCGTGCGCTGCTTGGAGGTTCACGCTGGTCATCGATGGGCCGCTGCGTTCATCGGTAGAGCACTTCACACACTTCACGCGGAGGCCGGTGAACGATATGGGGGTCAGCGTCGCGAAGCGTGCTTGTTGAGAATCTCAGTCTTGCTGAGGGTTCTCGAAGTCCGACCCCCCTTCGTTGCTCACGGCCTCGCGGATCGGCGTCAACAGGTGCGGGATCACGCGCTGCTCCAGCAGCTCTTCGCCCGTGCTGGTCAGTTGCTTGAGGATCGCGGGCAGCTCGTTGATGTCGGTCGGTGCGCCGTACTTCCGCAGGATGAGATAAATCGAGATCGGCGCGGCCTCGAACTCCCCAGCCCGCTGCTTCGACGGCGTGGTCCGCGTGCGGATTTCAAAGTGTGCCTGCACCTCGCCGTGCTCGTCCAGCGATACGCCCAGCAGCGGCTGCGATTCGATGGCGAACGCGCTGGCCATCGCGTCCGGTGTGTTCTTGCCCGTCGGACGCATCAGCTTCGACATCGGCGAATCGCCCATCAAGGCCTCAAACACCAGCGCATCGTGATTCGCGGCGCACGCGACATCCAGCCCGAACATCAGCTCGATAAAGTCAACGTCCAAGGGCGAGATGCTCAGGAAGTATGGCGCTGTTTCCAGCACCAGCGCGTGCAGGCCGTACGACGCCTTGGTGGAGGACGGGTTTGCCGAGCCGCTGCGGATGCTGGTCTTGCGCAGCTCGATCCAGAGTTGTTCGCCGCCGCCGGTGCCGGGCGCGAGGTCGGATTCAAGCGCGAGCGTGCCCTGATTGCGCTTGAAGCGCTTCATCTCGGGGAACTCGCGTCGCACGCGGTCGAACATGTTGAGGATCGTCTCGCGCTCGGTGGGCAGGTCCATCTTCAGGTTGAGGCGCTGGTTGACGAAGAAGTCCGTCGCGAGGGCGGAGTAGCTGCGTGGGTCGGTCGGTTCGCGATCGTTGGACATGGCCAGAAACCTCTCTGAAAGGTTCGCGAACCGGGTTGGGCAAAGCCACGAGAAGCTGTTTCTACGAAGCGTTCAATGAAGCGGTGAAGAGCCGATGAAAACGAGTCAGAGCGTAGCGGGTAAAAGTCTGGCTCCTCGCGCGCCGAGTCTCGGGCTCACGAGAAGTTGGGCAAGACAGGCCGCCAGACTCAACGGGTATCGTCAGACATGGTGCACTGGATGATCAAAAGTTTACTCAACGCCGTGGAGCGCGATATTGTGCGGTCATGGCCGCGGACCTCTTTGCGATCTCGCCGGTCCCCACGCTTGCCGGGCGAATCGTCCGACTTGTCGAGAATACGCGCGAGCACGATCGCCAGTTGCATGGCGTGACCCCGCCGGACACGTTTGACCTCTTCCTGTCCGCCCCTGCGGACACGTCCGTCGAAGCGTTCGCCCAGTACATACGGGTGTATCGCGAGAATCCCAGATCGCGCGTCTTCACCGTCACGTCAGCGCTTGACGGGCGCGTGCTGGGCTCGACGTCATATCTGGACATCGACGCGAAGAACCGCTGCGTCGAGATCGGCGCGACGTGGTACGCCGCAGGCGCCCGCGCCACGGGCGTCAACCCCGAGTGCAAGCTGTTGCTGCTGGACTACGCGTTCAGCGTGCTGGGATGCGTGCGTGTGACACTGAAGACCGACGAGCGGAATGTTCGCAGTCAGAACGCGATGGCCAAGTTCGGGGCCGTGCGCGAGGGCGTCTTGCGGGCGCACCGCATCACCGCCAGCGGCTACATCCGCAACACCGTGATGTTCAGCGTGATCGCGTCGGACTGGCCCGCGATTCGGCTTCACCTTGAATCGCGCATCGCGGGCGCGGACCTCGTCATTCCAACAACCTGAATCTCGCGCGAGTTTGCGACTCAATCGCTTCGCCGCCGCCGCGAGCGCCCTCACGCTGGCAGGCCCGATCGCGAGCGTGCCAGCAGGGCGATGAGCAGCGGCCCGCCCAGCAGGGCGGTGATCACGCCGATGGGCATTCGGCCCGCGCCGAGGTCGATGGCGCGGACGCCCGCGTCGCCCAGGACCAGCAGCGTGCCGCCGCAGAGGCCTGAGCCGATGAGCAGCGTGCCGGCGCGCCCGATGTGACGAGTGATCAAGTCGCTCCGCCGCCCGCGTGTCAGGGGGTGATCGCTGCGCCGGCCGCCGACCGCCCCGCCGCCGCCCATGAGCAATCGGACGACGTGCGGCGCGATCAGCCCTACAAACCCTACCGGCCCCGCCAGCACCACCGCCCCCGACGTCAGCACGCCCGCGCCCAGAAACGTCAGCGCACGCACGCGCCCCAGCGCCACGCCCACCGACACCGCCTCGTCCTCGCTCATCGACATTGCGTCCAGCGTTCGGCCCATCGAAGCGCCCGCGCCGATGACCAGCACGCACAACGCCGCGACGAACACCACGTGCTCGCGCGGCGTCTCGTCGCCGATCGCCCCCACCAGCAACGCCAGCGTCCGCCCGCTCAGCGAGGTCGCGTTGATCAGGTGTTGCACAAACACCACGCCGGCGCCGCACATGATCGAGACCACGACGCCCGTGATGATCACGCCGCCGGGATCAAGCCCCGTGCGCCGGCGCGCGAGCAAGGTGATCACCGCCATCGCGCCCATCGCGCCGCACAGCGCCGGACCCGCCTGCCACGCCAGCGACCCGAAGCCGACCCCCGCGGGCCAGAGCGCAATCGAGATCATCACCCCCAGCGACGCGCCGCTCGACGGACCCATGATGTCTGGCGACACCAACGGGTTGCGCAGCAAGTACTGCAACATCACGCCCGCGGCCCCCAACGCCACGCCTACCGTGGTCGCCAAAAACGCCCGCTGCGCACGCAATGCCATGATCGCGTCCCACGCCGCGTCGTCCAGCGTCCCGCGCGATGGCCCCACGCTCAGGCGCAGCGCCACCCCCGCGGCGAGCGCCAGCGTCAACCCAACCAAAATCAACACGCTCCTGGACATCGTTCGCTGCTGCGAGCGTAGCGAAAGCAGAGCCGCTCGCGCGGACGGGCGGGCGCGCAGAGATGCAGAGGAGTCGCGCTTCGGAGTGGGGGCACGCTGTCCCCCGGCGGTGGTGGGAGGTTCTGTCGTCGCGGATCGCCGGGCGGAGGGCGGGCGGGGGTGTGGTGGGGGGTGTGGTGGGGGGTTGCTATGCTTCGGCCCTTCGGCGTGTGCCGGGCACGCCCCCGCAACGCTCGCCATTCTTCGGAGCATCGCGCATGATCGGCAAAAGCTTCCAGTTCACGCTCACCACGCCCCAGGGCAAGGTCTTGGACATCCCCGCCTCCAGCGTGCAGTTTCCTGCTCACGACGGCATGGTCGGCATCCTCCCGGGCCGCGCACCGCTGGTGATGAAACTGGGCATCGGCCCGCTGCGCGTCGATGTTGCTGATTCCAGCAAGGGCGCCGGCGGCAGCCGTCAGTTCCTGATCGAAGAGGGCTTCGCCCACATGGTCGGCGCGAAGCTGACGCTCCTGACCACTCGCGCGACTCCCGCCGAGACGATTACGCCGGGCGAGGCGGACTCTGCGTTGAGCAAGGCCGAGAGCAACAAGCCGACCGAGAAGGTCGCCCGCGATCGAGCCGCCAAAGAGCTCCAGCGCGCCCGCGCCGCCGTCCGCATCGTCCGCGGCTCGAAGGCCGGGATCTAAAACCTCAAGCCGTTGCAAAGAGTCGTTGTCGCTCGCCATTCGCGCACGCGATGCGCGTGTCCGGCGTCCGAGAACCGCCGCGTCGTCGCGCCCATCCTTGCCCACACCGCCCTGGCGATCCACCATCGATCACGGGCTTTGCGATCGATCAAGCCCGCGTGCAGGTCTCCCGGTCGCGCGTCGATAGACGCTCCAGCCAAGGAGCCTCGCGTGATCACTCGAGCTGTGTTGTTTGCGCCGTGGGGTGTGCTTGCGGGGCGCGAGCCCAACGACGCCGCGCTGGGGCAACGGACCTCGCTCCCGCAGGCCGGGTACACGGATCTGACGCAGATGGTCTTCGGGATCAACACCGAGCCGTTCGCGGTCCCCGCCAACCTCGTCCGCGGCCGCCCTCGCGGCAACCCCGAGCCCGCCCCCGGCCCGCATGCCTCATTGCGAACTGGCCCTACGCCGAGCGCCGACGACCACCGCGCCGCGTAACTGATTGACGCGTCACCGACGGGCGTGCGTTCAGGACGCTGCGCTTGCAGCCGCGTCCCGCGGGGAGCCGCGCCGCGACCACCACTCAAGTTCAGTTTACCCGCTTGCTCACCGCGCGCTGGATCTCGCGCTTGCTCTCGCGCTCGCGGATCGTCTGGCGCTTGTCGTGTTCCTTCTTGCCCGTGCCCACGCCGATCAGGCATTTGGCGTACCCGTTCTTAAAGTACACCTTCAGCGGCACGATCGTGTTGCCCTTGATCTGCGTCGCCTTCCACAGCCGCACGATCTCCTGCCGGCTCGCCAGCAGCTTGCGCGTGCGCGTCGGCTTGTCGCGCTGCGTCCCGGCCGGGCCATACTCCGCGATGTTCACGTTGTGCAGGTACAACTCGCGTGGCTCGCCGTGCAGCAGCTCCGCCCGCACGAATCCCTCGTTCAGCGAGACCTGCCCCGCCCGCACCGACTTGACCTCCGGCCCGTGGAGCACCATGCCGCACTCGACGGTCTCGCCAATGAGATAGTCAAACCGGGCCCGCCGGTTCTCCATCACCTTGTCTTGCTCTTTGTGCTTGCCGCCCTTGCTCATCCCAGGCCATCGTAGCGGGCACGCACGCTCGCACGTTGCTCACTCAAACCGCACCAGGTTTGTCACCTTGCCCACGCGCGCGATCTCGACTTCGACCACGTCGCCATGACGCAAATACACCGGCGGCGTGCGGGCCGTGCCCACGCCCGAGGGCGTCCCGGTCACGATGACTGTCCCCGGCAAAAGCGTCATGCCGCGGCTCAGCTCGCTCACCAAGGTCAGGCAATCAAAGATCATGTCGCCGGTCTCAGAGTCCTGCATCACGTTGCCATTCAGGCGCGTGGTCAGCCGCAGTTGCGACGTATCGCCGACCGCCTCGCGCTCCGCGATTGGGGACAGCGGGCAGAAGGTGTCGAAGCTCTTGCCGCGATTAAACTGCCCGCCGGCGCCGGTCTTCTGCCACCAGCGTGCCGAGACGTCGTTGGCGGCGGCGTAGCCAAGGATGAACTCTTGCGCCTGCTCACGCGTCACGTCGCGGGCCGCGCGCCCGATCACGATCGCCAGCTCACCCTCATAATCCACCTGCTCACGATCCTGGCAAATCTTGGGCACGACAATCGCTTCGCCAGACGGAATCACGCTCATCGGGTTCTTGCAGAACACCACCGGCCGCTCGGGCGGCGGCGAGCCCATCTCCTTGGCGTGGCGCGCGTAGTTCTGCCCAATGCCAAACACCTGGCGCAGCGGCAGCAGCTCGCCGCCAGCCAACCGAACCGAACAGCCGAACTCAGAGCGGATGACGTCGAGCATGGGGAGAGGGTATTGGGAGGAAAGGGACCGAGCGATCTGGGAAAGACAGGGAACGGGGGATCGAGCGGGATCATGGCATCGAGCGAGACGCACGCAAAGCGTGATCTACACGCGGCGTACGAGGCGTGCGCTGAAGGCGTAGCGGCCGAGGATTGATCGCACGTGCAGCTCGATCCGACCTTGGCGCGCGAGCTCTTCCAGGTACGCCATGAGCTCAGGTCGGAACTCGACGGTGAAGAGTTTCAGCCAGCGGCGCAGCGCCCAGCGCGTCGGCCCGGGCCATGAGCCTTGATCCCAGAAGTCCACGATGTGGATCTCGCCGCCGATGGGCAGCACGCGCAGCGCGGCGTCGAGTGCGCCTTTCCACGGTGGGATCATGGTCAGCGAGTACGAGAAAAACACCCTCGGGATCGGCCCGCTCACGCCGAACATCAGCGCCGGGTCCAGTTCTTCGGCCAGTCCCTGGCGCAGCGTGATGCGATCGCGCAGCAGCGGATCCGTCAACTTCTTGCGCGCGGTTTCGAGCATCTGGTTCGACGCGTCAAGCCCGAGGAGTTTGAGGTCCGGGCGCATCGCGCTGAGCTTGACGAGGTTTCGCGCGGTGCCGCAGCCGATCTCCAGGACGGTTGAGTTCGCCGGCGCGTTCAAGTCTTTTAGAAGCTTGTCGCGCCCAAAGAGATAGAACTTGCGACTGAGGTCATAAATGTGACGCGTCCAGCGGTAGATCCCGTCCATCTTCTGGGCATGCGGGCTCGGCTTGAACTCAACCATCGAACTCGCCCCCGAAGCCTTGCGCCCCCCAGCACCCGTCCCGGTCGTCGGTGTAAAAATCGAACCCATGCCGCCTCACTCTCGTGAACCCCCCCCCCGCCCCCGCCACGCAATCTTCTAGAAGACCCTACTAGACACCCCGACCCACCGCTGTTGCCCTTTGGTCAGTTGGCAGTTTCGCGCAGCGAATACAAGTGAAATCCGCCGTAGATCGCGGAGCGATCCTGCTGGTAAAGCCGCTTGGATTCCGACGCGTGGTACTCGAATCGTTTGAGGAGTTCGGGCGGCAGAGCGGTTTCGATGGGTGAAGCACTGGCGGCGGTCCGGAAGATGATCCGGCTCCCGGGCTCACCGACCCGCGCGATGTGGGCCCACTGCGTCGCGATCATCTCGGGCGTCATCCAGTCCTGGGAATCCAGGAAGACAAAGGCGTTGTACGCGCCGGCGGAGGCGGCCGCGAGGTGGTCGATGGTAGAGATCTGCTGCGTGGTGACGCGATCCAGGCCGCTGCGAATTGCGTCGCGAAACTCGGGCTTGAGGTAGGGCGGGATGCCCTTGCGGCGTTGCACGTCGTAGCGTCGCCCCAGCGCCTGCCAGGCGAAGTAGTTGTCATCCAGCGACCAGGCGCAGATGAGGCGCTGCACGCGATCGCGATAG
>JBBQMD010000085.1:0-8232 GCA_038328575.1 Phycisphaerales bacterium | reverse complement strand
GGCAGACGCAGCGGACTTAAAATCCGCAGCCTGGCAACGGGCGTGTGGGTTCGAGTCCCACCGGGGCCATTTCCAGGGTGTACGGGAGCTTGAGTTGAAGCCGGCAGCGGGAACCATCCGCGAGCGATGGCTGATGTGGATTGAGAGAGATCTCGATGAGGCCCGGACACTTCGGCGCACCTTCGCGGATGCGACGATGTTCCTGTGCCGTGTATGACTGCCCTCCCCATTTTCCCCATTTTCACATTCTGCGAGCAGGATCAGCACGCCGTTTCCTTGTCTATGCGCGTTCTTTGCGCAAGTCACACATGCCGCCGGTGGTCACAGCGCCTTCGTGCGGGCATTATCTATCCGTCACTTGCGGGGGTGCCCCGCGAACATCGTCGGTGAGAGCCGACACACAACATCCGCCCTTCTTAGGGCATCAGGAGAGAGACTCATGGCTATTCGTTCATTCTTTGCTGTCGCGGCGCTCGCGGCTCTGGCTGGCTCCGCCAACGCCCAGATCATCACGCAGTGGAACTTTAACTCCACCACGCCTGATCTCAACCCATCCACCGGCACGCTCCTTCCCAGCACCGGCCTGGGCACGTTCAGCCTCGTCGGCGGCACCACGAGCACCTTCGCCTCCGGCGACGCCAGCGGCGGCTCCTCTGACCCCGCAACCGGTGATGACTCGGGTCTCAACGCGAGCACCTTTGCTGCGGCGACGATCACCCCCCCCACAGGCTCGGGCATGCGTGGCGTGCAGTTCGCGGTCTCCACCGTGGGCCGAATTGGAATCATCGTCTCCTGGGATCAGCGTCACTCGAACACGAGCTCGCGCTTCGCGCAGTTCCAGTACTCCACCGACGGCAGCAGCTTCATCAACTTTGGCACCCCCTTCGCCGCCATGACGGGCGACACCTGGTTCAACAACCGCACCGTCGATCTCTCCACCATCACGGCGGTTGAGAACAACGCCAACTTCGCCTTCCGCGTGGTCGCGGTGTTCGATCCCGCGGGCACCAACTTTGTCGCATCGAACCCGGCCAGCACGTACGGCGTCACCGGCACCTGGCGTTTCGATCAGGTCACGGTCGTCCCGACCCCGGGCTCTGCCGCGCTGGTCGCCCTGGCGGGCCTCGCCGCGTCGCTTCGTCGTCGCGCCTGATCTCGGATGGTCAGCCGCTTCGCTTCTCAATGACCAATGACACCGCGGGCCACGGATCACTCCGTGGCCCGCTTTCTTTGTGTTTGGCACCAGACTGTGGCCCGAAGGGTTTGGCGATTATGCCTGGCGGGCTGGCGCTGCGAATGATGCGGGATGCCTGATGGTGCGCCGCCGGATTCGCTGCCGCCGATGTTGTGTGAATCGTGCGGGTACGACATTTCGGAGACGCCGCCGGAGCGAACGTGCCCGGAGTGCGGGGTTGCGGTGAGTCTGAGCAGGCCGGAGCGTCGGGATCTTTTGGCGCGTGCGACGACGCGCTGGCAACTGATCGCGGCGATGTTGAGCACCCCGCGCGCGGCGATGCGGGCGGCGCCGATCGGCGATCCGCGCGTCAGCGCGTTCGGAAACGCGATGCGGAACGCCGCGACTGCGCTGGTGTGCGTCGCAATGGTCGTCCCGGCGTTCTTTCACGCGCCGGTGCAGGCCGAGGCGCCGGCCGCGTTCGCGTTGCGGATCGCGATCACCGCGGTTTGGCTGCTCGTCGCGATCATCGGGTTGTATGTCGCCCTGACCGTTCTCACGGCGATCGAATCTATCGGCATTCGGTTCTTCGGGCGCCAGCATGGCTGGCGCATCAGTCCGGACGTCGCGTGGACGGTTTGTCACTTGGCGAGCCTGGGCTGGCTTGTCGGCGCGGGTGTCGTTTCCTTCGGGGCCCTATTGGTGCACGTCGGCATGTGGAACATATCTATTGGCCTCCTCGAAGTCCTTTTTCTCAGCCCCTACGAAATGGGAGTGGTGCTGATGTTTCTTGGCGCCGTGACAGGGCTGATGTACTTCGAGCTGCTGGTCTATCTCGGCGTGCGTCAGTGTCGGTTTGCGAATCCGGCGCGCGTGCGCCGCTACGATGCCTCGGGAGGTCTTCTTGAGTCTGCCGGAGTCCAGCGTGCCGATCGCGAGCCTTGAGCCGCGTGTTGCCGATCCTGTCGGCGCGACGCCGGTGCAGCCGCCCGCGGACATGCACAGCAATCGCGGGTCGTACCGCGAGGTGCTGGCGCACAAGCACTATCGCAACGTGCTGATTGCGCAGTTCGTCTCGAACATCGGCACTTGGACCGAGATGTTCGCGATCCAGCTCTTTGTCGCCGATCGCACCGGCTCGCTGGCGGATCAGGGGACGCTGGGCGCGCTGAGCACGCTGCCGATCTTTCTCTTCGGCCTGCTGGGGGGCGTGGTCGCGGATCGCATGGACAAGCGGCGCATGCTGGTGATCACGCAGATCCTGGCGGCGGCGGTCGCCTTCGGCGTGGTCATCGTCAGCTTGTATCCGTTCAGCGCCGGCTCGCGCACGCCGATCCACTGGTTGTTTGCGCTCTCGGCCCTGAACGGCGTGGTGATGGCGTTCAACTTTCCGGCGTGGCAGGTGCTGACGCCGCGGCTGGTGCCGCGGGCGATGCTGACGCGGGCGATTGCGCTGAACGGGATCCAGTTCAATCTCGCGCGGGTGTTGGGGCCGGCGCTCGCGGGGTTTGTGCTGGCGCAGCTGTCGTCTACGCCGCTGTTTGCGTTCAACGCGGTCTCATTTCTGCTGGTGGCGGTGGTGGTGGCGACGACGCCGAAGCCAGCGCCGACGGTTCCGGACCCGCGTCCGGTGTTGAGCCAAATTCGCTCGGCGTGGGAGTTCATCCGGCGAAGCCGCGGGCCTTGGGCGGTGTTCCTGGCGCAGTTTCTGATCAGCCTGCTCGCGGCCCCGATGGTGCGGCTGCTGTCGCTGTTTGTGATTGACGTGTACCAGTTTGGCAAGGACAAGGCCGAGGCGTCGGCGGGGACGCTGCTGGCGGTGCAGGGGGTGGGCGCCGTGATCGGCGGGCTGGCGCTGCGGCACGTGCCGGCGTGGTACCCGAAGCACCACTTCATTCCGCTGTCGGTCGCGGCGCTGGGCGCGTCAATCACACTCTTCGCGGCGACGACGCAGCTCTGGGCCGGGTACGGCGCGATGCTGATCGTGGGGTTCTTCTGGATCTGGTCTTTCAACCAGTCGTGGGCGGCGATGCAGGTGCTGGCGCCGGACGAGATTCGCGGGCGCGTGCTTTCGCTCACGACGGTCGCGAGCTTCGGCGCGACAGCGCTGGGCGTGTTCGTTGCGGGCTTGATGGGCGAGGGGTTGAAGTCGTGGGCGCATCTGTCGCCCGGGCTGGCAACGCAGTTGACGGTCGGCGCGCTGGGCGTGCCGCTGCTGCTGGGCGGTGTCTTCATGCTCATGTACCGCACGCCGGAGGTTGACGGCATGGCGCAAGCTCCGGCCGGCAAGCGCCCGACGCGCAACCCGATTCGCGCGGCGCTGGCGACGGAGCATTGGCCGAAGGAGTAGCGAGAGCGGTTTGGTGCGCCGGCGCGGGCGTTGTTGCGCTTACTCGGAGCAGAGGTCGAGGATCGCGCGGGCCTTGACGAGAGTTTCTTGCCACTCAAGCTCGGGGTCGCTTTGTGCGACGATCCCCGCGCCGACCCACCAGCGCGCGGTGCCGGTGATTACGTTGGCGGCGGGCCGATGGCTGGAGTTTGGTTGCGTGTCGGGCGTGCGTCCTTCGATGCTGGCGCTGCGGATGGCGACGGAGAACGAGGCGTGGCCGGAGTCTGAGAGGTAGCCGATTGCGCCGCAGTATGGGGCGCGCTCTGAGGGCTCGAGGGCGCGGATGATCTGCATGGCTCGAACCTTGGGTGCGCCGGTGACTGAGCCGGGCGGGAAGACGGCGCGGATGATGGACTGGAGGGAGGCGTCGGGGCGGAGGGAGCCTTCGATGGTGGAGGTGGCTTGGAGGATGGGGGCGTGGTCACCGCCGTGGTGTTCGATTTCGCGGAGGGTGCGGACGCGGACGGTGGCGGGGATGCAGATGCGCCCGAGGTCGTTGCGCATGAGGTCGACGATCATCGTGAGTTCGGCGCGGTCTTTGGGGCTTTCGAGCAGTTCGCGATAGGTGTCTTCGGGTTGGGGGCCGGGCAGGGCGCGCGTGCCCTTCATGGGCACGGCGGTGATCGTGCGGCGATTGACGTCGCTTGCACCATCGCCGGCGCTCGGGGCGATTGAGAGAAAGATCTCTGGCGAGGCGCTGACGACGACGCGGCGCGTGGGCGGTGCGCCGGCGTGCGCGGGTGCGTCAGGCATCGGGATCAGCGCGGCCATGCGCGGGCGGGCGTGCTCGCAGAGCCGGAGGAAGAGCGCGCGAGGGTCGCCGGTGAAGCGGAAGTCAAGTGGGTGGGCGAGGTTGACCTGATAGGCGTCGCCTTGGGAGATGTGATCCAGGACGCGGGCGACGTTGCGGGTGTATTGGGTGCGGGCGAGCGCGAGCTTGGCGGTGTCAATACGGGCGAGGTGGAAGCTTGCGTTGTCTGCGGCGTGGTCGTTGTCGTGATCGTCGGGGGCGTGGTGGTTGTCTTGGGAGGTGTGATCGTGGGGGAGGCGAGCTTGATGGGCGAGCATCGTGAACTGGTTCGCTCGCGAAGCCAGCGCGGCGCGCGCGGCGGGCTCGCCGACGCTCCACCAGCGCGAGCGGGTGTGATCGAAGACCAGCGCGGCGTTGACGCGGTACCAGACTTGTCGCGGCCACAAGCCCGTGTCGCCCTGCGATGGCGGAGCGTCGAGCATGGCTTCGGGGTCGGCGGCACGGTCGGTTGCGGGTGCGCTGCCACGACGAACGTCAGCCACGCGCGGCTCGATCGCTTCGCCAAGCTCATAGCCGAGCATGCCTATCCAGCCGCCGAGGAATGGGGGAGTCTCGGGGTCGGGGTTGTTGGCGGAGCCGGAGTTGAGGCGCGACGACTCCCCGGGCCAGGGGGGTAACTGCGAGGTCCAGGCGCCGGGTGAGTTTATCGGGCGGGTGGCGGTTGGCGGGCACTCTGCGACGATTGACCAACGGCCGCGCTGGGGCTGATTGTCGGCGGAGATGAGGGCCAGGAGCGGCCGGTCTGACGCCCAAGCTCGCACCAGCGATTGCGGAGGGAGTTCCAGCCCGGGTACAACCTCACACCGATCGTCAGTCACGCAGGAGTGTACCGCGACAGGTGGGGCGGTCGGGGGGTCCGGGGTGTTCGGGGTGGCTTGGACGCGGACAGGGAGTTGCCCGGGCGGGTGGGAGCCGGGCGCAGGGAAGAGGCGATTGCGGGAGGTTTGGTGTCGAGTCTGGGGGTTGGCTGGTCGAATTGCGGAGGCGAACGTCCTAGAATCGGTGTCGTAAGCCGGCCGCGATGCTTCGCGAGCCCGATGGCCGGCGATCGCACCAAACGGATCACGATTGTCCGGCTCGCACCTCGATTTGAGAGGCTCTTTCCATGCCCAGCGCAACGCTGAAGTCGTCCGGCACCACCAACGGCAAGTATGTCATCACCGGCAAAGCGACGCCCTCGAAGCTGCAAGCCCACAAGATGGTCTTCTTCTTCGGGCAGTCAAAGGTTGATGGCGACGCGTCCATGAAAGTGCTGCTTGGCGGCAAGGGTGCAAACCTTGCGGACATGTGTTCGATCGGTCTGCCGGTTCCGGCGGGGTTCACGATCACGACCGAGACCTGCGCCGCGTATTACCGCGCCGGGCAGCGTCTGCCGGTGGGCCTGATGAACGAGGTCCACAAGTATGTGAACATGCTGGAGAAGGAGACGGACAAGAAGTTCGGCTCTGCTGAGAACCCGCTGCTTGTCTCTGTGCGCTCGGGCGCCGCGGTGAGCATGCCGGGCATGATGGACACGATCTTGAACCTGGGCCTGACGGACCAAGCGGTCGAGGGGCTTGCGAAGCAGACGGGCAACCGGCGTTTTGCCTATGACAGTTACCGGCGACTGATCAACATGTTTGGCGACGTGGTGATGGGCGTTGACCATCATCTGTTCGAGCAGGCGTTCAAGGCGATCAAGGCGAAGTACAAGGCCGAGAGCGACACGGACGTTCCGGAGGCGGGCATCGTGGAGCTGTGCGAGGCGTACAAGGAAGTGTTTCGGCGCAAGGTTGGCGAGATGTTCCCGCAGAACCCGTTCAAGCAGCTTGAGCTGGCGATCGAGGCGGTGTTCAAGAGCTGGAACGGCGATCGCGCGATCAGCTACCGGCGTATTCAGGGAATCCAGGGCCTGATCGGCACCGCGGTCAACGTGCAGTGCATGGTCTTCGGCAACATGGGCGATGACTCGGGCACCGGCGTGGGCTTCACCCGCAACCCCGCCACCGGCGAGAACAAGTTTTATGGCGACTTCCTGATCAACGCCCAGGGCGAGGACGTCGTCGCTGGCATCCGCACGCCCAAGCTCATCGACGAGATGCCCAAGTGGCAGAAGAAGTGCTACGACCAGCTCATCAAGATCAAGCACAAGCTGGAGAAGCACTACAAGGACATGCAGGACATCGAGTTCACCATCGAAGAGGGCAAGCTCTTCATGCTCCAGACCCGCACCGGCAAGCGGACGGGCACTGCGGCGGTCAAGCTCGCCTGCGACATGGTGAAAGAGAAGCTGATCACCGAGAAGCAGGCGCTGCTTCGCATCCCCGCGGGCGATCTGGTTCAGCTCATGCTCCCGAGCTTTGACCTCACCAAGAAGAAGCTCGCGACGAAGCTCACCATTGGCATCCCGGCCTCGCCCGGCGCGGCGGTGGGCAAGCCCGCGTTTTCCGCGGCTGAAGCGGTGGAGCGAAAGCAGAAGGGCGAGAAGGTCATCCTGGTTCGTGACGAGACGAGCCCGGAAGATGTGGAGGGCATGCACAGCGCTGAGGGCATCTTGACCAGCACGGGCGGTCGCTCGAGCCACGCGGCGGTTGTTGCGGTGGGCTGGGGCAAGTGCTGCGTGGTCGGCGCTGGCGATCTGCACATCGACGCCAAGGCCCGCAAGTTCTCGGTCGCGGGCAAGACCTTCGGCCCCGAGGACATCATCTCGATCGACGGCACCACCGGCGAGGTAATGGCCGGCATCGTCCCTGTTGTGATCCCCGACAAGCTCAGCGGCGATTTCGCAACGATCATGCGCTGGTCTGACAAGTATCGCACGCTGCAGATCCGCACCAACGCCGATACCCCCGCGGACGCCAAGCGGGCGCGTGAGTTCGGGGCCGTGGGTATCGGGCTGTGTCGCACCGAGCACATGTTCTTTGACGGCGCTCGCATCAAGAGCATGCGCAAAATGATTCTCGCTGACAGCGAGGAGATGCGCATCAAGTATCTCGAAGAGCTGCTGCCCTATCAGCGCGACGACTTCAGCGGCCTCTTCACTGCGATGAAGGGCATGCCCGTCACGATCCGCCTTATCGATCCGCCGCTGCACGAGTTCCTCCCGCACGAGGAGAAGCAGCAGGCCGAGCTGGCTAAGGCCATGGGCATCACGCTGGACAAGGTGAAGCGCCGCGTAAGCGAGCTGCACGAGTCAAACCCGATGCTGGGCCATCGCGGCTGTCGCCTGTGTGTGACGTATCCCGAGATCCTCAAGATGCAGGTTCGCGCGATCGTCGAGGCCATGCTTGATTGCCAGGCCAACGGCGTCAAGGCCATGCCCGAGATCATGCACCCCCTGGTCAGCACCAAGAAGGAGCTGGACTTCCTGCGGGCCTTGACGCTTGAGACCATCGAAGAGGTCAAGAAGCTCAAGGGCTGGCAGAAGCGGATCGATATCCCGATCGGCACCATGATCGAGATCCCGCGGGCGGCGCTCACGGCTGACGAGATCGCCGAATCCGCCGACTTCTTCTCTTTCGGCACCAACGACCTCACGCAGATGACGTTTGGCTTCTCGCGCGACGACATCAACAGCTTCCTCCCGTCTTACATGGAGCACGAGCTGCTGGTGGCCGATCCGTTTGTCACCATCGACCGCACTGGCGTGGGCCAGCTTGTCCGCATGGGCAAGGAGAAGGGCCGCCTGACCAACCCGAAGCTCAAGGTCGGCATCTGCGGCGAGCACGGCGGGGATCCCAAGTCTGTCCACTTCTTCCACGACGTGGGCCTCGACTACGTCTCCTGCTCGCCGTTCCGCGTGCCGATCGCTCGCCTCGCGGCGGCGCAGGCCGTGCTGATGGAAGAGGCGGCGAAGTGAGTCGCTCGGCTGTGATGGAA
>JBBQMD010000084.1:0-8245 GCA_038328575.1 Phycisphaerales bacterium | reverse complement strand
CTCACGCGAAAAGATCGCGTTGAACGACGCCTCCACCATCTGCTGAACCTGCCACCCTTGCTTCACAAGGCCGCCCTTGAGCGTCTCCAGCCGGGCCGTCATCATTTCCTGGGTCAGCGGCATGCTTCGTGTCATCCTCGTGTGAGTTCCCTCTAAGCGTATCCGCAACCAGCCCGCGCCGCACTCTCCACGAACCCCGCCCAACTGCCCATCCCCATACCCACGCCCACACTCTCCCCCCGCCCCGCACTGCCCGGTATCATCGCGTCCCCAAGCTCCGTTCAGCTCCGGGGATTTCATCGACCCGGGGGGGCCGAGGACTCGATCAATGGCCTTTCGTATTCAGCACATTCACGCCCGTCAGATCATCGACTCCCGCGGCAACCCCACCGTCGAGGTCGACGTCACCCTTCACTCCGGCGCCTTCGGCCGCGCCGGCGTCCCCTCCGGTGCCTCCACCGGCGAGCACGAGGCCTGCGAGCTGCGCGACGACGACAAAAAGGTCTATATGGGCAAGGGCGTGCTCAACGCCGTGAAGAACGTCAACTCGCGCATCGCCCCACTGCTCGAAGGGCGCGACGCTCGCGAGCAGGAAGCCATCGATCACGCCATGATCGATCTCGACGGCAGCCCCAACAAGGCCAACCTCGGCGCCAACGCCATCCTCGCAGTCTCCATGGCCGTCGCCAAGGCCGCCGCCGCCCAGGCCCAGGTTCCGCTTTACCGATACTTGGGCGGCGCTTCCGCCCACATCCTGCCCGTGCCGATGATGAACATCCTCAACGGCGGCAAGCACGCCGACAACAACGTCGATTTCCAGGAGTTCATGATCCAGCCCTGGGGCTTTGACAACTTCTTCGAGGCCACCCGCGCCGGCATCGAGATCTACCACACGCTCAAGAAAGTGCTGCACGAGAAGCACCTCTCCACCGCCGTGGGTGACGAAGGCGGCTTCGCCCCCAGCCTCAAAAGCGCCGAAGAGCCCCTCCAACTCATGGAAGAAGCCACCAAGCGCGCGGGCTATCGCTGGGGCGAGCAGATCTTCGTGGCGCTCGACCCCGCCGTGAGCGAACTCTGGAACGAAGCCGCCGCCAAGGGCAAGCAGGGCTACTGCTTCTTCAAGTCGCAGCCCGACCGCGTCGCCACCACCGACGAGATGATCGATCTCTGGACCGCATGGTGCGCCAAGTACCCGATTCGCTCAATCGAAGACGGCCTCGCCGAGAACGACTGGGCCGGCTGGGCCAAGCTCACCGCCAAACTGGGCGACAAAATCCAGCTCGTCGGCGACGACCTCTTCGTCACCAACCCAAAGTTCCTCGCCCGCGGCCTCAAAGAACGCTGCGCCAACTCCATCCTCGTCAAGGTCAACCAAATCGGCTCCCTCACCGAAACCTTCTCAGCCGTCAACCTCGCCATGCGTAACCGCTACTCCGCGATCCTCAGCCATCGCTCGGGCGAAACCGAGGACGCCACCATCGCTGACATTGCCGTCGCCACCAACTGCGGCCAGATTAAAACCGGCGCCCCCTGCCGCTCCGATCGCAACGCCAAGTACAACCAGCTCCTGCGCATCGCTGAGCACCTCGGCTCAGCCGCGGTCTACGGCAGCACCACCTGGAATCGCTAAGCAACCGCGCCCAGTCCCGCCCACGCCGCCAACCCAACCCATGAACCCGCCACGCCAACCTGCCCCCAGGTTGGTGTTTTTCATTCCGCCAGCCACGAAAGCCCGGTTTCCAGCGTCGGCCCGTCGCTCCGCTCCGGCGCCGGCTCAGCCGTGCGAATGCCCACGAGCCCGGCAACCGCCGCCACCAGCCCTTTGATCCGCATGAAGATTGAAGCCATCACCATCACCACACCTCTCCATCGCTCGGCACGACCCCCCCGATTGCGTTGACTCCTCAATCTCACCCGATTCACGAGGCGATCGCCTGTTCTCGCGTGAGTTCTCGCTCACGTCGCGCTGGTCTGCCTACCAGTGCGCATCAACTACCCGGCCCGCCCTGCCCTATACCCTTGACAATGACCACTCAACCCAGCGCCACCGCAAACCCGCCCGAGCCGCGAATCGTCCGGCGCGAGACCATCGCAACGGGCAAAAAATACGACTACGTTCGCCTGCACGTCCACTACCCCAGCGGCAAGACCGCCGCCCGCGAGATGGTCCGCCATCCCGGCGCCGTCGTCATCGTCCCGGCGCTGCCAGACGGGCGGATCGTGATGTTGAAGATCTTCCGCCTCGCCGTGAACGACTGGGTCTGGGAGTGCTGCGCCGGCACGATCGAGCGGCCACGCCTCGCCGACGAGACCTTCGGCCCGGGCGAAGACCCTGCCCTCTGCGCCTCGCGCGAGCTGGTGGAAGAGACCGGCTACAAACCCGCCAAGCTCACCCCCCTAGCCACCTTCCACACCACGCCCGGCCTCACCGACGAACGCATGCACGCCTTCTTCGCCAGCGACCTCACCTTCGTAGGCCAGAAACTCGAAGAGGACGAGTTCATCCAAGTCAAGCTCGTCGAGCCCGCCGACGTCTGGCGCATGATCGACCAAGGCCAAATCGCCGACGGCAAAACCCTCGCCGCCCTCCTCCTGGCCGCCCGCCGCGGCTTCATCCGCCCAGCCTGAACCCCCCCGCCTCCCCGCCGCCCGCCACACCCTCCCCAGCCCCACCCCAGCCAATGCCAATCGCGGCTTCTTCACGCTCCCCTCAAAGAAAACTGAAATCTCTACACGCCCTCGGGCGTACAACTCAACCGAAGAGACCGAATAAACGAAAGAGACTCTGTGGGATCGCGTTCTAAAGCTCCGCACGCGTCTCGTCGACCCGCAGAGCGGTCGCACGCCGAGCAGTGGCCCGCCTTTCCAAGGCGGGTCCTCACCAACCTGCAAGCACCCCAGGACACCGCCCCGCATGTACGAAGACCGCGACTATTCCCGGGCCAGCCCCCAGCGTGCCAGCCTCTGGAGCCGCCTCCTCCCCCGCGTCAATAACTTCTTTGACTGGTCTTTGCCCCTGGGGCGCCTCTTCGGCGTCACCATCCGCGTTCACCTCCTCTTCCTGCTCTTCATCGTCTTTGAGCTCGCTCGCGCCGCCTTCAACCCCGGCGCCTTCGGCGTGCAGTTCGTCGCCATGGGCCTGCTCTGCGTCTTCGCCAGTGTGCTGATCCACGAGTTCGGCCACGTCTTCGCCTGCCGCGCCGTCGGCGGCGAGGCCGACGACATTCTCCTCTGGCCCCTGGGCGGCCTCGCCTCCTGCCGCCCGCCTCACACCTGGAAAGCCAGCCTCATCACCACGCTCGGCGGCCCCCTCGTTCATCCCTTCCTCATGCTCCCAGCGGTGCTCGGCATCCTCGCCATGGGCGGCACCAGCGCCTCGCTCATCTTCAACCCCTTCGCGCCCGGGCCCGCCTTTCTCGCGTTCATCAGCGACACCGCCGTCGCCGGCACCTCAAACCTCGTCGCATTCCTGAAGACCAGCGTCTGGTGGTTCTACTACACCAACCTCTCGCTCTTCTGCTTCAACATGCTCGTGGTCATGTTCCCCATGGACGCCGGGCGCATCGTCCAAGAGATCCTCTGGGCTCGCCTCGGCTACCGCCGCTCACTGAAGATCGCCGCCACCCTCGGCATCGTCGTCGCCTCCCTCATGGGCCTCTACGGCCTAAGCACCAACCAATCCATCCTCTTGGGCCTCGCCCTCTTCGGCGGCATGACCTGCTGGAGCCAACTGCAACGCATCCGCTTCGAAGACGCCTCCGACGACGCCCCATCACGCTTCAACACCGGCGTCGAACCCGGCTACGCCAAGGCGTTGGCCGAGCAGCAGAAACTCGATCGCGAAGAAGAGACCGCCCGCGAGCGCCGCACCCGCGAAATCGCCCGCCAGCGCGAAGACGCCGCCAAGCACCAGGACGAGCTGGACCGAATCCTCGCCAAGATCAGCCGCGAAGGCATGGCCGCCCTGACCCGCTCAGAGAAAAAGTTCCTCGAGCAGGACACCACGCGCCGCCGCGAAGCGAGGTGAGTCGCGAGTCGCGAGTCCTGAGTCGTGGGTCGTGAGTCGTGGGTCGTGGGTCGTGAAACATGGGTCTTCACAGAGAATCCCGCAGCGCGCCACGCGCCCCGCGCCGTTCCACTTCCTGATCCTTTTCACGCTCCCGTTCACCTTCGCCCCGCTCCCCTCGACTACCGTCCTCACCAATGGGCATCGCCGACCGAGACTACGCGCGCAGCACACCCCAACCGAACTCCCGCGGCTTCCCCCGCCTCCGCCCTCGCGCTGGTGGCTGGCATGTCACGACCTGGCTCATCGCCATCAACATCGCGGTCTACATCCTCGCCAACGTCATCTTCACCACGCCCGTGCTGTCAAACTACGGGCGCGAGTTCTACGTCGGCGCTACCCCACAAGACATCGCCCGCTCCTTCGCTTTCCCCACGCCCCCCACCCCGCTCCCCGACCGCCCCGGCGTCTACGCGCGCCCGTTCTTCGTCGCCGAGCGCGACGCAGCCGGCACGCCGATCATCGATCCTCGCACCGGCAACCCCGCCCTCCGCATCGTCGGGCGCGACCTGTTCATCTACCAACCCGTGCTCCACGCCTGGGGCCACTTCTCCACCGCCGAGGGCTTCTTCGGCTTGCAGGTCTGGCGCTTCGTCACCTTCCAGTTCCTGCACGCCAGCCTCATGCACCTGGGCTTCAACATCCTGGGCCTCTACTTCGTCGGCTACCTCGTCGAAGACTTCCTCCGCTCACGCCGCTTCCTGGCCTTCTACCTCACCTGCGGCATCTTCGGCGCCCTGATGTACCTCCTGCTCAACCTCACCGGCAACCTCATGGTCCACCAGTTCGGCATGCCCTGGGCCAACAAGCTGCCCTTCCTGCTCTTTGACAGCATCTACACCCCGCTCGTCGGCGCCAGCGCCGGCATCTTCGGCGTCCTCCTGGCCGCCGCGTTCATCGCCCCCGACGAACGCGTCGCAGTGCTGTACGTCATCCCCATGAAGATGCGCACCGCCGTCTACGGCTTCACGCTCCTGGCCCTGGGCAACCTCGTCTTCAGCACCAGCAACGCCGGCGGCGAAGCCGCGCACCTCGGCGGCGCCATCGCCGGCTTCTTCTTCATCCGGCGCATGCACCTGCTCCGCGACTTCTTCGACCTCTTCGGCGACTCGCGCCCGCCTGAACACATCGCCAATGACCGCGTCCGCCGCTCGTTCTTCGCGCGCCTGATCGGCTCCTCGCCCCTGCAACGCCAGGAAGCCGAGGTCGATCGCATCCTCAAGAAGATCATGACCTCGGGTCTGGACAGCCTCTCGCCCAAGGAAAAAGAAACCCTCACGCGTCACTCCGAAACTCGCCGCGAGCAGCGCTGACGCCGCCCCCACCCCCCACCTGCAAACCCCAGAGCACCGGCATGGCGCCCCCGGACCAACCTCGCCCGCTCCCGAAGAAGCCCCCATCGATCTGGGTCGTCTCGCCATCGCTGGCCCTGCTGGACCTCGCTGCGACCATCGGCGGCGTAGCCGTCGCCGGATCTTTCAGTCTCCTGTTCCTCTTGGCCACACTCGGGGCCTCGAGTCTCGCGTTCGTGGTCCCCGGATCGTTAACGCTCGTAGCCATCGCCGTCACGGTTGTTCTTGTCCAGCGTGTGCGTCGTTCTCTCCGCGATCGGCGCGAGCACCTTCGTGCCGACTCTCGCCGCTGCACCCACTGCGGCTACGACATCAACACCGATGACGACGCGGGCATCTGCCCCGAGTGCGGGAACAAGTTTGATCACACCCCCGACACCTGGACACGCCTCAAACGCGATGTCGAGCTCCACAGGCAGCGCGGCCCCAACCACCCATCCGACCGCCCCTGACGCTTACACTCGCCCGATGAGGCCGACCGCCCCCGATTCCACCCCGCAGATCGACTTCGCGCCTCTGGCTCCTCGCTCGGTCTTCGCCTGGGCGCTCTACGTCGGCACGTCCTGGACCTGGTGCATCGGCATGTTTCTGCCCATCATCCTGCTCCGCGACTTCGGCATCTGGTCCCTCGCATTCTTCGCGATCCCCAACGTCGTCGGCGCCGCCATGACCGCGTGGATCTTCAATCCGCAGACCAGCGCCGCGTTCGTCGCCCGCCATTACGGCGCGTGCTCGCTCTTCTCGATCGTCACCGGCGCGTTCAACGCCTTCTTCCTCCTGCACCTGATCCTCGCCGGCGCGTCGGAAGATCTCCGCCAGCTCATCGCCGCCGCCGCGCTGCTGACTGGCGGTGTCTGCATCGCCTGGCGCGCCCGCCCAACACTCAGCGCGATCGTCGTCTTCACGATCTCCGTGTTCGCCATCGCCTGGGCGCTGTTCACGCGCGATGCCCGCTCACCGCTCACTGACCATCCGTCGCTCGCCGACTGGCGCCCCGCCAGCCTCGCCATCGCCCCGGTGCTGATGCTCGGGTTCCTCACCTGCCCGTGGTTTGACCTCACCTTTCAACGCGCCGTTCGTCACAGTGCCGGCCAACGCAAACCCGTCTTCGCCCTCGGCTTCGGCCTCTTCTTCTTCGCCATGATCTGCTTCACGCCCTTCTACGCCGCGAAGTTCGTGGACTTCTCCACCACCGGCACCGCAAGCACAAGGACCTTCCTCGCGCTCGCATCGCTCCCCATCGCGATTCACCTCGCCTGCCAACTGGCGCTCACGATCGTCCTCCACGCGCAGCGGAACATCGCGCCGCTTCCCGGAGCCGACGCTGGCAATCACATTTCGAGCCCCGCCACGACCACCGAGCGAGAGTCCGCGTTCAGCGCTCAGACCATCCCCGCCATCAGCGCGCTCGCCCTCCTGGCCACCGCCTACGCCATCTTCGCCCCCGGCGTCGCCCGCCTGACCTCGTTCGAAACCGTCTACATGCTCTTCATGTCGTTCTACGGCCTCGCCATCCCCGCCTACGCCCTCAACTGCGCTATCCCCACCGCCGACTCTGCCGCCTCCCCCACCCGCGCCAAACTCATCATCACCGCCTTGGCCATCCTCGCCGCGTCGCCGTTCTTCGTGCAAGGCTTCCTGCTCGAGCAACCCAACAGCCTGGTCCTTGGCGTCGGCGTCCTCTTCCTCTCTCGCGCCATCACCATGGCCCTGCATCGCCGCCCGCGCCAGTTGTCCACCGCAATCGACACCGACTCCCTTTCCCAGCCCCCCACCGCCAGTCGTTGACCAGATCTTCACGTTTGTTTGGCCGGCTCACCCCGCCTAACGCACCTCTTCGCCCGCGCCAACCGGTAGCATCATCCAAACGCGAGGTAAAGCCGTCCTCACAGATCGCCCCTGCCCGCCCATCGGAGTGCTCAACCATGGCCACCGCCACCTCGCACGCGCAATCCACCGGTGACCTCCTTCGCGCCGCCGTGCGCCACGCACCCAAAAACACCGCCCAAGGCTGGCAAGAGCGGCTCTTCATCCTTTGGTTCAACGGCCTTGTCTACAACCAGATCTGGGAAGACCCGGACGTTGACGCCGAGGCGCTGAAACTCGGCACCCACAGCCGCGTGCTCACGATCTCATCCGCTGGCTGCAACATCCTGCACTACCTTCGCCATCAACCCGCCTCGATCACCGCCGTTGACCTGAACCTTCACCACCTCAGCGTCGCTCGTCTCAAGCTCGCGTGCATGCAGCACCTGCCCGACGCCGAGGCCATGTTTCAGTTCTGGGGCGCCGGGGATAACCCGAGTAACGTCGCGGCGTTCTTCAACCACGTCGAGCCGCACCTGGACGCCGCGACGCGCAAGTACTGGACCAAGACCAACGCCGTGGGCCGCCAGCGCGTCTCGTACTTCGAGACAGGCTTCTATAAGAAGTCGCGCCTGGGGCATCTGCTGGCCGGCATCCACAACTTCCTCAAGGCCATGCGCCGCAACCCCGAGCGCCTCATCGAGATGCGCGACGACGAGGTCGGGCGCGCCGCGCTCTTCGAGAAGATGTACGGCCGCATCTTCGCCAGCAAGTTCCTCGGTTGGCTCAGCAAATCACCCCTCAGCGTCTTCAACCTGGGCATTCCCCCCGAGCAGTTCCGCGCCATGCAGATCGAGAGCGAGGGCGAGCTGCTCCAGAGCTATCGCGATCGCGTGCAGCGCCTCATCTGCGCCTGGTCGCTGGATGACAACTACTTCGCCTGGCAGGCGCTGGGGCGACGCTACGACGTGCAACGCCGCAAGGGCATCCCGCCCTACCTCAAGCCCGAGTTTCGCGACGC
>JBBQMD010000083.1:0-8457 GCA_038328575.1 Phycisphaerales bacterium | reverse complement strand
TACGAGCAGCACAGGCCGATGATCGAGCAGCAGTCTCAACGCCTGAACCCCGCGCAGATTCTGAGCATGGTCCGAGGCGCGTAGACCAAACGAAATCGACGCACGCGAAGCATCGCGCCGCCCGCTCCCGGGCTCTCGCGCAACTGCGTTTTTTTGGGGACCTTCACCGGCTCCAACGCCACCGGCCAGATCGAGAGCGAAAGCTGACAACACACTGTCGAAACTTCCAGCAACTTCCCAGCACCTCCATCGCGGAAGGCCGTCCCGCCGTGGGCGTATCCTCCCGCTTCACCCCTGATGGAGCAAGATTCATGCCGCACAACGTCAAAACGCTCGGTGTCCTCGGTGCTGGTCAGATGGGCGGCGGGATTGCCCAAGTTGCCGCAGTCGCCGGGCTGACGGTCAAAGTCTTTGACTCTTTCCCAGGGACGATCGACAAGTGCAAGGGCGTGCACATCAAGAGCCTGGGCAAGCTCGTCGAGAAGGCCAAGATCACCAAAGACGCGGCCGACGCCGCCTCAGCCCGCATCTCGTTTGTCGTCAACCTCGAAAACCTCACCGGCTGTGACTGGCTTGTCGAGGCAGTGGTCGAGGATGTGAACGTCAAAAAGGATCTCTTGGCCAAGCTGGCCGCGATGTACCCGGACGAGTCGGTCGTGCTGGCGACCAACACCAGCAGCATCAGCATCACGGAGCTGGCGACCGCCGCGGGCAAAGGCGCGCATCGCGTGATAGGCATGCACTTCTTTAACCCGGTGCCGCTGATGCAACTGGTCGAGGTGATCCCCGGCTTGCAGACGTCACCCGAGGTCGTGCAGCGCACGCTGGCGCTGGCGACTGCGATGGGGAAGACGCCGCTGGAAGCCAGCGATCGCGCGGGGTTCATCAGCAACCGCGTGCTCATGCCGATGATCAACGAGGCGTTTTACGCGTGGATGGAAGGCGTCGCCAAGCCCGAGGCGATCGACGGCATCATGAAGCTCGGCTGCAACTTCCCCATGGGCCCGCTCACGCTGGCAGACTTCATCGGCCTGGATACCTGCGTGAACATCATGAACGTCCTGGCCGACGGCCTGAACAGCGATCGCTATCGCGCCTGCCCGCTGCTGAAACAGTTGGTCACCGCAGGACGAATGGGTGTCAAGAGCGGGCGCGGCGTGTATGAGTATCCGGGGAAGTAAGGCCGGAGTGCTCGGGGCGCGTCCACATGCGGCGGTCGGCAGTCGTTGGGTTCAGGATGATGTTCGCGCCGACTTGGTCCGGGAGCGAGAAATCGGGAGAGTGCGCTTCGTACTGGGTGGGCCGGGCGGTGTCCATTTAATGTGGCCGCAGGTGGAGTCTTTGGCGTGAGCGCGAGGTGTACGCATGCGAGTGCTAACGCGACAGATTTGGCGGGCGTTTCCAGAACTGGATCGCTTCTCCGACGATCAGTGCGCGCGGTTCGTACGCGCGGCCCGCCGCGGGGTGCTGGCGAGCATTGCCCAGACGTTGGCGTGTGCTGTCGTGGCCTCCCTGTGCCTGGCTGCGGTGGGGGGTCTGGTGTGGCTCTTGCCCGCTCACTTGTGGAACACATCTTCAGGGTTCATGGCTGTTGCCAGCGCGGCGACAGTCATCGCATTCTTGTCCGCCTCTTTGAGCGCGCTCCTGGTCCGTGACATGATGCTCCGCCAGCGCCTTCGCTGGGTAATCAAGGCCAAGGGCACCTGCGGCAACTGCAGCTACGGCCTCCTCGGCCTGCCCGTGCCCGACGATCTCCGCATCACCTGCCCCGAGTGCGGCATGGATATGTGGGTCGACGCGGCCCTGACAGAACTGGTGACCGATGAAAAGGGGCAGCGCCGCCTGAAGCCAAAGCCGGAGCGCCGGGTGCTGCCGCGCTGGATGAATCGGCGGCTGGGACGGAACGTGGGCAAGGCCGCAGCTTTGCTTGTGTTGGTCACAGTGATCGGCGGCGCCGGGTGGTGGACGTGGCGCGAGCACCAACTCGCGCAGCAGGCAAAGTTGGCCAAGGCGGATCTGCAAGGCTGGAAGTTCATCCAAGAGCTGAACGAATCGTTCTATCCGCCGCTTGACAAGGACATGAGCGAGAACGAGGCCCTGGCGAAGGACGGTTGGACGCTGTTTGACAAGGTGCTCGAGTCGCTCACGCAGGCGAACAGCGACGTCGCCAGTGCGCCCGATGCATTGCTCGATGCGCAAGGCACCGCGGTGCTGCCTGAAACGTCATACATCTCCGACGTGACGTGGAAAGACGGCACGGAGAAGGAGGCGAAGTACGAAGCCCAAGCAGAGATGGCTCGGCGAGCATTGCGGCGATTCGCCGAGATCAATGGTGACGAGAGACTCCTCGCCATGGTCAACGCGGATCGCGCAGTTCGAGATTGGCGCAAGTTGGAATCGCCCTCTGCACCGATGGTCAACCTACTGCTGACTTGGCTCGGCGAAGCGCGTAAACTGGCAGGAGCCTGCGCCGCCAAGATGGAACTTGCGCTCGAAGCGGGTGACGCCGAGGCCTACATGCTCGCGCTCAAGGCCGGGCTCAAGGTTTCGACAATGGTCGAGCGCGAGCCACTCCTGATGAATCGGCTGGTCGGCTTGGCCATTGAATCATTGATGATGAACCAGGTTCGTCGACACCTGGTGACGGGTTCAAACGATGGGAATACCCTGGCGACAGAGTGGCTGGCGCCGATTGAGGACGCGTTCGCGGCGAGACAGCGTGGTGTTGCCGTCACATTCACTGACACGATGAAAGGCGAGCGATACCTGGCTCGCCAAACACTGGCGTGGATGTTCTCTGACCCCGACCGCGTCCGAACCGTTGCGGCGGCCGACCAAGCTGCTTACGGCGGATTCTCGCCAAGATCGTTCGATCTGACCTCGCGCGTCGGAAGCTACGAGGAGAACTGTCAAGCGGTTGACGCAATGTTCTCAATGAAGCATTTCCAGATTGGCGTCCCGTTTGCGCAGCGACCGAAGCCCGCGAGTCCCGAGCGGTCGCCGCTCGTTCTCATGGAATCGCTGATACGTCATTATGGAAACGCGATCCGCGCTGACTACCTCCGCTTCGCGCAACGAATCGGGCTGGAGACCATGCTGGCGATCGAGCGCTTCCGAGCCGAGCACGGGCGTTACCCGAACTCGCTGAGTGAGTTGATTCCGGACCGTCTGGCCGAGTTGCCGGTGGACCCATTCAGCGGCGCGACCCTGCGCTACAAGCTCATCGACGCGAGCACCGACCCGCATCGGCGCGGCTACTTGCTCTACGCCGTCGGCGTGGACGGGGTCGATGACGGGGGCAAACAGTCAGACCGACCGGCGCCGCAGGCCGTCTTCTGGGACGAGTCGCTCACAGGATTGGACTTCATCTATAACACGCCAAACTGATCGATCGCTCATGCACGTCTCGATGCCCGCTCGCTGCAAAGTGCGTACCTTGTCCCTTCTGGCGTGTACTTCGCACTCCTCGCATCCCTTGCCCCCCTCGCCCCTCCGATCGTTCGCAGCCCCTTGATCTAGACCCCCAATGCGACTCCTCACCCTCAAGCTCCATCGCGCCTTCCCCGAGCTTGATCGCTTTGACGACTATCGCGCCGCGTCGTTTGTCGCCGCCGCCGCGCGATACTCCGCCCTGTCCACCGCGTTGACAGCGGTCGCGTGCCTGACGACATTGTTCGTGGTCACAATCATCGCCATGATATTGACCGTCGCTTTGCTGAATGTCATTGACAAAAGCCGCAGATCAGATCTCAGCGTCGTCGTCGCGATCGTCCTCCCGGTGTTGGCGGGCGGAGTCGGCGCGTTCATCGTGCGAGACCTGCTCCTGCGCCGCCGCATCTGGTCCATCCTCGCGGATCAGGCTCGCTGCGTCCAGTGCCACTACGAGCTCCTCGGCCTCAAACGCGACGCTTCCGGTATGGTCCGCTGCCCCGAGTGCGGCGCGCTCTGCGAGATGGACGAGTCGTTCGACCGCCTCTCAGCAGACCCCACCGGCGACGCACGCCTGGAGGCCTTCATCTCCCAGAGCAGACCGATCCACGTCCCCGAAGCGCGAGCCGATTCGCCAGTTGAGTCCTCGACTGACGCGCCCCCCAGGCTCTAGCGCAATCCGCCGCCCGGTGCGTACCCTCGGCTCATATGTCGCTCAAGCTCACCAAGTCGCAAGGATACGCCCTCTTCGTCGTGCTCACCTGCCTGTTCATGTCGTGCGGGATTTCGATCGCGCTGACCTTTGTCAAACTTGGCTTTCATGAGCGCTTTGTGAGCGAGTGGACCAAGAGCTGGGCGATCAGCTTTCTCGTCTCGGTGCCGATCGCGTTCGTTGCGGTGCCCGTGGCGCGAAGGATTGCCGACAGCGTGACCCGATAGTTGCAAGGAGGCTCTCATGTCGCAGGGGACGGCGGTCAACACGCGCAACGTCAAGGGTCGCCGCCCGCTGCGCTTTGACACGCTCGCCCAGATGCTGCGCGAAGTCGAGCGGCTGGAGGCCAGCGAGCACGCTGGCACGCTGCGACGCCTCGGCAAAGCCAGCATCGCACGACCCCGTACACTCGCCCGTATGCCCAAGACCATCCTCCCCGACGCCCGCGTCTCGCCCCGCTTCGCCGGGATCAGCACCTTCGCACGCTACCCGCGCCTCGAAGACGTCCTCCCCGAAAACGCGCCCGTCGACTGGGCCATCTACGGCGTACCGATGGACGCTGGCGTTTCCTACCGCCCCGGCGCCCGCTTCGGCCCCCGCGCCATCCGCGATGCATCGCAATACGTCAAGCGCTACCACCTCCAGCACAACATCGATGTCTGCGCAACCCTCAGCCTCGCCGACGCCGGCGACGCCCCCGTCGCCCCCTTCTCCATCAACGACACGCTCGACCTCGTCGAGTCCTTCGCCAGCTCGCTGATCACGGCGCCCGCCGCGTCTCCCAACACCCGCCTCTTTGCCATCGGCGGCGACCACTCAATCTCCTATGCCAACATCCGCGCGACCTACTCGCGCCTGGGCGAGCCCGCCGGCGGCATCGCCCTTGTCCACTTTGACGCCCACCTGGACACCGTCGACTCCCTCTGGGGCGAGAACTACTCGCACGCGTCCCCCTTCCGCCGCGTCATCGAAGAAGGCTTCGTCGACCCACGCCGCATGATCTCCATCGGCCTGCGCGGCCCGCTCAACACCATTGACGACTTGACCTTTGTGAAACAAACTAACGTCACCCTCGTCACTTGCGACGATCTCGCGCGCGCGTCGGCGCCGCCAACCCCCTACCAAACTGTGCCGCGCGGCACAATCAACGTCACCGCCATCGACGCCTTCCTGAACCGCATCGGAAAACAGCCCGCGTACATCACTTTCGACATCGACTGCATCGACCCCGCCTTCGCCCCCGGCACGGGCACTCCCTGCCCCGGTGGCCTCACCAGCGCCGAAGCGCTGGACCTGCTGCGTCGCTTGGCGGGCGTGAATGTTGCCGGGGCGGACGTTGTCGAGGTGCTGCCGGATCGCGACCCGGCCGGGATCACGGCGTTGCTGGCGGGGCACATCATGTTCGAGATCTTGGCGCTGGACGCGTTTAACCGAAGGTGATCGATGGTGACAAATGCACGCGGCGTGCTGACTTTGCCGAGGCGTTCGCACCCGCTGGTGCGCGCGGTGGCTGGGCAGTGGCGCGCGCTGACGAGCCCGGCACGGGCGCGGGTGCGTGGGGCGGGTGAGGCGGTGTTGGTGGCGTGCAGCGGGGGGGCGGATTCTTCGGCGTTGTGCGTTGCGCTCGCGGCGGCGCGGGCGCGGTTTGCCGTTGCGCACGTGGTGCATGACTTGCGAGAGGCGGCGGAGGCGGAGCGGGACTGTGAGGCGGCCGCGGCGCTGGCGCAGGGGGTTTTGGCACCTTTCTATTTCGAGCGGGTGCGGGTGCGCGAGATGCGCGGCAACGTCGAGGCCAACGCGCGACGGGCGCGGTACGACGCGCTGGTATCGATCGCGCGCCAGCGCGGCTTTGGCTATGTCGCGACGGCGCATCACGCGATGGACAACCTCGAGAGTCTGCTGATGACCGTGGCGCGGGGCGGGAGCTTGCGTGCGCTGGGTGGCATTCGGGCGCGCATGCGCTGGCCGGGCTCGGGGGTGATGATTATCCGGCCGATGCTCGCGGTCTCGCCGACGCGAGCGCGCGAGCTGTGCGCCGAGGCGGGATGGACGTGGGCGCACGATGCGAGCAACGACGATCGCAGCGGGGATCGGGTGCGCAGCGCGCTGCGGCACCGGGTGATCCCGGAGTTGCTGGAGATCTTGCCCGGCGCGGCCCAGGGCGCGATGCGGACTTCGCGATTGGCGGCGGGGGCGGGCGCGGTGGTTGAGCGCGCGGTGCGCGAGGCGATGCGCGGCGCGGATCGTGCCGGCGCGCCGGGAGAACTTTTGCGCGTGGAGCGGGCGCGGTTGGCGGCGATGCCGGGGGTGTTGATCGGCGAAGTGATTCGCGACGCGGTGCGGCGCGGCGGCGTGGAGGGCGGCGGGCGGGCGCTGTCTCAGCGGACGCTCGCGGCGATCTCGCGTGTTGTGCGGTCGAGTGATACGGAGCGGAGAGTTTTTCAGTTGCGTGGGATAGATGTGGTGGTGGATGCGCGTGAGGTGTGCGTGCGCGTGGTTTGAGTGCGCGATCGGTGCCGCGCGGCGGTGGCGTGGGATGGGGAGCACCCTTTCAGGGTGCGGGGTTGGCGTGAGCGTCGTGTCCGGGGGTGCGTCGGAGGCCGACGCGACCCCCGGCTATTGGTGATCAGGCCTTCGGCCTGGGGGAGGAGAGATGGGGGGTGGGAGAGTTTTTTTCGCGCGCGCGGGGTGGGGTCAGCGATGGAGCACCCCTTCGGGGTGCGGGTGCGGGGGCGCGTGGTTTCCGGGGGTGCGTCGGAGGCCGACGCGACCCCCGGGCTATTGGTGATCAGGCCTTCGGCCTGGGGAGGGATCGGGCCGACGTGACTCCCGGCGATTGGTGGGTAAGCCTTCGGCGTGGGGAGGGTGGAGCACCCCTTCGGGGTGCGGGGGGCGCGTGCGCGTTGTGTCCGGGGGTGCGTCGGAGGCCGACGCGACCCCCGGCTATGAGCGTGCAGGCCTTCGGCCTGAGGGATCGGGCCGACGCGACCCCCGGCTATTGGTGATCAGGCCTTCGGCCTGGGGAGGGGGGATCGTGCTGACGTGATGCCTCGGCGATTGGTGTTCGGGGCTTCGGCGGGGGGAGTGTTTGGATAACCTTTGGCCATGAACAAGCGGACGTTGAATGTGAAGCCTGGGCGCCGCGTGATGCACGAGCGAGCTGCGCCGTTGGCGGAGCGGGCGGGTGGGCGTGGGGGCGATGGCGGTGTTGGCGGTGTTGGCGGCGTGGGGGGTGCGGGTGGGGCGAGGACGGTTGTTGCGCCGGAGCATGCGGAGGTGCCGCTGGGGGAGTACATGCAGCGGCGGGAGCGCGTGCTGAAGGCGCTGGGGAAATCGGCGGCGCTGGTGATGGCCGGGAGCGAGGGGGGCGAGGACTTTGTGGTCAACGCGTTCTTCCAGCACTTGACTGGGATCACGAACGAGTCGGGGGCGATGTTGCTGTTTGATCCGACGAACGACGACCCGCGCAAGCGGGTGATCTTGTTTTTGCGGCCGCTGAACCCGGAGGCGGATCGGTGGGACGGGTTGCGCGATCATCTGTCGGGCGCGTTGCGGGCGCGGCTGGGTTTCCGCACGGTGCTGCGCACGACGCAGATGCCGATGTGGTTGAGCTACGCGGCGCGGCGGTGCAAGAGTCTGGCGTGTCTGCATCCGTTTGCGCAGCACACGCAGGGGGTGACGGAAGATTTGGCGACGTATCGCAAGGTCGCTGAGCGGGTGGTGGGGGTGCAGATTGAGGATCGAACGGATGTGCTGCCGCGGATGAGGGCGGCGAAGTCGCGGACGGAACTGACGCTGATCCAGCACGCGATTGACATCACGCGTGAGGGATTCCTCAGCGCGATGCGCACGCTGGGGCCGGGGGTTGGAGAGGCCAGGGTGCAGCAAGCGATCGAGCAGGCGTACGCGGCGCACGGCGGGGAAGGCCTGGCGTTCGACTCGATCGTCGGCTCCGGGCTGAACGCGACGGTGCTGCACTATCACAAGAACCGGGACGCGACGAGCGAGGGTGAACTGGTGGTGATCGACTCGGGCGCGAAGTTTGGCGGGTATTGCGCGGACATCTCGCGGACGCTGCCGGTGAGCGGGCGATTTACGAAGCAGCAGCGCGCGATCTACGACGTTGTGCTCATGGCGCAGGAGGCGGCGATCGCGGCGTGCCGGCCTGGCGCGTCGTTCTGGGAGATCGACGCCGCGGCGAGATCGGTCATTGAGAACGCGGACTTGGGTGATTTCTTTATCCACGGCATCGGGCACCACCTGGGGCTCGAAGTTCACGACACGGACCCGCGCACGCCTCTGGAGCCGGGCGCTGT
>JBBQMD010000082.1:0-8575 GCA_038328575.1 Phycisphaerales bacterium | reverse complement strand
ACCAGAAACCAGCCCCGTGAAGTGCAGTCGGTCCGCGACTCCCACCGCGGCCGCGCGGGCCCGCAGCTCCGCGACATACGACTCCTCACCCGGCCCCGCCAGCACCACTGAAAACGCCAGGCCGGGGTCGCGCCGCGCCAGCTCCCCAGCCGCGTCGATCAGCAGTTCCAGGTTCTTGATCCGGTGCAGCCGCCCAAGAAACAAGATCGCGGGCACTTCTGGTTTCAGAAACGTAAAACCTTCACGAGCTAAGGCCGGGCCTGGCGGCGACGCAAACGGTGCGATGTCCACGAAGTTCGGGATCACCACGCCCTGCCGCGGATCGAAGAATCGCGACGACTGCCGCAGTTCTTCCTCGGCGGTGCAGTGGATGGCCCGAGCGCGCGACAGCCACCGTCGCCCGATTAAACGCATGAACACCTTCTTTTTCCAGGCCTTCCGACTGAAGCAATCGTCGTCCAGCATTCCCGCCAGCGACACGTAATAAGGCACACCCAGCCGGCGCGCCCGGCTGCCAACCTGGATCTGTGTGCGGTCGAAGACACCGATGAAGTGGATCGCGCCGGCCCCCTGAATGTGGGGGTCATGCTTCGCCGCGTCACCGGGCGTGAGCGTTGCAAACGGCAACTTCGGCCCGGGCGTCACCGCGATGCGGAGGCTACCGCGATTGACCGCGTCGATGGCAGGAATTTTGGAGTCGCTGACGTCGGCGGTCATCAGAGTGACCTCGTGCCCGGCATTGGCCATGCCGACCGCGAGGTCGATGGTGGTCTTGGGCGGGCCGCCATACCGCGAATCCAGGCTGACGCAGTAGTACACGACGCGCATGATGAACCATAGACGCCGGGCGGCCGAATGCCGACGCGCCGGCGGGGCGGCGAGGCTCGTCACGTCGAGATCAAGGTTATAGAACCTTCAAAGGCTTGATCTTTCGAAACTCACGCGGGTTCGCGGCCTCTTCGTCCGATTGCACTTCCTGCCGATAGAATCGAACCGGCACTGAATTGTGTCGTCTGAACCTCTCGCTCTTTTTTCGTTCTTTGCAGGCGCCCTCCCCTTCACCGCCCTCCCCCCGTCCGCGCCTTCCCTGGCCCGGGTGGTCGCCCGGTCCTCAAGGAATACCCCATGTGCGGCATTGTCGGTTATCTCGGCCATCGCAAGTCCAAGTCCATCCTCATCGAGGGCCTCAAGCGCCTTGAGTATCGCGGATACGACTCCGCCGGCCTCGCCATGCTCGTCAACGGCAAGCTCAAGATCGCCCGCTCCGTCGGGCGCGTCGCCATGCTCGAAGAACGACTGGAGCAAGAGGGCGGCTTTGACGGCACCATCGGCGTCTGCCACACCCGCTGGGCCACCCACGGCGGCGTCACCGAGCTCAACGCCCATCCGCACAAGGACGACCGTCACGGGCTCGTCGTCGTTCACAACGGCATCATCGAGAACTACGCGGCGCTGAAGACCTACTTGCAGGAGAAGGGGCACGTCTTCACCAGCGAGACCGACACCGAAGTCATCTCGATGCTCATCAGCGAGCTGTACGAGGGTGATCTTGAGAAGGCGGTGCAGGCGGCGCTGCGCGAAGTGACTGGCGCGTACGCGATCTGCGTGTTGTGCGAGAAGGAACCGGACACGCTGGTGGTCGCGCGCAAGGGCTCGCCCCTGCTGGTGGGCGTGGGCAATGGCGAGTACATCGTGGCGTCGGACGCCCAGGCGATCATCGCGCACACCAGCCAGGCGTTCATGCTTGACGATTACAACGTCGTCAAGATCACGTCCAACGGCTTCCACACGACGGACATCCACAACACGGTTGTGACGCCAAAGATCTCGCAGCTTGAGATCGATCTGGAGCAGATCGAGCTGGGCGAGTATTCGCACTTCATGCTCAAGGAAATCTTCGAGCAGCCCAAGTCGCTGCGGGCCTGCATGTCGGGCCGCCTTGATACGCGCGAGGGGCGCGTGGTGCTGGGCGGGATCGGTTCGTTCGGGAAGGAGATGACTAGGGCGAAGCGCGTGGTGTTCACAGCGCAGGGCACGGCGCTGCACGCCGCGATGATCGGGCGGTACTTCTTTGAGGACGTTGCGAAGGTGCCGTCGACGTGGGAGTATGCCAGCGAGTTTCGCTATCGCAACCCGATCGTGGAAGAGAACACGGTGGTGGTCGCAGTGAGCCAGTCGGGCGAGACCGCCGACACGCTCGCGGCTCTGCACGAGGCGAAGGAGCGCGGGGCGCTGGCGCTGGGCGTCGTGAACGTCGTCGGCTCGTCGATCGCGCGGATCACTGACGCGGGCGTGTACCTGCGCGTCGGGCCTGAGATCGGCGTCGCGTCCACCAAGGCGTTCGTCGGGCAGGTCTGTGCGTTGGCGCAGCTCGGGCTCTTCATGGCGCGGCGGCGCCTGATGTCTGCGTACGACTGCACGAAGTTCATGCAGCACATGGAAGCGCTGCCGGAAAAGATCGAGACGATCCTGGGCCAGGCCGACCGCATCAAGAAGATCACCGAGCGCTACATCGAGCGCGAGAACTGGCTGTTCCTGGGGCGCGGGTACAATTACCCGACGGCGCTCGAGGGCGCGTTGAAGCTCAAGGAAATTTCGTACATACACGCCGAGGGCATGCCCGCGGCGGAGATGAAGCACGGGCCGATCGCGCTGATCAACGAGGGGATGCCGGCGGTGTTCATCGCCAACCGTGGCAAGCAGTACGAGAAGGTCATGTCCAACATTCAGGAAGTTCGCTCGCGCGGCGGGCACGTGATCGCAGTGGCCACCGAGGGCGATCAGCACATCAAAAACTACTGCCACGACGTGATCTACATCCCCGATGTGATTGAGCCGCTGAGCCCGATGCTGACGGTGATCCCGCTGCAGCTCATGGCGTACTACGCGGCGGTTGCGCGCGGGCACGACGTGGATAAGCCGCGGAACCTGGCCAAGAGCGTGACGGTGGAATAAGGGCCAGCGGTGGCGAGCAAGGGGGCGAGGGCGGGGGCGATCGCGAGGACGATCAAGATCGAACGAAAGCCCCGGCGCGGAAAAGTAGAGTAGGATTTGGCATGTCTCGCCCGGTCGATAGCCGGCGCATCGAGGTGATCGACGACACGACGGCGGCGATGTTCCGCGCGATGACCCCGCAGAAGCGGGTATCGATCGGGCTGAATCAGCATGAGTTTGCGAAGTCTGTGCGGGAGGCAGGCGCGCGGTGGATGGCGCAGCACAAGCCGCAAACCCCGCCGTCGTCGGGCTCTACGGGCGAGTTGCGCGGAGCAGGTCGGTGAACCCCGTGCGAACCACCATGCTGGCTGTTGCCACGCGGTGTGACGAACTAAAACTGCCTTACTTTGTGACCGGGTCCGTCGCGGCGATGGCATGGGGCGAGCCTCGCCACACGCTGGACGTGGACATCGTGGTCGAGCTTTCGTCGTCGAAGGTCAACGAGTTCTGTCAGGCGTTCGCTCCGCCCGGGTGGTATGTGAGCGAAGACGCGGCCCACGAAGCGGCGCAGCGGAGCGGGCAGTTCAACACTATTTTTCCCGAAGCGGGCGTGAAGGCGGACATCATCGCGTTTCGCGACACGCCGCTCAACAACAGCCGTTTGTTTCGTGCGCGCGAGGTCGAGTTCGACGAGCGTCGTGTCATGTTCGCATCTCCCGAAGACGTCATCGTCAAGAAGCTTAAGTAATTCCGCGAGGGCGAGTCGGACAAGCACCTGCGCGATTGCGCGAGCATTCTCAAGGTCTCCGGTGCGGCTGTGGACTTAGACTACATCGAAGAGTGGGCACTACGGACGAGCGTTGCGAGCGAGTGGTTGGCGATTGAGCAGAGGCTCGGGATCGTGAAAGCTGTTGTCGCTGACACACCGGAGTGCGGCGTGAGTGACGTTGCCGCACGCAATCCACGGCGCGATCAGTTAACGCACTGCTTTGAGTGGGCCGGTCAGGAGTAGATTCTCGTGATCATCATTTGGGGGACGAACGTCGAGACAGTTCCGGTGGGGTATGTGGCGGATTTTTGCGATCCGTGCCGCGAGATCACTTCGTGCAAGGTTGCGGAGATCCGAACATTGTCGCACCTGTATTACATCCCACTGGGCAAGGGGCAGGCCCGCTCGTACATAGTGGGCTGTGAGAAATGCGGGCGGGTTTTACCCCGGCCGCTGGGGACGTACGCGAGCGTGTTGCCCCAACCTGCACCAATTGAACTGCTCGTTCAGGAGACGAATCCCGGGGCGATCGAGATCGCGACGCGATCGCTAACGCTGCGGGATCGAGCCGCGCGGGGTGAGGTTGATGATCACGACGTGCAGTCCGTGCTTACTCGCTGGTTTGACGGGGTGCTCGCGAAGAAGTTCTCCAAGGACCGACTCGTGCCTCATCTGGATCTGTGGTCGGGGGTGCTGTTCGGGCTGAGCGTCGTCAGCCTCGTCCTCCTTGGCATCGTGATGGCGAAGCAGCTTCCGACTCCAATCATGTACGCGACTATGGCGATCGCCGGCATCACCTGGATGGCATGCGCAGCGCGCGTCTGCACCAGCGTCAGGAGGTTTGTCCGCAACACACTGGAGCCGAAGCTCGCGGCGGAGCTGGCGCCGCTGCGTCCGACGCCGGAGGTGATCGACAAAGCGTTCGCGCGGTTCCGGGCTGAAGGGCAGTATGCGCAGTCGCGATACTTTCGAGGGGCGCGGCTCTGCGGCTCGGCAGCCGAACACGAGGGCTGACGCTGCCGCCCGGCCCCTGCCGCGGTACGATGCGGGCATGTCCAACTCCAACGCAACACTCCCGCCCCGCGACTCCATCACACCCGTCGGTACCATCGCGCCCGACTTCGAGCTGCCGACGCAGAATCGCGGCGAGAACTGGAAGCTCTCTGAGCACCTGAAGACCGGCGAGGTCGTGCTCTCGTTCTTTCCGATGGCGTTCACGGGCGTCTGCTCTGCGGAGATGCAGTGCGTCAGCGGCGATTTAGCCAAGTGGAGCGGCAAGGGGGCGCACGTCGTGGGCATCTCGTGCGACTCCGGCCCGGCGCTCAAGGCGTGGGCCGATCAACTCGGGCTGAAGCAGCCATTGCTCTCGGACGTGCACCGCCAAGTCTGCAAGGCCTACGGCTTGTACTGGCCTGACCTCAACGTTGCGTGGCGCGGCACCATCGTCATCGGACGCGACGGCAAGGTCAAGTGGAACCAAAAGCGCGAGATCCCTGAAGCCATGAGCTTCGACAAGGTGCTGGAAGTCTTGTCGTGATGGAGCGCGCGAAGCGCGATTGAACACCCGGCCCCTCGGCTGCTAAGCTCCTCGCGACTTGGCACTCGCGACTTTCCCCGATCCCTTCCCCTTTCCTCCCTCGATCCCTCGATCCCTTGATCCCTTTCCCAATGGCCATGTCCCTCATCCAACGCCTGAAGAAGGACTGGCGCTACGGGCGGACGCGCTCGCCCCTGGGCGTGCGGCCGCAGGACTTTGAGTTGCCGGCGTCGTGGGACGAGCGCATCCGGCTGGCGATGCTGAGCGAGGACAACGCGCTGATCTCGCGCGTGCCCGGCGCCGGCGCGGTTGACGGCCCGACGCAGCTCATGCACAACGGGCTGCGCGTCAAGACCGACAGCTACTACGGGCCGGAGTGTACCGAGCTGTTGGCCAAAAACGCGGGCGTGCATGAGCCGCAGGAGGAGCGGGTGTTTGGCGAGGTGCTGCCTTCACTCAGGTCGGGCGCGGTGATGATCGAGCTGGGCGCGTTCTGGGCGTTTTACAGCGCGTGGTTCCTGAGCACGGTGCGCGATTCGCGGGCGATCTTGGTGGAGCCGATGGCGGCGAATCTCGAATCAGGGCGCGGCAATCTGGCGCTCAATGATGTGCAGGATCGCGCCGAGCTAGTCAAGGGTTGGGTCGGCGACTTGGCCCCCCACTATCGCGAGGCCGACGGCGAGCAGATTGTGCTGGACGACTATCTCGCGCGGCGGGCGATCACCCGCGTCGATGTCCTGCACGCCGACGTTCAAGGCGCAGAGCTGGAGATGCTTCGCGGGGCGGGGCGCTCGTTCAACGCCGGGGTCGTCGGCTGGGTCTTCGTCTCGACGCACTCAATGCACAAACACGGCTGGTGCAAGCGCTGGCTGCTGGCCCGCGGCATGCACTTGGTTGCCGAGGCCGACCTGCCTGAGAGCTTCAGCTACGACGGACTGCTGGTCTTCAAACGCCCGGGTGAGCCGGGGCCGGATCGCGTGGAGATCTCGCAGCGACGCTACGTGCGCGCGACGTGATCGCAGGACTTGATCGTGGGATGTGATTGCGGGTGGATGGGGCGGCGGCTTCGTTGCCCGCGTGGCGCGGCGGTCGAACTCGTCCACCGGTACGTGGTACACTGAGGCCATGAGCAACGTCAGCCGCGAAGGCCCCAGAGTCATCGCAAGGATTGTGTGGACGGTCGGTCGATCGCTGGTCATTCTGAGCGCGAGCGTTGTGCTGATGTCGCAGGCGGGCTGTCGGGCGCTGGGCACTGACGAGATCGCGAACTTTTTCTCGCCGACGAGTTCGCTGACGACGCGCTCGATCAACACCGGCGCGTACATCGCGCCGGAGTATCCCGTCGCGGTGTACGCCGCAGCTGATGACTTTACCGCGGACGTGTACCTCACGGATATCCCGCTCTCGCGATTGGCCGACGACGCCGACGCGCTTTCGGACGTGCGCGGGACGATCGTGCATGTACACGTGTTTCTGGTGCCGTGGGCGGGCAAGACGCCGGTGGCGGACTCTGCGGTGAACTGCGCGGTGCGCGAGATCGTGGTCTCTGGCGGGCAGTTTGGCTTGTACAGCGGCGGCGGATTCATTATGACCGATGAGCCCGGCGGCGCCACGTATTCCGCTAACGTGCGCCAGGCGGACCTGCGCCTCGCGGCCCTCAGCCCCGGCTTCGTTGACAAGCTCGGGCCGGCGCTGATCGAGGGCGGCTTCAACGCGACGCGCGATCTGAAGGCGTCGCGCCTGATCGCGGGGCGGATGAGCGCGATCGAGGCGCGACTCGCGGCGGTGAACATCCAGGAGTTTGATATGCCGCAGACGGGCATCGAGCGCCGGCTGCGGCCGGGCGAGAAGCCGCCGGAAAAGAAAAAACCTTGATGGCCCGTGCCATCGAAGTCCGCCTGCTCTGAGGCGGACTTCGATGCGTCGCCTGCCCACGAAACACACCACGCCGCCCCACCGCCCTTGACCCGACGCATCGCAGTTGATCGCAAAGCCGATCAACTTCGATGCCACGCTTGAGTGCCAGCGGCCGAACGGCCGTGGAGGGCAAGGCCCGCCGAGTGGTCGGGGCGGACAACCTGAAACAGCAGTTTAAAAAAAAGCCCCGGATCCCTCCGGGGCCTTGATTTGATGCGCCATGTGAAAATGAGCCATGTGAAGATGGGACTGTGCGATGTAGAGCGCTTCGCTCAGCCCTCCTTCATCTTCTCGGCCTTCTTGCGTGCGTCGTCCAGCGTGCCGACGTACATGAACGCACCTTCGGGCAGGTCGTCGCCTTCGCCATTGCAAACGCGCTCGAAGCTGTCCAGCGTCTCCTCCAGCGGAGTCGTCACGCCCGGGAAGCCGGTGAAGACCTCGGCGACGTAGAACGGCTGGCTGAAGAAGCGCTCGATTTTGCGGGCGCGGGCGACGAGCTTCTTGTCGTCTTCAGAGAGTTCGTCAACGCCGAGGATGGCGATGATGTCCTGCAGGTCCTTGTAGCGCTGCAGGATCGTCTGCACGCGACGGCTGACGTTGTAGTGGCGCTCGCCCAGGATGTCGGCGCTCAAGATGCGCGACGTGCTGACCAGCGGATCAACCGCAGGAAAGATGCCCTTCTCAGCGATGCCGCGGGCGAGGGCCACGTACGCGTCAAGGTGGGTGAAGGCGGTCGCGGGCGCGGGGTCGGTGTAGTCGTCAGCGGGGACGTAGATCGCCTGAACCGACGTGATGGCGCCCTTGGCGGTGGACGTGATGCGTTCCTGAAGCTCTCCCATCTCGGTGCTCAGCGTCGGCTGATACCCCGCGGCCGAGGGCATGCGCCCCAGCAGCGCCGACACCTCTGAACCCGCCTGCGTAAACCGGAAGACGTTGTCCACGAACATCAGCGTCTCTTTGCCCGACTCATCGCGAAAGTTCTCCGCCATGGTCAGGGCCGTCAGCGCGACGCGAAGACGCGCGCCCGGCGGCTCGTTCATCTGGCCGAACACCATGGCGACCTTCTCGATGACGTGGCTCTTCTTGCCGGTCGAGTCGGTGTACTCCGCCTCCTTCATTTCTTTCCAGAGGTCGGTGCCCTCACGCGTTCGCTCGCCGACGCCAGCGAAGACGGAGTAGCCGCCGAAGTTGCGAGCGACGCGGGCGATGAGTTCCTGAATGATGACGGTTTTGCCGACGCCGGCGCCGCCGAAGAGGCCGATCTTTCCGCCGCGGACGAAGGGGCAGAGCAGGTCGATGACCTTGATGCCGGTGGGCAGGAGCTCGGTCTTGGGGTTGAGCTGGCTGAACTCGGGCGGGGCGCGATGGATCGAGCTGCGCTTGACGCTGGCGGGGATGGGCTCGCCCTTATCGATCGG
>JBBQMD010000081.1:0-8797 GCA_038328575.1 Phycisphaerales bacterium | reverse complement strand
CTCCGCACCCAACTCAACACCCTCGCGCCCCACGAGCTTCACGCCCGCCTGCAAGCGATCGACCCCGCCGCCGCCGCTCGCCTACACCCGCAAGACACCCGGCGCACCATCCGCGCCATCGAAGTCTTCACCCTCACCGGCACGCCAATCTCCACGCTGCAAAGCCAATGGTCAGCCAGCGCCCCGCGCCCAGACGCGCGCCTCTTCATCCTCTCTTGGCCCGTCGAACAGCTCAATCCGCGCATCAACGCCCGCGTCCGCGCCATGCTCCAGAACGGGCTGCTCGATGAAGTCCGCGCGCTGGCTTCCGTCGCGCCGCTCAACCGCCAGGCCCGCGAAGCCCTGGGCTACAAGCAACTCCTCGAGCATCTCGAACACCCGCACTCGCTCACGCTCGACGACGCCACCGAGCGCATCAAGATCGAAACGCGACGCTTCGCCAAGAACCAGCGCACCTGGATGAAGCGCCTCGGCGCGACGCAAAACGCGCGGACCCTCAACGCGGGGCTGATGGACACCGCCGCGCTCACAGCCGAAGTGATGAAGGCCCTCGGCGTCAGCCAATAACGGATGATTCAAGCGTGCGACTCGCCGCGCAGCGGAGCCCCCACTCGCGGCGCCCTCACGTCACCATGTGCGCCGGCTTCGGCGTGTCCTCACCGATGCGATCGTTCTTGATATCCCCGCCCGGCTCTTCACACGTCAACACGCACATCTCGTCGCGCACCCGCATCTGCAGGTGCACCGGCCGCCCCCACAGCATCCGCAGCGCCCGCAGCACCTCGCCTGCGCGAGCCGCCTCGATCTCCAACCCGCTGAACTGGTGCGCCAGATAGAGCTCGCCGCGATTCAGGTAGTTGCCATCGACAACGTAAATGAACGGCTCGCCGCGGTTGGTGAGATAGTGCAGCAGCGTCTGCTTCACCTTCTGGTACTCGTGGCTGGCGATGCGGGCCTCGCCGGTCTGCTCGTCCTTCTTGGTCTGATACATCCGGTGCTTCGTCACGAACTCCTCGGTCAGGAACTCGTCCACGAACATCACGTCGTTGTACACCCGCCGCACCTGAAAAATCTTCTCGCGCCCCTGCCCGCTGGAATCATCGAACGCCGCCCTATCCCCCACGCCATCCAGCCGCTCCCACGCCGGGCCGTGCTGCCCCGTGTCCCAGCGCCGCTCGATGTCCTTCCACAGCTCGATGCCGATCTTGTACGGGTTGAACCCGCCGTCGGGCATGTGGATCACGCCCGAGTGCTGGTCGCAATAGTGAATGATCTCGCTGGCCTCGCAGAAGTGGCGCGTCATCAGCTTGCTGTGCCAATAGCTCGCCCACCCCTCGTTCATGATCTTTGTCATCGCCTGCGGCACAAAGTAATACGCTTCCTCACGCACGATGCTCAAGACATCGCGCTGCCACTCCTCCAGCGGCGCATGCCGGATCAAGAACGCAAGCACGTCGCGATCCGGGCGCTCCGGCAGCCGCCCCCGCGCCGCCCGCACCTGCTCCATGTGCGCCTCCTTCTGGCGCCTGAGCACGTCCTGCGGGTTGATGAAAGGCTCCATGTAATCCTTGGCCGGGAAGCGCTCCGGCTCATACGCCGTCCTGCCCTCGCTTCCTCCACCCCCCCCGCGATCGCTCGGCGACTGGTCACGCTTGACAAACTGCGAGTGGGTGTCGATCAGGCTCTCGAGGCTGAGACAGGCGTCAATAAAGTGTTCGACGACATCCCCGCCGTGCTGATCGATGTAGCGTCGCACGCGCGTCGAGTGGTTGGCCATCTCGTCGAGCATCTTGCGGTTGGTCTTGCTGAACCAGGCGTTGTTCTTGAAGAAATCAGCGTGCCCGTACACGTGCGACATGACCAGCTTCTGATCCGTGACGCCGTTGGATTCCTGCAAATACGCGTACACCGGGTCGGTGTTGATGACCATCTCGTAGATGCGCCCGAGGCCGTAGGCGTCGCGCTTGGAGAGCTTCTCGTATTCCATGCCGAAGCGCCAGTGCGGGTAGCGGACGGGGAAACCCCCGTACGCCGCGATCTGATTCATCATGTCAAACGGCAGGACCTCGAAGATGACCTCATGGAAATCCAGCCCATACTCCTGGGCCTTGGACTTGATCGCCAGCATGTGCCCGAGCAACTCGGGTGAGAGATCGGTGCTGGGTGTACCGGGCATGGAGAATCCTCCCGCGCGTCGGTCTGGCGAGCCATCGGTGCGCCTAGGTCTTATCGGCTGTCTCACCACCAGACATACGAAGGATCTGCCGGGCGGGTTGTGAATCATCCCGTTCCGCTCCGCCTATCCCCAGGGTCGTCACACGTTTCGGAGCCGATACATCATCAGAATCCAAGCCGCGGTGCACCAGGCGAAGTACGTCCGCAGATGCCAGCCGCCCCGCCCCGCCCCCTGCTCGCCACCACCTTCTACGCTCACACGTGCCCGAGCTTCCCGAAGTCGAATCTGTCCGCCGCTCGCTGCTGCCGTATCTCCTGGGGCGCTCGGTCGTCCAATCAATCCTGCATCGCGCCGACATCGTCGAGGGCGACACTTCTCCCGCCGCGCTGCTCCAAGGCCACCTCATCACCGCCCTCCAGCGCCGCGGCAAGCTCCTCTCCTTCCACACGAACTCCGGCCGCGTGCTCGCCATTCACCTCGGCATGTCCGGTCAACTCCTCGTCCTCGCCAAAGGCGCCGCGCCCAAGAACGCAGCGCACCTGCACGCGGAGTGGCGACTCGACTCCGGCGCGCGACTGATCTTCCGCGACCCGCGCCGCTTCGGCGGCATCTCCACTCACGCCACCGAAGCCGACTTCCAATCCCAGCGCCTCCAAACTCTCGGCCCCGACGCCCTCACCATCGACACCACACACCTCGCGCAGTCACTTCGCAAAGCAAAGCGCCCAATCAAGGCTGCGCTGCTCGACCAGGGCGTCCTCGCGGGCGTCGGCAACATCTACGCCGACGAATCGCTCTTCCTCGCCGCCATCAACCCCGCGCGACCATGTACGCGACTCAACGATCAGGATTTCACCCGACTCGCCAGCGCCATTCGCGACGTGCTCACCCGCGCGATCGCCAGTGGCGGGTCCACTCTTCGCGACTACGTTAACGCCTCCGGCGACCAAGGCTCCTACACCCTTGAACACAGCGTCTACGGCCGAACCGGCCAAACCTGCCTCCGCTGCGCTACAACCCTGAAGACCCGCCTTATCGCCCAACGCACCACCGTCTGGTGCCCCACCTGCCAGCCCACCCGCCCGGCGTCGCGAAGCACCCTCGCGCGCCCCGCCACCGCGGCCGCTCCCGCCAAGCCGCCCACCCCCGGCGCGCCGACACATAGGCGCGCCGCCAAGCGCCGGCAGTAAAGTTGTCCACCTCGTTGTTCACATCGCCGATCGCCCGCCGCGGCTGATTCCGCCCCGCGCCCCTCAACGCCGCCTCCAAATCTATCGATCAACCCTCGCGCGACGCTCAGTTAAGAAACGCTTCACACCAGGGGCTTTCTGGGGCCAAAAGTGACTCACCAAATCCAAACATCCGGCCCAGCCGTCGGTAATCGGGCGCTCATGAGCCATCTGCTGACCGGCAAAGCACAACCCGCGCACTCTCGACCGGGCACCCGATCACAGGTGTAGGCCATTCTCTCCACGGATGTTCCACACGCCCCGCCCCCCATCCGCCCTCCACCCGCCCGCCCGAATCCCCGCCGCCACATCACCCCGCCCGATTCTGCTTCAACTCGAAAATCGACTGCGTCCGAAGCACCAGCCCCGTCGCCGCGAACAGGTGGTAGCCGTGTACATGCACCTCGCGGCTCATTCGCTCGATATCCAGCATCGACAGGTTCTTGCCCCCCGCCTCATCGCGCCACTGCACCGCGAGGCCGTCGGTCTCTTCTGCCAGCGCCACCATTTCGAGGTAGGTCGCGCGATAGAGATTTTCACTGAGCGTTTCGGTCTGCATCGCAGTGATGTAGTTCACCTGCTCCTCAGCGATCTCATGCTCAAACTCGCGTTCACCCACGCACGGGAAGGTCGCCAGCACGCCATTGGTGGGCAGCCCGCCCTCCTTGTCGGTGACAATCTCGCAGACGCAGCCGCGCCGTTGTTGGAAGCGCAGCATGTGCGAGCCGTGCATCAGCCAACACTCAAGCTCGTACCCGACGTGCGACACCACGCGCCGGGCTTTCACCTGGAACAAATCCGGGTGCAGCGCTTTGCGATACAGCACGAGCGTGTGGGCGGGAGCAATGGCGACTTTGGCGGGCGCATTCATGGGCACTCTTCCATAAGACCAAGGGTTTTGCCTTGGCCGGGCAAGTGAAGGGCGACTCATACCAGGTGACCGGCAGTCTGAGCCGGGGGCGATGCTAACCGTTCAAGCGGAGGGTGTCATTGCAATTATCAAACATCGGTAAAGACCCTATCATAATGACAAACTTGGCACGGGTGGCACCCACACCACAAATAGTATCTTGTCGGTTGTGGTGTACAATAGGGCCTCTCCCTGATTCGTATCTCGCCGACTTGACGCGGGCGATGATGGGAGCGCCCATGAATATCCGATAATTCAGGGACAATGGGGTATCGCCCGGCTCACAACCCCGACGGCAAAGACCTCAGGCAAACACCTGAAGCGGCCCCGCGTCGCTCGCGGCGTGCCAGCGAACCGTCCGACCACCTGCCCCCAACTTCCGCTCCCTCGCCAACCCGGGCCGCGCCGCAATCGCCAGCCGCCGCCACGGTGTCCCCACCGCCGCCCTCTTCCCCCGAGATTCAACGCTGGATCACCGACCTGCGCGAGGGCGGCGCTCGTCGTGTCTTGGGCGTGCGGCTCAACTTCTTCAACCCCACCGGCCCGTCTTCGGGCGCGATCGCGCTCGTCTGCGCGTGGCATCACGCCAGCGACGTGCAGCGCGACGAAGCCTGGCCGCTGATTCAACCACTGCTCTCACAAGCCCTGGACAAGATCGTCGCGGCTCGTCACGCGCCCGACTTCGTCGGCGCATCGGCGCTCATCAGCGATCGCTGCCTCTGCCAACACGCCCCCGTACTCACCACCGCACTCGAACTCGAAGACCACGCCGCTCGCGCCAGCGCGGGGCGAGCGTTCATGATGCTGGCACGCACGCCGGACCTCGACATCGATTCCCGACGAGCGCTGCTGAGCGCCCTGGTCATCTCAGCCGAGCGCTGCGATGCGCACCGGGTCGACGCAGTCGTCGAGGCCATGGCCCGCTGCGCCGCGCTCTGGCCCGGCGTCTGGGCCAGCGTGCGCGAAAGCGCCGCGTGGCTCAACGATGAGTCTCACCCCGCCAGCATGGTCATCCGCGCGCACCTGCGCCGCAGCGCAGACCCGAGCGCCGCCGCCGCGGCGTGGCGCTGGCTCACCACCCGCGCCCTTCGCTCCGCCTGCGTCGCCCGCGTCACCGCCCCGCTCCCGGGCGACTCGATCGCCTGGTTCCTCCGCAGTTCGCACCTGCTCCTGAACCCCACCCGTGCACGCCTTCTCAAAGGCGCCCCGGGCGTTCACGCCCCGGCCGCTCAACGACGCGACCGGCCCGCCTCCATGCTCACGCCCGAGTGCAACGTGCTGGACCGCTGCGAGCTGGCATCGCGCCTCGGGGGCGTCCGCCTCGCACGCTTCGCGCCGCTTGCGCTCTACCAGCGCGACTCGCTCCTAGCCGGGCGATTGCTGGACGACTCCGCCCTCGTCCGCCTCGCGGCGTCCATCGCCGCCTCCGGCTCCCCGCTCCCGCTGAGCTGCGAATCCGACTATGTCTTTGACCCGGACTCGCGCGTCTCGCGCCACAGCGCGCTCTCGATGCTCGCCACCACGACCACCCGCTCGCTCGAAGCGCCAGCCCGCCAGCGCCTGGCGATCTCGCTGCTGCGCAGCCCCCACGCCAGCGTGCGCGACCTCGGCGCCGCGGCCCTCGCTCGCGACGCGCTCACCGAGGCCCTGTTGCCGCCGCCAGCGCTCGCGGCAACCGCCCTGGCTGACGGCGCCGACGCGGCGCGGATCATCGAGATCACGCGCACCGGGCGCGCCCCGCTTCGAGCCGCGGAGCTGATGGAGTTCGTTCGCCAAGGGCTCGACGCCCCGGACTCTCACGCGCCGGAGGCGAACGAGTCGTCTCCCGGTCGCCCACTTCGCGCGCTCTCCGCGGCCGCCGCGGCGCTTGGTCATGTCAATGACATCGAGGCCGACGCGCTGCTCCGTCGTCTGCTCACCGATGCCGACGCGCGCGTGCGATCGAACGCAGTGGAAGCGATCGCCCGCCGGGCCCGGCGCGCGCTCCCGGGCTCGCAACACACACCGATGACCGCGCCGCTCCTGATCGGGCTGCTGGGCGACGAGCACCATCGCGTCGCCGGCTCCGCCGCCCGGGCGATGATCCAACTCGGGCGCGCCACGCGTCAGAGCGCGCTGCTGGAGCATGGGCAACGGGCCGTGCTCTCATTGATGGCCGACCACCGTCCACTCCGCAAGCGTGCGGGCCTCTGGGCCGCGACGAACTCGGCCGGTCAACTGCCCGACGTCGCGGAGTTTCTGGACGCCGCTCAGCGCGCCCGGCGCGACGCCGACGAAACCGTCTCCGCCAGCGCCAATCACGCCAGCGAGCGGCTCATGGGCGAGCTGCGCCGTCGCTGGGCCTTGCGAGCCCCGAGCATGACCGCCTGAGCGATCACTCGACCTCGCGTGCGTCGCCCTTGCCCTTGACGATCTCGCCGATGACATAGACCTTTTCGCCCAGCTTGCGCAGTTGTTCGCTCACGCTCTCTGCGAAGCTGGGCCGGACAATGACGCAGTAGCCCACGCCCATGTTGAAGACGCGGCGCATCTCTTCCTCGTCGATGTTGCCGCGCTCTTGAAGGAACCTGAACACCGGCGGCACCGGCCAAGCCGAGCGTCGCACCAGCGCATCGACCTTCGGATGCAGCGCCCGGCACAGATTCCCCGCCATCCCCGAGCCGGTAATGTGCGCCATGCCGCTGATGATCTTTTTGACCTTGTAGCTCGCGAGCATCTTGCCGATCGATCGCGCGTAGATCCTCGTCGGCGTCAGCAGCACCTCGCCCAGCGTTTGCTCGGGCGTCGGGGCTCGCTTGCGCCCGCCGGCCGCGCGCTTCTCGTTGAGTTCCGGATACACGCGCGTCAGGTCCAGCCTCGCGCCCGCGACGACCTTTCGCACCAGCGAGTAGCCGTTGGAGTGGATACCCGAGCTGGCCAGCCCCAGCACCACATCGCCGACCTCAACGCGCGTCGGCTTCATCGCGCGATCAAGGTCCACCACCCCGACCGCGAAGCCCGCCAGATCAAAGTCGCCCGGTGCGTACAGCCCGGCCATCTCCGCGGTTTCCCCGCCCAAAAGCGCACAGCCCGACTGCTTGCAACCGTCGACGATCCCCTTCATCAACTCGTTCAGCACCGCCTTGTCCACCTTGGGGATCGCGATGTAATCCAGAAAGAACAGAGGCTCCGCTCCCTGCACGATCATGTCGTTGATGTTCATCGCCACCAGATCAATCCCCAGCGTGTCGTACTTCTTCAGCTCGATCGCCAGCCGCAGTTTCGTGCCCACGCCATCGGCGCAGGCCACCAGTACCGGGTGCTTGTAGTTCCGCCGAAACAGGCGCTCGTTGAAGTCCAGCCGAAAGAGCCCCGCGAACCCGCCCGGGTTTGGGATCACCCGCGGCCCGTGCGTCTTGCGCATCAGCGTGCCGAGAGACTCGGTGAACGAGTCTTTCTCTTCGAGGTTGACCCCCGACATGGCATAGCTCAGTCGCGGGCCGCTCGCGGCACTGCGGGTGTTCTGCGTGTCCGGGGCGAGGCGGGATTTGCGGACAGTCGGCATAACGCAGGATAGCGAGCGGCGGGAGGCCACTGATCGCCGCAGGCGGCGCACGCGTCACGGTCAATAGGGAACATCGTTGACCAAATCCTTCGGCTCCAGATTGGGGATCCAGAGTTGATACATCCCTCCGATGGATACAACGTTGGCGGTATCCCGGAAAACGCTTGGAGCGATTTCTTCATCCACAGGCTGGTGCCTGGCGCGTCCGTACCACGCCCAAGTCGGAATGGTCATGCGTTGGTGGAGCATGCCGCTGAGATCATTCCACGCGCTCTTGACAGCCGCCCGAGCGCGGATGTATTCACGCAACGAGACTTTCATGCGTTCTGCCAGCGAGCGCAAACCTTGCAGGCCCGGATCTCCCCGGTCAATGCCGTTGACAGCGATCCACCAGGAAGTCACTGCCCCTTTGGAGTTGGCGAGTAACCCTCCGGATGCCTTGAAGAGCCGGAACTCCGGCGTGAGCAGCACCTTTCGTGCCTCGCCGCGGGCGAAGTTGTTGATCTCGTCGCCAATCCACACATTTTCGTTTTTGATGCCCATGGCCAAGAGTCTACCGAAGTGACCCGATCTCGGAGGGAACGTGAAGTGTGCAGATTGCGCAGTAGTTCGCACAGTGTTGCGTGGCCCCCCTTGACTGACAGGACCCCCCATGCACGGCCGACATCACGATGCCCCCCTGTCGCTGAAGTCGGCAACGAGGGCGGGCCACAATCCGGCTGACGAGAGGTTTTTCGCCTAACCTAGGCCCGCGAAGAACCACAATCTCCGGGAGCGAGCGCATGGCCAGCCGACTGTTCACCTCTGAGTCCGTCTCTATGGGTCACCCCGACAAGGTCGCCGATCAGATCAGCGACGCGATCCTGGACGCCATGATCGCCGATGACCCGTTCTCTCGCGTCGCCTGCGAGACGCTCTGTGCCACCGGCCTGGTCGTC
>JBBQMD010000080.1:0-8889 GCA_038328575.1 Phycisphaerales bacterium | reverse complement strand
CTCTCGGGCGCCCTCCCCGGTTCCACCCGCCAGTTCGTCATCGATAGCCGTTCCGCCCTCTTGGGCGAAGTCGGCAGCATGGCCGGTGGCAACCCCTCCTTCAACGGCGGCGTCATCACCTTCATCGGCGGCCTCGGCTTCGGCAACGGCATCCTCAGCTCCAACCTCGGCTTTGACATCTTCGGGCCTACTGGCGAAGCGTTCGTCTCCGTCCAGTTGGCTTCCGGCGGCACCTCCGACTTCGGCACCGTGAACCTCGCCACCGGTTCCTACACTTCCCTTGGTGTCGTCGGCGGCGGCGTCGGCCTCCGCTCGCTCACCGCCATCCCCACCCCGGGTGCGGCCGCGATCCTCGGCCTCGGTACCCTCTTCGCCGCCCGCCGTCGCCGCTAAGTTCATTGTTTGAAGATCTCCGGGTCTCAACACTCAAAGCCCAGGGCTGTCCCTGGGCTTTTTTTCGCGCGTGCGGGGTTGATCGCATCCCGCGCCACTGATCCGGCTTCGCGGATCAGTGTGCATCGAATTCGAGCTCCCTTAGAGAGCACTGCACGCAGGGCCGTTCAGCGGTACGCCGCCGTGGACCTACCGTGACACCGATGATTCGGCTGCGTGTTGCGATTGCAGGTGCGGGAACGGCGGGGCTTGCGACTGCGGCGTTGCTGGCCGAGGCGGGGCATGATGTCATCGTGTTCGAGCGTGCCTGCGAGTTGGCACCTGTCGGCGCGGGGTTGCTCATGCAGCCCACGGGGATGGCGGTGCTCGAACGACTTGGCCCCGCCTCGGGTCTGTCCGGTGAAGCAGGCCAGAGTGCGGCGGCGCGGCTGAGGCAACTGGCGACCCCGATCCATCGCCTGCATGGCGCAACACGCGCTGGCCGCACCGTGCTGGCCGTCAAGTATCCGGACGGCACATGCGGTTACGGCGTCCATCGCGCGGCGCTGCAGGGCGTGCTCCTCGATGCGGCGACCAGGCGCGGCGTGAAGCTGTGTCTGGGTGTCATGCTCGCCAACGCACAGTCGCTGCCCGATGGCTCCATCAGCCCGACCGCCATCAGCGGCGCGTCCTCAGCGCATTCGCCCGTGGCCTCGACCTCATTCGGCGAGTTCGACCTGTTCATCCTGGCCGATGGCGCTCGCTCGAGCCTGCGCGGGGCGATCCTGCCGCACTTGGTACAGCGGGCCAAGGCCTATCCGTTCGGAGCGCTCTGGTTCGTCGGTACTGATGAGGGCGGCTTGGGCGGCGACACACTGTGGCAGGCCTACGACGGCACATCGCGAATGGTTGGGCTGCTGCCCTCTGGAGCCGCCGCGCCTGGGCACAAGCGCACGCTCAGCATGTTCTGGTCGGTCGCCATCCGCGACGTTGATGCGATCCGCGGCCGCGGCCTTGAGTCTTGGAAGCGTGACGTCCGCTCGCTGGCGGACACGCCGACTGTGGAGATGATGCTTGCGCAGATCACCGACCTTGGCCAGCTCATTACCGCGGGCTATATGGATGTCGTGATGCGCCGCGCGCACGAGGGCCGCGTGCTGGCCATCGGCGACGCGGCTCACGCGATGAGCCCGCAGCTCGGCCAGGGTGCGAACCTGGCGCTGGTCGACGCGCTCGAACTGGCCGACGCACTGGCCGCGGCCCAGTCGCTCAACGTGGACAGAGCGCGCCTGATCGAGGCCGCACTCGTTTCGTTCGAACGCGGGCGGCGGGGCCCAACGCGTTTCTATCAGTTTGCCTCGCGCTGGCTCACGCCGATCTTTCAGAGCAACTGGCCGATGGTCGGCCCCCTGCGCGACGCCCTGTTTGGCCCTGTCTGCACGGTCGGCCTGCTGCGACGGCAGATGACCGACAGCCTGATGGGGCTGAAGACGGGGATCTGGCCGTGGGCTCGCACCAGTGTCGCCACCGCGGCGAGCCCTACCCCGTCGGCCGGTGCGCTGCGTGAACGCATGTCGTGAGTGCGTGGCGTTCACCGAGGGAGTGTGGCGCGTGGTGCCGATCTCCTCGTGCGATTGGTCCGGCTTTGGGAATTGGTGTGCTCTTGGGTGGCCCGCCTTTCTAAAGCGGGTCTCCCCACCAATCTGCAAGCATCCCGTACACCCCCATTCGGCTGCCGCGCGGAAGCTCGTGAACTCTTCAATCCACCGATGCGGCTCTGCGGATCAAAGTGCTTTGGAGCGAGGCAGTCCAAGAGATTTGACATCGCTGTCGCCATCGGCGCGGCCCTCGCGTCCCTGAGTGTCTACATGGTCATCAACCCCACGCTGAATGGCGCCGCCTCCAGCGAGGCCAGCAAGGCCCGGGCGCGCGGCATCATGTCGATCCTCGAGTTCATCTGGGGCTGGCCCGCCGGAGTCGTGCTGGTCCTCGTCGGCCTGCTCGTTATCGCCGGCAAGTTCCTACGCACCAAGCCGGCACTCGCTCAGCAAGCCAACTCGCCCGCGATGTGAACTGGCGCAGGCTTGATCAAGCCCGGGCGCTTGGCACCGTTTGCCTCGTTCCGATGATCGACTTTGCGGATCAGCGTGGCTTGATGTGAGAGAGTCCACGAGCACTGAACGCAGAGCTGTTCAGTGGCACGCCGCCGAGGCGGGTGTCCGCGCCGATGCGAGCCCTGCGGGTTACCTCCTCACGCCGCGCGCCGAGCCCCCGCTTCTTCGGCCTCCGGCGCTTGCAGACGTGCTCGCGCGCCCGCGAACTTCTCCCCGCAGGCCACAAACGCCTCCACAACGATCGGGTCAAACTGAGTTCCGGATTCCCTGACGATGATAGCGGTCGCGTCCTCGTGGCTCATCGCAGCCTTATACACGCGCTTGCTGGTAAGCGCGTCGTAGACATCGGCAAGTGCAACGATTCGGGCCGCGAGCTGGATCTGATCTCCCGCAAGCCCCAGCGGATAGCCCTTGCCATCCCAGCGTTCGTGGTGCTCGAGTGTCACGACGATCGCCATTTCAACCAACTCATCGTGGCCCATCTTCTGGCGAATGGCCAGCAACGTGTCCGCGCCAATGACGGGATGCCGCTGCATCCGTGCTCGCTCCGCGTCGGTTAGCTTGCCGGGCTTGAGCAGCACCGCGTCTTCGACGCCCACCTTCCCGATGTCGTGCATCGACGAGGCGACGCGTAGGCGGCGGATGTACGCCTCGTCGATCTTCGCGGTTGTCGTCGCCAGTTGCCGCGCGAGCAGCTCCGCGTACTCCGCGATGCGCTCCAGATGCGTGCCGGTGTCGGTGTCGCGATAATCGGCGAGCTTGGCCAGCCCGAAGATGAGCGAATCGCGGAAGGTCATGGCCTGATCGACCCGGCGCGAGACCTCACCTTCGAGGCCGGTGTTGATCGCCTCGAGTTCGCGGTCATGCCGGCGCATGAGCCGGGCCGTGGTCAGCCCGGTCGAGAGCAGCACGATGCTCCCGATGCCTAGGGCGATCCACAGCATGCCGCTGGTGGAAGCCTCGCCCGCACTGAGGAGCCCTTCCTCGGGCTGATGCACCAACAGCCGCGCCTTCGTACCGGGCAGATAGCTCGTCGCGACATAGTGCGTCTGCACGCCGTTGAACACGACCTTGCCAGTCGAAACGCCCGTGCGGGGCAAGTTCATGAGCTGTACCGCGGGCGAGCCGGCCTCGGCGCGGAGCCGCTCGTCTCCAAGGCGCACCTGGCGCAGGCTGGGGTCCGATCGCATGTCAGGGTGGCATAGCAACGCGCCCTCGTCGTCGATCAGGCAGGCAAAGCCGCCCGCTGGCATTTTGAGGCTTTCGATCACCGACTGCGCCACTTCCCAATCACTGCTTTTATAGGCGAGCTTTTGAGGAACCAGCTCCCAGAGCTTGTCGCTCACGGCCTCGACGGTGGCGATGTTGCTCGCCACGATCTGGTCCTTAAACTTCTCTACCACGCGCGTCCGCACCTCGCGGAACGTGAGCGTCCAGCCCACGGCCAGCAGCAGCGCCTGGACGCCAAGAGTCGCCAGGAGGATCCGCCGACGCGAAGTCTTGGTGCGCTGCGCGCCGCGGCCAAGGGGTGCTCCCGCGTTGCTGGCAGATGTCTGGCTCTTCGTCACGTTGTTGCTGCTCATGGGCTCCATCCTTGCATTCATCGATCTGTATCAGCGATGTTTGGGCTCCACCGCATCGTTCCTCACCGCCGATCGCTCAGAACAACCGCACACCGCCACGCCCGCCTTCTCAAACTCTGACCACGGGCGGCCTTGCGCCGATCGCCTCTTGTCACAGATCCGACTCTGCAGATCATTTTGGCTTGAAATCTGCTAATCCGAGAGCACTGAACGCAAAGCCGCTCAGTGGCATGTTCACGGGCCATCGTCAAGCCGCGATCCGAAGCAGGTCAGGGCGTCGGATCAAACTGGCGATCACGTCCAGAACCATTCCAGCTTGGACAAGATCTCCAACGAGTGCCGCCTCCTCGAGCGTGTGCGCCGGGTCGACGAACGCGGGCAGGCCGATGCTCCCGGAGGTGCCCCTGATCATGTGCGCGATGCGCGCCACCTCGGCGCTGTCTCCACGCTCCAATGCCGAGCGCATTTCCACGATGCGTTCGGGCAACTGCGACAACCAATACTCGGCCAGCGGACGTATGTCAGGGTCATCGATCTGGCAATCGGTGGCGCTGGGGATGACTGTCTTGGGGTTCAAGGGCAAGGGGCGCGCAACGGATAGATCGCCCACCACCGCTTGACCACCGATGAGCCGCTCCAACGTTTGCACCAGCACCACCAGATCGACCGGTTTGCCGAGGAACTCGGAGCATCCGGCATTCAGGCACTTTTCTCGGTCAGCGCCCGAGGAGTATGCCGTGAGGGCGAGGATCGGCAACGTGCTGCCCAGTTTGCGTAACGCGCGCGTCGCGGCAAACCCGTCCATCACGGGCATCTGCATGTCCATCGCGATCGCATCAAACTTCTGCGCCGCCGCGGCTTCCACCGCCAGTTTGCCGTTTTCGACCAGCACCACCTCCGCGCCCGCCTTGGTCAGCGTGAGTTGAAAGAGCTTGAGGTTGGTCGGGTTGTCGTCCACGACGAGGATTCGGCGCCCGTGCAGGCGCGACCCGATCCCCGGCTTGAGGGTGCTCCCACTGCTATAGACGCTCTCTTCCGGGGCTCGCTCTCCGGGCAGCGGAGGTGGGGCGTCGATCTCCACAGTGAAGACGCTCCCGAGACCAGGCTCGCTCCGCACCGTGATGCCGCCGCCGAGCCGCTCGGCCAGCGATTTCGAGATCGTCAGCCCCAGACCGGTGCCGCCGTATTTCCTGGTTGTCGAGCAATCCGCCTGCACGAACGGCTGGAAGAGCAACCCGATCTGCTGTTGGGTCATTCCTACGCCGGTATCCTTGATGTCGATGCGAATCCGCGGCCGCTCCGCGGTCCCCGCGCCCGAGAGCGTGACCAGCACGCCCCCGACATCTGTGAACTTCACGGCGTTGCCGACGAGATTGGTCACGATCTGACGCAGCCGCGTCGCGTCGGTGCGGGCGACGGGCGGGCAGTCCTCCTTTACGGTCGTCTGCAGCGAGATGCCCTTTTCCACCGCGCGCTGCTGGAGCATGGCCATGCACTGGGAAACCACCGAGACAACACGGCAAGGGAGCGGATCTATGGTCATCTTCCCCGCGTCGAGCTTGGAAAAGTCCAGCACATCGTTGAGGAGCCCGAGCAGGTGTGTCCCCGAGCCGTGGATGATCCCGACCCATTCGTCGCGCTGCAACTCGTCGCCGCCGTCGGCCCGCTTGGCAAGCAGGTCGGCAAACCCGATGATCCCATTGAGCGGCGTCCGGATCTCGTGGCTCATGTTGGCCAGGAACGACGCCTTGGCCTCGGTGGCGGCCTCGATCTTGGCTTGAGCCTCACGCTTCTCGGTGATATCGGTCTCGATGGCCATGAAGCCCGTGAGCGCTCCCAGCTTGTCGCGCAGGGGCAGCATCTCGATTTGGATCAGGTATGGCCGACCATCCTTCGAATAGTTCGTGATTTCCACCTCGGTGGATTGGCCGAGCCGAAGTCCCTCACGGAGCTTGGCCCGCGGTTCGGGATCACTCTTGGGCCCTTGCAGCACGCTTCCGGGGGTGCGCCCGACCACTTCGTCTATCGCGTACCCGGTGATCCGCGTGAAGCCCTCATTGACCCATTCGATCTTCCCTTTGGGGTCGGTGATGATCACTGCGTTCGTGGTCTTTCGGGCGATGTCCGCGAGCCGTTCTGAGTGCTTCTGTGCCTCGCGAAAGTCTGTGGTCATGGTCTGCAGTTGCCGCAACGCGCGCATACGCCCGGTCGCCAGCACCCACACGGTTCCCGCTGCCAAGACAAAGAACAGCGACGCGGCCAGAAACGCACGGGTCCCCTCGACCACGCCCGGCGCGATGACCACGAGCAGAAACATCACGCCCGCTCCTCCGACAGCGATGCTGATCATGATCTCGACCGATAAGCGGAAGATGTTGGCGTAATTCTTCATGGTTGTGTTCGAAGGAGCATCGTCATTTAAACGGGCTCACTGAAGGCGTGCGACTCACGCGACGAACGTCGCGACAGGCGCGTGGCACCGGCTATCTCGGGCCGCTGGTCCGGCTTTACGGATCAGCGTGCCTGAGGTGGCCCGCCTTTCCAAGGCGGGTCTCCTTATCAGCCTGCAAGCATGCCGTATCCTCCCCATCTTCCCCACCACCCCGCTCACACTCCACCTCTCCGCTCCCCCTCCGCCTCTCCGCTCCCCTCCGCTTCTTCGCGATCAGCGCTCACCCTCTTCCCCCACGCCCACAACCACCCCTCACGCTCCCGCCTCAAGGAACCAGCCCATGACCCAGGCCGCAAACGTGCAGCAGTTCGCCGCCTGGACCCAGCAGTGGATCTCGCGCCTGAATCAGAACGTCACGCGCCTGGCCCAGAAGGTCGCGGCCATCGAGGCCCGGGCCGTGCTCAATGAGCACCACCGCAAGGCCCGCATGCCCCTGGAGTTTCGCTCGCAATACGGCGAGGACATGCTTCTCTGGGCCCTGTTCGAGGGCCAGCTTGACGGCTTCTACATCGAGGTCGGCGCGTTTGACGGCGTCACCCTCTCGGTCAGCTACGCGTTTGACGCCATCGGCTGGGACGGCCTGCTGATCGAGGCCCTGCCGGAGATCGCCTCGGCGTGCAAGCAGAACCGGCCCAACGCTCGCGTTGAAAACTTCGCGCTGGCTCGCGGGGGGGCGACCGGCACCACCACGTTTCACGTCGCCGGCGATGGCGCGGGCAGTGTCTTTTCGTATCGCGAGCCCACGGCCGCGCACAGCCAGCTCCTGGAGCAACAGGGCGTGCAGTCACGCCCCATCACCGTTCCGGTGACCTCGCTCGACGCGTTGCTGGAACATCACGACCGCCCTATCGACTTCGCGGTGATCGATGTCGAGGGCGGCGAGGCCGATCTGCTGGCGGGCTTTGATCTCGCCCGCTGGCAGCCGCGCGTCCTGCTTATCGAAGACAACACGCGCGGCCAAGACCCCGCCCTGAACGCCATCTTCGCAAGCCAACCCTACGAACTCATGGGCTGGATCGAAGTCAACCGACTCTACATCCACAACAACGACGAAGCGCTCAAGGCCAAGTTCAAACGCCACACCGCGTCGTGAACGCTTGAGCAGCAGACCAGCGCCCCTAGGACAGGCCGGCGCTCAGACGTCAATGTTCTTGACTTCCAGCGCGTGGTCCTCAATGAACCGACGGCGCTGCTCGACATCCTCACCCATGAGGATCGAGAACAACTTATCCGCCTCGCCCGCGACATCCCAGTTCACGCGCAACAGCGTCCGGCGGGCCGGATCCATGGTTGTTTCCCAGAGTTCTTCGGCGTTCATTTCGCCGAGGCCCTTGAAACGCTTGATGGTCATGCCGCGGGAGCCGACTTCTTGAAGCGCGGGCATGACGAAGGCGAGGCCCTCGGCTTCGACGAACTTTGAGAGCGGCGAGGTCGAGCGCGCGAAGGCGGAGGCTTGTTGCTGGGTGTCCGATGGCTCGCGGTCGTCGTCATTGTCGGTGGCAGACTCGGTGTCGGGCTCGGCGGGCGCGGCGTCTTTGACGAGCTCCCACGCGAAGCGCGTCGGCACCAGCTCGCCGGATTCGGCGAGCGTGCGCTTCAAGAGATACGCGGTCATCGCGTCGGCGAAGCCGAAGCGCTCCAGCGCTTCAAAGAGCTTGTCGAGCTCACGGTTCTCATGCAGCTCGCGCACGACGGCGACGGGCTTGCCCTCGAAGAACTTGGGCGCCGCGGTGCTGGCGCCGCCACTGGAAGAGCCGGCGCCAGCGCCGGCAAGACGCGTGCCGGGTACGACGGCGACGGTCGGAGTCGCGCCGGGCGCGCCGGCCTCACCCGCTACGGGCGCGACCGGCATCTCAGTGACCATGTCCGCGAGGCGCAGCCCGAACTTGGCGCTGAGCGCGACGACGTCTTCCTCGCCCCAGGCGAAGCACTCGCCGCCGGACCACGAGAGCCGGTGAGTCGGCAGGTGGACGCGCCCGTCGGTGTCCTTGGCGCGAGGCTCGGTGCGGGAGGCCAGGAGGCTGGGGAACTTCACGCCGCGCAGCTCGGCGACTTTCGCGAGTTCGGAGATGCGCCGCAGCGTGCGGACCAGGCGGCGGAGCTCGTCGCCCTCGATGCGGCGCTCGATCGGCGCGGTCATGGTCTTGGGGTCGAGCTTTTCAAGGTCGCGAACAACCAGCACGGCGCGGCTGAGGCCCTGCTCCGTGAGGACTTCCTCCATCTGGTCGTGCGCGACGACGTATTGGAAGCGCGCGGTCTTGCCCTTGCCCCACTGCAGCTTGAAGAGCGGCGGCTGGGCGCTGAAGACCTTGCCGCGGCGGATGAGCTCGGGCATCTGGCGGAAGAAGAAGGTGAGCAGGAGCGTGCG
>JBBQMD010000079.1:0-9214 GCA_038328575.1 Phycisphaerales bacterium | reverse complement strand
GGATGACTAGGTCGCGGAGCGCATCGGCCGCGGGCTGGTCCATCCCGGCGGGCCAGAGCTTGGTGGCGCGTCCGGAATCAGAGACAAGCTCGCCAGCGGCGTAGGTCTGGCGCCGGAAATCGGCGACCTGGGCGCGAAGTGCGGCGGCTTCGGGCGTCGAGAGAGGGCTGGTCATGGCAAGAGATATCGGCTGTTGCCGGTGGCGTGCTGCGGCATTTGGCGTGAGGCCGGGCTATGTTTGCATGCGTTGCGCAGGGTGATTTCGCTCGGACGGTCGGGCGATTGGGGTCAGATTGGCGGGTTGCGCGGCGTTGGAGCGTGTGAATGAGCGACGCTGCGGTCGTGATGAAGGGCGTGCGGAAGACATTTGGCGACAAGGTCGCGGTGGATGACTTGAACCTGGTGGTGCCGCGGGGCGTCGTGTGCGGGTTCATCGGACCCAACGGCGCGGGGAAGACGACGACGATCCGGATGATCATGTCGATCCTGTTCCCGGATCAGGGCGAGATCGGGGTGCTGGGCAAGCGCAGCGCGATGGAGAGCCGCGACTTGATCGGGTATCTGCCCGAGGAGCGTGGGCTGTACCGCAAGATGAAGGTCGCGGTGTTCCTCGGGTACATCGCGCGATTGAAGGGCTTGGACGGCGGCCCGGCGGACGCGAAGGTCAAGCAGTGGCTGGAGCGCGTGTCGCTGGGAGACTCGGCCCGCAAGAAGTGTGAAGAGCTGAGCAAGGGCATGCAGCAGAAGGTGCAGTTCATCGCCAGCGTGATCCACGAACCGGAGCTGATCATTCTTGACGAGGTGTTCAGCGGGCTGGACCCGGTGAACCGGCGGCTGATGCGGGAGCTGATCGAAGAGCAGCACGGCGCGGGGCGGACGATCATCTTCAGCACGCACGCGATGTTTGAGGCCGAGCAGTTGTGCGAGCAGGTGTTCATGATCCACAACGGGCGCAAGATGCTCGATGGCTCGCTGCGCGAGATCACGGCACAGTTTAATCCGCGCTCGCTGATCGTCGAAACGATGAACCCGGACGACGCCCCGCAACTTTCGAGCGTGCCGGGGGTGGCCCGCGTGAGCACGGGCTCGCAGCGCGGGGCCTCACGCGGGGTGGTCGAGGTCTCGGTCGATGAGGCCAGCCAGCCGGCGCGGGTGATGAGCGAGATCGTCAACCGGATTGATGTCCGGCGAATCGAGATCAAGCGTGTGACGTTGGAGGACGTATTTCTCGAGGTCGTCCGGCGTGCCGGCGGCGGGGACATCGACCCGGCGCTGCTGGCCCGGTCGTCAAGTGGGTCTTCAGAATCCGGAGGTGAATCATGAAACGCACGATGCAGATCGCAAGCCGCGAGTTCCTGTCGGTGGTGCTGACGCGCGCGTTCCTTATCGGCATTCTGATCGTGCCCATCATGATGGCGGTGGTGGTGATCGCGATCAGCCTGGTGCCCAAGAGCCCGGCGGTCTCCGGGCGCATCGTCGTCCTGGATCAGAGTGGCCTGGTCGGCGTGCTGGTCGAGCAGCGCTTTAGTGACGAGGGCGTGCGCGAGGAGGCCGAGGCCGACGGGCGCAAGGTCAAGGCGATGATGAAGGACGCGATGTCGCAGGTGGCGGTGCCCGAGGCGACGCGGACGATGGTGGACAAGCAGATCGAAGAGGCGCGAAAGGCGTCGCCGGCGGGCAAAGGTTCTGGCGCGCGGCTGAGTGTCGAGCTGTTGAAGCCTGATGCGGACATCGAGAAAGTCAAGGACGAGATCCGCGTCAGCCAGATTCGCGCCGGGAGCGATGGCGGCACGCCCGCACGACTCGCGCTGGTGATCATCCCCGAGGGCGCCGTGCGCGGCGCCAGCGACCCATCAGAAGTCCGAGGCGAGAGCGACGTGCGCGTCATGACCTGGGAGCCGCACGAGGTCTTCGTCAACCCGCAACTGGACTTCGAGCTGCAAACGACGATCAACCGGCGCGTGGGCGAGGCGATCGTCGATGCGCGCGTCGCGTCGGACCCGCGATTCCAGAACCTGGGCCTCTCGCCGGCGCGCCTGCGTGAGCTCATGCATCGCCCCAGCGCCGAGGTGAAGTCGCTGACCCGCGAGGGCGAAAAGCAAAGCGCCGGCGCGCTGCAGATCCTCGTGCCCGTCGCGTTCATGATCCTGCTCATGATGTCCGTCATGAGCGGCGGGCAATACCTGATGACCGCGCTGATCGAGGAGAAATCCAATCGCGTGATGGAAGTGCTGCTCTCGGCGGTCAGCCCGATGCAGCTCATGCTGGGCAAGATCCTGGGCATGATGGGTGTGGCGCTCTTGCTGCTGGCGATCTTCGGCGGGCTGGGGATGGCGGGGCTGGTGGCGTTCGCGCTTGCGGATCTGGTGCCGCTGTTCAAGCTGGTGTGGCTGGGCGTGTTCTTCATCTTCGCCTTCTTCACGATCGCGTCGTTGATGGCCGCGATCGGCGCGGCGGTGAACGAAATGCGTGAGGCGCAGACGCTGCTGTCGCCGGTGATGATGATGGTGATGGTGCCATGGTTCTTGTGGTTGCCGATCTCGCGAGCGCCGAACTCGACATTCGCGACGGTGATGAGCTTCGTTCCTGCGTTGAATCCCTTTGTCATGGTGATCCGCATGGGCGGGTCGGAGCCGATCCCGGCGTGGCACTACCCCGCCGCGGCGGGTGTTGCGATGCTGACCGCGATGGCCGCGGCCTGGGCATCGGCCAAGGTGTTCCGCGTCGGCGTGCTGATGTATGGCAAGCCGCCGAACCTGTCAACGCTGATCCGCTGGGTGAGGATGGCGTGAGCGGCGCGAGCAGACGAGTCAGCAATTGCGGTGACAGCGCGAGAGTGCGTGCGAAAAGGTGGTGAGGTTGTCAACCGGAGATCGAATGCGAGTCAAGACGCCGAAGCCCGCAACACGCAGAGCGTCTGTTGGGCGTGCATCGGGCGCCTCAAGTCGGCGCGACACCGCCGCGTTTGTGCCGATGAATCGTCACGACCTCTACGAGATCTGCGTGCAGAAGCCGGAGGCGTTGATCCCGCTGCTGCGGGCGATTCATGGGGGAGAGCCGCGGGTGCTGGGTGAGGATTTCTGCGCCGGGGCCGCGTGTGCGCGTCACTGGGTGAAGTCGATCCCGCGAGCAATCGCGTACGTCGCGGACGTTGACTCCGAGCCGCTGTCGCGCGTCGAGGCGTGGCGGCGCGAGCAACCGCCGGAGCTTGCCGAGCGGCTGATTGCGGCCCGCCTCGACGTGCTGAAGAAATCGGCCAGCGGCCCCCGATCGTGCGACTTGCTCTTCACCGGCAACTTTTCGATCGGCGAGATTCACGCGCGCGCTGACCTGGTGCGATACCTGATGCGTTCGCGCCAGCGACTCAAGCCGCGCGGCGTGCTCGTCTGCGATACCTACGGCGGCGAAACCGCCTTTGCCAGCGGCAGCGTGCAACGCATCCACACCGTGCCAGCAGCGCTCGCCCGCCCGGGCGCTCGCGTGCGTTACACTTGGCAGCAGCGCGAGGCCGACCCGCTGACCGCCCGCGTCGAAAACGCGATCCACTTCCGGGTCGAGCGCGCGGGCGAGATCGTCCAGGAGTTGACCGACGCGTTCGTGTATCGCTGGCGGCTCTGGAGCGTGCCTGAACTGCGCGACGCGATGTTGGAGGCGGGCTTCAAGCGGGTCGAAGTCTTCGCCCAGTTGATTGACGCCGAGGATTCTGAGGGTCGTGCGTATGCGCATCCGGTGGTGGACCCGACAGAACTCGGCGACAGCTTCATCGTGTGCGTGGTCGGGCGGGTGTGATGGCGGCCGGCGCCGGCCCTTGATCCCTCGGGTTTCGCCCATTGCCGCCGCCTGATCCTTGCAACCCCGGACGGTCGATCACCTACACACAACGTCCGACGAACACCGTTGAGCTCGATGACTTTGCCACCATCCTCATCCACCATTCGCAGCCGCCCGAATAGACATCATTTCCACGGAGCTCTCCATGCCCAGCTTCAACACCCCGCGTCGCTCAACGTTGATCACTGCGTGTCTGGTCTTCGCCGCCGGGCTCGCGAGCCCGGTGTTCGCGGGTCAACCGACGATCGGCTACATCGAGCTTGACGGCAAGATCACCGCCCGCCGCCCGCACGCCAGCCCCTTCATGCTCGGCGGCAACGGCGCGATGCACATGTCGCAGCTTCGCGACGCGTTCAAGAAGGCCGCGGGCAAGGCGGACCTGAAAGGGATCGTCATCCGCCTGAAGGACGCCGAGCTCACGCGCTCCAATATCGACGAGCTGGGCAAAGTGATGGACGAGTTCCGCGCTAGCGGCAAAAAGATCCACGTCTACAGCGAGAACTACGGCACCCCCGAGCTGCTCCTGGCCTGCCACGCCGACGATGTCATGATCGAGGCCGGCGGCGGCGTCATGGTCCCGGGCATCTACGTGGAAGAGATGTACCTGGCCGACATGCTCCGCTGGGTCGGTATCACGCCCGACTTCGTGCAGGTCGGTGATTACAAGGGCGCAAGCGAGATGATGGCCAACGCCAAGCCCAGCGAGGCCTGGAACCAGAACATCAACGCGCTGCTGGACTCGATGTACGCCAGCATGCGGGCCACCATCGCCAAGGGCCGGAAGATGAGCGCTCAGCAGGTCGATGGCGCGCTGGAGACAGCGTGGATGGCCAGCGATACCGACGCCAAGCGCGTCGGCCTCGTCGATTCCATCGTCGATTTGGCAGACCTCGACCAGCACCTGCAGACCGTCTATGGCGAGACGCCGGAGTGGGAGAGCGACCTCATCGCCGACCCGCACAAGAACTTCGCCGCCGAGATGAGCAACCCGTTCAAGATGTTCAGCAAGCTGATGGAGAAGCCGAACTATGAGCCGCGCCGCGACACCATCGCGGTGCTGCACATTGATGGCGCCATCGTTGACGGCGAGAGCACCGGCGGCGGGCTGATGGGTGGCGAAGGCTCCGTCGGGTCGCGCACGCTCCGTCGCGCGCTACAAGACATCGAGTCCAACGACAAGATTAAGGGCCTCGTCGTCCGCATTGACAGCCCGGGCGGAAGCGCCATCGCCAGCGAAGTGATCTGGCAGGGCCTCAAGCGCATCTCGGCCGGAAGTAAGGTCGGTGCCGAGGTTCACGCGCCCAAGCCCGTCTTCGTGTCAGTCGGCGATATGGCCGCCAGCGGCGGGTTCTACTGCCTGGTCGCGGGCGATCGCGTGTACGTCAACCAGTCGAGCATCGTGGGCTCGATCGGTGTGGTGGGCGGGAAGATGACGCTGGCGGGCGTGATGGAGAAACTGAAGATCAACACGGTGTCGCGGGCGCGCGGGCCGCGCGCGGCGATGTTCGCGAGCATGAGCCCGTGGTCAGAGGCTGAGAAGGCGATGGTGCGCCAGAAGATGACCGAGACGTACAACCTGTTCACCAAGCGCGTGACCAGCGGGCGGCCGGGGATCGAGCTGGCGCAGACCGCCGAGGGCCGGTTGTTCACCGGCGCGCGGGCGGTCGAGCTGAAGATGGCCGACCAGGTCGGGACGCTGGACGACGCCATCGGCGACTTGGCGATGAAGATAGGGCTCAAGGACGGCGGGTATGACGTGATGGACTACCCGGCACCGAAGTCGATTCAGGAAGTCATCGAGGACCTCATGGGCAACTTTGGCGCAAGCGCTCACGCGCCGGGCGTCTCTTCGATGATCGCGGGCCCGGGCCTCGGCGCGGGCGTTGTCTCCACGATCCGCGCCACCGCGATCGAGCTCATGGGCCCCGCCGCGGGCCGGCAGATCGGCGCGTCGCTAGACGCGATGCTTCAGATGCGTCGCGAGCCGGTGATCCTGACCTCGCCGCGCGTGTTGATGTTTGGGTGGTAAACGGCCCGGCAATAGAGCGGTTCGGGCTTGGTGCTTGTTTAACGGCAATGAGCCGTGACCGTTCCTCGAACGAAGCAACAACCCACTGTCGAAACCACAAGCCCGCACGCCTTCAAACGTGCGGGCTTTTCTTCTGCCCCCTCCGAACGTGCCTCACCGAAATGTGCGAAGTGGCGATGGGCCATGTGGCCATGTCGCCGCGCCCCTCTACATCGCCCCGCCATCAAACATGATCCGCTCGCGCTTGCGGCGCGGGTCTGGCTCGGGGACTGCCGATAGCAGCGACTGCGTGTAGCGGTGCCGCGGCGTGTTGATGATCTCGTCGCGCGTGCCCGTCTCGACGATCTTGCCCTTGTACATCACCGCGATGCGACGGCACATGTGCTGGATCACCGCCATGTCGTGGCTGATAAATAAGTAGCTGAGATTAAACTCGGTCTGCAGGTCGCTGAGGAGATTGAGAATCTGTGCCTGAATGCTGACATCCAGCGCGCTGGTCGGCTCGTCGCACACGATAAACCTCGGCTTCAGCGACAGCGCACGAGCGATGCCGATGCGCTGCTTCTGACCGCCGCTGAACTCGTGCGGGTACCGGTCCGCCGCGGCCTTGGGCATCCCACACCGCTGCAAGATTTCCTCGACCGCGTGCCGGAGTTGATCGCGATCGGTGACGATGTTGTGGACCAGCAGCGGCTCGCTGATGATCGAGGCGATGCGCATGCGCGGGTTCAAAGATCCGCCGGGGTCTTGGAAGATGATCTGCATCTGCCGTCGAAGCTGGCGCAGCGCGCCCGGCCGAGCCGCGAGCACGTCCTGCCCGTCAAACGTGACGGTCCCGCCCGAAGCGGGGATCAGCCGCAGGATCGTCCGGCCCACGGTGGTCTTGCCGCAGCCGGACTCGCCGACCAGCCCGAGGGTCTCGCCCGGCATCACGTCAAACGAGACGCCGTCCACCGCCTTCTGATGCCCGATCGTCCGCTGCAGCAGGCCGCTGCGGATCGGGAAGTAGGTCTTCAGATCGCGAACCGACAGCAGCCCAGTGCTCGCGGGCGCGCCCATCGAGAGCGCGGGGTCGGCGACGGTCGTCTGGCGGTCTTGCGGTGCTTGGTCGGCCGAGGTCAGCATGGTTCAAGCGTAGTGATTCGGGCGCACGAAAGATACCAAGCGAACGACGGCATCACCGAAACCGCTCGGGCACAAAGCTGGCATCGCTCGCCTCGCTCACCGCCAGGCCGATCTGGAACTTCATGACCTCCGGCGATACCGGCGGGCGATAGTCCATCAGGCTGGCCCGCAGCGCACCTAGCGCCGAGAGATTCTGCGTGCGTGATGCGCGGTAGACCTTCACCGCCAGCGCCTCCGCTGCGCCCGGCGTCAGCAAGTCTGGCACCAGCGTGCCCGAATCGGTCTTGAGCTCGTCAAACGCGCTCGCCTCCAGCGGCACGCCCCGCTTCTTCAGCAACGCCCGCATGAGCGCGAAGCCCGCTTCCGGCGTCGTCGTCGGGAACAGCGGCACCTTGACATCCACGCGCCCGGGGCGCTTCAGGTCTACCTCAATCAGGTCGGGCCTGCTGCTGGCCAGGACCCACACGATCTTGCCGCGATTGCGGGTGTTACTCATCTCCTCGGCCATCATCGAGTAGACGCGCCCGCCCACGCCGCTATCGCCGCTCTCGCTCGTGCGCCGGCCCAGCGCCTGGTCCGCCTCGTCGATGAAGACGTAGCAGCGCCCGAGCGCATGCAGCAGGCGGAAGATCGTCTCCAGGTTGCCCTCGGTGCTGCCGACCCACTTGTCGCGGAAGTTCTTGAGCTTGACCACCGGCACGCCGGCGCTGCCAGCGAGGCACTCGACCATATAGGTCTTGCCAGTGCCAACCGGCCCGCAGAAGAGGTATCCCATCGGCATGGCGTTCAGATCGTTCTGGTGCCAGAGCGTGATGTCCTGCGTGAGCCATTGCTTGATGGCGTCCTGGCCGTGGAGATCGTCCAGCGAGCGATCGGGCTGGATGAAGTCGATGAGCCCCTGCGTGTCCTTCTCGACAAGCTCGCGCTTGAGCATTGCGAGGTCGCCCGGCGTGATGGCTTCGCTCCGATGCTGCTTGGTCTTGAGCATGCCTTCGACCGCCGAGAGCGTCGCGCCGGTGAGCTGGGCCGCGGGCTGATCAAGGTTCTGCGCGAAGCCTTCGAGCGCCTTGGGATACGTCGGCGACATCGCCACCAGCGCGTTCTGAAGGTCCATCGTGCGAGGCAATGGGATCTCCATCCGCGCCGCTCGCGGGTTGTTCACGATCAACGGGTGCAGGTCGCTGAGATTCTCGGTGATAAGGAACGTTGCCAGCGGATGGTCGGCCAGCGCCTGCTCGCTGGCCCAATCGCGGATGTTCAGCGCCAGCGCCGCAAGGTCGTACGCGACGCCGCCGCGCACCGAGGGCACGATCAGGTTCGCCGAGCGAACGAACACGCCGACCTGCGTGCGTTTCTGCGTCAGCCGGTGCAGGTTCGAAACGTACCGCAGATACTGCGTCAGCGCATCGATGGCGCTCCGCGGCTCCTTCGGCAACGCCCCGCCCCCCGCCTTGAACGCCGGCCATTGCTGGAACAGCTCGCCGCCCTTCTCGATCCGGATGCCGTTGCCAAGGTCATAGCTCAGCACCACGTCAAACCTGGGCAGCAGCGCCAGCGAAATGAAGTCCGTCAGTGAGCCGAGCCGCTGCGGCGTTGCGAGCTGTGGCGTAGCCGGCAAAGTTGCGGCGCTCATCGCAGCACCAGCGCCTGACACGCTCGAGACACCTGCCACACTTGCGATACCAGCGACAGCCGACGGCCCGCCGCCGGGCAGTAACACGCGATCGTGTACGTTGCCGTACAAGATGAACTGGCCCGCCGCGCCCGACTCGTATTGCAAGATCAGATCAGTCGCCCACTTGGGCATCGGGCTCGGTGTCGTTGCGGGGGGTGATGGTGGGAGCGGGCGGTTCATGTGGGGAAGAGGGGAAGGGATCAAGCGATCAGGAGATCGAGGGATCGAGGGCGAGGTGGGAAAGGGGCGGGTGATCGAGAGGGCCGGGGTCCGCAAGGTGCGAACGAGGAAAAGGAATCAAAGGGGGCGAAGAGGGTTCAGGGAATCACGGCTAGTTCTGGAGTGCTTGCGGGCTGGTGCCGAAGGTTTGGTCGAGGTCGGCGATGGTGTCGCCGCGGTTGCCGTAGATGCTGGCGTCCATGAGTTGGCTGGCGAGTTCGATGTTCACGTTGATCGCTGAGGGCGAGTTGCTCATCGTCGCCTCGTCCAGCGCGACATCCACCTGCGCCTCGACGCGGCGGAGATCGCTATCAATCTCCGCGCTGGTCTGCTCG
>JBBQMD010000078.1:0-9366 GCA_038328575.1 Phycisphaerales bacterium | reverse complement strand
CCGCCCTGATTCCGGGCAGCGAGGGCGGATTCAAGCCAAACTTCGTCGCGATCGTCAGTTGATCGCGTTTGCCCTGAATGAACTTCCCGAGAATTCCCTCCGCCTGCCCGAAACCGTACAGCCGCGCGACGTCAAAGTGTGACACTCCCGAATCCAGCGCCGCATTGAGCGTGTCCATCGCCTTGTCGATCGAGCCGTGTGACGTCAGCCCCACGCACCCAAATCCAAGGGCGGACGTTTGCAGATCCGTGTTTCGAAGGTCCACTTGTCGCATTGATGGGGTTCTCGGGTTGGGCGAGGGTCAGGATAGACTTCGCTTCAACATCTTTTCACGCCTCGCTCGGGCAGCTGCGCCAATCCCGTGTATTCTAAAAGCCCCGCCCACAGAGACCGCTGGGCCGCTGATGCTCAGCCTTACGCCCCGACTCGCCACCCCCGAAGGAGTTCCCTGATGGCCATGCCCACAAGCTACTACAACTTTCGGCGCTGGGCGCTACGCACCTTCGTCCCCGAGTCCTACTGGCCGGAATCCGTCACGCTCAACGGCGCCAAGATTCGCTTGCGCAACACGCCCTACAGCTTCGGCGTCCGTTCCACGCTGCGCGACAACTCCTACGAGATCGCCGAGCGCACGCTAATCGTCGAGCTGGCGCGCCCCGGCATGCAGGTGCTGGAGTTGGGCGGGTCCATCGGCATCATCGCCGCCGTTGTCGCCGAGCGCGTCGGCCCCACCGGGCGCGTTGTCACCGTCGAGGCCTCGCCCAAGCTCACGAGCTTCTCACGCACCTGGCTCGAGGTCGGTAAGCCGATCAAGGTGCTCACCGGTTACGCCTTCCCCGTCTGGAATCTCCCGCCCGAGCTCAACATCAAGGGCTTCACCGGCGGCGAGGTCTCGCTCGGCGGACGCGTGGAGTTCAGCTTCGATGACGCCGCCAGCCCAGGCGGCGCAGCAACCGCAACCCGCGCCGCCCCCCCGCCATCCAGCGCCTCCGACGTTCGCACCTACGACCTCTCGACCATCTGCCGCGAGCAGGGCATCGAGCCCGAGATGCTCATCATGGATATCGAGAGCAGTGAAGAAATCCTGATGAAGTACCCCGCGAACTTCCCCAGCTTCATCAAGACCATCATCATCGAGCTCCACCCTTGGTTGTACAAAGATGGCGAGCGCGACCAGCAGCGCATCATCGACGCGATCGAACGCGAGGGCCTTAAGCTCGTCCGCCAGGTCAAGCACAACTGGCTCCTCCAGCGCCCGGGCTGACGCTGACGCGAGGCCGAACCGCCCCTAACCTTGCCCCATGAATCTCGACTCCAAGCGCATCATCGTCACCGGCGGTGCCGGGTTCCTAGGAAAAGCCCTCGTCCGTCAGCTCAAACACGCCGGCGTGCCCGACGCCAACATCTTTATCCCGCGCCGCAAGGACTTTGACCTGACGCGCGAGGCCGACGTCGCCCGGCTCTATCGCGACGCCTTCAAGGGTGCCAAGGCCGACCTGATCTTCCACCTCGCCGCAGAGGTCGGCGGTATCGGCGCCAACCGCAAAAACCCCGGGCGCTACTTCTTTGCCAACATGGCCATGGCCCTGCATCTCATCGAGCTCGCCCGTCAGGACGGCCTCGTCGAGCGCGACGGCAAGTTCATCCAGGTCGGCACCATCTGCGCCTACCCCAAGTTCACGCCCGTGCCGTTCACCGAGTCCGAGCTCTGGAACGGCTACCCCGAAGAGACCAACGCGCCCTACGGCGTCGCCAAGAAGGCCGCGTGGCAGATGCTCGACGCCTACAAACTTCAGTACGCCATGAAGTCGTCGTATCTCCTGCCGGTCAATCTCTACGGCCCCGAGGACAACTTCGACCTCGAATCCTCCCACGTCATCCCCGCGCTCATCCGCAAGTGCGTCGAAGCCAAGGACCGCGGCGATAAGGAAGTTGTCTGCTGGGGCACCGGCGCCGCGTCGCGTGAGTTTCTCTATTCCGAAGACGCCGCCGCGGGCATCCTCCGCGCCGCAGAGATCATCGACGACCCGACGCCCATCAACCTCGGCGCCGGCTTTGAGATCAAGATCAAAGACCTCGTCGAGCTCATCGTCCGCCTCACCGGCTTCCAGGGCGGCGTCGTCTGGGACCACACCAAGCCCGACGGCCAGCCCCGCCGCTGCCTGAACGTCGACCTCGCCGACAAGCTCCTGGGCTGGAAATCAAAGGTCGGTTTCGAAGAGGGCCTGCGCCAGACCATCGCGTGGTACCTCAAGAATCCCAGCAAGTAACTCTTCGCCGCTCGCCCGGCAAGCTCGCGCGCTCTCATCCTCTTTAACAGCCTAGAGGCACTCACCGTCACAACCGTCACCCGCCGCGCATCTCGACCCTCCCCGGCGCAGGTTCTCGGCGTCCCCCGACCAGCGCCTCAGCCCTCGCGGCCGAATGCCGAATCCCTTCCAATGACCGTGGGGATTGGATTCAACCTGGGCGGTTCTCGCGCGCTGAGCCAGCTCGGTCAGTCCCAGCGGCAGCTTGGGCAGATCATCGAGCGGCTCGCCAGCGGCAAGCGCATCAACCGCGGCGCCGACGATCCCGCTGGCCTCATCGCCAGCGAAGGGCTCATCAACAAAGAGGTCAAGCTCTCTAAACAGATCGAGGGCATCACGCGCCGCCAATACCAGTATGGCGCCACTGAAGGCGGCCTCTCGGTCATCAGCGACCTGCTCATCTCACTCAACGCGGTCGTCGTGCGCGCCGCCGACTGCTCCACGCTCAGCAGCGCCAAACTGGAAGGGCTGCAAACCGAAGCAAACTCGCTCGTCCAGACCATCGACTATCTCGCCAACACCGGCCGCCTGAGCGAGCGCGGCGCGAGGGTCGTGACCCGGGGCGTCAGCCTTGAGAGCTACCGAACCCTGGCGCTCGGGCGCGGCCAATACACCGTCGCGGACAACGCCGGCAGCACGCGTGATCAACGCCTCGCTGAACGAGTTCCGCTCCGGCGGCGCGTTTAACCTGGCATCTGGCGACGTCGAGGAAGGCCAGATGGCCGTCGCCGCCGCGATCGCGCAGATCAGTGAAACCCGCGCCACCTACTGCACCCAGATCAAGTCTCTTGACAGCGAGGCCAGCGCACTCCAGGCGGAGCTCGAGAGCACCATCGCCGCCAAGGGCCTAATCCTCGACACCGACTACGCCCAGGAGACAGCAAACCTCGTGCGCGAGCAACTCAAGCAGCAGGCCGCGACGTTCGCCGTGAGCCTCGCGCAGCGCCAGCGGGCCGACGCCGTCCCGAGCCTTCTGGCCAGCACCAAAGACGCCTTCACGCGCACGCTTGACGACGGCACCCGCCGCGCCGCCTGAGCCCACGGCAAAATAATATTGCTCCCATCTTGACTTCGATTCGCATCGCGCTAGTGTGCGACGTGAACACAAAAAATCCAAGTATTGAACTGGCAACCGCGGTCCATGCGGTCAGCCGGTCGGCGGTCCTGTGCCGCCGGGTTCAGAATCGCCCCGGCGGCATCGAACGCATCATCAAAGACGACGGCTCACCGGTCACCATTGGTGACTTCGGAAGCTCCGCGCTCATCGCCCGCGTGATGCGCGACCGCCTCGCCGTCGGCTTCCCGGGCAACACCCCGCTCATAAGCGAAGAGGACTCACGATTCCTGCGCCTGCCCGCAAGCGCCGCGCACGTGGACCACGCGCTGGAGGCCCTGCGCGCGAGCAACACCTGGCCCGATGCAACGCGCGACGAGTTCCTCGACGCCATCGACCTCGGCTCTGGCGCGATCACGCAGACCCGCGATGCCAACGGCGACGTCATCGCGCACGAGCCCTTCTGGACCACCGACCCCATCGACGGCACCAAGGGCTTCCTCCGCAATCAGCAGTACGCCGTGTGCCTGGCGCTGGTCGCCGATGGCCGCCCCATCGTCACCGCCGTCGCCTGCCCCAATCTCTCCATCGACCCGGCCCTGGGCGTCGAGATCGATCCCCAAGGCGGCTGCATCGTCGCCGCCGATGCTCGGGACCCCGAGCCCGGCGTCTGGCTCATCGGCGCGCCCGACGCTATGAATCCCGAACGCTGGACGCGCGTCCTTCGCTCACCACGCGCCGCGAGCGATCCCCCACGCCTGGTCCGCTCCGTCGAGCGCGGCCATTCCGACCGCTCCTCCATGGACCGCGTCATCGATCACCTGGGCGACATGATCGTCCCGCTGGAAGCCGACGGCCAGTGCAAGTACGCCATGGTCGCCCTCGGCCGCGCCGACGCCTACATCCGCGTCGGCAAGGCCTCGTACCGCGAGAACACCTGGGACCACGCGCCCGGCACATTGCTGGTGCTGAAGGCCGGCGGTCGCGTTACCGACATTTTCGGGCGCGAGCTGTACTTTGGCGAGCTCAAGCTCAACCGCACGTTCGGCATCATCGCCGCTGAGCCACGCACGCACGAGCGCATCATCGACGCCATCGGCGAACTCAAGCTCCCACCAAAGACCTGACCACGGCGCGTGTACCCCCCCGCCCCCCGCCCCCCGCCCCCCGCTTTCGTGGCCCGACTCGCAGCGCGCAGTACACTCTGGGCATGATGTCTTCGCCGCTCTGTTCCACCCGCGCCACGATCGTTATGTGCGCGCTGCTCGCCACTGTCAACACTGTCGCGCTCGCCCAGCCCGCCCCGCGCCACAGCGTCACCTTTTCCATCACCCAGACCACGACCAACGGCACATCCGTCTACGTCCTGGGCGACCTGCCTGAGTTGGGTGGCAACGACGTGCGCAGGGCCGTCAAGCTCGATGCGTCGTCGTACCCGCTCTGGCGCATGAACATCTCGCTCCCTGCGGGCGCCGCGGGCTCATACCGCTACCTCACGCGGCTGGACTCGCCCGCGCAGGCCAGAGTTTCCACCAACGCGACCTTCGTCAGCCCCTCGCTCATCCCGCTTATCGTCGCGCCGACAACCCCCAGCGTCCCGGGCAAGACGCTCCTGCTCACGTGGGATATTCCGTCGCCGAAGATCTGGTTCCGCCCCGTCGCTGACAATGGCATCGCGAGCGCCCCCTTCGCCTCACGCTCGATGGAGCTCTGGGGTGATTCGCTCAACCAGCGCACCGCCGATCGCGTGTGGCTCGCCTGGAACTTTCTCCCCCCCGCCATCGCCTACGAGTTCTACTTCACCGACGCCAACGCCGGCGCACGCTACCCCGCCGCCGGCCAATACACCACCCGACTCGACGGCGTCTGGATCCAAGACGGCCAGCAATACACCTACCTGCCCAGCCCGACCGTGAGCACGCCGCGCCGCGATTACGATCCCAACGTCTCATCGACAATCCCCAAGATCGTTTCAACCGAAATGGGCGAGACCCGCCAACACCGCGTCTTCCTGCCCCGCGGCTACACCCAGCACACCACCCGGCGCTACCCCGTCGTCTACATGCACGACGGCCAGAACGTCTTCGAGTTCGGCTCCTTCGGCACCTGGAACGGCGAGCCCACCTTCACCTCCCTCCAGCAACAGGCCCGCATCCGCGAAAGCATCGTCGTCGCGATGGACTCCGGCCCCGCCCGCTTGCAAGACTACCTTCCGCCCGGTGACAACCTCTTCGGCGCAGGCCGGGGCGATCGATACGCCCGCTACATCTTGAACGAGGTCAAACCGCAGATCGACAGCACATACCGCACGCTCACCGGTCGCGACGACACCAGCGCGATGGGCTCCAGCATGGGCGGCGTGGTCAGTCTCTACCTCGCGTGGGACTACACCTCCTCGTTCTCGCGCCTCGGCCTCTTCAGCGGCGCCTGGCAAACGTGCCCGACCTTCCTCAACCGCGTCCGCTCCACCACCGGCTCCCCTCCGCGAAACGTCCGCATGTACATGGACAGCGGCGATAGCGGCGACGCCAGCAGCGACAACTACTGGAACACCTACAACCTCCGCGATTTCTTCGCCGGCGGCAGCACGCCACGCTACACGCTCGAAAGCGCCGTGCGTCATGTGCTGGGCCTCAACCAGCAGCACAACGAGCCCGCCTGGGCCTCGCGCCTGCCCGGCGCGCTGGAGTTCCTGATCCCCGCCAGCGAGGACCGAAACGAAATCCTCAGCACGCTCTTCAACCCGCGCATGGATCGCAACGCCGACGGAAGCGTCGGGATCGAAGACCTTTACACCCAGGCGACCCAACCGATAGACGTCAACCTCGACAACGCGATCAACGCCGCGGACACCGACCTGATCCAGCGCTATGTGCAACGCATCCAAAGCACCCGCTAAACGCGCGCCCGCGCCAGAACCCGCGCCCCATCCCAACGCCCCCGCCCCATCCCAACGCCCTCCGCCGGATCCCTCCGATGTGCCATGTAACAATGTGCGATGTGGCCATGTGCCATGGAGCCATGTGCGATGTAGTCATGTAAAGCGCAGCGCTCACCTCGCTTCGCGCTACCCTCCCGCCCATGCACGTCGTCCTCCTGAATCAGCCGTTCTACCCCGACGTCGTCGCGACCGCACAGATGGGCAAGGACCTGGCCGACGAGCTCGTCCGGCGCGGGCACACCGTCTCCGCCGTCGCCTCCCGCTCGATCTATGGCCAAAGCGGGGCCCAGCTCCCAAGCTTCGAGATCATCGACGGCATCCGCGTCCACCGCTTGGGCGTCAACCTCTTTGGCAAAAAGGGCATTGCCGCCCGCATCGCCGACTTCGCGCTCTTTCACGTCCTGGCCACCGCCCGCGTCCTCACGCTCAAACGCCCCGACGTCGTCGTCAGCTACACCACGCCGCCTTTCATCGCCATCGTCGGCCTCCTGGCCAAGGCCCTGCGCGGCTCGCGCGCCATCTACTGGGTCATGGATCTCTACCCCGACGTCCCCGTCGCCTGCGGCGTCATGAAGCCCCGTTCCCTCATCACCCGATCCTTCGAAACCCTCAGCCGCTTCCTTCTCCGTCGCAGCGATGCCGCCGTCGTCCTCGGGCGCTGCATGCAGGAACGCGTGCTGGAAAAAGGCATCCCCGCCGCCAAGGTCAAACTCATCCCCGTCTGGGCGGACCTCCGCGGCATCGAGGGCACGCCCCGCGACGCCTCCCCGTACCGCGCCGCCTGGGGCCTCGGCAACACGTTCACCGTCATGTACTCCGGCAACTTCGGCATCGGTCACGACGCGCAGACAATCTGCGCCGCCATGTTCGCCCTGCGCGATCGCGACGACATCTCATTCGTCTTTGTCGGCTCCGGCAAACGCAAGAAAGAAGTCCAGGCGTTCATCCAGCAGCACGCGCTGAAGAACGCCCAGTGGCAGGACTATGTCTCGCGCGAGCAACTCGGCCTCTCGCTCGCCGCCGCTGATGTCCACTTGATCTCGATCAAAGAAGGCGTCGAAGGGCTCGTCGTCCCCAGCAAACTCTTCGGCATCCTCGCCGCGGGCCGCCCATCGATCTACGTCGGCCACCCAACCGCCGAGACCGGACGCGTGCTGGAAGAAACCGGCGCCGGCGTGCGCGTCCGCGAGGGCGAGACGGACAAGCTGGTGGACGCGATCCTGCGCTACAAGAACGACCCGGCGCTCGCGACTGCGACGGGTGCTCGCGCGCGGGCGTGTGTCGCGGGGCGGTTTGATATGCAAACCGCAACGCGCCAGTGGGCGGAGTTGATCGAGTCGCTGGCCGTCTAACCTTGACATCAACCAAACAAGCCTGATTTTCACCGCCACCCGTACACAGACGTGCAAGTCGCCAACGGCGTGGGCCATCCGCTCGAAGGCGCCTGCCCGGGCCAGTTGGGCGGGAATGCGCTGCAGCCTCCGCCGCCGACGTTCCAAGTACAGGTCGTGATTTCAATGACGCGGCAGCCGACGGCTCCAAACGACGGTGCTCCTGGGGGGCACGGCGTGATCGTGTAAGCCCGCTCGGTCACGCAGGTGCAGGTGTTTGTCGTGGCATTCGGCGTACAGATCGGAAGAGTCGGTCGACCGGGCAACGTTGACCCCGGCGGGGATGCGGGAAGGGGTGTCAAGGTGTCGGTCGGCTGAATTTGATACGGTGTCCATGCCAAAGCAAACTGCGCTTGGCATCCCGACTCTGCGCGATACGCCTTGTAGAAGGGCCGGTCGAGGTCAACCTCCCAATAAAGTCTAGTGAGGTTCGACAGTTCAAGATTACTCCTTGTGGGTCTGAGCCCGCTGGTGCTGCCGGACCATCCGTCAATGAAGATCGTGTAATCTTTGACATCCACCTGAATAGCCGGCAGCGAACCGTAAACGCCGAATGTCACGTCGAACCGGTATGTGATGGGCAGCAACCCCTGCTCGACCATGATCTCCTGCACGCGTCGCTCGACTTGGTCAGCGCGACTCTCGGCCCCGGTGATGAGTTTCTGCCCCTCGGTCACCGGCACACACTGATCCGCAAACGTCGGCAGCGTTGTGATCAAGGCGTTCAACAGGGCGAACGCGTGTGTGAGGCTCTCGCCGCTGTGCTGCTGCTGATACGCGGCGCAGTCAATCGGGCCTTCGGCGGTCGCGCAGATTTCGGTCACGAACCCCACGGTGATGTCGCTCGGGAGGTTGATGCTGACAAGTTTGCCGTCGGCAAACCAGGCATCAACGCCAACGCCCGGCGGGGCGTTAAAAATGTCTTGGACGTGAGTGTGAAAGCCCTCCGCGTTTGTCACGGGATCGGTCTCAAACTTCCCGTCAATCATGGAGGCCCTCAAGGCCTCGCGCTTCTCCCAAAGCGGGCTTCCCTCCGTCGCGGTGATGATCGCCCAATCACAATCAGACGGATCGAGAATCTTCAGACGTTCCAGAGTGGCGCGGGTGGCGCGGAGCGGATTGAAAAGAGGCGACTGCCAGACCGGCTCGGTGAGCGTGAGAGTTTGCGGGTCGCCGGTGTCAATGCGGTTCCAGAGCGCAAGGTTCCAGTCGCGAACCTCTTGTTTCTGTGCCGCGGTCATATCACCATAGAAGGGACCGACATAGTCGCCGGCATTCATTGGCTGGGCGAGCGTCGTGAGCGGAGACATGCAGGCCACGACGGCGGGCAGCAGATGGCGGAGAGGAAACATGGCGAGCCTCCGGTGTGTCGTTTATCCGGGAGTTCGTGCCCGGAAGTTGATCAAGTTTGCCAGACGATTGAATCATCGTCTCTTCGAAGTCGCAAAAATGGATCAAATTTATAGAGTTTTCTGGTTTTTACATATTAGAACAAAAACCGCCCCCTGTATAGGGAGCGGTTTCCACCGATGAGCCGCAAATATCGCTTGTCAGCCCCCTGCTTTACTTCCGGCGTGCGCGACGGCCCGCCGCCAAGAGCCCAAGACCCGCCAGCGCGCCCGCGCCCGGAGCGGGCACCGCGGTGAACGAGATCGAGCGGAACGAGTAATC
>JBBQMD010000077.1:0-9466 GCA_038328575.1 Phycisphaerales bacterium | reverse complement strand
TGCAAGCGATGAACTACTCCGGCGCGACGGCGATGAGCCTGGTGCTGATCGGGATCGCGGCGGCGGCGATTACGGTGATCATGGTGGTGCGGAATCGGGTGGCGGTTGTGAGGCGGTAGGGAGGGGAAGGGATCGGGGGAACAAGGGATCGAGGGATCGAGGCATTGAGGGATCGAGGGGAGAGAGCGAGGGGCGGCAGAAGGCCGTCTTGCATCTCACGAGGTGCATCTCGGGATTTGGGACTCGGGACTTGAGACTTGCGAGTAGCGACTTACGACTTACGACTTACGAGTAGCGAGTAGCGAGTAGCGAGTAGCGAGTTAAAGGCTCAAAAATGACAACGCCCACCGGTGTTAAGCCGATGGGCGTTGCAAAGATTGTAAACAGTTGGAAGTCCGTTGACCACGGCTTACGCCGCGGATGCCCGCCTTACGGCGGACGAAAAGACACTGACGATCTGGCTGCGGATCGCTCCGCGATTCGATCACAATGAAGTGAAAGACAAGGCCAGTCTAAGGAATCCCTTAGAAAGGAGGTGATCCAGCCGCAGGTTCTCCTACGGCTACCTTGTTACGACTTACTCCCAGTCACCGATCTTGCCGTGGTTGCTGGTGAACTCCAGCAGCTTCGGGCTCTACCGGCTCCCATGAGTTGACGGGCGGTGTGTACAAGGCTCAGGAACACATTCACCGCGGCGTAGCTGATCCGCGATTACTAGCGATTCCGGCTTCATGCAGGCGGGTTGCAGCCTGCAATCCGAACTGGGGTGCATTTTTTGCGATTTGCTCGACCTCGCGGTTTTGCGTCGCTTTGTATGCACCATTGTAGCACGTGTGCAACCCTGGATGTAAGGGCCATGAGGACTTGACGTCATCCCCGCCTTCCTCCGGCTTGACACCGGCAGTCTCACTAAAGTCCTCGCCATAACGCGTTAGTAACTAGTGATAGGGGTTGCGCTCGTTAGAGGACTTAACCCGACGCTTCACAGCACGAGCTGACGACAGCCATGCAGCACCTGTGATCGTTGTACCCTTGCGGGCCTCATCCATGTTTCCACAGACTAATCCGACCATGTCAAACCCAGGTAAGGTTCTGCGCGTTGCTTCGAATTGAGCCACATGCTCCACCGCTTGTGTGAGCCCCCGTCAATTTCTTTGAGTTTTAGCCTTGCGACCGTACTCCCCAGGCGGTGTGCTTAACAATTTCTCTTCGATCCCGACGGCGTCAGAGCCGCCGTAATCCAGCACACATTGTTTAGGGCGTGGACTACCAGGGTATCTAATCCTGTTTGCTCCCCACGCTTTCGTGCCTCAGCGTCAGGAAATCCCCAGCCGGCTGTCTTCACCTTTGGCATTCCGATTGATATCTACGCATTCCACCGCTCCACCAATCGTTCTACCGGCCTCTAGATTCCTCAAGATTTGCAGTTTGCCGTGCTGTTCCACCGTTGAGCAGTGGGCTTTCACACGACACTTGCAGATCCGCCTACGCACCCTTTAAGCCCAGTGATTCCGATTAACGCTTGGGGCCTCTGTCTTACCGCGACTGCTGGCACAGAGTTAGTCGCCCCTTCCTTTGAGGATGATCATTTTTTCTATCCCCTGACAGTGGTTTACACGGCAAAGCCGCTTCATCCCACACTCGGCATCGCTCCGTCAGGCTTTCGCCCATTGCGGAAGATTCGTCGCTGCAGCCTCCCGTAGGAGTCCGAACAGTGTCTCAGTTTCGATGTGGCAGGCCGTGCTCTCACACCTGCTACCCGTCTAAGGCTTGGTGGGCTTTTACCCCGCCAACTACCTGATAGGACGATTGCCGATCCCAAGGCGATAAATCTTTGCTCCGAGGAGATCATAGGGTATTATGCACAGTTTCCCGTGCCTATCCCCTACCTCAGGGTACGTTCAATCGTGTTACTCACCCTTCCGCCACTGACCCTTGCGGGTCCGTTCGACTTGCATGCTTTAACCATGCCGACAGCGTTCAATCTGAGCCAGAATCAAACTCTTCACTTGTTTTCCGTTTTACACCGCCGAAGCGGCGTTTCTTACAAGAAAGATTTGACCTGATTCCCCATCGGCGTTACCCGATGGGCGGTCACCGTCAACCTTTGGTCTTTCAACCTCCGGCCTCCGGCCCCATCCTCGGGGCTAAGCCGGGATGGGTTTGGTTGCTCACTCATTAACGAAAAAGGGTTTAAATTCTTCGTCTCGCGAGAGTGACGCGGCCAGTTGTGAACCTGGCCAACGTTTTGGATTCAGCACAAGCACCGTTGTTAAACGGCATACGTCGCGAAACGTCGCTTGCGCCGCATCTTCTCGCGGACTTCCAACTGTTCACTTTTCAAAGTTTGCCGCGTCTTTTCGACGCGTCCCACACTCACTTCCTTTCGGTCGCGGATGGGTCAGGATGATACCTCCGGCCCCGGCCCGGTCAAGCGGCTTGCCCAACAGTTTTTCGATTTTTTCATCATCCGCTCGTCAATTCTGCGCATTCCGCTGCCGCGCGTCCGGCCTTTACGCCGTGCCCTTCAACCCCAACTTCACACCCATATCCGCCCCAGTGGCTCATTTATCGGAGTCTTTCAGCCCCGTCACCGCGACCGCTGCTGCCCACAGCCGAACACCTCCCGCGCGCATCCCTCGGGACCCGATCGCCCGCTCAATCACTCGAATCGCCTGGTGCATCGTCGCCCCGGTGGTCGAGATGTCGTCGATCCCGATGATGACCGTCCCCGGGCGGGGCTCGGCGTTTCCATCCAAAACCCTGACCCACGGCGAGATCGACCGTCTGGATTCGCGCCAGATCCACCCAATCCAGCCGGAAATCCTGCCCAAGACTCCTGCGCTCGTCACTCGCGTTGCGTGTTTGCCCTGGCTCGCCGCGAGCTTCCATCCGAGGTTTCGCGGTTTGAACGCGCCGGCGACGTTTCGGTGCCGGGCGGAGGCGGCGACCTGAGTTTGAGAGCGGCGGTGGCGACGGGTCAGGAGGTTTGCGAGTTCGACCTCGGCCCCGTGCCCGCTGGCCGCGAGGTCGGCTCGCATCTGGCGAGCGGCGCTGCGCGTAATGACGCGGGCGTGGTCAATGCCTCGGGTCATGCGTCGCCAGCGGGTGGTGGGGATGGACACAAGCACGACGCGCCGGGTCTCGCGGGCACGGTCGAGCTCGATGAGTCGGGCCGCGAGGCGGGCGCCGAGCAGACGGCCGAGGTGTGCGCCGGTGGCGCGTCCGCGTTCGAACTTCAGCTCGCGGATGGCGTCGCGGAGAACGCCGCGGTATGGGCCGACGCGGACGAACTGGCTCCAGGCGGGTCGGGCGCGGCGGCAGAAGCCGCAGGTGGCTCCCCCACTGTCGAGGCTAGAACGCTCGCGCCCGCAACCGTGGCAGACCGTTGCGCCGTCAAGGCCGTTCTGCTGGTCAGTCGCCGCGCTGAGGCGGCGCCAGAGCGTTGGGCGGGTGGTGTCGAGCCAGGCGTCTTCGATGGCGGAGAGGGCGGAGGACCGGGTGCTGACGGCGGGGATGCGGGCTTCGGGGTTCTCGCGACTTTGCCGAGCGCGAGAGCGGCAGTCGCTGCTCGGGCTTGCGGGCTGGCGTTGCTCTGCGGCATTCGCGCTGGAGCAACGAGCCGGCAGATCCACCATCGCACGCGGCGGCCACACGAAACCGGCCTTGCCCGCACCCGGATTGCTCTCACGTTCTTGGCTCATACCGCACGCCTGCCTCACGATTCGATCTGACATCGCGCGCCGGAACCAGGGCCTGACCCGCAGTTACAGCGCGCAGATTTCCCGGAGCTTGGACGCGTACCCCGCGCTCGCCAGCGCCTCGACCTTTGACTCTTCGTAGAAGACCTCAAGCATTCGGGGCGATTGGTTAGCGCTAGTGCGCAGGGCGGCACTGAACGCGGGCCAGTCGATGGTGCCGTCGCCCGGCATGCGGTGGTCGTCGACTTTGGCGTCGTTATCGTGAATGTGGAGGTACGACAGCACGGGCGAAACATGGGCGACGGCCTTGACGGTGTCGCTGGTCATGTGGGCGTGCCCGGTGTCGAGGCAGAGCCGGACCGCCTGAGAGCCGATCATCTCCACGCCGTCGGCGAGGGCTTTGGGATCGTGCCCGAGCGGGCAGTTAGGCGGCTGGTTCTCGATCAGGTATGTCACGCCCAGTCGCTCGCCGATCGTGGCCAGATCGCGCATGAACATCATTAATGGCGGCCAGCGCAGCGGTGCCTGGGCCTCCAACTCCTGAAGCGATAGCGAGCGCTTGTCCGGAGTTTGGCCCGAGGGATGCACGACGACCATCGGCCCGCCCAGATCACGCGCGAGCTTGCCCTCGTCTTCGTAGACGCGGAGGCAGTGTGCGCGATGGTCGGCGTCGGGGCCGCTGGGGTCCAGGTGGGGGCCGAATACGCCGTGGATGGAATCGAAGGGCACGGCGCTCTGCTCACTGATCGCCAGCGCCGCCTTCAACGTTGGCGGGTCTTTCTCGTTGCGATAGAACTGCGCACTGCTGACGCCCAATGCCTTGTACGCGCGAAGAAGCCGGAGCGTGTCAAAGGTGAAGCCGAATGGTGCCGTGACGGCCAAGCTGGCCATGCGTGAGGTTCCCGTGGGGCTTGGGTCGAGTATACCGAAGCGATCCTGAGATTGCCCACAGCCGGCTGGAGCCACCTGCCGGGCGGCAACTCTGCGGTTGCTGATCACGGCGAGGCGAAGTTTGTGCCGCGGGAGACTTACCCGCTGGCGAGGCGCTCGCGGACGAGGTCCGCCCGCGCTTCGCGCCGGCGTTGCTGGTCCATTTCCTTTCCAAGAAACCGCTGCAAGTGGCTCGGCTGCACGAGCACGAAGAGCTGGGTGACCGTCTGCTCCGCGAGGCCTTCGATCACGCCCATCAAGACGCCCATGCGCACCAGGCTGAGCTGGGCCATTGCCTCTTCGGGCGCGAGCAATCGCGCCGAGCGCAACAGGCCCAGTGCCCTGAAGATGTCATCCTCCGTCGCGCGACGGCGTTTCTCCAGCAACATGCGACGCGACGCACGCTCGTACTCCATCACCTGCGGAAGAATCTGCTTCTCCATCTCGCGCCGGATCGTCTCCTCGGATTTGCCGAGCGTCACTTGATTCGAGATCTGGAAGAAGTCGCCGGTGCCCTCGCTGTTCTCGCCGTAGTAGCCGCGGACCGCGAGGCCGAGTTCTTTTGCGGCGCGACGGACGCGATCCAGCTCGCCGGTGAGTCGCAGCCCCGGCAGGTGGAGCATGACGCTCATTCGCAGCGCACAGCCGACGTTGGTCGGGCAGGCGGTCAGATACCCGAATCGCGGCGAATACGCGTACTCCAGCCCCGCCTCGATCAGGTCGTCCACAGTGTCAATCTGCTGCCACGCCTCGGTCAACGCCAGGCCGGAACGCAGCACCTGAACGCGCAGGTGGTCCTCTTCGTTGACCATGATGCTCAGGCGTTCGTCGGGCGTGCTCACGCACAGGCCGCGCGGCCAATCGACGCCGCTGGCGGCGCCGCCCTTGCTGTGCTCCTTGCTCAGCAGGTGACGTTCCATCAGGAGCGTTCGATCGATCTGCGGCAGGCGATGAACTTCTGCCCAGACGACCTGCTTGGCGAGGCCGACGCTGGTGAGGTGGTCGCGGCAGGCGGCGAAGACGCCTTGGCGATCCGCGGCCTTGGCGCGCTGGAGAAACGGGAAGCCGGCGATGTTTCGCGCCAGGCGCACGCGCGAGGAGATCACCACGTCGCTCTCGGGGCCGTCGCTGCGCAGCCAGCCGGCGCCTGCCTGTACAGCGCCTGGTTGGATTGGTGGGCCCGGCTCGCTCACGCCTGCGTCTCCGGTCGCTCGGCCCCGAAGGACACGGCGCGCAGCACTCGCTCAAGGTCGCGCACCTCGTCACGCAGTCGCGCGGCGCGCTCGTATTGCTCGGAGGTCACGGCCTCGCCCAGTTGCTTTCGTAGCGAGACCAAGCGTGCGGCCATCTCGGCGCGCTGGCGCATCCGCTCGTCTTCGTCGCGTCGTTCGTCGGCGGTGGGGCCGCGCCCTGGGGTATCGGCCTCGTTGGCGTTTGGATTGCCCGCGCCGACGCCACTGAATCTAGCGAGGCTCGGATCACGCGAAGCCACCAGTCGCCTGGGCATCTTGCCGGCGTGGTGCGTTGCGCCTTCGTGGGCACGCATGAGGATGCCGCCGAGCTGTGAGACGAAGGCTTCGTAACAGGCGGCGCAGCCGAGTTTGCCGTCCTGCTTGAACTCGTTGAAGGTGAGGGCGCATTTAGCGCAGACGAGCGCTCGGGGCGTCTCGGGAGCCGGGAACTCTGACGCGCCGACTTGTTGTGAGAGCTCCGCGGCGGTCTTCAGCGCTTGGGCCAATGTCGGCGACTCGCCGCCCATCATCTGGATTGCGCACTGCTCGCACAGGTGCCGCTCAATCCGCACCCCGTTCACCTGCACGACATCGTGGACCGTCGCCTGGTTTTCGCACGCATCGCACCGCATCGAGGGATGGTAGGGCTGGGGAGTTGAGTGGCGAGTCGCGAGACGAAAGTCGCGAGGCGCGAGTTGCGAGTTGCAGTGCTGGGCACTCATGACACGCCGAGCAAAAACAAACGCGTGCCCGTTTCCGGGCACGCGTAACGATCGTTTGGTTTTGACAGACGAACACGCTGGCTGGCGGGTTACTCGGCCTTGTTGCCCAGCAACTTCTGCTGGCGGGTGTACCCGTCGCGACGGCGGAGCGGCTTGATCACGAGGCCGGACTTGATCGCCTTGGTAGAGGCGTAGATCCGGACCGGGGAGCCATCGATCATGGCCAGAACTTTCTGGAGGTTGGGGCGGAACCTGCGGCGGGTGATGCCGGTGGGCTTGAGGCCGAAGCCGCCTTTTTTGATCGCCTGGCCGCGCCATGCGCGCTGCTTGCCGTAGGAGGACTTCTTACCAGTAAAAGCGCAAACGTAAGGCATGGTGCGGCTCCGTCAGGGCCTCGATTATTGTCCGCATGTGAGCCGGAGGCAAGCCGATTCCGGCGTTCAACCGCGGTTAGCCGGCAAACTCGACCCCGCGGGCCGCTTGGCGGGCCAGAATCTCGGCCATGAATGACGCCGATGTCTCTGACCGCGCCGCACGTTCCGCCTCGACCGCGTCGCGCTCGGCTCGGGCCGCCTGCTGAGCTTCAAGTTGTTGATCGCGCTGGCTCGCGGCTTCGTCGCGCCGGGCCTCCTCGGTGCGACGCTCGTCACGCCGTGCCTGGGCTTCCTCACGAGCGGCCCGGGCCCGCTCGATTGATTCGTCCACGACGTCGAGGATCAGGCGGGTGTTGGCGTCTTTGACCTCGGCGACGAGCAAGCGCGCTTGCGACGGGGTCACCGGCACGCCAGTGGCGCGGCTCGATAAACTCGCGTTCAGCAATGTGGGGGTTGGTGATTGCATCCGGCGCGGCGTGGCCGCGACCGTGCGCTTCGGCCCGAAAACCTCGCGACTTCACGCGCTTCGGTGCGAGAACCACGGATTGCCGCCGGCGCAACCGGCACATTGGCGATATGCGTCACACGCGTTGTGGCTTGCACATCTTGCGCACGTCGTCACGCTCGCGCCAATCTCCTGGCCAATCCCCTCGCCAGATCAACCCATGAAAAAACCCACGAGCAAGCCCGTGGGTTTGAATGAAAGCCATCGGGACGTTGATCAGTTCATCGTCTTGGACTTGTCGGAGCAGGTGCCAGCGGAGCTCGCATCGCCGGAGCAGGACTTTGCGGTGGAGCAAGCGCTGTCGCAGCTCTTGCCGCCGGTGGTCTTGCAGCAGTCTTTGCCCTTCTCGCAGGCCTTGACTTCGGTCGTCGACGCCGCGGCGTCGGTGCGGTTGGAGCTGGCGCACGCGCCGAGGGCGAGGGTACAGGCGCAGAGGCAGGCGAGGGCGGCGAAGCGGGTGGTCTTCATGTTCGATCCTTGAGTGAGGTGTTTGGTCAAACGGACGGCACATGCCGGTCCGAAGTATAGCCAGAGCTGTGATACGCCCCTTTGCGGGAAAGGTTTCCGATTTCGCCCGGTTTTTCTGGGTGAGGCCCCAACAAAATTATCGGGTCATCGCGCCGGGCGAAGTCGCAAGGTCCGATTACTCGGCTGCGGGTGCCTCGCCACCAGCGACGGGTGACTCAGCGGCGGCGGCTGCCGGCGCATTGATCACGGCCCGCTTGATGCGGGCGGCGAACGCGGTGCGGCGGTCGGCGGTCTTGCGACGCGTCGATGGGGTGCCACCGATCTCGGGGCCCTCTTCGGCGCCAACGAACTGGATCACGCACATCTCGCCGCCGTCACCGATGCGATGGCGGCCGAGCTTGACGATGCGGGTGTATCCGCCGGCGCGATCGCGGAAGCGCGGGACGACGTTGTCAAAGATGTGCTTGACGAGCTTGGGGGCCTTGCGCAGCTCGCCGTAGCGGTTGCGCTCGACATCGGTCCCCGAGGGGATATCGAAGAACTTCTTGGCGCGGTCTGCGGCGGACTCGATGCTCTTCTTCTCGTTCTCGCTGGCGTTTTTGGCCAGATAGAGCCACTCGAAGCCTGGGCGATCCCAGCCGAGCTTGGCGATCACGAGGCGACGATCGTGGAGCGTGCCGCTTTTGGCAGAGGTGATGATCTTTTCAACAAAGGGCTGAACGGCCTTCGCCCGTGGGATGGTGGTGACGATCTGGCCGTGCTCAAAGAGCGAAGCCGCGAGATTTCGCAGCGTGGCGAGACGATGGGCCGTGGTGCGGCCGAGTTTGGAACCTGCCTTGCGGTGACGCATGGGTCGAACTCCGATTGCGGCTCGGGAAGCCAAGTGGTGAGATGTGCGGACAAATCGAGCGAAGAGTCTAGGCGAGGGGGGCCGGCGGGGCCAGTGTCGGGCTGGAGGAACCTCCCGCCCGCTGGCCCCGGCCAGCCGACGCCGCCTCTTTCGCGATCCCAGGGTTTTCCCTCAATGTGGGGTAACTGGCGGTCGGTTGATGCCTGTTTTTGACGTTCGCGTTGCACAGAGGGCGGGCGCGGTAGGCTGATCAGAAGTCGTTTCCAACACTTTTGCCAACGATGATCATCATGGCCACTCCAGCCCTTCGATTATTTGCCGTTCTGTTGCCGGCGGCGACGCTGCTTACGGCGCCGGCGCTGGGCCAAAGTAACTCGACACGACTCACCGTCTGGGGGGCCAGCGGCGGTAGCCTGGTCGAGGCCCTGCGTGATCTGCGGGCGGAGAAGGACTTGCAGATTCAGACGCTCAAGGCCGAGGCCGTGAAACGCGACGCCGACGCGGCCCGGCGTGATGCCGAGTCGATCATCAAGCAGCGCGAGGTTGATGATCTCAAGGCGCGCCTCGCGGCGATCGAGGCCGCGCTCTCGAAGTTGACCAATACCAAGTAACCCACCCAGACCGTCCGTCTTACCCCACCAGTTCCGCGCACCCCACAACAGTTCCCAGATTCTTAACAGGAGA
>JBBQMD010000076.1:0-9569 GCA_038328575.1 Phycisphaerales bacterium | reverse complement strand
CGCCGCGGTTGCGGGCGGGGGCATTGAAGTCGGAGGATTGACTTCGATGGCACGTTGGCGGGGGAAGGGCGGGTGTGGGTGGGTGATTGCGGATTGGCTGGGGGTTGGCGGCACTGATCCCGCCGCGGGATCAGTGGACCGGGAGGGCACGGGTGCTTGGAGGTTGGTGAGGACCCGCCTAGGACAGGCGGGCAACCTGAGACGGCGGGGGCATCGAAGTCGGAGGATTGACTTCGATGGCACGTTGGCTCCTCCGCCCCCACCGGGGCGGTCTCGCGTGGGGGGCACGCCTTCCACGGGTTGCGTCGGCGAAGCGCCGACTTCACCCGTGGCTACATTCCTTGGCCCCGTTGGGGCCAGTGAGGGCGCCGCGGTTGCGGGCGGGGGCATCGAAGTCGGAGGATTGACTTCGATGGCACGTTGGCGGGGGAAGGGCTGGTGTGGGTGGGTGATTGCGGGTTGGATGGGGGTCGGCGGCACTGATCCCGCCGCGGGATCAGTGGCACGGAAGGGCACGGGTGCTTGGAGGTTGGTGAGGACCCGCCTGGGAGAGGTGGGCCACCTGGGACAGTTGAGCTACCTGGGAGGCGGGCCACCTCAAGGCAGGCTGGTTAGGGGGCGTTGAGGCAGAGTTGGAGGGCGGCCATGCGGACGGCTACGCCGTGGGTGACTTGGCGGAGGACCATGGAGCGGTTGGAGTCGGCGACGTCTGGGGTGAGTTCGACGCCGCGGTTGATGGGGCCGGGGTGCATGACGATGGCGTTGGGTTTCATGCGGGCGGCGCGGGCGGAAGAGATGCCGTAGAGCTCGGCGTATTCGCGGACGGAGGCGATGACGTTTGAGCTGGAGGCGCGGGGTGCGTTTTCGGGGGCGCTAGTGGGTTTAGTTTCGTGGCGTTCGAACTGGATGCGGAGGACGTTGACGGCGTCGAGGTCGGGCAGGAGTTGATCGAGGTTGTGCGAGACTTCGCAGCCGAGGGCGGTGAGGGATTGGGGGACGAGTGTGGGTGGGCCGATGCAGATGACGCGGGCGCCGAGGGCGGTCATGCCGGCGATGTCGCTGCGCGCGACGCGCGAGGAGGCGACATCGCCGACGATGGCGACGGTGAGGCCGCTGAGGTCGAAGGTGTCGAGGCGGTTGAAGGACTCGGCGAGGGTGAGGATGTCCAGGAGGCCCTGGGTGGGGTGCTCGTGACGGCCGTCGCCGGCGTTGATGACGGAGCAGTGGTGGTTGCGGGGGCGAGGGGAGGGGAGCGTTGAGTGATGAGTGCTGAGTGCTGAGGGTGATGTGGTCGCCGATGGAGTGTTGGCGGTGTGGTGGGTGGAGACGGAGGCGGAACCTTCGAGGGTGCGGACGATGAGGTGGGCGCTGCCGCTGGAGCGGTGGCGCATGATGATGGCGTCAACGCCCATGGCGGTGATGTTGGCGGCGGTGTCGCCGACGGTTTCGCCTTTGGAGACGGAGGAGCCGACGGAGTTGAGGTCGATGACTTCGGCGCCGAGGCGGCGCGCGGCGACGGAGAAGCTGACGCGGGTGCGGGTGGAGTCTTCGAAGAAGAGGTTGGCGACGACCTTGCCGCGGCAGGAGGAGTCGGCGGGGGTGCGGCGGTCGGCGGGGAGTTCGGTGAGTGAGCCGACGGCGGAGTCGGCTTCGAGGCGGCGGGAGAAATCACGCGAGAGGGCGAGGGCGGTGCGGAGGTGCGCGGCGGGGAGGCCGGCGAGCTGGAGGAGATGGCGGTGAGGCCAGGGCGCGCTGGTGGCGGTGGGCATGTGAGAGGATAGAGCGGGGGAGGTGGGGAGGGCGCGCGGGCAAGGGCGGATCAGAGTGGGGCGGGCGGGGGCGGGAGAAGCGGCAGAACGTGGGCCGTACAAGGTGTGATTATGTGGCGAAGTGGAAGCGGTCGAGGGGGATCACGGGGGCGCGCGGGGTATTGTTTCCCTCATTGGATCGGGGGGATTCAGGGGCGTTGGATGGGGCTAGTTGCGCGAAGGTGCGCGGGGGGGGTTGGGGAACGAGGAGGTGGTAGCTGGGCTGGCTGGGTATTACTTTCATGAGGGTGTCGCGCATTGATCCGCATGGCCGGGACAGTCTGATAGACTTGGTTTGCCCAATGCACCAAGGAGCGCCGCATGCCCAAAGCTCGCAACCTCAAAGAAGCCCACGACCTTATCGAGATACTGAATCTCGGCCGAGTCCGAGCAGTATGTCCACGCTGTCAACGAGACTTCTCGCTGAAGAATGCCGGGCTGTTCCACATGGACGATTTCAGCGATGCGGGCACGGCGTGGTTAGAGCGAACCAAATCCGCAATCGCCTCGCGCCGCGAAGAACTCCGAGGTCGACCGAGAACTGTTAGTGCACGATCCGATCTGCAAGCTGGCGCAGTCAACCTCGGGAGCATTCTAGAACGGTTGGCACCCTCGCTAGCAACTTTTCCATTCCGTCACTCTGACTGCAGGTCGCTCTTTGATCCCATTGACTATATTGTGTTCCCAGGCGCGGAGTGCGGGAGCATCGAGTCGATCGAGTTCGTCGAAATTAAGTCCGGCGGGTCTCGGCTAACGAAGCGGCAGCGTCAGATTCGGGACGTCGTAGAAAGGGGGCGCGTGTCTCTCTCTACCTACAAGTGAGGGAATTACAATGAATGAATCCGTCTTGGCACTATTCGCACTGCAAGACCAGATCTTCGGAGTTTGCCCGTGTTGTTGCGAAGTCTTTCGCTTAAGCGATTGCACGCTTTTCAGGGGAGCGGCTCCCGCGTGGACGTGGCTCGACAAAATCGAGCAGGAAGAGGCATCACTCGACGCTCTCGAAGAAAAGATCGACCTACAACTTGATCAGTTGCGAGAAGCCGCTCGGAAGGCTGGCCGCAAGCGTGCGCAGGCGATTGTGACGAAGATCGACCGAATCTTTGCGCCGAAGCGGCTCCATGCAGACGATGCTAAGCCGCTATGTCATCCCGTTGATTATATTGTTTTTGATGGACTCAACGCTAGTACAGAAGTCAAGCGCATCGTGCTCCTCGACCGAGAGGCAGGTCAGACACCACGTGCAGAAGTACAAGCATCAATCAAACGCGCGATCAAGAATGGTAATGTTCAATGGCGGGAACTGCACGTGTCCGATTCGGCAGTGGTCAGCGCTCGGTCGATTAGACGAGCGATACGCGCGGATCGCTGATAATGCGTTGCAGGCATTGCCGCTCCTGCGACTTCACGGACGCTACGCGCACGCGGGGCGCGTGCTTCAGGCGTGGCCACAGGCCGTCGGTCAGTTGGGGCGGGAGGGATCGCTGTGAAGGTGGGTGCTGTTTCGGGTGATTGCGTTTTGGATGGGGGTCGGCGGGCACTGATCTCGCGGCGGGATCAGTGGCACGGGGAGGCACGGGAAGGGGTGATTGCAGGTTGGTGAGGAACCCGCCTGGGACAGGCGGGCCACTTGGATGGGCGGCGTGGGGCCGCGGTTTGGGTCCTGACCTCAGGACGGGATTGCGGCGGAAGCGCCGTGCCATGAATCGTTGAGGTTGCGGATGGCCTCTTCAGCGGCGCCGGGGTTGACGGCAAGTGAGTTGTCTGCGATCAGTTCGGCGACAACGGCGTGGGGCAGAAGCTCGCCCAGGGCCATGATGAGGGGCGGGTATTCCTGGATGTGGCGGAGCGTCAGCGCTGCGGTGGCCGAGTCGTTGAGGGCGAGCGCGGTGGTATGGAGCATGGTGGTGCAGACGGTGACGAAGCTGAGCGCCGTGTGGTCATCGCGCAGCATGCGGGAGGCGGTCTCGCCGCGCATCTTGCCGTAAAGGCCGGCCAGTGCCCCGGTCACAGTGCCGAGCAAATCCTTTAGTACCCCTCCTCCGTTGGTCCCGCCCATGGCCTTCACGTGCGCCTCAAGGTCTTTATGCTGGCGGATGAGGACCGAGTGAAGGTTGTCGATCACGCGTCCGGCATGAGCAATCCGCCGGAAGTCGTTATCGCCGGCCTGCTTGCCGACCGCCTGCGACACGTGGTCCAAGACAGCGATCAGGTCGCCGAGGTAGCTGCGGATGGTCTCTTCACGGGTTGCGGTCATGGGAAGTTCCTTCTAACAAATGGTGAGTGAGGGAGACAGCCCGTGTGGGCGGAGAACCCTGTTTCAGAGGGGGAGGCGGCAGCAAAACAGCGGGCTTGGACGTTACTCTTAAGTTTTAGCTCGTGGCTGGGCTGGAGCGTGAGCGGATGATCTATTTACTTTGCACCAGCAAACAAGCCGGCCGTTGTCAGGCAACGGCCGGCTGCGCTTGCAGCAAACCACGGTCCTTGTTTTACTTGGGCATCAGCACGGAATCGATGACGTGGATCACACCGTTCGTACACTGGATATCCGCGGTGACCACCGTGGCGGCGTCGATCTTCACCTTCTCATCAACGACCTTGACTGCGACCGACTGGCCGTTGACGGTTTTAGCCTCGTGGAGTTTCATCACATCGGCGGCGAGCACTTTGCCTGCGACAACGTGGTAAGTGAGAATCCCGCTGAGCTTCGCTTTGGCCGCGGGCGCGACCAGGCTTTCCACGGTGCCGGAGGGGAGCTTTGCGAACGCGGCGTCGTTGGGCGCGAACACGGTGAACGGACCCGCACCCTTGAGCGTTTGCACGAGATCTGCGGCACCGAGCGCGGTCGCGAGCGTCTTGAAGGTGCCAGCGGCGATTGCGGTTTCTACAATATCTTTCATGGCGGTCCCTATTTAGTCAGTCTCGGTGGCGTGGTGCGGCTCCGCGAGAGTTCGCGAGCCCGAAAATCAACATCATCTGGACGAACGTATGGCTCAGGATAGTTTGAGGGCGTGAATCCCACGTTAGCCGCGGATGAGCCCGCCTTCACTGGGGATCGCTTCGTTCGCGGCAGGCCGGGCAGCGGCCGCGGCGAAGGGCGTGCTGTATGGGAAGAAAGCCCCCAGAGCGAGGTTGGTGCTATTTGCCAGCGGGCGGGTGTTCGGCGGGTGGGCCGGCTTCCATGCTTCGTTAACCTATGCCCGGTCTAGAGGAGGGGGACGTGACCTTACAGGCGGTGGCGAATGCGCCGAATCGAGCGTCGATATGACCGGTCCGGATGGCCCGATCCTCTGGAACGAGATTCTGTCACGACGCTGGCGCAGCGGCAAGGTTGTCAGCGAGCGGTATTCCACTGCGACCTGAACTCCTAATGAGCACAAGAGTTTGAACGAGAGCGCCTATGGAACTAAGTTCATGGACGCTCGTGTTTGAGTGGGCGCGTCGTGGGCTTCGCACGCGACGCGCGCGCTCCAGCCTTGGCTTCAGGCTTTGGCTTCGGGGGGAAGGGTTATTGCGGGTTGGATGGGAGTCGGGGGACACTGATCTCGCGGCGGGATCAATGGCACGGTGGGGAGGGCGGTGTCCTGGGTGATTATCGCTTGGAAGACTGGGAGCGGCGGCGGGCGATGGCCAGCGTGGATAGGGCGAGCAACGTGCTGGCGGCTGGCGATGGGATTGTTGTGAAGGTCGTGCGCGTGATGGAGTCGAACGAGACTTGTCCGAATGCGGGCGCAAGGGCGAGATCGCCATTGGGGAAATCTTGGCGGGCTGAGAAGTCGATCTCGATGCGATAGGTGGTGTTGGAGGCGAGGAAGGCGTTGTTGATGACGAGCGATGTCGGGTCGCTGAAGGCGTTGAAGCCGCTCGTGATGAACTGCTCGGTGGTGTTGTTGAAGAGGCTCCAGAAGACGCCGCCGGAGATGGCCAGCGGGTCCAAGACCGGAGCGGCGTAGGTGACCTGGATCGGGAGGGTGGGCGCGGCGTTTTGCAGAGACGCCCAGTTGGTGACGTGCGGGATCGAGGACCAGAAGTAGAGTTCCGGCTGGGTGACGACGCCGGAGCCGGGGCCAGCCAGCCCGCCGGTGATGTTGAAGGTGTAGTCGCCAGTGGGCAACAAAGATGAGAGCTCGGCTTCGCTTGCGACTTGGGCGCCGAAGAACGCGGCGAAGTTGCCGCCGAGCAGCGGGGTCAGGGTTCGCGAGCCGGTGGCAAGGGATGAGACGGTGGCGGTGCCGAGCTCGGCGGGCGTGAGGTTGCTGCCGAACAGGCGCTGATTCACGGTATAGAAGTCGATGGCGGTGGGAGCGGCGGCGGATGTCTGGGTGGCGAAGCGAACGCTGTAGTTGGAAAAGTCGACGAAGATCGCTTCTGAAGGATTCGCGCCGGCCAAGGCGGGGGCCGCAATGGAGAGGCTGGCGAAGAGCGTGAGGCTGGCAACGGTGAGTGCGTGACGCGACATATTGATACCTCTGCGGGCGTGGGCGTTGATAGGGAAATCACCATAACTGATTGGCGCAGGAATACAAGGAAACCTGGGTCTGCCAGCGGTAGTTTTGATGAAGAGCGGGTCGCGCCGTGGTGGCGGGTGTGTCGGTGGCGATCCAACAAAAAACACCGACCCATGGTGGGTCGGTATCGGGGTGAGGCAGAGGGTGAAGCGAGATTGATTAGCGCTTGGAGAACTGGAAGCGGCGGCGGGCGCCGGACTGGCCGTACTTTTTGCGTTCGACGTCGCGGGCGTCGCGGGTGAGCATGCGTTTGTCGCGGAGGACGGCCTCGGTGGTGGGGTCGTAGTCCTTCAGGGCGCGAGAGATGGCGAGCATGATGGCCTGGGCTTGGCCCATGTAGCCGCCGCCGTCGACGCGGATGAAGACTTCGAGCTTGCCGTGGGTGCCGGTGGCTTTGAGCGGGGAGACCGCGTCGGTGCGATCGCGTTCCTCGGAGAAGTACTCTTCGACGGTCTTCATCTTCTTGGACTTGGACTGCTCGGTGTGGATCATGACCTTGGCGACGCCGTCTTTGGGCGTGCGCAGGCGAGCGCGAGCGACGGCGGTCTTGCGGCGGCCGGTGCCCCACCACCAGCCCTGCTTATCAGCGGGCTTGGCGACGCCCAGGGGGCGCTCGAAGGGGGCGTTTGCGGCGGGCGCGATAGCGACGGGCGCGACGGCGGCCGCGGCGGGCGTGCTGGCGATGGCGGCGCTGGGGACGGTCTCGATGGCTTCAGGCTTGGGGGCTTTTTCGACCTTCTTGGGGGTGCGGGGCTCGGGCATAGGAGATTCTCGTTTCTCTGAGCGAAGGCTCAGCGGTGTTCAAATCGGTTGAGGTGGGGGCGGGGGGGACGGGTGAGAGCGTGAGCGTGAGGTTGGTTTAGGAGACCTTGAGTTCCTGGGGGTTTTTGTTGGCGTGCGGATGCACTTCGGTGGGGTAGACCTCGAGGTTGGAGAGCATGACGCGGGCGAGGCGGTTCTTGGGGAGCATGCGGCGGACGGCGTCAGAGACCAGGAGATCGGGCTTGGTCTCGCGGACCTGGCCGTAGGTTTGGACGCGGAGGCCGCCGGGGTACCCGGAGTATCGCATTTTCAGGCGGTTGGCGCCCTTGTTGCCGGTGAGCTCGATCTGCTTGGCGTTGATGACGACGACTTTGTCGCCGCAATCGACGAAGGGGGTGTACTCGGGGCGGTGCTTGCCCATGAGGACGACGGCGACTTCGGCGGCGAGGCGGCCGAGGGGGATGCCGGCGGCATCGATGACGCGCCAGGGCTTTTGGACGCGGCCGGGCATGAGATAGGTGGTTTCGCGACGCATGGGGGGCTCCGAGTGGAAGTGGCAAAGTGGCAAAGTGACAGTGAGGCAAAGACGCGTGAGGCGAAGTGACGAAGCGATGAGGCCTTGGGCCGTGAGCGCGGTGCGGTTCGCCGCCTACTGGGCGGGGCAGGCGGCAGGCGCGGGAGCGGCTGACGCAAAGTTGGGGGGACGTGCTGAGGGCGCAGAAGCGGCTCAGCGAGAGGGAAGTATTGGCGGACTGCGGCGCGGAGTCAATCGCCGGTTACCGGCACGTGCAGAAAACTGCCGTGTTCTTCGACGGCACTGAACCAGTTCATGCTACTCGGATCGCCTAAACGGTTGACCGGGCCACGCGACGAATACTTTCTTTCGCCAGTCAGACTGTAATGATTGCGCGGTGTACGCGGTGCCGCATTCCGGGCAAATCCCAGATGACGTACTTGAAGTTAAATCGAAAATGCAGGTCGGGCACACGCGCCATCCAGCACCGTCGGGTTCTGCCGAAAGACGTTGGCAGCTCACAAGGCGGACGCATTCTACTAAATAAAAACCTGGCCCAAATGCGCATGAGAGCAAAACCAGAAACACCGCATTGGCAACACCTAGTTGATCGAATGTAAATGGATAGAGAGTATAGATCAACGTTATGACCATGCAATAAACCAGTTCAATCGCGCAAAGCATCCGGAAGTGTTGCAAAGCCCAAGTTCGAACTGGAGATAAACGCGCCATAGATATATCCGCAAATCCACAGCGAATTCTTACCTACTCCTGATACAAGACGACGCCGCACTCCTCCAAAAGCGCGCGTCGAAACTCCCGAGCAGCCGCATCGCAGGCAGCCCGATAAGAGGCCATACACTGAGCGAGAATAATCGCGGACCCAATTCCAATAGTGGCTGCGCAAATTGCGGCGCAGATTGGCGCTCCGAACCCGCCACTTGCTGCAACGCAAGGGATAAAGCAAATCATAAAAGCGGCGAGGGTGCCAAGGATCGTGTAGTCTATGCAGATAACACGCGATTCATGCGCGGCCTGTATAGATAGATCGTAAACCCGTTGAGCTTGGCAAATACACACCTCGGTGGGATCGCTGAAGAGTTCGTTGCAAGGCGCTACGTCCGAGTAGGGCGTGAGTCGTTCTCTATCGGGACTTCCGGCAAGAATGCTAGCCGGCGTTGATCGCGCGGCGTCTCGCACCGACGAGTTAACGCGCGTCGCTGGGTCAAGCACGCCCGAGACGACCGCATAGTGGCGGATCACGTTAGAACTGTCCAGGAACGATATAACCATCAGTCCGGCATCAACCGCGCCGCCATCTTCGCCGACGATGTGCGCCTCTACAACATTCAATGCAATTACGCCGGGCACGTTCGAAAGTGCTGGATCAACTGACCATACGCCGTCGCATGTGAACGACACAGCCTGCACAGTGTTCATGTGCGCAGCGAGCACGGAACCCTCTTCTGGGAGCGCTCCAATCTCGAAGATGCCTGCATCCTCCCACGCAACCAGCCCAAACTCCAGCGCAACACGCTCGAGGGAAGCCCTCCATGTAAGGGATGCTGGGTCAGTCGGGAACGGAGCGTCTTGCCCGCATGCCGCTGACGACGACGACCACTGTAGCGGGATCGTCGTGCCAACGTGAACCCCGATCAAGCAGCCGATGAGAAACGCAGAAGATGCGAGTTTGCGAATGAGCGACATAGAAATCTCCGCAATAGGTGGATCCGTCGATGAATAGCGAATATTTTCCCTAGGATATCACACCGTCGCGGCGTTCCCTGCTCAATTTGCATATTGTGTGAAATCTTTACTTGTGGATCGGCATCGCGAGCTTGTACTGAAGTTGCACGCAGCCCTCCCGTCGCGTTTACTCTCAATAACGCTCACGAATCTCGTTTGTCTACTAAAGCAGGGCTGCAATGAGCGCGATGGCCCTGACAATGATTGTGTTGGTGTTGGTGTTGGTGTTGG
>JBBQMD010000075.1:0-9617 GCA_038328575.1 Phycisphaerales bacterium | reverse complement strand
CCCAACTCCGCGCTGTCCAAGCACCCACGCGCACGCCAGAGCCGGCGCCTGGGTTGACCCCGCCATCCCGGAGATCTTCTCCGCGACCAGCAAAAACTTCATCGCACCCCACGACCCCCTTCCCCCCGCACCCCGCCCCCCCCCCCCCCCCCGCCAATCGCGCCGACTCACCTCACGGCCCCGTCGCATCCGTAGGCTTCGGATCATCGTCGCCCCCGCGTTGCGCCCCGGCCACGCGCGACGCTGGCAACAGCCACAGTAGTAAAATCGAGAACTCGTACAGCAAATACATCGGCAGTTGCAACACCGCCAGCGACCCCGGGTCGCCCGTTGGCGAAGCCACCGCTGCCAAAACCACCGCCCCCGCAAACGCATACTTCCGATTCTTCCGCAGCATTTGCACGTTCACTACGCCGATCCAGCCCAGCAGCAGCAGCACCACCGGGAGCTGAAACGTCAACGCAAACACCAGCGCCAGCGTCAGGAACAGGTCGATGTACTCGCTGAGCTTCAAGTGTACCGCCAGCGTGCCCGAACTCGACAGATCCGAACCCATGATCACCGGCGCCGCCCCGCCCTCGATCCCCTCGGCCACGCACACGCGAAACGCGTTCAACTCACGATTCACCCACATCTGCCCCACGCTCGGCGCTGGCGGATCCCCAACCAAAACCGGTAAGCTCGGCAGCACCATCCCCGCCCGCAGCGGCTCGACCTTGATCGTCTGCACGCCAAGCGTCGACGCAAAGTTCACCAAAAACGACAGCGCCAGCGGCAGCATCACAAAGTACATCAACAAAACGCCCACCACCGTCAAAATCACCGACAGCGGCGCCAGGATGTACGCAAACCGCCGCTCGTTCAAGTAGAGCCCCGGCGCGACAAACCTCCACAACTGATACAGCACCCAAGGCCCGCCCACGATCAACGTCACCAGCACGACCACATAGAAGTACGCGCTGAACGCCTCCATCGCGCTGGTCACCTGCATCTGCCCCGCCTGCCCGTCCAGCCGCAAGGCCCGGACCGCCGGCTCCATCAGCAGGTCCAGCAGCGCGCGCCCGTACACCAGCGCGACCACGAGAATCGGCAACAGCCCGACCACCGCCATCATCACCCGATGACGAAGCTCGTCCAGGTGCTCGCCAAGCCCCATGACCGAATCGGCGTTCCGTCGCTCAATGACCTTGTTCAGCAACGCAACCTCCGTCGGCCCTCACCGAACACTCTTTCACACCGAAGGTGGCCCGCCGTCCATCGTGGCCCACATCCGAGGTGGCCCGCCTTTCCGAGGCGGGTCGCCCAGGCCGTCCCTGTCCGGATTCAAGCGTAGCGTGCTGACGGGAACACTCCGTCAGCGCATCATGGAAAGCGCGGTGCGAACGTTTGATGGACGACCAACGGATCGAACAGACCGGTGACGCCGACGCCTTCGCAGCCGCGCAATTGGGGCAGGAATGGGCGCTGCGCGCACTCTGGGAATCCCACCGGCGCTACGTCGCCGTTGTCCTCATCGCTCACAAGCCCAACACCACCGAAGTTGACGATCTTCTCCAGGATGTCGCCGCCGCCCTCATCAGCAAGATCAGCACTGTCCGCACCCACAACGCCCTGCGTCCCTGGCTCCGCATGGTCGCCCTCAATGCCGCCCGCCTCGCCGGCCGAAAGCTCGTCGCCCGACCCGTGCAAAGCCTTGACAACGTCGCCGAGCGCGCCGGCGGCTTTGACGCCCTCGCCTCACGCCCCGCGCGCGACGACGTCGGCGGCCGCCAAGGCCCCGCCGCCAACGTCCAAACCCATCAGGATTCCGGTTGGATGATGTGCCTGCTCCAGCGCCTCCCCGAAGACTATTGCGAGCCGCTGCTCATGCGATGTGTCCACGAGATGTCCTACCGCCAGATCGGCGAAGTCATGGGTTTACCCGAGACCACCATCGAAACCCGCATCGCCCGCGGCCGACGCATGCTCCGGGAACTGGTCCACACCGCCGAGGCCGCAGAGCTGTCCCGCCGCACCCCAACCCCTCGCGGAATTGAGCCGGAAAAATCAAACCGGCGCATCTTGCCATAATGGCGTCTCCTCGTGCGTTTCTCGCCCCGGGTCACACGCCCACAGCCTCTGCGCCCGTCCCCCCTCCGCCCCACCGCCCACTTCCACCCCGCAACTTCTCGCGGGGCCGGCGGGCAACAAGTCACCGACCCGTTCACCCACCTCCAATCGAGCAGGTATGAGCACGCCAACTGACCCATCCAAATCGCCCGCCTCCGCACCCCCCGGTTCCCCCCCCGGCCTCGCCGCCGACGCCTCACCACGCGACCTGCTCATCAGCCGGCTAGTCGATAGCGTCGCCCGCGCCACCGATTGGACCGAGCTGGGCCGCATCGCCAGCGTTGACACCTCGATCTTCACCGACCTCGCCCACGCGCATCGCATCGACCGCGATATCCGCGCCTTCGCAGCGCCCCTGATGGCCATCGCCGATCGTGTCAGCCTCCCGCTATCGACCGCATCCGCCGGTACCGCCGCCGACCCATCGCTCACATCCTCGGGCACCGCGCCCGCGCAGACCATTCACATCCCTCTTCGCCATCCAACTTCCCACCCTGCCCGCCGCGGCTCATTCCTGGGCTGGGCCATCGCCGCGTGCCTGGCGCTCGCCCTCGGCGCCGAGTTCATGGGCCTCCGCACCCACACCATCCGCACCGGCGCACCCTCAAACATTGCCGGCATCGTCGCCCCCTCGTTCGCATCCACCGACCAGGCCATCAACGCGTACCTCGAACTGGGCAAGCAGCAGGGCAAAGTGCTGGGCGAGATGCCCCAGAAGTTCGTGATCCAAAGCCAGCCCGCCGCCGACGGCAATGGCCTAGAGGTCGTCTACCTCCGCCAGTTCATCGAACGCGCCATCGTCAAAGACCTCTACACCCTCGGCACCGACGAGCTCGGCCGAACCATTCTCGTCCCCGCGACCGCCCCCAAGAACTCAACCCCCAGCTCGCCGCTCTGATCACCGATTGAGCGCACGCCGCGTGTCCACCGCACGCTCGGAGTTCCCCGCATGAACCGCCGCCACACCTCTCTCAGCCTGTTGACCCTGCTCTCGCTCACGCTCCCCTCCACAGCGCTCGGGGTCGTGCGCCTGCGCACCCAAGACCTCACGCCCAAGCCCCCCGCCATCCCCGCCCCCGCCGCGCCCGCCCTGCCCACGACCATCGGCCCGGGCGAGCCTGCGCCGGGCGCGACCCCTTCGTCACTTGACGATCTTGATGACATCGTCACGCACAAGGTCCGCCTCGGCAACGAGCAGTTTGTGATCCAGACTCAAGGCCGCTCGGTGCGGTCGGTCAAAATCAACAACAAGGACGCCGCGCCCTCGCGCGTCCGTGTCGATGGCGACTCGCTCCGCGTGCTCGACGAATCCGGCCTCACGCGCACCAGCATCCAACTCACCGCCCCCGGCGCATCTCTCTCCGGTGCCGGCGCTGTGACCAGCGGCAGCGGCGCCTTCCTCTCCACCTCGCCCTCTCGCAGCGCCTTCGCCCAGCGCAACCGCACCACCGCCCCGCCCGCCGCTGGCACACCCGCAGCGGAGGCCCCCGACCTCGCGCAGCTCGCCGGCCGCGCCGTTATGGTCGGCCTCCAGATGATGCCCATCGATCCGGCGCTCAGCGGGCACCTGCGCCTCGCGCCCAACACCGCCATCATGGTCGCTGGCGTCGTCCCGGGCCTGCCCGCCGATCTGGCCGGGCTCAAACCCTTTGACGTGATCACGCGGATCGACACGCGCGCGGCCCAGGACGTCAACACCCTCCGCTCCGTCCTGCTCGAACGCAACGCCGCGCCGGGCGACACACTCAAAATGCGCGTCATCAGCGCCGGCCAGACCAAAGACGTCGAACTCACGCTCGCCCCACTCCAACTCGACCGCCTCGCCGGCAACAACTGGAACACCGTCCCCGAAGAAGCGCAGCGCGCCGAGGGCCAGCAGCTTGACGCCAACCTCAGCGGCGCTCTTCAAAGAGCCCAAAACGCCGGCGTCGCCTCCGCCCGCGCAGAAGGCACCCGCAACCCACTCGCCATCGGCGCCATCCCGCTCCTCGCCACCACCCCCGCCGAACCCGCGGCTGGCAGCCCGTTCGGGATCTCCGCAGGCCCCAGTCGCCAGATCATGATTCTCCGCGACGCCGAATCCAACGCCACCGCGCCCTCCGCCGAGCTCGAAGCACGCCTCCTCCGCATCGAATCAGCCCTCGACGAAATCCTCCGCCGCCTCCCGGCCGTCGTCGCCACTTCGCCTTCATCCTTCGGCAAGGCCTCAACCCCCCCCGGGCCCGCCACCCCCTCGACACGCCCCGCTGCCGGCTCTCCCACACCCGCCGGACGACCATAAATCTCCGCAACTGAGGAAAACAGCCGCGCCTCGTCGATATCCCGCTGGCCGATGTGCCCGGATGCTCGCCAGCGCGAACAAACTCGCCGCCCCGAGCGAATCAATAGAACAACGCGAGCCGCCGACTTCCCCCCTCCCCCAGCCCCGCCGCCACTTTGGAAGTTTGGCAGTTTGGACCTTTGGCAACTCGCGTCCCCCCGCCCAGCGCTCGCTCGGCCAACTCGGAGCCCAACCCATGCACACCATCACCACCGCCTCGACCCCCAAACGCTCGCTCCCCCGCCACGCCGCGAACGCCCTGGCCCTGATCGCCGGCACCGCCCTGTGCCTTGGCGTCACCGCGCCCGCCATCGCCGATGAGCCCGACGTCAAAGTCGAGTCGCGCTCCAGCCAAATCTTCATGCTCAACGAAAACGGCCGCAAGGTCGAGGTCCGCATCGAAGACGGCAAGCTCGCCACCGCCACCCTCGACGGCAAGGCCCTGCCCACCGATCGCGTCCGCATCGAAAAAGATCGCGTCGTCATCACCAATCCCGACGGCACAACCCTCGCCCAGATCGACATTCCCGAAGCCGCCGAGATGAAGCTCGAACGCCGCGAGGGCAACCAAGGCGCCATCCGCATCGGGCCAGAGCAGCGCCCGCTCCGGCGTCGGCTTGTCGCGCCAAATGATGACGCCCAGCGCGAACGCCTCGCCCAGCCCGAGGTCGCGCGCGAAGTCATGCTCGGCCTTCGCCAAGCCCCCGTCCCCGGCGTCCTCGCCCGCCACCTGGGCCTCGAGCGAGGCGTCGGCTCCCTCGTCGCCGGCGTCGCCAAAGCCATGCCCGCGGCTGTCGCCGGCCTCAAGCCCTACGACATCGTCGTTTCATTCAACGACGAGCCCGTCACCAGCGCCGATGCCATCGTCCAGTTCCTCAGCGACAAGAACATCAAGCCCGGTCAGCTCGTGAAGCTGGGCGTCATGCAGCAGGGCGTCCGCAAAGAGATCACGATCTCGCCCATCCAGTTCAACGCCGACGACATGGAAAGAGCCGAGTGGGACGAGGCCGACAGCGCTGACATCGACACCTTCGGCCTCGGCGGCAACCTCTTCCAACGCGAGGGCCAAGCCCCCGGCAACGAAGTGATCATCCGCCCGCTTGACATCGACCCCCTCCAGCAACGCAACATGGGCGAGGACATGCGCGCCCAGATCGAACGCCTCATGCGCCAGCAACGCGCCGTCGAGCGCCTCGAACTCCCCCAGCCCCGCGAACGCGACAATGCCGCCGAGAACCAGGCCCTGCGCGACCGTCTGGACCGCATGGAGCAGCAACTCCAAAGGCTCATCGAGCAGACTTCCAAAAACCCCTGAGCCTCGCCGCGGCCGTCCATGCGATCGCCCTTGGCCCACAACTTCGCCCTCCCTTCGTCGCCCCATGCAGAGCCCTGCCGGGGCGATTTTCTCTCCCGCCCCACCGATCCTCCGCCCCGCCCCCCCATGGCCTCCCGACCGCCGTGTCGCATTTCACCACGCCCCCGCGAAACCCGCGCCCCGCCAGCCGATACAGTCCAGCATGACGACTGAAGGCAGCAACGAGATCACGCCACGTCAAGCGCAAGAGACCGTCGAAGAAGTGCGCCACGCCTACACGCGCTTGCGTGAAGAAGTCCGCAAGGTCATCGTCGGCCAAGATCAGGTCGTCGATCAGATCCTGACCGCGGTCTTCTGCCGGGGCCACGCCCTGGTCGTCGGCGTCCCGGGTCTGGCCAAGACGCTCCTGATCTCCACACTGGCGCGCACTCTCAGCCTCGGCTTCTCGCGCGTGCAGTTCACGCCCGACCTCATGCCCAGCGATATCACCGGCACCGAAGTCATCGAAGAGGACAAGAGCACCGGCTCGCGCACGCTCCGCTTCGTCAAGGGGCCGATTTTCGCCAACGTCATCCTCGCCGACGAGATCAACCGCACGCCCCCAAAGACCCAGGCCGCGCTCCTGGAAGCCATGCAGGAACGCCAGGTCACCGTCGGCGGCATGCGCCACCTGCTCCCCAAGCCCTTCTTCGTCCTGGCCACCCAGAACCCGATCGAACAAGAGGGCACCTACCCGCTCCCCGAAGCTCAGCTTGATCGCTTCATGTTCGAAGTCAAGATCGGCTACCCCTCCGCAGAAGAAGAGTTCGCGATCGTCACCCGCACCACCGGCGGCGCCACCGCCTCGGTCGAGCCGGTCATGGGCGCTGAAGAGATCGAACGCGTGCAGACGCTGGTGCGCTCCATGCCCATCGCTGAGAACGTCATGCGCTACGCCCTGCGCCTGGTGCGCTGCACCCGCATCAAGGAACCGATGGACGCCGGCCTGCCGCGCCCAAAGATGGTCACCGATTACCTCGCCTGGGGCGCCGGACCGCGCGCCAGCGAGTACATGGTCCTGGGTGCCAAGGCCAACGCCATCCTCACCGGCAGCGGGCACGTCACCATCGAGCACGTCCGCGCCGTCGCCCGCCCCGTCCTCCGTCACCGAATCCTCACCAACTTCAACGCCGAGGCCGACGCCGTCACCACCGACAACATCATCGACGCCATGCTCAAAGAAATCCCCGCCGACGCCACCAGCGCCGCAGACAAACGCCAACTCGACGCCGTCGTCAAGGGCTAGGCGGGCGGTGAGTCGCGAGTCGCAAGTCGAGAATCTGCCTCTGCGCCCTCGCAAAAACAAACGCAGCGGGTCAGCTTTCGCCAACCCGCTGCTTGGCGGATACACGACACAACTCCGTCGTGAGTTGAAGCAAACGAGTTCTCTCTCCTCCGGAGCCAGTTGTGGTGGCAGACGGCGGGGTTCGGGCCAGGGCACCCGGGGGGCGGGGGCGTCGGCGGGCAAATGCGAGGCGTGCGGGGGGTTGCCGCGCACCGGGCCGACGCTCCAATTCACGCAACCAGCCGCGTGAACCCTTGATATTCGACCATCAAGATGGTTGTGTTGCACTCATTTGGCAGTCCAACGCGAGAAGAATACGGATCAGGGGGTTAAAAACAAGCCATCTGGGCGGATTCCGTGCCGGGTTTTTCTCGATTTACGCCGCGCGAACCGGTCGGCCGCGGCGACCCCGCAGTGATCCGGACCGGCGCGCTCGCTCTCACCGGAAATCAGCAACCCGGCCGTTGAGCCGGGTGCTGGTAGGTCTTCTAGAAGACTCGGGAGTGCAGTCTTCTAGGCGACTCAGATCGCGCAGCCGTCGAAGAAGATGCTGAAGAAGAAGTTGTAATCACCTTCGGTGACGCCGTTGTTCGGGACGTCGGGTGCCGGGGGCAGGGCGTTGCCCTGATCGTCGGCGATGTCGCAATACGCAAGAGCGTCAAAGAACCCGGCGAAGAAGGCGTTGTAGTCGCCTTCGGTGACGCCGTTGTTGGGGATACCGATGCGTGGCGGGGCGTTGCCCTGGTCGTCGGCGATGTCGACGCCGTTGCAGGGGAAGAAGGCGTAGATGCTGTTGCCCTGTGCGTAGGTGCGGACCTGCACGTTGCTGGTGTTGACGGTGGCGGTGGTGAACGCGCCGGAGGCGGGCTGGGTGCCGCGAACGATTTCCAGGACCTGACCGGTGAGTGAGGGGCCAGCGGGGACGCGCAGGCGGAGGGTGCCGCCATTGATGACCGGGGAGCCTTGGCAGAGCAGGCGGTCCTGCGTGGTGGCATCGGTGAAGTCGATGATGAGTGTGCCAAGGTTGGAGTTGACGTAGGGGCCCGAGAGCGTGAGCGTGCCGATGAAGGGCAGGCCTGGCGGATCGATGTCAAGCTGCGCGCCGGAGTTGTTGATCGGGCCGGTGTTGCCGGTGCCGATGAACGAGCCGCCTTGGAGCAGCAGCGGGGTAGCCGAGGCCATGGTCGAGTTCAGGAGGTTGGTGGTGCCGGCGGTCTGGCGGAAGTTCATGCTGGTGCAGCCGCCGCCACTGATGTTGAAGGTGCCGGAGTTGACGATGGGGACGTTGAAGGTGTTGTTCGTGGCGTTGCTCTTGTTGAGGGTGCCGGTGTTGGTGAAGGAGTTGGTGCCGGTCCAGTCGAGCATGTCGCCACCCTGGTAATCGAACGTGCCGGCGTTGGTGAAGGCGCAGATCTGGAAGAACGTGGTAGCACCCAGCCCGCGGAATGTCGCGCCCGCGGCGTTGTTGAACGCCACATTGAGCAAGGACTTGGACACCGCGTCGGAGATGTACAGGCCGCGATTGGTGACGCTGCGGGCGTTGCCCTGCAGGTTGCCCCCGGCCCTCCAACCCGCACCGGTCACGTCCAGCGTCAGGTCGCTGGCGGGACGGACAGCCAGGTTAGCGTCGGTACCCATGAACCCGACGGGCGCGGCCTGGATGGTGCCGCTGAGCGTCTGACTGCTGAAGCGGATCGAGGCCGCGGCGTCTACCTGCCACTGCGCCGCGGGCGCGATGTCCGTGCTGCCGCTGTTGAAGACGATCTCGCCGCCGAGCGATTCAATGCGGCCCGAGCTGTGCGTAAACGGAACCGTGATGCTGAGCGAGCCGGTGCCAGTCTTGCGGAGGGTGCCGGTGTTGGTCATGGAGTTCGTGCCGGTCCAGTTCTGCCACTGAGAAGCGGCATTGACCACGGCGAGGCCGGCGTTGTTCATCGCCAGAGTCTGGAAGAAGAACGTGCCAGTGCTGCTGAGGAACTGGCCATCGGCAGCGTTGTTGAACGTGCCGTTGAGCACGGAGCGGGTGAGCGGCGGGACGGTCATGAGGCCGGTGTTGGTGAGCGTGCGGCCAACCAGGCTGATGTCGCCGTTGACGGTCCAGCCGTTGCCGTCGATGTCCAATGTCGTGTTGCTGGCGAGGGAGATATTGTCGCTGCCGATCGAGCCGGAGGCGTTGCCGGTATACACGCCGCCGAGGGTGGCGCTGCTGAAGCGGATGTCCGCGCTGGCGGCGCTGGTCCAGGTCACCTGCGGAGTGCTAGTGAACAGTGCACTGGACAAGGAGAGCGTGCCCGCCTGAGCGTTGACGGACCCGGCGTTGAATGTGCTGGCGACGGTCATTGCCAAGGTTCCCGCGCCGACCTTGCGGAACGTGCCGGTGGCGCCCTGGGTGAACGAGTTCGTGCCGCTCCAGTTGAGCCATTGGCCTGCGGAAGCCTCGACCAGGCCGTTGTTGGTGAACGCGGCGGTCTGGAAGAAAAGGTTGCCCGCACCAAGGTAGCGGAAGGTGGCGTTGGGGTCGTTGACAAAGGCGACCGAGAGCAGGCTCT
>JBBQMD010000074.1:0-9743 GCA_038328575.1 Phycisphaerales bacterium | reverse complement strand
AGCCACCGTCAGCGCGTTGTTGCTCTGGTGCCTCAGCCGCAAGGGCAGCGTCCGCAGCCCCTTCGCCGTCAGCCACGCATTGAACGGCGTCTGAATCCCGCCAGTGCTCTTGCGAACAAACCGCAGCCGCTCTAAAAACTTGTCATCGCGGCTCACAATCGCCCCGCCCAGTGCGCTCGAGTGTCCCTCGATGTGCTTCGTCGTCGAGTACACACTGATGTCCGCGCCCAGGTCCAGCGGGCGCTGCAACACCGGCGTTAGGAACGTGTTGTCCACCGCCAGCGGCACGCCCGCCGCCTTGCACACTCGCGCCACCGCGCTGATATCTGTCAGCACCAGCAGCGGATTCGAAGGCGATTCGATGAACACCAGCTTGGTGCTCTTCGTGATCGCTTCCCCAACCGCCAGCGTGTCCGTCGAATCCACAAACGTGTGCGTGATTCCCAGCTTGCTCAGCAGTTGCTGCACCAGCCGGATCGTCCCGCCATACACCGCCTGACCAACGACGATGTGATCTCCCGCCTCCAGCAGGGCAAAGAACAACGCGGTCTCCGCCGCGAGCCCGGTGCTGAACGTCACCGCCGGCAGAGCCTCCTCAAGCTCCCCAAGCGCCAGCTCCAGCTCACTCACCGTCGGGTTGCTCACGCGCGAGTACGCGTACTCCACCTGCTCGCCGACGCTCTCCTGATGAAACGTTGTCGATTGCACGATCCCGCTGACCAGAGCCTTCCCCTGCCCGCGCGGGCGCCCGGCGTGCAGGGCAACTGTGCTGGCAGAATACGAAGTCGCGAATCGAGTGGTCTGATCTGACATGGCCGTGTTCCTTCACGGCACCAAGAAACAGTCCAAGCCAATGCGAGCCGAGCGAACGTCGCCCAGCGTCTTTGCGTTGTGAGTATCTCGGGGCAACCGGAGCCAGCACCGCTCCGAAAAAATCGGAAGCGCCGGGTGTTTGCCGCGAGCCATTGCTCACGCAGCCGCATCGCCGTTCCTTGTCCGCTGTCGTGCTCTTCGCACACACAGGGTGGTTCGGCCTGGCCTCGGCACCGCGTTCGATCATTCAAAGACCGACTCGGTTGCCGCCCGGACTGAAAAGGCTGTCCGGGACTCTTGATGCTGAGCAAAGGCTAACCGCTCGCTTGACCAGCGTCAAGCAGTTTGATCACTAAATCCGCAAATGTGGATAGATGGGGGGGGGACGGGAATCGGGAATCGGCAACCGGCAATCGGCAATCGCGAGAGCAGGCTCCGGCGATCGGAACGCGACTCCGTTTGTCGCGCAACCGCGCACTGCCGCACAGCGCTTCATCTCACCCAACGACAATCACCCCCACCAGCGCCCCGCCACACACCCACGCCCCCAACCCCAAATCCGACCCGATTGCCGGCTGCCGGCTGCCGGCTGCCGATTGCCGATTCCCGGTTGCCGATTGCCGATTGCCGATTGCCGACCTCCTCCATTCCCGATTGCCGACTTCCCCGATTGCCGACCTGAAAGCGGGCGACGCGACTCGAACGCGCAACATTCAGCATGGAAGGCTGACACTCTACCATTGAGTTACGCCCGCAAGCCCGATGCTAGGCGATCCGGCGAATCGCGACGAGCGGCAGCGGCGAACTGCGAGCGCTGAGCAACGAGCGACAAGCAAACTCCCAAGATCGCTCGCAGACCCTGCGACGCCAAGACCTCATCCACCACCCCGCGCGCATAACCCCATCACCCCTACGCAAAGCTCCACGCCGCCCACACCAACCTCCGCGGCCCGTCGCACCCGCCCACATGAACGACATATGATCGCGTCCCCGGAGAGGTGGCAGAGCGGTTGAATGCGCCAGACTTGAAATCTGGTTAAGGCCTAGGTCTTACGGGAGTTCGAATCTCCCCCTCTCCGCTTCCGCCGAAGACTCTGCGTCGGCAGGTCTCCGGTTTTCGCTCTGTTGCGGGACGCTGGCGCCGACCGCTCTTTACAACCAACCGGCTCTGCGTTCAACGCTCCCGTCTCGATCGCGCGCCGACCGGAGCGACGCACCATACCGCTCTTTCACTCGCTCATCACCCCTGAAACGTCACCACGCCCACCCGCGCCTCACGCCGCGATTGGGGCTCCGCCCAGACGCGGGTGTGTCGCGAGCGAGCGCGCCGCGCGAGGCTGTTGTACTTGGGCCAGGCGAGGTTCGATGCCGGCGCCCCTCCCCCTTCGTATGAACCCACATTCACCCCCCCAACACACACCGTTTACCGGCTCGCATGAAATACTCTAAGTCGCCGCAATTCTGCGTCGCACTCTATCGAGGAGCCTTCAAATGATCAAGATGACTTGCGTCTCTCTGGTTCTCGTCGCCGGTATGGCCTTCGCGGGCTGCAACAACAAGCGGATGTCCGCCGACGGCAGCACCACCATGCCGAGCGTGTCCGTCGAGGCCTCCTCGACTTCGATCGTCGTCGGCGAGACCGCGACGTTCATCGCCCGTTCTCGCGACACCTACGGCCGCGACGCCCGCATCCGCTGGACCTCCACCGCTGGCAAGCTCACCACCGAGCAGGACGGGCGCGTCGCCCGCGTCCGCTTTGACGAGGTCGGCACCTACACCGTCCGCGCCATCCTCACCACTGAGGGCCGCGACATCCAGAGCGACATGATCGAAGTTCGCGTCCGCCCGATCAACTGATCGGACAGCCGCGTCAGACCGTCGCGGCGCGCTCGCGCGTCTTAGAAAAGTCACAACATTCTCACTTCGGAGCCTCACATGAACGGCCTTCTGAAAACTGGCATCGCCGGCGTCGCAGCTTGGAAACTCGGTGGCGGCATCATCTCCATGATCGTCATCTTCGTACTCATCTTCTGGCTCTTAGGCCGCTTCTGATCCCGCACGCAGGGTTCGAAAGCATCACACGTCCCAGCCCCACGCCGCACACCCGGAGAATATTCATGGATTGGAACATCATCGAAGGCCGCTGGAAGGAACTCAAGGGCAAGGCCCGCGAGCAGTGGGGCCGAATCACCGACGACGAGTTTGAGCAGACCAAGGGCAAGCGCGACGCCCTCGAAGGCGTCGTCCAGCGCGTCTACGGCAAGACCAAAGACGAAGTAAAGCGGGAAGTGGACACCTGGGCCGAATCCTGCAACCGCCCCTAAGCCGCCCTGGATGACGGAAACTTCTTCCACCTCAACACAGTCAGCGGAAACTTCTCTGACCCGCTTCGGAGCACCAAACGCCGGAGCGGGTTTTTTCTAGGACTGACTTGTGCAGTACTTTCTGTTTCAGGAAGTGAAGTCTCGCAAGCTGCACAGAGCCGCCACCGGGCGAGGGCGCAAGTTGCTGCCGTGCCACTCTGCCACTCCGCCACGCCGCCACGCCGCCACGCCGCAACTTCACAATCAGTCGCGCCACTTCTCCAGCACCAGTCCCCCGCGATCAATCCGCAGGAACGTCGTGGAAGTTTGCAGCTTTGGCTCGTCCTTTGACCCTCCACCAAACACCGAGAAGAGCGACGCCTCCTGCTCCAGCGGCCGGTAGCTCCACTTCCAGATCGTCGTCCCGTTGTCCAGCTCCGCGCGCGACGACGGCTCGCCCAGCACCGCCAGGATCCAGTCCGTCCGCGTCTCGTTCACGTTCACGCGATCAAACAGCCGCTCAGATATAAAGGTGCCGTCGTACTTGATCGTCGGCCCTTGCATCTGCATCTGGATCTGCACCGGCCCCTCCAGCTTCAGCGTCGTCTTGATCTCACCATCCAGCCGCTGCTCAAGCTTCATCGGCGACGGCAGGCACCCGCCCACCACACTCATCATCCCCACCGCCGCACTCGCCGCAACGCGACGCACGCCCCCGCGCACCGAAGCGTTGACCCCCCATTTCAAGCCACGCACACGCGTTGACAACATCTCAGCCATACCAAGCTCCTGAGGAAAGACTGTGGAAGTGCGACTCTCACAAAGAACATCAAAATAGAAACAGCGACCCTCTCGTTGAAGCGGGTCGCTGCGATGGAGAGAGAGCTCGTATACGCCGCGCCTTCGCGGCCGCACGTGAAGTATCAATCAGGCCCGCGAAATCGTCTTCGCGCCACACTCCTCGAAGATCTTCTTGGCAACATCGCGACGATCGCCCTCGGCCTTCACGCCGATCAGCGCCCCGCCGCCCTCGATCACACCCTCGTAGAACTTCGCCTCGTGCTCAGGAATCCCCAGCCCGATCAGCCCGCCGACCAGTCCGCCGGTCGCCGCGCCCGCGCCAGCGCCCGCAAGCGCCGCCACGATCGGACCCGCCGCCACAAGCCCCAGCCCGCCGCTGGCAACCACGCCCACCGCCGTCAGGCCCGCGACCAACGCCGTAATCGCGCCGACAAGGCCAGCACCGATCGCTGCGCCCTCGCCGACCTTGGACTTGGTGTTGATCGCGAACGCATTGCTGCTCGTCGATTCAGACGTGAGAAGGCTCACGTCGCTGGTCGTGAAGCCAGCCCCGTGAAGCTTGTTGATCGCGCTGGTGACCTGGCCCATGTCAGTGAAAACGCCGGTGATCAGAGATGCCATAAGAAAGCTCCTTGAAATGAAGATTGATACCAGACTCGGGGACGCGATCGACAGCCGCGCAGGCCATTGATGTCCACATCCACATCCGCCCATGAAGCCGCAGTTCCCCTGAATGCTCGCTGAATGCTGGCTCATATCCAAAATATCTGCCGGCATCACACTACGACTTGACTCTGCGTCAGGAAGCTCGCGCCCAAGCTCTTGTAAACCATTGTGGTTTTATAAATGAGCTTTCACGCAAACGTCACACGCTCGCGTGCCCGGCTGCACCAGATCACCTGCGTTCCCGCCTCTTGGCCCGTACTTCGCGTGGCAGCGGGAGGTTGACAACACCGTCGAAGCCGCGGAACGCCGAACGTCACGTTCGCCCAGCCCGGTTCCCGCCCTCGACCAACTTAGGAGTTTCAGATGAAGACCACCTGTACACTGTCCTTGTGCGCATCGCTGCTGATCGGCGCCACCGGCTCGACTCTGAGCGCCGGCGACTACTCAGCCCCCTCCGATTCGCCGCTCTACGGCCTCGAAAAGGCCCGCTACCGCTCCTACGACCGCGCAGTGGCCCGTATCGAAGACCCAATGCGCACGCCCGCCACCACCAGCAATGACCCGCGCCCGATGGATCCCAGCGCGAGCGAGCGCGCGCGGAACAACGTCTCGTCGGCGACCATGAACCAAGGCGCCGTTTTCATGTCCGCCGACAAGATGCGCTCGACAGACATCTTCAACGCCAACCACGAAGCCGCTGGCACCATAAAGGATGCCGTCATCGATCGCGGCAGCGGCCGCATCACGCACCTCGTCGTCGCCACCAACGCCAAGATGAACATGAACAGCCGCACGCTGCTCATCCCCTACGCCGCGTTATCTTGGGACGAGGCCCGCAAACACCTCATGTTCTCCGCGCCACTGAACAATGCCAGCGATCCCTCGATGAACGCCAGCTCGTGGACCGAGTGGAACAAGGACAACTGGACCGCCACCAACCAACGCGACCGCAACAACCTTGCCTCCTCGCTCCCCTCAAACTACTATCGCCGCAACGACACTGACCGGCTCACCACCAGCGGCGAGCCCCGGAAGCTCAAAGGCAACGTCAAGCAGATCACGCGCCAGGATTCCGGCGATGGACAAGAGTCCACCGTGATCACCGTTGTCACCGATGGCCGCGAAGAGCAGATCGTCGTCGGCCCGTCCTGGTACCTCGCTGGCAACAGCGTTACGCTCTTCCGCGGCTCGCCCGTTGACCTCTACGTCGTCCAGCACGATGTCGCCGGCGAGAAGCGACTCGTCGCCCGCAGCATGGGCAGTGGCAACGACCGCGTTGACATGTACGACCGCGAAGGCTGGCCCACCTGGTACGGAGGCGACGCCCAGCGTCGTGGCGAAGAGACCGGCCGAAACGACCCCAATGAACTCAACAAAGACCCGATGCGCAACCCCGCCGGCGGCGCCGTTGACCCCCGTCCCACCGATCCCAACCGCAACACGGATCCCAACCGCAACATGGATCCGAACCGCGCGACCAACCCTACCACGCCCGACCGCGGAATGAACACCTCGCGCGCGTACAACTTCTCCCCGCTCGTGCTCGCGACCGAGCTCGACGGCCGCAAGCTTAACTGCCGCAACGATGTCTGCGGCACCGTTGACGACCTCATCATCGAGTGCAAGTCCGGCCGCATCGCCTTCGTCAGCATCGATCCCGACACCAACTTTCTGGGCATCGGCGACACCAAGCGCCTGATCCCCTGGGGCGTGGTCACTGCGGGCTCCGACAGCCGCATGTGGCTGGATATTGATCGCGCCATGGTCACCAGCGCTCCCGAACTTCCCAAGGACTGGGAGATCTTCAGCCGCGATGGCACCTACAAGCGCGTCTACAGCAGCGCCGACGTTGCCGAGATGGACTTTAACTCCAACATGAACTACGACCGTAACCGCAACCAGGACCGCAACCGCAACAACAACAGCAATCCCGCTGACAACCGGATGGACCCCACCCGCAAGTAAGCGTCACGGGTACCTCATGTGACACACGTCACCGCACGCCACGCGGCGCAGGGCCCGCGCCGGGCGTCGAGCCCCGCGTAGCCCCGGTGACTTCCAAAAACCCCCCCGGCTGGCCGCGCGCAAGCCCGGCCAACTGGGGGTTCTTAATTCCAGTGGGGCACCCCCTGCCCACGTCAGCGCTCCATGTCCGCTGTGCTCACGCGACGCCGAGAGCTCTCGATTCACCAGCCGGCCGAAACCGTTCCAACCCACCAGCAGGAGAATCTCCATGCCAAAGAGAATGAATCCATCCCGGCCAAAAACGAACCGCCCGCCCACCAATCAGGATCGCGTCGAGCCCGGCGACCTGGGAACCATGGCGGCCCAGCCGCCGAAGCCCATCGCCCCGCCGCGCCCCGATGAGTCCCGCTTCGAGAACGAAGGCGGCGCCACCCTCCAGGGCCAGCAGATCGGCGGCACCCCCGACCTCACGCAACCGCAAGACCCAGACTCTCCCCCCCGCGAACCAGTCGTCACAGCACCCACGCAACCATCAGCGCCAGCGAAAAAGCCGGCCCCGTAGAAGTGAACGCTTCAACGAGCCGGCTGTGTTGCAAACCTCAGTTATCCGATTGCGACTCGCGGCGCGTCAGCACCACTCGCCCACCCTCACACCTTCACCACCCGCCCGCTCGCCGCGGCTTCATAGATCTTCATCATCAGCCGCATGTCCTTCAGCCCCTCCTCGCCAGGCGTCTCCACCGGCGTGTTCTCAAGCACGCACTTGGCAAACGCATCAAACTGAGCCGCGAACTGGTTGACCGTCTCGGGCTCCTTGAGCATGACGCGCTCCTCGTCGCCGCAGTGTTCCGCCTTTAAGCCGCGATACTCCGTCGCCGGCTCCATCCCCACCCACCCCTTCTGGCAGATGACGCGATACCGGCTGACCCGCGCCGCGCCATACGACGACGTGCAGTTGGCGACGCACCCCGACGGAAAGCGAAGCTGAAACGCGATGTTCTGCTCCACCTCGTCAAACCGCTTGTCCTCCGGGTCGTTCCACTGCATCGCCGACACCTCCACCGGCTCCTCTCCCAGCAAAAACCGCGTCGTATTCAGCGCGTAGATCCCGATATCAAACAGCGACCCGCCCCCCGCCAGCTTCGCGTCCAAACGATACTGCGGCTTCTTGCCCACCTCCAACGTCGCGTCAAACGCGACGAACATCGGCTTGCCATACTTCCGCTCCTTGATCATCTTCTTCATCTCTTTGTTCAGCGGCTCATAATGCACGCGATACGCCGTCATCAACTGGCGTCCAGACTCCTTCGCCGCATTCACCATCGTCTCCGCGTCCAAAACCGTCGAGGCCAGCGGCTTCTCGCACAGCACGTGCTTGCCCGCCTTCAGCCCCGCGATCGTGTCGCGCGCATGCAGCGCGTTCGGCGTCGCGATGTACAGCCCGTCGATCGTCTCATCGCTCCTCATCTCGCTGATCCGCGCATAATCCATCACCCGCGAGTGATCCAGCCCCAGCGTGTCAGCGATCGCGCGTCCCTTGTCCGCGTTCGCCGTCACCAGCGCCGTCACCTCGCACAGAGAGCACAGCTTGATCGCTGGCAGGATCTCGCCGACCATCAGCTTCCCCAGCCCCACCAGCGCCAGCCGCATCTTCTTTGGGTTCCCCGGAACCAGCGTCGGCTTCTCGCTCGCCGCCGCCGTCACCGACACCGGCTTGCCCACCGCAGGGTTCTTCGCCCCCTCACCACCCCCGCGCGCTGGCGCCGCCTTCTTGTCCGGCTTCGCAGTCCCCGGCGCCTGCTGCGCGCCAAGCACCCGCCCGCTGGCCACCATCGCCGCCACCCCACCCGTTGCCGCCACCATTTCACGTCGTGACATATGCGTATCCATGTGCAAGTGCCCCTGTGTGCAAGACCCGCACACCACATCCGCACACACATGAATCAGCCATGAACCCACGATGCAACGTGACCCTGCCCACATTCCGTTTAAATAAAGCGGCGGCCTACTTCGCGAAGGAGCACCTGTGAAGTTCGCCTACATCCGCGCTCATCGCAAGCTCTTTGACATCGGCGCTATGTGCGCCGTCTTCGGTGTCACTCCCGCCGGGTTCCACGATTGGAACACGCGCCTCGACAGCCCCCGCACCCTCCGCGCCAGGGATCTCGCCGCGCAGATCAGCGTCGTCCATCACGAGGTCAAGGGCGTCTACGGCAGCATCAAAGTCACCGGGGCACTCGCCCTTCGCCACACCAAGGTCAACCGCAAGACCGTCGCCAAGCTCATGTTGCGCCTGGGGATCCGCTCCAAAGTCAGCCGCAAGTTCCGCGTTCACACCACCGACTCGAACCACCAGAACCTCATCGCACCCAACACGCTCGATCAGAAGTTCGCGTCCGCCGCGGCCCCCAACCAGGTCTGGGGCGCCGACATCACCTACATCCACACGGGCGAAGGCTTCCTCGACCTCGCCAGCGTCATGGACTTTTCAGCCGCAAGATCGTGGGGTGGAGCATGAGCAACTCGATGAGCAGCCAACTCGTCGAGGACGCCTTCAACGCCGCCGTTTCTTCCCGGAAGGTTCGCTCCGGTCTTGTGCATCATTCCGATCGCGGCGTGCAGTACACCAGCGCCCGCTTCGCGAGCTGCTGGCGTCCAGCGGCGTCACCGCGAGCATGAGCCGCACCGGCAACTTCTACGACAACGCCGTGGTGGAGTCGTTCTGGGGCAAACTCAAGACCGAGATGGTGTATCACGAGCGCTTCGCCACCAGGGCCCAGGCCCGCGCGGCCGTGTTCGAGTACATCGAGATGTTCTACAACCGCAAACGACTCCACGCCGCCCTGGATTACCTCAGCCCCGAAGCGTTCGAGGCCCGTAAAGTTGGTGAGCAGTCCGTCAACGGAACGTGGGCAGGTCAGTCGTCCGCAAACACTGAACGCACAGTCGTTCAGTGACACGCTCAAAGCCACGCCCGCGAAGCACACCGGGCCCGTCGCGATCATCAAAAAGCCCCCACATCGCTGCCTGTGTCGAGCGCGTGTACGAAACGAGCACGGCCCGAGCGAGTGCCCGGGCCGTGCGGTGATGGTGCGATGTCGAACGTGGATGCCGCCAGCGATGAGCCGAGGCGATCAGCGATCAGCTGCGGCGACGCCGAGCTGCCATCAGGCCGCCAACGCCCAGCAGCAGGGC
>JBBQMD010000073.1:0-9874 GCA_038328575.1 Phycisphaerales bacterium | reverse complement strand
CCGCCACCAGCCCAGCAAGCCCCGCGACGAGGATGCCGCTTCGCGTAGTGTCCGCTGCGGCGACGCCGACGATTAAGCTGGCAGTGGAAACGATGCCGTCGTTCGCGCCCAGCACCGCGGCGCGAAGCCAGCCGATGCGGTGAGAACGGTGGGATTCGGTGTGACGCATGGCGAGAATCCCCTTGCTGCCGCGCAAAACATGGCGGTGAGCGAGCGTAGGTGCAAGAGAACGAAGTGACTCCGCTATACAGCCGGTAAACTCCGATGCACAGATCAAGACCAACACTCTGCCCATCGGGATTCACTCGCACCGCCACGCCAGCCCCCGCTACCCAGCCCAGGGCTCTTCTTTCGTCCTCGCCACAACGCGATAACGTCAATACATGAGAAGGCTCAACTTGCTCGCGCCGCAGCGGTTGAGGCTTCGGGAGTCACTCGGATGACCGCGATCAGCACGTCATCTTCAGATGCGCCGTGGCGATAGGCGCTCACTTCGCGCATGATCGTGTGCGGCAGGTGTCCATCATCGCGTGCGGCGGCGGTGAAGCGCTCAAGGCCATCTTGGCCGAGGTCTTGCCCTTTGGCGTTGCGGCATTCCACCGCACCATCGGTGTACAGCACCAGCGCCATGTCAGCGCTCAAGCGGATCTCGGCCTCATCGGCCTCGAAGGCTTCAGGTGTGAAAGGGCCGAGCATCGCGGCCGTTGGCTCGATCGCGCTGACTGCGCCGTCCGCCGCGCGAAGCAGCGGTGGCGGGTGCCCGGCGATACACAGTCGCGCACGCCCATCAGGCCAGACTCGGGCCGCCAACGCTGTCGCGAACACCGATTCGTCGGCGAGGGTGAGGTGTATGTAGCGGTTCAGGGCCATCATCATCACGCCGGGCGCGGTGTCACGCGATTCAGCAAGCGTTCGCTTCAGTTCGCCGTGCAGGCGATTGACGGCGAGCGCCGCGGCGACGCCGTGCCCCGTCACATCGATGACCACGACGAGCAGGGAACCGTCGGTACCATGAGAAACATCCAGAAAATCGCCGCCAAGCTGGCGCATTGGTTCATAGGCATACTCGAGGCTGATTGGGCCTTGGCGGGTGGGCGTTGGGAACAGGCGTTCGTGCAGACGCCGGGCAAACACAAGCTCGCGCTCAACCTCCGCGTAACGAGCGCCAATGAGTCGGAGCCCCAGTGTTTCGCGCAGACTACCGGCCCGGAAAAACGTAATAGCCAGGCCCGGCAGGCCAGCAGCCAGCGGAAGCGCTATGCCCAGCACGATGAAGTTTGGCGAGTCGTTGCCGCCGAGCGATGCCAGAAGTGCGAGCCCTGCCCACGCTGCCGGGGGCACGCACGCTTCCAGCAGCGTCCACGGCACGATGATCGCCGCGGCGGTGTGGAGCACGACCATGAAGATCAGCAGCACGAAGATGGGCCCGAGGTTGCCCGTGAAGCCCAAAGGCCGGAGCGCCTCGCTAATGCCCGCGGCCAGCACCAGGGCGCCAACTGTTTGGCTGAGGACAGAGGCGATGACGATGATAATGGTTCGCCAGATCAGCGATCGAAGGGTGGTCTGCGAGAATCCATGACGGACAATCCTGGGGAGCGTAATGAGCGCCAGACCAACAAACAGGCCCGCCATCATCCCAATGTTGCTGTTCCGGGTCAAACGCGGGGCAAGCACGACTGTGCTGAGCCACCACTGCAGCCCGGACAGTACAATCAGCAGCGACCCGACGACGGTAGCAAAGATAATGACGCGGCGACGCAACAGCTCAAGCCGAGCCTGATCGAACTCGCCCTGTGAAAGGTGAGCCGCGGCGACATTTGGGTTTGAAACCGTCACTGGCGGAGGATAGGGGGCGCGGCATTGATCTGAGATGGCCATGCCTCTGATTCGCTTGCCTTGAAACGAACCAGTGCCCGACTCTTCGTCCGCCCTCCGCCCCGCTCCCCTCACCAACTCCCGCCTCGTCGGCTCCGGCGAAATCAACGAGCAGACCTCAAACTAGAGCGTGTTTGCCATGATCCCCGCACCCGGCGCGTCCGCGCTCCTCGGCCCCGGCAGGCTGATCGCCGCCCGTCGCCGCCTCTGAATACCCCACTCACGCCTCCCCGCTCCAACGAGCCGACGGCCTGCACCCAAGGGCACAGCCCCGCGCTTCGCAGGCACAACCCGTAAGATAATATTCGAGATTGCGAGGTGCCCTGAACGGGCGACAAGACTACTCGCTGAGGACGTCATGCCTCGCCCAAACCCGCACACGCTTTCTCTGCCCCTCCAATATTGGATCGACAAACGTCCACGCTCCCGAGCGCATCGGCATGTTCTCCCGCTCACGCCAGCCATGTTCAGGAAGCCCAGCGTTGCGAGGTTCGTGATCGCAAGTTCGGAACGCCCCATCGGGGCGCCGGGCTGTAGCCACGGGTGAAGCGGCGGGCCGGCCTTCGACGCTCGACGCGAAACCCGCAGAAGGCGTGGACATCCGAGCGCCCGCCGCTCCGGGGCGGAGAAAGTTCAAAGCCACCGCCACCCACCGATCCCGGCCACGCTTCCAAACGCGTTGGCGTGTTCTTCCGCTCATGCCAGAGAGGTAAGCTGCCCTCTCCGCCACCTCACCCGCCAACAGCAAGACCACCCGCCGCGCTGGTCGCCCGCTCCGAGTGCCTTGAGCGGCGCTGCCGGGGCGGCTCGCTCGCCGATTCTTTAGTCCGGCGTGGCGTTCGGCCCCGGAGGGGCCAAAGAATGTAGCCACGGGTGAAGCGAGCGAGTCTTCGAGCGAGCGCAACCCGTGGAAACGGGTACTCTTACTTTCCTTCTCGCCCCGGAGGGGCGAAGGATTCCCCATGCCAGGCACCTATTCCCAACTCCTGCACCACATCATCTTTTCCACGAAGGGCCGGACTTCGTGGATCACGCGCGAAGTCGCCGAGCGGCTCTACCCGTACATCGGCGGCATCGTGCGAGCCGAAAAGGGTGTGCTCTACGACATCGGCGGCATCGAAGACCACGTCCACATGTATCTGCGGTGGCGGCCCGATGGATCAGTGTCGGACTTGATGCGCACCGTCAAGGCGCGGTCATCGAAGTGGATTCACGACGAGTTCCCGACTCTCCGCGACTTCGCGTGGCAAGAGGGATACTCAGTCTTCTCCGTCAGCAAGTCGCAGGAAGAAGCCGTGAAGAAGTACATCGCCGGTCAGGCCGAGCATCACAAGAAGGAAGACTTCAAGTCGGAACTCCTGCGGATACTTCGCGCTCACGAGGTTGAGTTCGACGAGAAGTACGTGTTTGATTGATGGGCTTGCAACGCCCCGGCGGGGCGCATGGCTGTAGCCACGGGTGGAGCGCAGCGGAACCCGTGGAACTCGGGCGACTAACGGACCCGCCCCGGCAGGGGCGGAGGAATCGGCGAGGTCTCACAATCCGTCGCGAACAGAGAGACTTCCTCTGCCCCTCCGGAGCAGGAGAGAGAATCGAACCCGCCTTCCACGGGTTGCGCTCCACCCGGCTGTTGCCGGGCTGCGCTCCACCCGTGGCTACATTCCGCGGCCCCGTTGGGGCCAAAGGCAACTCGCCTCTGCGCGGCATGGGGTGTTCCGGCGTGTTACCCTACCCACGATGGAACGCCGAGCGTGGACACGCGACCAACTCCTGAAGACCCTGGCGCTCTACTGCCAGCTCCCGTTCGGGAAGATGCACTCACGCAATCCGGCGGTGGCGGCGCTGGCGAGCGCGATTGAGCGCACGCCGTCCGCCGTGGCCCTCAAACTTGTAAACTTTGCCAGCCTTGACCCAGACCCTTGCGGGCGCGTCGTCGGCGCGGGTGCGGGCGATGGCGAGGTAGCCCGCACCGTGATCCCCATCTCGGCGCGGTCGGCATCATGATATACTGGTTAAATGTCAAACCTCGTGTTGTTCAACATCGGATGGATGAAACACTACCGCGGAAAAACCGCCGACGACAAGATCGTTAACGGCGGTGAATTCGTGCAGCAGAACGAAGAAGGGAGCGAGGTCTGGAACTTTCTTCCGGACAGGGGTACCTGCTACGGATACGTCCGATCGAACCAAGGCGGAGCCCTTGACATCGCACGGATCGGAGCGGCGAACGACGCCGAGTGCGCTGAAAAAGTCATAGTCGTCTTCACCGCAACGAGGCCTGGGGGCGGGCGTGTCGTTGCGGGTTGGTATCACAACGCTCGCGTATGGCGCGAAGCGCATCGATTGACGACACGGGGAACTCGCAACGGATGGGAGTATCTCGCGGAGGCCAAGGAAGGCGATTGTGTGCTCCTGAGCCCGGATGACCGGGTGTTTCCAGTACCGCGAGCCAGAAAGGGCGTCTGGGGCATGGGACAGTCCAACGTGCGCTACGTGGACGAACCGGGAGCCACCGAGTTCGTTGAAAAGCTCACCACGTACATCAAGGCCCCCAAGACCGCACCAATTACAAGCGCCGGTGCAAAGCACCGTTCACCTCGGCAGAGCGATCCTGCTGCGCGCGTCACAGTTGAAGCGGCTGCGGTCAAGCGAGTAGTCGCCCATTACGAATCCAAGAACTTCATTTGGCATTCAGTCGAGAAAGATAACGTCGGCTGGGACATCGAGGTGACCCGAGGCGACGTGACCCTCTTGGTCGAGGTCAAAGGATGTTCAAGTGCGAACGCCGTAGTTGAAGTGACTCCAAAAGAGTATCGCGCAATGCGAGAGAAGCGGGACAACTACCGCGTGGCGATTGTGACGGAAGCGCTGAAGGGGAGCCGTTCGCGTCTATTGATCCTGTCCCACAATATCGCAGACGGGTCGTGGCGCGATGAAGCCGGTCACGTCGCCAAATTAACAGAGATCATGGCAGCCCGCATATCGCTCTGATGAGCAAACCCCGCACCCTGTCATCACGCCGCCACCGTCGCCATCGCAATCTCCGACCACCCCCCTTCTCGCCCTGCGTGTTGACCCAGCAGGTCATGTAAACGGCCGTATTGCCCCCTTTTTCGGGCTGGAACTCGACGCGGAAGGTTGGCGTCGTCGTCATGGTCCAGCAGACCCGCGCGCCGAGGTTGCGCCCAGACACACCCAGCCACTTTCACTGAGAACTGCTTTCCAAGCCCGTCCCTCCCTCACCCCTCATCCCTCATCCCCCCTGCATCTCCTTCAATAACACCAAAACAATAATATCATATATTGCATGCGCATACACAACAATCGCAAACCCACGATATAAGTACACCAGCGCAAAGAACAACCCCGCCCCAGTAAAAAACACCAGCCGCGTCCACTGCAGCGCCTGCGTCGGGTCCATCGGGTCGTACAGCGGGTGATAGACCGCAAACGCCAGCGCCGAGCCGCACACCGCGATGATCCCCGCGGCCGTCTCCGTCCCCTGCAACAGGTTCTTCACCACCAGGTGCAGCCCCGCGATCGCCGCGAATCGAAACACCAGTTCCTCATACAGCCCCGCCCCGATCGCGATCGTCGCGCGCGCGGGGATAGACATCCCGCCGATCGCGCCCGTCGGGTCCGCGCTCGTGCTCGCACACGCCAACACCTCCAGCCCCGCCCCGCCCGCAACCCCCCCACCGCCGCCCATCGCAAACGCCGGCGACATCGCCGCCGCCGCGCGCTGCACCACCGCCGCGAACACCACCAGCGGCAGCGCCCACAGCGCCGCCTCCATCAACATCCCCACCAGCACCCAAGGCCGCAACCTCCACGAATCCTCGCTCAACACATGCCAAGTCAGCAGCACCGTCACCATCGCCAAGCCCGGGAGCGTGAAGCTAAACGCGCCGAACACCTCGAAGAACTGCGCGATCAGCTTGCGAGCCGCGATCGTCGACTGCACGCCCGTGTTCATGTCCGTCAGAAATAAGATCGCCCCCAGCTCATACATCGCAAGCAGCGGCAGCAGCACCACCAGCCCGTGCAACGGGCGCATCGAGAGCGCCCAATAGTTGTCCGCCGGCATCGGGGCCGGCCGCTTGGGCTCACTCAATCGCCGACGTGATCGACTCATCGCGCCCGAATATAGCACACACCGGCCCCGGCGTTCACCCGCGCGTCACACGCAGCGTCAGCACCTCGAACGCGCGAAGCGAAAGCTCCGTCTCCCCAACGGAGCCGTTGTGCGAGATCACATCGGCCAGACCCGGGTCGCGCGCCGTCACCGGGCGCTCCACCAGGTCCACGATCTGCACGCGCTTGGCCGAGATGTTCCAGGTCAGCGTGACATCAGTAGGCGTGCCCGCGGTCTCGGCAAGGCGGAGAATAATGTCGCCGCGCCCGTCTTCACTAAACTTAAACGCGCTGACCTCAACAAACGAAGCCGGGTCGCAATCAATCTCCACCGGCGCCCACGCCGTGATGCCGCTGGCGCGTTTGGCCCCAGCGCGCGAGGGGCCCTTGGGCGCGGGCTCCAGCGCGCGAACGAGCACCGGGCGATGCAGGTGCTCGGCCTGGGATTCGAGGTCGGAGATCGCGCCGAGGCCGCCGAAAGCGGTGAGCGCGAGGGAGAACTCGTGCTCCCCGGCGTCGGCGCCGGGGGCGGGGTATTCCGGGGCGCGAAGGAGGGTGACGTTGAGGGTGGTGCCCTGGCGGGTGGCGGCGGCGCTGCCGGCGTATTTGTGATCGTTGAGGACGGCGAAGCCGGTTCGGGCGTCGCAGACGCCGATCCAGCGGTGCATGGGGGCTTCGAACTGAGCCGCTGCGCGCGGATCGGTGATGTTTGTGCCGCGCGGCACATTTCCGAACTGGGTCTGGGCGCGGTAGGTGTCGCTGCGGATGGTGGTGGGGAAGACGGCGCGCAGGAGTGTCCGGCGGGCGGACCAGCGGATGCGGGTGCGGATTTCAAGGCGCGGGGACTCTGTTTCGAGGATGAATGTTTGCTCAACTATCACGCCCGGCTCGAGCTCGCGCTGGATGCGGAGGGCTACTCGGGCGGGGCCGCTGTCGAGGACTTCCCAGGTGGTGGCGGGGGCGCTTGAGGTTCGCGGGTGGTCGAGTGTTGATGCGTCGATGTCCCAGGCTTCCCACTGTCGCGGGTGATCGTCGTAGAGCGTGAGCTCGTTCATGGGCCCGGCGGCGAGCTCGTGGTAGGGTTCGGGCGCGTCGTCGTTCACGCAGAGGAACGAGGTGACGCGGCCGAACGCGTCGATGGTGGCGCGGATCACGGTGTTGTCGAGCGTCGCGGTGCGGGCTTTGAGGTCCGCGGTGATCGTGACGGGCGTGACATCTGCGAGGGCGGAGGTGTCGGCGGCGTCGATGAGCTCGATCGAGAGCGGATCGGCGACGGCGACGAACGCGCTCTGGCCTTCGCCCACGACGCGCCCGGCGGCGGAGGACGCGGGGTTGATGGCGGCGACGGGATCGGCGGCGGCGTGGGTGTCGAGGATGGCGGTCCAGAGTGGCAGCGCGCGATCGATCCACGACTGGGCGATCTGGGTGACGCGGGCGTGCTGGATGCGGGCGTCGTCGTAGACGGCTTCGATGGAGGAGCCGGGGAGAATATCGTGGAACTGGTTGAGGAGGACGAGCTTCCAGGCCTCGTCGAGATCGGCCTGGGCGCGCTTGCGCTCGGCGGCGGAGAGGGCGGTGGGCGCGCCGGCGAGGAGGAGTTCGGCGAGGCGCAGATCGTCTTCGGCTTGGCGGTTGGCTTGTTTGAGCCAGGCTTGGGTGGTGAGGGTGCCGCGGTGGAGCTCGAGGTAGAGCTCGCCGCGATGGATGGGGATGGTGCGGGCGTTGAGGGTGGCGGCGGCGAAGTCGGCTTCGAGGCCCTGGCAGAAGTTGTCGGCGCGTGAGAAGCGGGCGGCGGGGAGGCCATCGCAGGCGGCGGCGAGGCGGGCGCGGGTGAGCATGGTGGCGGTGGGGCCGCCGCCGCCGTCACCGAAGCCGAAGGGTTGGAGGAAGCGGGCGCCGTGAGTGGTGATGGGTACGGCGGGGCGAGGGCGGTCTTTGCGGGTGGTGGTGCTGAGGAGTTGCTTGGAGCGGTGGGCGTTCTCGGCGCGTTTGAGTTCGCGCGGGTGATTGGCGGAGTTGTAGTCGTTGCCCGGGGTTTGGTGGGCGCGGATCTGGGTGCCGTCGAGCCCTTCCCAGAGGAAGGAGGTGTGGGGGAAGGGGTTGGTGTCGTTCCAGGAGAGTTTGTTGGTGATGAAGGTGTCGATGCCGGCGAGGTGTGCGAGCTGCGGGAGCTGGGCGGGGAAGCCGAAGGTGTCCGGAAGGAAGAGGTGTGACTGGCGCGCGGCGGGGCCGAAGCGCGAGGAGAGATAGGTCTCGGCGTGGAGCATCTGGCGGCAGAGGGACTCGCCGGACGGGACGTTGCAATCGGGCTCGACCCACATCGCGCCGCCGGCCTCCCAGCGCGAGTCGGCGACGCGGGCGCGGATCTGGCGGAAGAGAGCGGGCGAGTCCTGCTCGATGAAAGCGTGCTGCTGAGGCTGGGTGCAGAGGAAGACGAAGTCGGGATCGCGTTCCATGAGGCGAAGGACGGTGGCGAAGGTGCGCTGACACTTGCGGCGGGTCTCGCGCACGGGCCAGAGCCAGGCGGTATCAATGTGGGCGTGGCCGACGAGGTGGGCGCGAAGAGTGGACGAGGCGGGTGTGGAGAGGAGTTGGGCGCGCAGGATGCCGAGGGCCTCGGGGGCGCGGGCGGCCAGCTCGGGGCCGTTGGCGCCGGCGAGGACGTTCATGGCGCGACGGAGCGCGCTGATGAGTTCTTCGGCGCGCGAGGATTGCCAGGGGGGTTGAGCGGACCAGGGAGCGGCGGCGGGGTGCATGGGCGGCGAAGGGGGCAGGAGTTCCTTGGCGAGTTGGGCGGCGAAGTTGAAGGTGTCGAAGAGCTCCGAGACGGTCTGATCGACGACGACAAGCTCGGCGCTCAGGAGCGTGGCGGGCGCTGCAGACTCCCAGCGGAGCTTGGTGTCGGCGGATTCCCAGGGGAGGGCGTGGACGCCGAAGGGATGGTTGCACGCGGCTTCGACGAAGAGGGTGAGGGGAGCACGCGAGCGTGCGCCGCCACTGTTCCGGAGGAGCGGCGCGGGGAGCTCGACGATCTGGTGATGCAGGTCCAGCGCGTGGTGCGGCACGGCGTCGATGTAGAGCAGGGCTTCGGTGTCGGTGTTGAAGCGGAGGGCGACGCGGGCTGGGTTTGGGCTGGCCTTGGCGCGAGCGGAAAGCTCGGCGAGCTGCGACGAAGATGACGTAAGGCGGAACCAACAGGTGGACCACTTCGGCCCCCAGCGCCAGTTGAGGTCCACCGCCTTGAAGCGAGCGCCCGCGGCGTGCGCGATGTCAGGTGCCAGGGGCTCGATGGATTGCAGAGCGCCGACTTGCAGCGGTGCCACGGCGAGGATCGCGGCGGGCGCGATGACCCCGGCGGCGAAGGTTTCGTAGGTCGAGAGAGTGAGTTCGGCGGGGGTCGGCATCGGGGAGGGTAAGGGCGGAGGGAGTGCGGAGTGATGAGGGATCGGAGGGAGTGCTGAGCGATGAGTGCTGAGTGCTGAGGGGGAGGGGAGGGTTTGGGTGGCAGGGGGGTTGTTGCTGGCAGTTGAGTTGGGGACCCGCCTTGGACAGGCGGGCCAACTAAAAGAGGCGGGCCGCCTCAAGGCGAGGCGGAGGTAAGCTTCAATCGATCTTGTTTTTGTAGTTGATGTCAACCGTGTTGAGGTCGCGAATCTCGGCGGCGGACTTCTTTTCGAGTTTGTCGAAGCGCTTGATGAGTGACTGAGGATCGCTGCTGGCCAGAGCGCCCAGGAGGCGGAACTTGTGGGCGAGGAGGGCTTGGAGGTCGGCGTCGGTGTTGCGGGCGTGGCCGGCGGGGAACATGACCAGGCCGCTGTCGAGGTTGTTGCCCTGGTTGTCGGTGATGATCATGCTGGTGGGGATG
>JBBQMD010000072.1:0-10695 GCA_038328575.1 Phycisphaerales bacterium | reverse complement strand
GTGTAGCCACGGGTAGAGCGCAGCCCGCCGACAGGCGGGCGGAGCGGAACCCGTGGAACGCACGACCCCCACGCGGCACCGCCCCAACCGCGGCGGAGGAGCCAACGTGCCATCGAAGTCAATCCTCCGACTTCAATGCCCCTCCCGCAACTCACACACCCGTCAGTCCCGACTCGATCAAAGTCCAAAGCGAACTTCGACGGCACGAAATAAGTTCACTTCGGTGCCACCTGCCCTTGGCCATAGGAGGGGACTGTACGGGCGATTACTCGTTGGTGATGAGTTCGCGGAAAGCGTCGGCCTCGGCGGGGTAGGCGAAGACTTCGGAAACATCTGCGAGTACCCCACGGTCGGCGTCGGTCCAGTAGGGGACGCGCGAATCCAGTAGCGTGACGAACTGATAGCCCGGCTGCACGTTGTGCAGTTCGATCCACTTCCTCAGCGTCGCGTTGACACGATCCTTGGCGCTCCCCTGCGCCTTGGCCGAGACACCGACAATTGCAGACGGGATACGCGGGCCATGAATCACGAAGTCCACCTTCACATCCCTGCCCTTGCTGCCGAGCAACGGCACGCCGACTTCAACCGGCAGGCGCAACGCATCGAACCCCTCTTCGAGTTCATCATCAAACGTTGAGGAGAGCCGGGTGCTATAGGTCACGATCAGGTCGGCGATGCGGACGCACGCCTGCCCCAGACGCACGGCGGCGGGGCCGAAGTGCGTGTCGGTCGGCTCGGGCACCGTCACGAGGAACTCTCCGCCCTCACGGCGAATCCCGAGCTGCTCGCACACACCCCGCACGAACGCGCGGCGTTTGGGAGTCTTATCGAGGTCCAGCCCGAAGCCCATGAGCTGCGCGACGGTAAAACCGCCATCGGTGAGCAGCAGCGGGGCATCGGGCGATGCCTGTGGCTGCACGAAGACATCCACGTACTCGTTGCCGGGATATTCGAAGGTGGTCTGCATCCGAAGCACCCCATTGCCCACGACATCGCACGCGGTGATGATCGCGCTGGATCGGATCAGGGATTTGGCGGTGTCGGCGTCCATAACGGGTCATTCGTGTATCGGCAACTGTCGGGCGCGGGGGTCAGCAAACCTCCCGGTGTGCTGGATGTTCGCGCGGGTGCAAAGATCCGTCCAAACCTGCGTGGGGTCCAGGTTCTCAAGGTCGGGCCGGGCGTGGGCGGAAGGGAGATTGTCTCGGGGGTCAGCATCCCGATGCAAGTCATGCTTGTGCGTCCTCCCTTGGTTCTTGTGGTTCGTCCCGCGAACATCGACTCGACATATTGGCCCGCCCGCCTCGGGACAGACGAACACAAAGGTCACCCCGTCGTGCAGCGGGTGGAAGTGCCCTTCAAGCTTCACCTTCACGCCGCCGGTGTTGAACACCTCCACCGACCGAAGCACGCGGTTGGGAGCCTTGCCGGGGACATTTTCAAAGACCAAGTCTTCGTCGATGCGCTTGCCAGGAAGAGCGAGAAGATTAAGGAAGTCTTGGCGGTTCATGCGAGAAGGGATGGTACCACGATCCGCGAGCGCAGGGCGAACGAGATTGCTGACGCCACGGGCAGACCCCCTGCAACCCCTCGAAGCGGCCAGCCACGCGGCACCGCCCCGGCGGGGCGGGGAAATGTTCTATATTGGCTCAGACTTTCTTACTCAGGGTGATCGTCTCTCTTGCGCACGCCCGGTAGTTGGCATCCAGTTCCGGCCCCAACAAAAGCAGGGCTTTGAGGCGACGAACGACCTTGGTGATGTGCATCATTTCGTCCAAGGTGATCGCGCGGCCCAGCACCCGCTTCTCGCGGTACGAGAGCCACTTCTTGACGACGGGATAGCCGCCGATGGTCATCTTCCACACATCGCGCGGCACGTTGCGCCAGCAGACGCTGTCGTTGATGTAGATGTCGAGGGCCGCATCGGGGTCGGCTTCATTGGGAAGCGCCTTGCCCTTGCCGGACATGACGGCGTTGTTCTGGCCTCGGAAGCCCCACGTCGCGGTAACTTCCAAGTCTTTGTCGGGGTCGATGCTCCTGCCGCCAACTTTGGCATGGGTGGCGAGCGCCTTGAGTTCGGCGCGGAGTTTACCAGTCGTTACACCGGTCACGGGCTTGTCGGGCAGGAGCAAGTCGGCGATGGTGCGCCCAAGCGCGGCGGAGGATTTGAGCAATGCCGGGTCTTTCGGAATCGGCGCGCGCGGCCAGTCCTGGCGGAGTGCGGCTTCATTCTCCTTGCGGTAAGCGGGGGACCACAGTACGCCCAGCGTGTGGAAGAAAACTGATTCGGCCAGCGTGTAGGCGTCGAGTGAGAACGCATGACCGTCTTTACCGTGGAGTTTCTTGTTCGCGGCGGCGCATACAGCGGCGAGTAAGGCATTTTCAATGTTTGGTTGGATAGCGTCGCCGTTGAGCATCCCTTCCTTCCGGATGCGGAGCGGGAAGAACTGGGAACTTCCATTTCCTAGCGTGTCGGCGAGACAATCAGTGATGAGCCCACGATCATACGTGATCGTCGTGAGTCGTTGCCTTGATTCCAAGAACATGTTGCCCGGAAAGACGCTCTTCGCAAACTCCTCACGTGCTCTGGCGATTATCCCCGATGTGGGCTCGTAGTAGATCCATCTCACATCAAACGGGCGAAAGAGAACACGTCTGATGTTGTCGGTCTCAAATCCGAGTTTGATGAGCTTCGCGCGGACGGTTTCTGGGTGTTCGCCAGCGGGTGCGTGCGATGCCGCGGGTTCAGAATCGAGCAAATCGGCCCACGCGATTCCGGGATCGCAGTATCGACGGAGCCGCCGCTCCAGCGCATCCCTGTCGATGTCGAACACGAGCTCGCCCGAGTCGGCTTTGAGGCCCGAGTGGTAAACAGGGTAGAGCTCATGAAGCGAATACCACGCCGTGTAGTTGCTCGCATCGTCCCGGGGCCGGATCACAAAGCGAGAGGCAAGGTCCGGCTTGATTCTCGTGTATCCGCGCGGGCTCGCCGGGGTGCCGCTGCTGGCGAGAAGCTGATCGCGTTTGGAGTTCCCTGTGCCCCAGAGATCGCGGTAAAGCACCGTTGCGTTCGCCGTGGTTCGCTTGCCTGTCTCACCCCTTCGAACGAGCGTGGCGATCGCTGTACCGACTTGAATACCGACGGGTTGTTGATCGGTTGTGAACATGGACTGGTCCGGCTTGCCGTCGGGCGTTCGCTTGCCCGTCCGGTACTTGTCGCCGTTGCAGTTATCGACGATCATCAGGTCAAAACTACGCAGGAGTTTCTGTCGCATCACGGGGTGCGAGAGCCCGTCCAGCCAGGAGTAGTTGGAAATGTACGAGACGATGCCTCTTCCGGCAGCCTCCGCGATGCGCCGTTCCGCAAGCCGGAAGAAGCGGATGTACAGGTCATTGAGCGATCGTGTCGTCGCTCCGAACTCAGCGATCCCTTCATAGTACGGATCGATCAGACTCGCTTCTTCCTCCTGCGCGACGCCAGCGAAAGCGTTGTATGGTGGATTGCCGAGGATCACGATGATCGGCTTCTCTCGCTTGATCTTCGCGGCGGCATCCTGTTCGTCGGTGAGAAACTTGAACGCTGAAGTTGCCTTGACGCCCTTAAGCGGCTCCCATCCCGTTAAGGCATTGGTGAGATACACGCCCGTGCGTTCCTTCCCTGAAAGCGGCGCGCCCAGCCCGCGCAATAGCACACCCAGTTGCAGGTGTGCGACGACGTACGGGGCGGGCAGAATCTCGAACCCGAAGACGCGGGTGGTCAGGGCTCTCTTGACGCCCGCCGCCGCAAGCGGGCCCGCGCCGTTCTCTTCCAGCGTCTTGTGGATGCGCTTGGCGACCTCGACGACGTACGAGCCGGTGCCGGTGGCCGGGTCCAGCACATACACGCTTTCATCGGCCAGCCCGTCTTCGATGCCAAGTTCGGAGCGGAGCAACTGGTCCACGCGCTCGACCATGTACGTCACGATCTCGGGCGGGGTATACCACACACCGAGCTGCTTGCGCAGGTCCGCGTCGAACGCTTGCAGGAACGGCTCGTAGAAGAGCGTGATGGCGTGGTCGGCATCGAAGGATGCAAAGAACGCCGCGTGGTTCACACGGTTGAGCGAGTTGGCCGCCCACTCCAGCGGCTCGCGCAAGCCGAGTTCGCCCAGCCGCTTGGGCTTGGCGACTTCATCGAACAGATCGCCAATGAGCGGGAGGGCGAGATAGTCCGATGCATCTTTCCAATCGAACACCGGCGGCTTCTTGCCCTTGGGCAACGCCTGCCGCCAGAGCATCCATCCGGAGAAGAGGCCGTAGAACAAGGTCTGGACGAGCGAAGAGCGGAAGAAGTCCAGCCCCTTCGCATCCTCGAACGAGAGGCCCAGCGCGGACTCGAACGCATCCTGAAGGGGCTTCAAGTCGTCGATGCTGTGCCGACCGAGCCGTCGCTTGGCGTCGCGGGCGTGGCGGGCTAGGTCCGCCGCCAAGTCCTTGGGTTTAAGGATCGGCGCGGGGCGTGCGAAGACGCCTTGGAGGTAGTCGGTCAGTCCCTGCTCGTGTTCCTCGGCGAGCTTCGCGGGCTTGGACTTCCAGAAGGCTTCGGCGGAGGGACTGATGCGGTAGCGCGCCTCGACCACCGCCGCGCCGGTCTCGGCGTGACGGGCCACAAGCGTGAACTCTCGCAGGTTGGTCACCAGCACGAAGCCGTAGCGATTCCAGTACTTGGAGACTTGTGCCCCATCAGCGGTGTCGTAGACGTCGTCCTTGGGGCCTTTGACCTCTACCACAAGCCGCAGACTGCCCGACTTCTTCTCAAAAATACCAAGATCGGGCCGCCCCGCTCCCTCGCCCTTGAGTTCAATTGTCGCGTGCAATGCGGGATCAAACTCCTCCCCGATGGCGTTCAACAGGGCTTCCAGCTTGCTTTTATACGACTGTTCTTCGGTGGCCTTGCCCGTACCCCGCACGGCGTGAAGGGATTCGAAGTAGTCGAGAACGGGTGATTTCTTCTTGGACACAATGTCTCCGAAGCGGCCGATGGGAATGGACGCATGGTACAGCGCGTCGAGCGCTAATGCCGGGGCTGCCCCCGGTGCCGCCGCTCAACGCACTCGGATTGCACGACCAGCCCGGCGGGCGGTCTTCCTCTTGGCGGGTTAGCATCAAACGTGCCACTGATCGCGCGGTGGGATCAGTGCCCCCCAAACTCCATCCAACCTGCAATCACCCGCCCACACCCGCCAACGTGCCATCGAAGTCGGTCCTCCGACTTCAATGCCCCCGCCGCCTGAGGTGGCCCGCCTGTCCCAGGCGGGTCCTCACCAACCAACAAGCACCTATGCCCCTCCCGTGCCACTGATCCCGCCGCGGGATCAGTGCCCGCCGACCCCCCATCCAACCCGCCCCACCCCCACGCCCCACCCCCACCCCCACGCCCCACCCCAACCCTCCTGCTATGCCATGCAGCAATGTGCCGCGCCGCCTCGTGCCATGTCGCCATCTTCACCCCCCCCGCGGCAAAACCACCCCCATCACCGTCCCCCGCCCCACCTCGCTCACACACTCCATCCACCCGCCCGCGGCCGCCACCAACTTCCGACACAACATCAGCCCCAACCCCGCGCCCCCACGCGCCACCGCCCCCTCCACCAACCCTCGCCCACCCTCCATCTCCCCACCACGACTCACGCCCACATCCCCACTCCCTTCCGATGTGCTATGTGGCAACGTGCCGCTTGCAAGTGCTCCTTGCCCTTCTCCGCCCGGCTTGCCTTCCCCTCCCCACCCTCGCAACTCGCGGCTCGCAACTCGCGACTCGCGACTTCCTTCCCCCTCGCCCATCACCCGCGCAACCTCCGCCGCCGTCATCCCACCCCCAGTATCCCCCACCAAAACCACCACCCACCCACCCCCCCCGCTCCTTTCCCCGCCTTGACGTGCCATATGGCCCTGTGCCCCGCCCTCGCGACCCCATTCCCTCGTTGCAACAGACATCGTTGCAACAACATCCGCATCCGCAACCACCCAGCTCCGCACCGTTAGCGTCCCCTCGCCACCCAGCATCGCCCGCCGCGCGTTCAGCACCAGGTTGAGCAGCACCTGCTGCAGCCCGATCGCCGAGATGGTCGCGCGCGTGCCATCGCCGATCTCGCGCCGCAAAACAATCCGGTCCTTGATCAAATCCCGCCCCAAACACCGCAGCGCCCCATCCACCGCGCCGGCGACCTCCGCGCCACCCACACCCCCCACTCCACCAAGCCCGCCAAACCCGGCCGCCAAACCCAGGATCGCCTGCGAGATCTGCCCCGCCTTCAAACTCCCCTCATAAGCCCGCTCCAGCGCCTTCCTCGTCAACGCCGCGTCATCCGGGCGCTCCAGTGCCATTTCGCTGTAGCTCAACACCGGCGTCAGCAAGTTGTTGAACTCGTGGGCAATCGTCGCCGTGAGCTGCCCCAAAACCGCCAAGCGCTCAGCCTCCGCGAGCCGCTCCTGCAGCGACGCGATCTCGTCGAGCAAACCCCCTTCCCGGTCCGGCGTCATCCCCGCGCGCGCAATTGTGCCGCGCGGCACAATTTTGCCGCCGCTCGCCTCACGCTCTGAATACTCGCCAGCTCGCGCCATAGACCGTCGCGCCACGCGCAACAGCCCTGCCATCGACCAATTCCCCCCTCACCTTGCGACCCCCACGCCCTCACCACCCAGCCGAGCGCAACCCCAAATCCATCCCACCCGCCTCACCCAAAACAACCTCATCCCAGTTCTCAAGCACCCACGATTTCATATCTCCCGGCCGCACATCCGCGCGCGCAAACTCGTCGCGCCCCAACCAAGCAAACCCAATCCCCTTCTCCCGACTCTCCACCCCAGGCAACCCCCGCCCCCGCCCCGCCCCCGTCAAAACAGCCCGAAAAACCAGGTTTATCTCATGGTGTACCCGCTTACGACTCCGAAATCGATGCTCCCCAACCATCAACAACCCCCCAACCCGCACCCGCCGGCCAGTTTCCTCCACGAGCTCCCGCGAAACCGCCGCCGCGGCGGTTTCGCCGAACTCGACGTGGCCGCCGGGGAGATAGGCGTAGTTCGGGCTACCGTCGGGTTTGAGGGCTTGGCAGACCAGGAGGTAGCCCGAGGGGTGGGGGATGATGGCGCGGGCGATAATTTCGATTTCGGCGGTGGTGTTTTTGGGGGGGTGCGGGGTGGGTGGGGGGGGGGGTGGGGGGGTGGAGGGAATTGTGCCGCGCGGCACATTTTTTGGTTTTGGGGGCATGAAGGGATGATAACGAGTTAGCGGGTTGGTATTGTGGGTGTGGGGGCGCCGTTTTGTGGGTAGGGTGTTTTACGGAGTGATGAGTATGGCGAGCAAGGATGTTCGTGGTGGGTCCGATAATGTCGCGGTTGGTGGGGTGAAGGCGGGGGAGAAGCCGCGGCGGTTGGGGAAGGGGTTGAGTAGTTTGATTGGGGAGGCGGTGCGCGTGCTGCCTGGGGATTTGCTGGGGTCGGGTGGGGGGGGCGGGTCTTCACATGGCAGATTGCCGCAGGGCGCATCTGGAGGGATGAGTGGTGGTGGTGGGGAGATGGAGGGTGGGCGGCGGCTGGTGATGGTGGAGGTGGGGCGGGTGGCGCCGAGTCGGTGGCAGCCGCGCACGGAGTTTGATGACGAGACGCTGGCGGAGCTGGCGGAATCGATCAAGACGACGGGGCTGATGCAACCGATCGTGGTGCGGGTGTTTGGTGGAACAGAAGACCGTTGGACAAAGATTGTTGACACAGCGATCGGCGAGCGGTCGATGGCGGGGGCCTCGGTCCTTGCGAGCGCGGCGGGGGCGGGGGGGTCGGCGGCGGCGGGGGGAACGGGCGCGGCGGCGGTGCCGGTCCCGGGGTGGACTGGTCGCGGGACTGCGCCGACTGTTGGAGTGGGTGTGTGGATGAGCGCGCCGAGCGAGGGCGCTCCTGCTGGCGCGAGCGCGCCGGTGTTGTATGAGTTGGTGGCGGGTGAGCGGCGTTGGCGCGCGGCGCGGCTGGCGGGGCTGGCGCGGCTGCCGGCGATCGTGGTGGAGATCAGCGACCAGGAGGCGGCGGAGTGGGGGCTGGTGGAGAATGTGCAGCGCGAGGACTTGTCGCCGTTTGATAAGGCCGCGGCGTTCAAGCGGCTGTCAAAGGAGTTTGGGCTGACGCACGAGCAGATCGGCAAGCGGGTGGGCGTGGGGCGGACGGTGGTGACGGCGCACTTGCTGCTGCTTGAGCTTGAGGACTCGGTTATCCATGAGGTGCGGGGCGGGCACTTGACGATGGCGCATGCGAGGTTGCTGTTGAACGGTGCGGTGCGGCCGGGGTCGGAGCGGGTTCGGCTGGCGCAGATCGCCGCGAGCGAGGGGTGGAGCTATCGGAAGCTGGAGGCGCATGTGCATGAGCTGGCGGCGCGTGACTCGACGCGATTGCAGCAGGACGATGGCCTGACGGTGAGCGATGGGTTGTCGGCGGAGATGCGGCTGAAGCAGAGCGCGCACGAGCGGCAGATTGCGACGGTGCGGGCGGCGCTGAGCGAGCGGCTGGGGACGAAGGTGAAGATTGAAGGGCGCGCGGCGCGGATCCCGGGTGCGACGGCGGGGCGGCTGGTGATTGACTTTTATACGTTGGAGCAGTTTGAGGGGCTGTTGGCGAAGATGGGGGTGGGGCGGTTGGGGCAGGGTTGAGGTGGGGGGGTGGCTCCGAAGTCGCGGTGGTCGCGGACATGTCGAACCGTGGGGAATGATCCCATTCCGCCGAGGACAAGCTCGCTGGTGATCGGGTACCATCGGCGGTACACGAACGAGATCCCACCATGAGCGGACGAGTAGGACATCGCAAACGGCTGATCTGCGTCAACGCAGCGAATCTCCGCGCCAACCATCTATACCTGACCGGGCACGCGGACTTCTTCCCGGCGGACTGCTACGGCGCGACGACCTCGAAGGGCACACCGGGCAAGCCGCTTCGGCTGGACGTGGACGGCCTCGCCAACCCCGTGATGACCGATATTCCAACGGAGGCGAAGTCCGGGAAGCCCCGTCGGTTCTTCCGCAAGCGGGCGTGGGTCAGAGAGTTCTTCAAGAAGCACGGCATCAAGCCGGGTGACACGATCAGCATCGAACGGATCACGGCCCACCGCTTTCGCGTCTCGCCGTTCGAGGCGAAAGAGCAACGCGACTGCCCGAGTACCTTCATCTTCAAGACCGAGCCAGAAGGGCGAGGCCCGCGCGTCATGGAGCTGTCCCCCCACGCCATTGCGGCGGCCCGTATTGCGGCTTAGGGGTTCAAATGAATGCGCGGCCTGCGAATGACGGTCAACTTTGGAACCGCGAAGAACTGATCCTCGCGTTCGAGTTGTATTGCCGCATCCCATTCCAGCGAACAAAGGCGACAGACCAGCGCGTCAAGGAGATGGCGGCGCTTCTCCATCGCACACCGGCATCCGTCGCCCGCAAACTCGGAAACTTCGGGGCGTTTGACCCGCAACTCGCGGCCCGCAACATCTCCGGTCTAACGCATGGCAGCAAACTCGACAAGGCCATCTGGGACGAGTTCCACGCCGACTGGAACGGGCTGATCGTGCGCGCTCACGACCTCCGCCGAGACCGCGAGCCGGGCAAGCGAGATATGGAACCGCTGACCGCTCCAGGCGGTCCGTCGGAGAAGATCGTCACCGTCAAGCAGCGATTACATCAAACGTTCTTCCGCGACGCCGTCATAAGCAGCTACAACAACCGATGCTGCGTGACCGGCCTTCCGCTCCTGGAGTGTTTGGTCGCTGGACACATCGTTCCGTGGCGTGTGGACGAACATCGCCGCGCCGACCCAACCAACGGCGTGTGCATGTCGGCCACCTTCGACCGCCTGTTCGATTCCGGCTTGCTCACGATCGAGGGCGACTTGACGCTCTGCGTGAGCAACCGCGTTCGCGGCCTCAGGGACCAGTCCGTGGCCGATCTCGTCGCCGTCCGGCACGGCCAGAAGATCATCCCGCCCGCCCGTTTCTACCCTGACCCCGTGTGCCTGCGCTGGCACCGGGACAACGTGTTTGATGCCGCGTAACTCGCCCGCCAATCAAGGAGTCGCATCCATGCCAGATCTCATCACCGATGTGCTTATCTCCGAATACGAAACCCTCGTGGCCGATGTAGGCGAGAACGCGTCCGATGAGCAGATCATCGCCGCGCTCGTGCGTGATTCGGCGTGGACCGAGCAAGGCGCGCGTGAAGTGCTTGAGCTCGCCCGGAAGTACGGGACTTCCATCCTCCGCAACGCGCTCGCTCTCGCGTCCGCCATGCAGATTGAGGACGGCGCAGCCGGACTCTGATCGTCTCTGAACGCCCCAGCGGGGCGTCGGGCTGTAGCCACGGTTGGAGCGGCGCGGCGGCGCAGCCGCTCGACGCGGAACCCGTTGAAAGGTTGTCCGTTTATTCTCTCCTCGCCCCGGCGAGGCGAAGCATTCCCCATGCCTGGCACCTACTCCCAACTTTTGCTCCACATCGTCTTTTCCACGAAGGGCCGGACTTCGTGGATCACGCGCGAAGTCACCGAGCGGCTCTATCCGTACATCGGCGGCATCGTGCGGGGCGAGAAGGGCGTGCTCTACGACATCGGCGGCGTAGAAGACCACGTCCATATGTATCTGCGGTGGCGGCCCGACTCGACCATCTCGGACTTGATGCGCACCGTCAAGGCGCGGTC
>JBBQMD010000071.1:0-11519 GCA_038328575.1 Phycisphaerales bacterium | reverse complement strand
AAGTGCGGCCAGCACATGGAACGCCTCTGGCGCTGCGCCGAGATGATCCGCCTCCGCATCCCCGTCTCACGCGACGAGATGGTCCAGATCATGCGCGACTGCATCAAGGCCAACGGCATCGTCGATGGGTACATCCGCCTTGTGGTGAGCCGTGGGTATGGCACGCTGGGGCTTGACCCGCGCAAGTGCCCCGTCGCCGGCGTCATCTGCATCGCCGACCAGATCGCGCTCTACTCGCCCGATCAGTACGAGAAGGGCATGCGCATCATCGTCGCCAAGCGCCCGCGCACGCCGATCGAGTGCCTCGACCCGCGCGTCAAGAGCCTCAACTATCTCAACAACATCCTGGGCAAGGTCGAAGCCATCGATCAGGGCTGCGACGAAGCCATCATGCTCAACCTCGACGGCTTCGTCGGCGAATGCACCGGCGACAACATCTTCATCGTTCGCGGCGGAAAGATCTACACGCCCCCCACCGAGTCCGGCATTCTCGAAGGCATCACCCGGCGCTTCGTCATGGATCTTTGCGTCGACATGGGCATCCCCTGCACGCTCAAAAATATGCGGCCTGAAGAGGTGAAGAGCGCCGACGAAGTGTTCCTGACCGGCTCCGCCGCGGAGATCATCGCGGTCGCGCAGATCGACGACATCAAAATCGGCCCCGGCGGCGAAGGCCCAGTTACCAAGAGGCTCCGCTCGGCCTTCCGCGCCATCGTCACCGGCGCACATGTGCCCGAAGATTGATTGGGTCCGCGTCAAGGCACACCGCAACGCCTGCGCCACGCGGTCGCCGCTCCCGCCTTTCCGATCTCGCCCCGCCCGCAACCCAATTGGCTTTCGTTCGCGCGTCGCTCGTTCGCAATCCATTCGCACCTCGACGCCCCGGCCCCCGCTGGGGCGTTTTTGCTACCGAAACCCCTCATCCCCGTTCCCTCGGCCCCTTGATCCCTTTTTCCCTCGATCCCTCGATCCCTTCCCCCACCGCCCCGTCGAATGCCTCACTTTACGTAAACGGTCACCGAATCACCCGCACTCGCCGCACATCCTGCATCTAAATGAGTAGCGAAGCGGAATCAGTATTGGGCACGCCCTTTGTCGCCAAAGCCGCGCCTGTTCGAAGCCATCCGCCGGGCCTCGTGTGCCCGGAACATTCAAAGACTGGACCGTCTCATGCGGACCACCGACACAAACTCGATTGCTCGCTCGTTCCGCCTGTCGCCCGGCGCTTTGATCTGCGCGACCGGTCTGGCCGCCACGCTCGCGTTCGCGACGCCCGCCGCGCGGGCCGACTTCATCTTCTCCGGCTTCGCGACCAGTGCATCCTGGCACGACGACGACTTCGGCTTCCGCCTCGGCTTCTCCACCGGCGCTCGCTACTACGACCGCGGCTGGGCTCACAACGCATGGCGCTCGTGGCACGGCCACTATGATCGCGTCTGGTGGCGCCCGTCGTACTACCGATCTGCGTACTGGTATGTAGCGCCGATTGCGCCCGTGATCATCGAGCCGCGCTACGCCTGGGTCTGGGATGGGTATGGATATCGCTGGCGAATCGTTGACGAGTGCGGCCCTGCGTCGGTGATCATCGCTGACGGTTACTGCGCGCCGGTCGTCGTGCTGGGACCGACGCCCTACTACCGCGATTCGTGGTACTACTCGCCGCGCACGATTGTCACCTACACCTCTCACTACCGGCCCTATGGCTGGTATGGCGATGATTGCTACCCCTACTCGCGCTCCCGCATTAGCACGAGCTTCATCTATTCATCCAATGACTGGTACGACGAAGGCGACCGCTTCAGCTTCGCCATCACCATCGGCAACAGCTCTCCTTTCCGTCATCGCTCCGGCTACTACTCGCCCTTCACGCACCACTCGGGCTCATATCGCGATCGCGCGCCGATCTTCGTGAACCAGCCGAACATCGTGATCAACAACCCGACGATTATCGTCAACAATAATAGTAACAACAACAACACGAACAACACGAACACCCCCGCCCCGCTCGGCGGCCTTGACAAAGGTCCGAGCCTCGCTCTCAACGAGCTGGGCGGCAGAGACAGTGTCAGCCCGCAGATCAAGGGCCAGACCGACATCCCCTCCGGCGAATTGACCAGCGCTCCAAACAGTCCCAGTGATCGCAGCGGCATCACCGCCAACCCCAGCCGTCGCGCCGGCGGCGAAGCCACACTCCAGCCCTCGCGCTCGCCTGATCGCGCCCGCGCTCAGGGCGACGCCAAGCCGCCCCGCAACGAGATCCCGCTCGTCGCCAACGACCAGCGCCCCACCACGATTGCCGACCACACCAGCCGCGTCGGCGACACGATCGACACACCGGAGATCAGGGGCTCGCGCGCCGACACCGCCCCCCGTAAGCCCTCGGCCATCCTCCCCGCGATGCCCGCACGCACCCGCTCCGGCGAGCCCGAGTTGTTTGGTCTCCCCGAAGCGAAGCCGCAGACAACGCCCGACGCCAGCACCAAGGTGCTCACTCCGAACACGCCGCGCCGCGCAATCGCGCCCGCAGTGAAGGCCGATCTCAACCCGTCGAACACTCCGGCCGCCGCGTCAAACAAGCCCCTCCAGGTCATTGACTCGCGCGACCTCGGGCGCCGCGGCGTCTCCGGCCCGAGCGTCACCTCGCTCACGCCGAGCACGAAGCCCGAAGCGCGCCCGAACGACACACTGTCGCCGATGCCCTCGCGGGCGCCCCGCGCCTTCACGACCACCCCGTCTAACGCCGACATCAAGACCCGCCCGATCGCCCCCGCGCTCCAGCCGCACAACAAGGTCGCGCCGCAGAACGTCCCCTTGCGCACCATGACGCCGTCAACGTCGTCAACGCCGATGCCGAACGTCACACGTCGCCCGATGCCCACCATCACGCCGTCGATCGAGGTGCCGGTCATCTCGCAGACGCCTAAGGCCGAGGCCGAGGCTCGTCGAAGTGTCACCATCCCCACGGTCGTGTCGCCGCGCCCGAACTCCGCCCCGAGCCCGAACTCGATCGCGGTTCCTCGCAACGCACGCCCTGCTGATTCCGGCGCTCCCTCCCCCGGCCTCATCACTTCCAACGGCCAGCGCGGGCCTCGCATCGTTTCGCCAAGTATCGTCTCGCCGCGCATTCCGAGCCAGCCCGCGGCTTCATCGCCCGGCCCGCGCGCGCCGATCAATCCCATGATCATGCCCTCGCGTGATGACTCGGATTCTCCCTCGCGCAGCTTCTCGCCGCGCAACGACTCCCCCCGCACGCCTTCGATCGTGTCCCCCTCGCGCACGCCGAAGGCTGAGCCCAACGAGCTCGCCCCGCGCCCCAGCCGCAATCAGGGCCGCGCCCCGTCCATCAAGCCCGCGCCGGCCAACGGCCCATCACCTTCAATGGGCCCGGCGCCATCGCCAAACGTGACCCGCACGCCCAGCGCCGCTCCGGCGCGAAGCGCCCCGGCCCCCGCTCCGAGCCGCCAAGCGTCGCCCGCCGCAGCGCCCGCGCCCGCGGCTCGCGCTCCCGAAGCATCTCCTGCGCCATCGAAGGAATCGCGCCAGCCCCGTGGCTCAGGCCCCAAGGGCTGAACGCAGGCTCCTCCGCTCCATCTGGACCCGCTTCAAAGCACACCGAGTTCAACCGCAGGAAACACAAAGGGCAGCGACTTCACGTCGCGGCCCCTCTCATTTCATCACACGTTCGATCAGCTCATCCCCGCTCAGCGCCCGTTCCGCAGCGTGATCATCCGCTGCTGACCCTGAGACAGCGTGATCAACCGCACGCCGCGCCGCAGGTTCATCTGCTTGAGCGCGCCCTTGAAATCCTCCACGCTGTTCAACTCCACGCCGTCGATCCGCAGCACGACGTCCCCATCGCGGACAAAGCCCGAAGCGGGCGACTCGACGCTGACGCTCCGCACGATCACGCCCGCGGCACGTCGCAGCCCCACGCGCTGCGCCAACTCATCGGTCATCGGCGCAACCGACATGCCCAGCTCGTTCTCAGCGCTCACCTCACCCGACGCCGCTCGAAGCGCACGCTCATCTCGCTTGCCAGCCGTCGCGGTCAACGACACCTTCTCGCCCCCGCGAAACACGTCCATCGCTAGGGGCCGGCCCGGCAGCGTCGAAGCGATCGCGATCCGAAGCTGGCTCTCAGAAGAGATCGGCCGGCTGTTCACCGCCACAATCACATCCTCCGCCTTCAGCCCAGCCTTTGACGCCGGCCCATCGGGCAACACGTTGGTCACCACCACGCCGTTCTCACCTTGAAAGCCCAGCGACGCCGCGGTCTTCTCGTCCAGGCTCTGGAACCCCACGCCCAGCCAGCCGCGCTGCACCTCGCCCGTCGTCCGTAGCGAGTCCATCACGGCCCGCGCCATGTTCGCCGGCACCGCGAACCCGATGCCCATGTACCCGCCGCTGCGACTGAAGATCGCGGTGTTCATCCCGATCACCTCGCCGCGCAGATTCACCAGCGCGCCGCCCGAGTTACCGGGGTTGATCGCGGCGTCGGTCTGAAAGAAATCGTCATATCGATTGTCGCGATTGCTCCCCTGCACGCCCGGCAGCGACCGGCCCTTGGCGCTGATGATCCCCGCGGTCACCGTCTGGTTCAGGCCAAACGGATTCCCAATCGCCAGCACCCACTCGCCCACGCCCACCTGATCGCTGTTGCCGAGCTTGGCAAACGGCAGCGACGTGCCATCGATCTTCAACACCGCGACATCCGTCTCCGGGTCGCGCCCGATCAGCGTCGCCTCGAACTGCCGGTCGTTCGAGAGCGTCACGCTCAGCTCGTCGGCCCCGTCGATCACGTGATTGTTGGTCAGAATGTATCCATCGTTCGAAACAAGGATTCCCGAGCCAAAGCTCGTCGCCTGCTGCGGCTGCGCCATCGGCATTCCAAAGAAGCGCCGGAACTCCTGCTCGCGCGGGTCCACCGCCGTCGTGCGATTCGGGTTCTTCTGGGCCGCGATGTGGACCACCGCGGGCGTCACCTCTCGCGCCACGCGCTGAAACGCGCCAGAGAGCTCGGTCGCGAGCTTCAGCGCCGGCTCCATGTCTTGCGACGGCCCGGTGCTCAAGCTCGGCTTCGCATCATCCGCGAGCGCCGTCGAGCCGGAGAAAAGCACCAGCGACAGCGCCGAAAGCGCGACAAAGGACATTGGCCCCGAACGCTTGCCGCCATGAAGTCGCTTCATTCGATGCACTCCTAAGGGCTAGAGACTGTCGTCACTTTTCGTACACCGATCAGCGCCGATCACACACGATGGGCTGCACCGGCGCACTCACCGCTCCCTCAACATCCAAACGCCCAGCACTTCTCGCATGAGCCCGTACTGAAAATTCCCGTCCCCAACGCAAATCAGGGACGGAAGCCGACGGCGTCGGATTGCCTCCGCGGCCGTCGGGTTCCTTCTACGTCTCAACCACGCCTTCGGTTCACCGAACGTCATGCAAACCCGATCACGTTGTCGAGATCGTCACCTTGCGCGCCGGCGTCTGCGGCTTGCGCGCCAGCCTCACATGCAGCACGCCGTCCTTCAACGTCGCGCTCACCTTGTCCTGATCAAACGTGTCGCCCACGCGCACGTGCCGCTCAAACTCCCCGCCGCGCAACTCGTCAACCGCCGCCTCCGCGCCGCCGGGCAACTCGCGCGTGCGCCGGCCCTTGATCGTCAGCACGTCGCGCTCCATCGTGATGTCGATCGCATCCATCAAGACGCCCGGCACATCAAGCTCCACATGCGCGCCCGCCTCGTCTGACCACACCGACATCGGCACCCGCAAGTCCTTGCGCTCGTTCGTGCGCGGGCCCATGATCTGGCCCAACACCGCGTCAAACTCCGCGATCGCTTGCGCAATCGCAGGGTGCGCCGCCGCCATGTCGCCCGCAACGTTTCGTTTCTGGCAGTTCATCGTACTTCTCCTTGAATTCCCACTTGCCTCACCACGCGGCGCACGCACGCCAGCGCCAGCGCCGTCATTCCCGTTTCGCCCCGTCTGCCAACTCGCAGATGCTCAGGCTTGCCCCCACTCATTCAAAGCCCGTGCCAACGCGTTTGTCCGGCTCCGTCGCCCAATAAACGCCATGCACGCCCGCGCGATGCGCCCGCTGATTCCCCATTTTCACGCTGCCCGCCCTTCCGCCAGCCGACCACTGCCAGCCTCTGGCAGCCAACCCGCGCGCACAACCTGCCATTCTGACTCTCACGCGCAACTCGGCGAATCCGCCCGCATCACAATCCCCAACCTGAATGCGTCACCCCGTCGCCGCGAGCCTCGCCATCGCCGCATCCCGCTTGCACCCTATCGTGCCTCACGTTCTCGCTCGCCCACTTACCCCCTCGCCCCCACCCAACCCGCCCGCATGAAACCACCGGACTTCTACGCCGTGCTCGGAGTTGCCCGCGACGCCACCGCCGAGGTGATCCAGCGCGCCTTCCGCACGCTGGCCCGTAAGCATCATCCGGACGTCAGCAAGGAGCCCGGCAGCGACGCCCGCTTCAAACAGATCAACGAGGCCTACGACACGCTCAAAGACCCGCAGAAGCGCAAGCTCTATGACCAATACGGCTCCGACTGGAAAGCCGCGCAGACCGCGGGCGTAAACCCCGACGAGGCCGCGGCTCGTTCGCAGCGTCGCCCGCGCGGCGCACGCGCCACAGGGCGCGCCGCCCGCCCCGGCCAAGGCTTCGGCTCGCCTGATCCCAACGACTTCTCCTCGTTCAGCGGCGCCGGCAACGGCGGAGGGGGCAACTACGCCGACATGTTTGACGAACTCTTCGGCCGCGCTGGTGGAGCCAGCGGCGGCGGTCAACGCGCCGGGGCTCCCCCTAACCCCGACGACGACGCGTTCTCACGCGGCTTTCGCGCCGCCGCCACCGCCCTGCCCAAAGGCCAAAACCTCGAAGCCTCCGTCACCATCCCGCTCCTAGATGCCCACCGCGGCTCAAGCCGCTCGTTCACCGTCAACCGCGCCGGCGTCGGCGTCAGCTCCATCGAGCTCCGCATCCCACCCGGCACGCTCGACAACTCCATGCTCCGCCTCGCGGGCCAGGGGCACCCCGGCCAGGGCGGGCCGGGCGACTTGCTCGTGCGCGTGCGCATCGCGCCCGATCCGCACTTCACGTTTCGGCTTGACGATCAAGGCCGCGGAACGCCCGACCTCATCACCCAGGTCCCCCTCGCGCCGTGGGATGCCGCCCTCGGCGCTAAGGTCGACGTCCGCACCCTCGAAGGCGTCGTCACGCTGGGCGTCCCCGCAGGCTCTTCCTCCGGGCAGCGCCTCCGCCTGCGCGAGCGCGGCTTCGCCAAACGCCCTTCCGGCCATGGCGACCTCTACGCCGAGCTCACCGTCGTCGTCCCCAAGGCCCTCACGCCCGATCAGACGCGGCTCTTCACAGAGCTCCGCGACGCCAGCCCAGACTTCGACCCCCGCGCCAGCACCTCATGACTCTAGCGAGAACCCGGCCCCCATCGCGGCCAGGCCAATCCGCAGCACGCCCTTGATCAGCCCGAGCACAAACGCCTCGACCACCTCGATCTCAAGCATCTTCGCAGTCAGGATAATGCTGCCGCCCCAGATCAGAAACGCAACCAGACCGAACCCGGGCAAGAACAGCAGCACCGCCAGCATTGCCGCCGTCACCAGCGCATCGACTGCGCCCAGCCGAAGCGCCGTCAGATGTATCGGCGCATCGAATCCGATCCAGGTCAAGCACAGCAAAAAGAACGCCGAAGTGCCCAGCGCCGTCGAGAGTGTCAGCGCCAGGAAGTAGCGCGGGATCAACTCCGAAAACCCCGCGACGGCCAGCGTCACCACACCCAGCAACAGCCCAGCGCCGAGCATCACCGCTGGCACTTCGTACGCCCTACGCACCACTCGCGCCCCCTCCACCTTCGAGTGGTCGCGCCACGACTTGGGCACGTTCTCGATGCCGCACTCCGGGCACACGCGGCCTTTGAGCCCGACCAGCGAATAGCCGCACCCCGAACACGTCGTCGAGCCGCCCCTCACCTTGGTCGCGCCAATGCCGGTATCGCGCTGTAACCCCTTGCGCTTGTCAAAGCCGCACTCGATACAGATCAGCGCGTCAGTACGCAGCGACTTGCCACATCCCGGACACTTCGCGGCCGCCACCGGAACGCCCGCCCGCGCCTGTCCCGCCTTGCCCCCCGAGCCCGCTTTCCCCGCTGCCTCGTCGCTCATCTCGCCAGCATACCTCCAGATTCACGGAATAACGAAGTCGAGTTCAAAAGCTCCCGGCAAAAGAAAACGCCGCGGACCCAAGTCCGCGGCGTTCATATCTCCCATTCACATTCCCGCGCTCAGCGCGCCTTGCTGAACTCCGCCGAGATCACCTCGGCCTTGGCCGCCAGCTCTTCAGGCTTCTCGCACCAGTACGACCCAACCGCCAGGCAGTCCATCTTCGTTCTGGCGAAGCACGAGATCGCCTGCGCCGGCGTGTGAACGATCGGCTCGTTCTCGTTGAACGAGGTGTTCAGCAGCACCGGCACGCCGGTCTTGTCGCTGAAGGTCTTGATCAGGTCGTAGTACATCTCGTTCTGCGAACGCTTCACCGTCTGCACGCGACCGGTGTCGTCCAGGTGATTCACCGCCGAGAGCCGCTCGCGCCACTCGGCCCGCGTCTTGTACACGATGTTCATGAACGGCACCTCGTGGGCGCCCTCGTACAGCTCGCTCAGGCGATCAAACAGCACCGCCGGCGCGAAGGGCCGGAACGGCTCGCGGTTCTTGATGCGCGCGTTCAGGATCGCCTTCATATTTGGCCAGCTCGGGTTGCAGATGATCGAGCGGTTGCCCAGCGCCCGCGGGCCCCACTCCTCGCGTCCCTGAAACCAGCCCATGATCTTGCCGCGACAGAGCGAGTCCACCGCCGTGCGCATCAGGTCCTCGCGCGACATCTTGGTGAACTTCAGCCCCTGCGTGTCGGCCTCGATGTCCTTGAGCACCTGCTCATCGGTCCAGCCCGTGCCCCAGTACGCGTGACTGACCTCGCCGGTGCGAGGCATGCCCAGCTCGTTGTGCAGCACGTGCAAAGCCGCGCCCGCCGCCGTCCCGTCATCGCCCGCCGCGGGGTGGATGTAGATCCGGTCGATCACGCCCTGCATCACCAGCTTGCCGTTGGCGACCCCGTTGAGCGCACAGCCGCCAGCCATGACCAGATCGCGACAGCCGGTCTTCTTGACCGCGTCCCGCACGATGTCCATGTACACGCGCTCGAAGTGCGCCTGGATCGACGCCGCGAAGTTGTGCTCGCGCTCCGTCAGCGGGTCGGTCCGCTTGCGGGCCGGCCCGAACATCTCCACGATCTTCGCGTTGTAGAAGTTCGGCGCCTTCAGCTCGCCCGCCTCGTTGGTCAACGCGGCTTCCTCCGCGTCCCGATTCAGCATCTTCTTGTACCAGTCAAAGTATTCGCCATTCAGGCGAATCCCCTTCTCCGGGTCATACCAGCACAGCGACTTCATCTGCTCACTGAAGGTGTCCTGGCCGTACGCCGCCAGGCCCATCACCTTGTACTCCTCGCCGTAGCGATCAAAGCCGATGTACGAGCACATTGAGGAATAGAACACGCCCAGCGAGTGCGGCGGGTGCGACCGCTGCAACACCTCGATCTTGCTCCCCTCGCACTTGGCGACCATGCACGTGCAGAAGTCGCCCGCGCCGTCGATCGTCACCGCCACCGCCCGCTCAAACCCGGACCAGTGATACGCCGACGCGACGTGCGTCAGGTGATGCTCGATATTGTGAACCTTGGCCGTGACCTGAGACTCCGGAACGCCGAGTTGCTCGCCGAACGAGACGCTCTTGGCCTTCTTGTGCATTGAGAAGCGGAACGAGGCCATCGAGATTCCCACCGCCGGGTTCTTGGCGATGAACGCCAACTTGGCACCCATGTTCGCCGAGAGCTGGCGCGCGTACGCGATGTCCGTCACGTCGCCCATCGACGCCCCGGCCATCCGCAGCACCTCCAGGATCGCCTCGCGCGGGAACCCGCCGTAGTGCTTCACGCGGTTGATCCGCTCCTCCGCGATCGCCGCGATCACGCCGTTCTTGTTCACCAAAAACGCCGCTGAGTCCGGGTGCGTCGAGTTCAGGCCGAGGATCAATGGTTCCATGTGCTGCACGCTCCACAAGTCAATGCCGGGTCAGGTTCGGCGGTTTCAACTCCGCCCGCCGCCCCCCGCCCGGTGGCAAAAAGGGGAAACGGAGACAATAGCTGGCTCGCGCGTTCCTGGCATCCCAACGCGCGGCACCTTTGACAAGCCGTTTACAATCCTTGATCGACCGCCAAACGACGCCCCACCAGCTCGACCCGCCGTTTCACCGCGTCCATCCCCCATCTTCACGCCGTAGCCCGAGACCCAAACTTATCGGACGAGCGACATCTCCCCAGTCGCGCTCCGAACATAATCCTGCAACGCCGCGACGCCCCAATCCGCCTCGCGCAAAGCCTTCATCGCCTGGATCGCCGCCATCGCGCCCGTACAAGTCGTGATCATCGGGATGCCCATCCGCACCGCCGCGGACCGGATCTTCCCCTCGTCGGTCTTCCAACCCGTCTTCGTCGGCGTGTTGATCACCAGCTGGATCTTCCCGTCGCTCATCAGGTCGATCACGTTCGGCCTCGTGAACGCATCCACCTTCTGGATCACGTTGGTCACGATCCCGAATCGCCGCAGGTGCTCCGCAGTGCCGGTGGTGCAATACACCTCAAAGCCCATGCCCACCAGCCCGCGCGCGATCTCCACCGCCTGCGTCCGGTCGCTCTCACGCACCGACAGGAACACCGCGCCATTCAACGGCAGTTGAATCCCCGCCGACAGCAAGCCCTTGGCAAACGCGATCGGCCAGCGCGTGTCGATGCCCATAACTTCGCCCGTGCTCCGCATCTCCGGCCCCAGCGTCACGTCCACACCTGGGAACTTCGCGAACGGGAACACGCTGACCTTCACCGCAGTCACCCCCGCGCCGTCCTTCGGCTCGGTGATCCCCAGTTCGTCCAGCGTCTTGCCCATCATCACCTTCGCCGCGATGCGCGGCCACTGCATGTGCCGCGCCTTGCCCACAAATGGCACCGTCCTCGATGCCCGCGGGTTCACTTCCAGGATGTAGATGTCCTCGTTCTTGATCGCAAGCTGAAGGTTCATCAGCCCGTTGACGCGCAGCGCCGCCGCCAGATCGCGCCCGATCTTGCGGATCCGCTCGCTCATCTCCGGCGCCAGCGACCAGGGCGGGATCGTGCACGAGCTGTCGCCCGAGTGAATGCCCGCCTGCTCGATATGTTCCATCACCGCCGCGACAACCGCGCGCCCGCGCTGCGGCGCGCCGTGCCCATTCTCGCCGGGCGTGTGGCGCGTGCCGGGCATCGTGGGCGAGAAGTCCGCAACCACATCGACATCAACCTCGGTCGCGTCGGACAGGAACCGATCGATCAGCACCGGCGCATCATCCAGATCACTGATGATCGCGGCCGAAGACATAAAGCCCGTCAACGCCTGCTCGTCAG
>JBBQMD010000070.1:0-11637 GCA_038328575.1 Phycisphaerales bacterium | reverse complement strand
CATCGCGTCCAAGCCTCATTCTTCGCATGAGCGGCGGGGGGCGTGTGACAAGTTCGAGTTATGATTTGCGATGCAGATTGACCCCAAGGCGTTGGATGCGGCGTCGCGATACAAGCTGATGATTGGTGGGATTGTTCCGCGTCCGATTGCGCTAGTGAGCACGATCGGACCGGGGGCGGAGGGGGCGATGAATATCGCGCCGTTCTCGTTCTTTGCGGGGGTTGGGAGCGATCCGATGATGCTGCTGCTTTGTCCGGCGAATAACGGGTCTGGCGGAGAGAAGGACACGCTGCGCAACGCCAAGCCCGTGAGCGAAGGGGGAACGGGAGAGTTTGTCGTCCACATCTGCCCGGATCGGCTGGCCCGCAAGATGGCGGCGTGCGCCGAGCCGCTGGCGTATGGCCAGAGCGAGGCGGAGCTGGCGGGGCTGACGCTCACGGCGAGCGCGGTCGTGAAGCCGATGCGGGTGGTCCAGAGCCCGCTGGCGTTTGAGTGCGTGACGCGTCAGGTGATTCGGACGAATCCGGGGGTGCCCGCAGGCGGGAACATCGTGCTGGGCGAGGTGGTCAGCGTCTACGCCGACGAGGGGCTGATCAACGAGCGATACCATGTGGACCCGGCGATGCTCGATGCGATCGGGCGCATGGGCGGGCTGGGGTACTGCCGCACGCGAGATCGGTTTGAGCTGCCGATGGGGCGGGCGGCTCTTGAGGGGACTGCTGAGCGATGAGTGCTGTGGGGAGTGCTGAGCGATGAGTGCTGAGTGCTGAGCGGGGGAAAGGAGATCAAGTCGCGGGCACATCGCTGGTTGCTCATCGCTCAGCACTCATTGCTCAGCACTTGTTGCTCATCGCTCAGCACTTATTGCTCGCCCGCGGTGCCGAGCATGCGGAAGACTTTACGGTTGAGGTACCAGGCGTGGTGGTCGAGGTGGAAGACGTCGTATTCGAGGATGGTGCGGAAGGTTTCCTCGCCGCGCTCGCTGTGGAGGCCGATGCGGGTGAAGGCGTCGGGCGGGAGGGTTTGGAGCCAGCCGCTGGTCCATTGGCGGAGGGTGTGGATGGTGGCGACGAATGCGCCGGGGGGGAACTTGGGGCCGGTTTCGGGCGTGCCGTACATGAGGTTTGAGTCGATGAAGGCGTTCTCGTCCCAGGCTTGGAGGATGGGCGCCTGCTCCGCGACGACGCGCCGGAGGCGCTGGATGAAGGCGAGCTCTGCGTCGGCCAGATGCCCCAGGAGCACGCGGATCGGCCAGGTGCCGACGCCCGCGTCGGGTAGGAAGGCCATGTCGAGCTGATCGTCAGTGAGGTTGAAAACGCGCCGGTCGAAGCGTTCGACGCCGACGCGCAAGCGGTTGATAAGGGCCTGATTTGCGATGGTGGCGAGCGTCTCGCGCGTGGGCCGCGGCCCGCTGGGGTCGATGGTCTGTTGCATGGCGCAGGGTACGGCCGGAGCCGCGGGTGGTGGTGCCCGGTGGATGCTTACGCGAGGCCGAGCTCGCGGGCGCGGGCGTTCACGCGGGCTTCGATCTCGGGCGTGGTTCGAAGGATCGGGGGCCAGGCGCGAACGGGCTGGGCGTTTCGCTCGTCGCCGTGGATTTTCGGGGTCGCGTCGAAGGCGACCATGCGAGACAGTCGGTAAAGGTCGCGCCCGGCGTCGGTGTTGGCGCACCAGTGGAACAGCACGCTGTCGATATCAGCGATGTCCACGCCTTTATCGACGACAATCGCGAAGCGCGGCGTGACGGGGTACTCAGCGAGCAGTCGCTCGAACAGCGCGATTGCGCGGGCGCCTTCGCCCGGGGCTTGCTTGGTGATTTTGACGAACAGCCAGCCGCCAGAGAGCTGCGCGGGGAGACTTGCGTCGAGCGAGAGGCCAGCGGCGGCGGCGCCTTGGCGCAGGGTGTCTTCGATTCCGAGGCGCTGCTCATCGGTGAGTGGTGCGCGAGCGGGCGAGAGAGGCTTGCCGTCAATGGCTTCGTCATCAAACTTGCGGGTGCAGTCGAAGCCGATCTTGGTGCCGGCACCCAATCGCGGCGCGGCGTGGTCGAGGATGTCCAGCGGGCCGTTGACGAGCTCGAGGTCGCGCAGCGGCTCGCACTGGGCGCTGGCGGCGCTGAGGACTGCAAAGGTGTTGTGGACGTCAACATCGCTGTCAACCACAAAGATGGTCTTGGTCCAGGCCATCTGCCCCGCGCCCCAGATGCTGTGCATGACACGCCGCCCTTGCAGCGGGTACGCCTTCTTGATCTGGACGCAGGCGCAGTTGTGAAACGCGCCAAACATCGGCAGGTCGTAATCCTCAATGTCGTGGATGAGCGTTTTGAGCAAGGGGAAGAAGACACGTTCCGTCGCCTTGCCCAGGAAGTAGTCCTCCTGCGGTGGAAGGCCGACGACGGTGGTCGGGTAGATCGCGTTGCGGCGGTGGGTGATGGCGGTGACGTTGAGAAGCGGGTAGCGATCCGGGAGCGAGTAGAAGCCGGTGTGATCGCCGAAGGGGCCTTCGAAGACTGCGCCGGGGCCCAGGGTCTGGCCGGAGCGGGGATCGAAGCCGATGTTGCCGGCTTCATGGCTGACGAATCCTTCGATGATGATTTCGGCGTTGGCCGGGACCCAGAGCGGAACGGTGGCGGCGCGGACCATTTCGATGCCGCGCCCGTTGAGAAAGCCGGCCAGCAAGAGTTCGCTGATCCCGGGCGGGAGCGGCGCAGTCGCGGCGTAGGGCAGCACGCTCTCGCCGCCGAGCGCGATCGCGACAGGCATGGGCTTTCCCAGGGCCTTCCACGAGCGCCAGTGGCGGGCGCCGTCGTGATGAATGTGCCAGTGCATGCTCAGCGTGCGCGGGCCGAAGAGCTGCACGCGATACATGCCGATGTTGTGGCTTGCTGGGCGCGGGGCGCTGGCGTCGTCGGCGTGGACGGTGTGGATGCCTGCGAGCGTGATGTAGCGCCCGCGCATGCTGGCGTTCCACTGGGCGTCACGCGGCAGGTTGGCGACGCTGTCGTTCACGCCTGGCGGGTAACCGAGCGAGGCGAAGTCGCCATCGTGGGGCCAGCAGCGCATGATCGGGAGCGTGGTGAGATCGATGGCGTCGCCGGTGTGGACGATCTCTTGGCAGGGGCCGGAGCCGCGGCGACGACGGGGCGGGATGCGGAGCAGCGGCGCGAACTGGCGGGCCTTCAAGCAGAGTTCTGCGAGAGAGCGTGGGGGCTCGGGCTTGACGAGGGCGCCGATGCGGGCGCCGATGCCGTCAAACCCGGCGGTGGTGGCGCCGAGGGCCATCTCCATGCGGCGGTAGCTGCCCCAGGCGTTGATGAGGAGCGGGAAGGCGGCGCCGGTGGGGCGTTCGAAGAGAAGGGCTTTTCCGCCGAGGTGGGCGAAGCGCGGGTCGTTGCGTTGGCTGGAGGCGTGGGGCGGGCTCGGGGCGGGAGATTTGCTGGCGCGATCGGCGATCCAGGGGATTTCGAGGATGGGATCGGCGGGGGCGGCAATGCGGATCAGCTCGCCCGCGTCTTCTAGCGCCCGAACAAAGTCGCTAAGGTTGCGGTACATTGACGGGACGATATGGCGGCCCAGCGAGTCCAACATGGCACGGGTGAAACGGGCGGCGAGCCGAGCGCGGAGGGCGCGGGTGGGGCGCGAGGTACTGAGAGTGCGGGAAGCGCGGGGGGTGCGGGCGAGTTGTTGCCGGCGCATGTTATGCGCGTGATCGCAACTGGCCCAAGTACTTTGACACGATGGCGAACTTGCCGGCGCGCCCGACGCTGATGAAGGCGCTGGAGCGTTTTGAGCTGGAGGAGCAGGCGGCGGGCAAGGCGGCGGGTCTGACTGGAAGACAGGCCATTTCGGCAGATGCGGCAGTGCAGCGGCGAGCGATCGACCTTGGCTGCGGCGAAGGGCGCGACACGGCGGAGCTGTTGCGGCGGGGCTGGTCGGTCGTTGCGATCGATGGCAGCCGTGAGGGGCTGGACCGGGTGGAGAAACGCGTGCGGGCTGGGGGCGATGAAGGAGCGCTATCGCGGCTGGAGCTGGTGCTTCGGAGCTTTGAGGAAATCGGGGCGGTCGGGCTGCCCGGCGCGTCGCTGGTGAATGCGTCGTTTGCGCTGCCGTTTTGCCCGCCCAGGGCGTTTGCGGGGCTGTGGGGGCGGATCGTGGAGTGCCTGGAGCCGGGTGGGCGGTTTGCTGGGCAGTTCTTCGGAGATCGCGATGCATGGGCGGGTCTTCCAGACCGGACTCACCACACGCGGGCGGAGGTTTTGGCGTTGCTTGCGGCGGGCTTTGAGGTCGAATCATTGGAGGAAGACGAGCGCGGGCCGACGCCGGGGGCGACGATCGGCAAGTGCTGGCACGTGTTTCATGTGGTGGCCAAGCGGCGCTGAGGGCGCGAGGGCCGTGAGAGTCGCGTCCGAGAAGTCGGTGGTTTTCTTTGGTGGCACTTGTCCACACGGTCGCGAAGATGTGGTAAAGTCGGGGCTGAACCCGGATGGGTTCGATGACGGAGTCGCCCGCATGCACAGCCGCTATCGCACCATCTTGCTCTTTGGGCCCCCCGGCGCGGGCAAGGGAACGCAGGGCAAGATCCTGGGCTACGTCCCGGGCTTCTTTCACCTCTCGTGCGGCGACGTGTTCCGCAACGTGGACATCAACAACGCCTTGGGCAAAACCTTCATCGAGTATTCCAGCAAAGGTCTGCTGGTGCCCGACGAGCCGACGGTGCAGATGTGGTCTCAGCACATGCACGCGCGCACGGTGATGAGCATCTACAAGCCGAATCAGGACCTGCTGGTGCTCGACGGCATCCCGCGCAATCCGAACCAGGCCAAGCTGCTGGAAAAGCACGTCAAGGTTCTCAAGATCATCCACCTGGTCTGCCCGGACGAGGACAAGATGATCGAGCGCCTGCGCCGGCGCGCGATCAAAGAGAACCGGTTTGACGACGCGCGCGAGGACGTCATCCGCAAGCGCTGGGAGGTCTACAAGGACGAGACCTACCCGGTGCTGAAGTGCTACGACCGGAGTCTGATCGCAGAGATCGACGCGATGGGCTCGCCCGGCGAGGTGCTCATCGACGTGCTGCGGCACGTGGTGCCGGTGCAGGAAGAGCACTTTGGCAACCGGCTAGCAGGCACCGGGCCGGCAACCTAAGCCCGCGACTAGATCTCGGCGATCGGGCTCGCGCCCAGGTGCTCGCTCAGGAAGTCGACCTGGATCGTCTTGGCCTCGGATGCGACGCGCCCGAAGCCGTTGTGTTCATCGGGCGCGCCGGTGGTTTCCCATGTGAGTAACCGCACGCTGGCGGGGTCAGCGCCCTGGCGGTCGTAATGCGCTTTGAGCGCGTCGGTGAACGACTCGATGCAGGCCAGCGGCACGGTGCGGTCGGCGCGCGAGTGCAGGGCCAGCAGCGGGACGGGCCGCCAGGCGTTGATCCGCGGCAGCGGGTCCAGCTCCGGCACGAGGTCGCGGGCGTGCTGCACGGGCCAGCCGCGGTCGGGGTCGTAGAGCATGGCGAGGTTGCCAGCGGTGCTCTCGACGCACGCGCAGACGAACGGGTGTGGGTCGCAGAGGCGTCGAAGCGTGACCATGCCGCCGGCGGACATGCCGCCGATGGCGACTCTGGTGAGGTCAAAGCACCCGGCGAACTCAGAGTCGCCCAGCGCGTCGTAGATGCCATCGATCTCCCCCAGCATCTGGCTGAGGACTTCGGGCGTGCGCGTGGGGCCTTGCAGTTGCGGGTCGAGGCGCTCGCCATGACCCGGCAGATCGACGGCGCACGTTGCGATACCGGCGCGGATCCAGCGGAGATAGCGCCCGCTATCGAGGAACTTATCGGCGGTGCGCCCGTGCATCCAGATGCCGACCGGGCAGGGGGTTTTCCAGTCTGGGTGCGCCAGCAACGCCGGGACGCCCGCAGGCCCGAGGCGCAGCACGCGGGCGCAACGCGCCAGCGACGCGGGCATCGCCTTGAATCGATCGTCCATCGGGGACGATAGCGCAGAGTGGGCGTGTTGATGCAGAGCGCGGCGAGCTTGCGGCCCGACGGAAGCGGTCAACGTGGGGCGGGTTCGTCGCCGTTGTTTGTCGCGTCGGTACGATACTCGCGGCTGACCCAGGGCACGATCGCACCGAGGATGTTTGCACGCGAGAGCTCGGGCCAGGGGGCGCTGCCGCGCCCGAAGAACCAGCCGCCCAACATGGCCAGGAAGCGAACGTTGGCGCGAACGCGCTCGGCGAGGGAGTACTTCCTCGGTCGTGAGTTGATCTGGAGAACAAGGACGGTGGAATCGTCGTCAAGCTCTCCGCCGCCGGCGTACTCGCGCACGCTGGCGATGAGTCGCTGCGCCAACGTTTCGGGGCTCGAGCGATCGAGGCGCTCGATGAGTTGGAGAAGGCCTTGTTCGCCGAGCATGCGCCCGGCGGGCGGGTGGGCTTCCATCAGCGCGTCGGTGTAGAGGATCACGATGTCACCATCGCTCATGCGCAGGGCGTCGGCGTGGTACTGGCTGTCATCGATGACGCCCAGCGGCGCGTTGCTGATGTTGCTTGATGCACTGGATGATTGCTCCTCAGACGTGAGTATGCGCCAGCGTCCGGTGCGCGTTGAATAGACCAGCGGTCGCGGGTGCCCGGCGTTGCAGAGCACGAGCACGGAGCTTGGAGCGAAGTACGTCGCGACGATGGCGGTGGCGAACTTGCCGAGCTTGGCTTCGGTGCCAAACTCACGGTTGAGACGCGAGACAAGCGGGCCGTGCTCGACGTAGTTGACGAAGCGGCGCATGATGTCGCGAAGCTTGATGGCGAGGTCCGCGGCGGAGCCGCCATGACCCGAGACGTCGGCGAGGATGACGCGCCCGATGCGACCCGTGCCGCAGCTTGAGATGTAGTGAATATCGCCGCCGGCGTTGGCGCCTTGATGCGGGCGGGCGTAGACCCACATGTCAACGCCGGGCATGGTCGCGACGCGCTCGACGACGCCGTTGCCGCCCCAGATCTCCATGCACTGCATGATGTGTGGGGATTCGGACTCGGGCGTGGAAGCCAGCATCGCGGAATCTTCAATGACAGTCGAGGGCAGCGGCGCGGGCGGGTTGGTGTGCGTGGGTATGGGCATAGGCGTGAGAGATCAGATGCCGCGGGGCGCCCCAAGTTTCCATCGTCTCGGGGCGGGGCGTGGACTCAGTTTTCGTGATATCACGAGCGGTGCAGAGCGGCGGGCGTGGAACTCGGCTCATACGATCGAGTTCAGCGTGCTGCATTTCATGCTCATCGCGATCTTTGCGTGCGTGGTCATGTCCGACCAGCTTCGCGCAATCACGCCCGGCCCGCCGACGAGCTGGACGATGGGCGTGCTGGCGATCTCATGGGGCGTTTCGATCGCGCTGGTTGTGATTCAAGTCATCGCCGGGCAGATCGCGCTTCAACGTTTGCAGCGCACGGGAAGCTACGTGGTTGTCAACCGCTTTGATCGCATCGTGCTCGGCTCGCGATGGGCGGGTGTGCTGATGCACGTGATCGCGACGCTCGGGCTGGGATCACTCAACGCCACGCGCGAGGTGATCGGCAACCTTGTGCTCATTGACGAGTTCCTGAGCAGCGCGCCGGCGCTGCTGGTGATCGTCGCGGGGTGGTGGGCGAGTTATGCGATGGATCGACTCATGCGCGAGGCGGCGCTGATCGGTTCGCTTGATCGCTCGCGCCCAGTTTGGGATGGCCCGACGCGCCTCGGGCACGTGGTGATGCAGGTGCGGCATCAGGTGCTGCTCGTGCTCGTTCCGGTGTCGCTTCTTACAGCGTTGGGCGAGACATCGCCGCGGTTGATTCAGTTGGTGGCTCGCTGGTTGGAGCCGCTGCACGGCGCGGCTGGCGATGTCGGCCGCTGGCTCGCGGGCGTTGAAGGGCGGTCGCTGGCGCACTCGGCGATTCAGTTCGCCGGTGTGCTGGCGTTGATGGCGATGCTGCCGCTGGCGATCAGATGGCTGTGGGACACGATTCCGATTCGCTCGGGCCCGCTGGCGGAGGACTTGCTCGGGCTTTGCGATCGGAACCGCGTGCCGGTGCGCGAGCTGCTGCTCTGGCGCACGCACGGGACGATGATCAACGGCGCAGTGATCGGCGTGTTCGGGCGGGCGCGCCACATCCTGCTCACCGATGCGCTGATCGACGATCTGCCGATCGAGCAGGTGCGCGCGGTGCTGGCGCACGAGCTCGGGCACGTTCGCAACAAGCACATCGTCTGGCTCGGGCTCTGCCTCATCAGCACGATGCTGGTGTTCACGGTTGCGTTGAGTTTGGTGATTTGGTTCGCGATCCAAAGCGCTGGGATCGAGATTTCGATTGGCGATGAGCCCAGCGCGATTGAGTTTGCTGGCGGCGGGCTGGCGATCGTCGGGGCGTTCGTCGTCTTCGGCTGGGTCAGCCGTCGGTTTGAGTGGCAGGCGGACGCGTTCGCGGTCGCGGCGTTGAGCCGCGATGAGCACGTCGCAGATTCGCAGCGCCCGATCAGTGAGCAGACCGCACGCGGAGTCATCACGACGAGCGCAGCGCGGGCCATGGCCGGGGCGCTGGATTCCGTCGCGACGCTGAACCACATCCCGCGCCGTCGCTTCGCGTTTCGTCACGGCTCGATCGACCGCCGAATCCGCAACATCCTTTCGCTTGAAGGCAGGCGACTGGACGCACTCCCCATTGATCGCACGGCGCGATGGATCAAGTGGTGTGTATTGGCAATGTCCGCCCTGGCGCTGGCGGCGCTGGTGTTTGACACGATCATCAATCGCGCGCCCGTCTAACCTGTGCTCGCATGGTTCTCGACTTCATCAAGATGCACGGCATCGGCAACGACTACGTCTGCGTTGACGCGTTCGGCTCGCCGCGAATCGAGCGACTGCGACTACCGGATCTTGCGCGCCAGATCAGCGATCAACACACCGGCGTCGGCGCCGATGGCTTGATCCTGGTGTGCAGGCCCTCGCCCGCGGGCGCGGGAGAGGGGGCGCACGCACGCATGCGCATGTTCAACGCCGACGGCAGCGAGGCCGAGATGTGCGGCAATGGCGTGCGCTGCGTCGCAAAGTTTGTGCATGACCACCTGGGCATCCGGCACACGCCATTGCTGATCGAGACCGGCGCGGGTGTGCTGGCGATTCGCTTCACAGCGCGCGCGGGCAAGCTTGCAACCGCAACGGTGGACATGGGTGTGCCCGTCACGCGCCCGGCGCTGGTGCCGGTGGACATGACGAGAGCCGCGTCGTCGCTATCCAAGGCGGCCGGGCGTGCCAAGCTCGCGCTCACGCCGCACCCGTTTCAATCGCTGCTGCGGACTGAGCTTGGTTGGATGGTCACGACGTTTGTGAGCATGGGCAACCCGCATGCAGTGGTGTTTGTGGACGGCGGGCCGGACGGCGCGGGCGCGAACGCGTCCGCAGGGAAGCCGTCCGCACGCCAGCCCGCGGCTCGCTCGCTCGCTCGATTGCCAGATGACCTTCACGCGCTGGACTTGGCTCGCATCGGCCCATCGCTCGAGCGCCACTCAGCCTTTCCCAATCGCGCCAACATTCACTTCGCGCGCATCGTCTCCCGGCGGCGCGTCCAGATGCGCACGTGGGAACGCGGCTCGGGCATCACGCTCGCCTGCGGCACCGGCGCGTGCGCCGTGCTCGTCGCCGGCGTCTTGAACAACCTGCTCCACACGCAGGCCCGCGTCGATCTGCCGGGCGGCTCGCTGCGCGTGCGGTGGGACATTCAGACCCAGCGCGTCTTCCTCACCGGGCCGGCCACCGAGTCGTTTCGCGGCACGTGGCCCGGCTAGATCGACCGCAGGCGGAGCTTTCCGGCGTCGCCTCTCGCCCGCGCCGGTGTGCCTTCAGAACACGCTGCGCCTACCATGCGGCCCTCGTCTCGAAGCCACCCTTTGCACACGGAGTCTCACGTGGAAACGACCCTGATCATCCTCAAACCCGACGCGGTGCAGCGTGGCATCATGGGCCAGATCCTGACGCGCTTTGAGAACAAGGGCCTGCAGGTCGTGGGCGCGAAGATGACGATGATCAGCTCGCAACTGGCCGCGACGCATTACGAGGCCCACAGCGCAAGGCCGTTTTACGCCGGGCTGGTGAAGTTCATGACCAGCTCGCCCGTGCTGGTGCTGGCTCTTCGCGGCAACAAGGCGATCGAAATCTCGCGCAGCATGATGGGCGCGACGTTCGGCGCCAAGGCCGCGGCGGGCACGATCCGCGGCGACTTCGGCGTCAGCAACAGCTTCAACCTGATCCACGGCAGCGACAGCCCGGAAGCCGCCGAGCGCGAGCTCAAGCTCTTCTTCGCCCCGGGCGAGGTGCAAGAGTGGAACCGCAACGGCGACGCGTGGATCTATGACATGAGCGGCGGCAAGGCGGAGTGAGCGAGGCCCTCACCCCTTCAGGCCAAGCTCTTTGAGCACGTCATCGTCAATCCCCAGATACTCGCGCATGTGCTGGTCGTACTGCTCCTGGTCCTTCTCGCGCGAAAAATCTAGTCGCAGCTCGTTGATGACCTTCGTGCCCTGCGGCACCCAGCCCTTGTAGAACGTCTCTTGCGAGATGTTCTGTGCGATCCACTCGCCCAGCCGCCCACGAAACGGCGGGCGCACCATCCGTGTGCCGGGCCGCCCGGCCTTCATGCACATCATCATCCCCTCGGGCAACGGCGCCGCCGGATCGAACCCGCCACTGGCGCCCCCTACTCCCCCAACGCCCCCGCTGGCCACGCCCGCGCCGCCCGCCGGCCCGCCCGGCACCTCCGGCGGCGTGCGCCCGATTGATTGCAGCAGGGTTCCGATCGCGGTCTTGGGCATGAGGTCGCCCTTGGCGGCGGCGGTCACGTAGCCGCGCGTGAGGATCGCGCCGGCCTGGTCCTGATCGCCAGCCTTGATGAGCATCTCGCCGGCGAGCTGGTACGCCTTGCTCATGTCCGGCACGAGCTGCACGCAACGAAGGTAGCTCTGAGCCGCGTCGCCAAAGCGCCCGGCGTCGGCATAGGCCTTGCCGAGCGAGAAGTGGGCCATCTCGTTGGACGGATCGGCCTGGGCCATGTTCTCAAACTGGGCGATGCGCTTTTCGATTTCCATGGTGAGTGCTCAAAGGCTTCGACGCGTTGGCGCCAGTTGGATCCAAAGCCGAGAATAGGTGGGCGGCGGGGCGTGGGCGCGCAAGGACAGGGGCGCGGCCCTGATCGCCTCGTGCCAATGATCCGGCCTTGCGGATCAGTGTGCCCCGGGTGGCCCGCCTTTCCAAGGCGGGTCGTCACCAACCTGCAAGCACGCGCGGTACGCCGCCACTCGCCGCTGCCAGGGCGGGAGAGGAATCGGCGTGCCTTGCTTCCACGGTTTTGCGCACGCTCGCGGACTCGCTCGCTCCACCCGTGGCGACAGGCCAGCGTCTCTCCGGGACGCGGGCAGGGGATGCCGTAGGCAAGGAGGGCGCGGCCTACGCGCCGTAGACAGGAGCGGCCACATGCCATGGCTGATCATCCACGCGACTTGTCCGGTCGGCCAAACCAAATGGCCGATCGCGCGAGTGACGCGGACGGTCTGACACGCCGTCCGCAGGACCTCACCATCGACCCGTCGGACCGGCCACTTGAGCCGCGCGGGCGGACAATCTGA
>JBBQMD010000069.1:0-11700 GCA_038328575.1 Phycisphaerales bacterium | reverse complement strand
GATCGCATGAATCGTACGATTGGCAGCATGAAGGCATGAACGCGAGAACCCTATGAAAACTGACTACGACGTGGTGATCGCCGGCGGAGGACCGGCCGGGTCGACAGCGGCGATCGTGCTCGCCCGCGCGGGGTTCAGCGTCTGCGTCCTTGAGAAGGACAAGCACCCGAGGTTTCACATCGGCGAGTCGATTCTTCCGCGGACGACGCCGCTGCTCAAGCAACTCGGGATCGAGCAAGCGGTGCTTTCGTTGACGCACGTGCCGAAGTACGGAGCGGAGTTCGGCTTCGGCAACGACCACGCGACGCGGAAGTTCTCCTTTAAAGACGGGTTGATTCCGGGGTCGCCGGTGTTCAACATTGAGCGCTCGAAGTTCGACAAGCTCTTGCTCGACCAAGCCCGCGAGGCAGGCGCGGAGGTCTATGAAGAGCGCCCGGTCAGGAGGATCACCCGGCTTGAAAAAGGGGCGGTGGAACTCGAGACCTCCGAGGGGTCCGTGCGGGGTCGGCTGCTGCTCGACGCGTCTGGGCACGGCACAGTGGTCGGACGCGCGCTGAACCTGCGCCGGAACTTCGAAGAGCCTGAGCTGCAGAAAGTCGCGTACTTCCAGCACTTTGAGAACGTGGAACGCCCTGCAGGAAAGGAGTCCGGTCATCCCGGGATCTTCATGTGTGAAGAGGGATGGTTCTGGATGATCGGTCTGAGCGAGACAAAGACCAGCGTGGGTTTCGTCACGCGCCCGTCGTTTGTTCGCACGCTGGACATTCCTCCCACCCGAATGTTGCAATGGGCGATCGCACGCTGCCCGGTGGTCCGCCATCGGATGCGCGACGCGACCGGGAGCGCGGAGAACGTCGTGCTTGCCGACTTCAGCTACCGGTGCCGGCCGTACGCCGGGCCGGGATATTTTATGATCGGCGACGCTGCGTGCTTTCTGGACCCGATCTTCTCCACGGGCGTGACACTGGCGATGATGGGCTCATCGCACGCGGCGGAGCTCGCCGGCGCCATGCTCAGCGGTCGCCTCAGCGCGGAGTCTGCGCGCCGGCGTCACATCCGCTACATCGAGCGCGGCACCGCTCCGTTCTGGCGGCTTATCCGCGCATACTACAAGCACTCGTTCCGTGAGCTCTTTGTGCATGGAACCGGGCCGATGCAGATGCCGGGGGCGATCATCTCAATCCTCGCAGGCCAGGTTTTCCCGCAGCAGCCTTGGAAGCTCCGGTGGCGCCATCGCGCGTTTGATCTCTTCGTCTGGCTGCAACAGTATCGGGAGCTCGCGCCCCATCGTCCGCCTTTCCGGCTTGTTGACGAGCCGCCGATCGCGCTGGCGAACATCGCGGGGCAGCACGGAATCGAAGTCAAGGCTCCGCACCGCCAGACGATGTCGCTTGCGGAGGCGATGGGCGCGTGAGAATCGCCCGCACAATCGAGTAGCCGAGCAGGCCGAGCGCGACGCCAGCGATCACACTCCCAAGCAACCATTCGACGAGCAGCGCGTTGACCGTTGACCACTGCGCTGCCTGCCGGAGGTCGATGGCGCTGAGATCGGGAACACTGCCATTTATCAGCAAACCGCCGACACAGATCGACAGGGCAACGAACACAAGTCCGAGCGGAGGTGTCGAGAGGCTGGAGGTTCCGATCACCGCCAGCGGATGAAGCCGGAATCGGCCTGAGATCCACAGGCAGATCACGGTCTTGACGCCGTACACCGGCAGGGTCGCCATGAGCAGCCCGACGCCGACCGAGGCTGCAAGCCGCTCTTGCGACGCCGCGTCGCCGCGGGCCATCCGTCTGAGTCGCTGCGGGCTAAACCACCGGCCCAATCTTCGTAGGATTGTCCCGGTGGGGTGCTGGTCGTTCTGATTCAGCAGAGCTGGTCCCAGAGTGAGAGCGCGAAGCAGAAGCTTCGCGTGCATCGCGACCGAAGCCAGGGTGTCGCGCCACAGCCTGAAGTGCGTCGTGCGGCCGCCGGGGACGCAGTAGATATTCTGGATCGGCCTCTCGATCACCGGCACGCTCGACCATCCGGCAAGCGTGATGACCTCGGTCTCAAACCCGTATCGCGAAGCTGATCCAGACAGGGACGGCATGCTGGCCAGCGGGTAGACACGCATTCCCGATTGGCTGTCTGAGACCGAAACGCCGCTCTCAAGCCAGACGAGCCGGTTCGAAAGCAGGCGACCGATGCGGCTGGCCCAGGGCGCGCCGGAGCCTCCCCTCACTCTGGCACCGATGATCAGTGCGCAGGAGCACGCCGCCGAAGCATCGAGAAGCTCTCTCAGGTCGGCAGGATCATGCTGGCCGTCGGTATCGATCGTCGCGGCGTGGGTGAAGCCGAGCCGCGTTGCCTCCGCAAAACCGCTGCGAAGAGCCGCGGCCTTTCCCATGTTCACCGGATGCGTGACAGTGTGGCGATCCTCACCAACGCCCGCCCGCGTCCACCGCGAGAGAATCGATTCGGTATCGTCCGTTGCGCCATCATTCACAACGATGATGGGAAGTTTGTACTGAGCCAACCCAGCCAGCACGCCAGCAACTGCCTGATCGTGGTTGTATGTCGGGGCAACCACAACGACCCGCGGCTTTGGCGGGCGGTGACTTTCGCCGAGACAGAGCACGGGGCTGAGCGCTGCGGTCATTGGTATCAGGGTATCTGCCGAGCGGAATGAGGCTGGAGGTGGAGGGCTGGCAGACGGTGAAGAGAAAGCGGCTGGGCACGCGAACGAGTTCGAGGGCGACGGCGGCCGCGGCCCCCGCGATTGCCGGCCTTGGCGGCCGGACTCCGAAGGGGTCAACGTGGCGATGGAACTGAACTCTACGAGCAGCCTTTCAGGCTGCTGGAACAAGAAGAAGAGAGGTATGGGGGTGCCCGCTTACCGGGGGTGTCGTCGCCGAGCCTTCTCCACGCCCCGGCTACGCACGGTCAAGGCCTTCGGCCTGAAGAGCCGGGCGTGGGCGAGAATCGTGGTCGTGTTGGTCATCAGCCCGAAGGGCTGGCCGTTCGAAGCCGGGGGTCAAGCGAGTCTTCGAGCGCGACCCCCGGACAGCACGCCCACGGCACGCCGGACCCCGAAGGGGTTAACGTGCCGTTCGTGATCGCCCATGACGAGCAGCCTTTCAGGCTGCTGGAACAAGAAGAAGAGAGGTATGGGGGTGCCCGCTTACCGGGGGTGTCGTCGCCGAGCCTCCTCCACGCCCCGGCTACGCACGGTCAAGGCCTTCGGCCTGAAGAGCCGGGCGTCGCGCACGGCCCCTGTCTCACCTTGAGAGCAAGTCGGATGGCGTTCTGGGGGGGCCCGGCAGACTGTCGATCGGAGCATCGACGACTCGTGGGGCTGCTGGAGCGCCACGACCGATTTCCCTCAAGAACAACCGCCCCCCCTCCCTCGTTGAACGATGAACGAAGCGCATGCGACTGTTAACGCGCCCCGTTCTCCGATGCACAAGGCGCGTTCACCGATGAACGATGGCTGTTGACCGATTCACGGCGCGCGATGATCGATGAACGATCGCCGACGACCGATGCACGGCGAGCGATCACAGGGCCGAGCCGGGCGAGCATGGTCCGCTGATGCCAGAGCAAGGCGGGTGTTGGAGGGGCCGTTTGCGCGGCAGCAATTTCGGCAACATACACGCGCCCAAGCGGTCCCACGGCGTCCAAGCCCAAAACACAACCCCCCCCAAAACTCACGGGAGTTAGTGGGGATTGGCCTCCGGTGTGATCCGGTGGAATATCAGGCAATGCCCCCCGAAGGACTCGAACCTTCGACCCGCTGATTAAGAGTCAGCTGCTCTACCAACTGAGCTAGGGAGGCGTCGCCGCGGTGGCGCGGCTTGGTGGTTGAGGGTATCCGGCTGGGCGGGCGAGTCCACTTGGGGAAGTGGCAAAGTGGCAGAGTGGCAAAGTGGCGGATTGGGAGGTGGCGGAGTGGCGTTGGGGACACCTTGCCACCTTGCCACTCTGCCACTTCCCCGCCTTCCTCGCCTTCCCCGCCCTCCCTGCCTTCTCGACCCGCCACCCTGCCCAATTGACCCGCGCTCCCAGTGCCCCTATCTTTCTCTCCGCATCGAGATGATGCGGCGGATGGCCGTGTTGGTGTGATCTGTGTCTGAAGTTGAGGAACCCGAGCATGCTCCCAAATCAAAAAGTCTCCTACGGCCGCACCCGTCGTCGTCGCAACCATCACGCGATGAAGCCGATCACGGTCACGACCTGCCCGATCTCTGGCATGCCGAAGCAGCACCATCGCGTCAGCGCTGAGAGCGGCTATGTTCGCGCTGGTCTGCGGATCAGCGTGCCCAAGCTGGGCATCGGCATCGATCAGAAGTAATCATCGATCGTCCTCCGGGCGCGGCGGCGGGGCCTCTGCGCCCGCGTTGTTTTCTTCGCCGGCAGGTTCTCGGACGCTTTAGTTCACCCCGATTCTCCCTTCTGCGAAGGACTTTCCGCATGCGTCTGGCAGTTGACGTCATGGGCGGCGACCACGCCCCCGATGCGATTCTGAAGGGCTGTATTCAGGCGGCCGATGAGCTGGCGCCGGGCGATGTCCTGGTGCTGGTTGGTGATGAGCCGACGTGCCGCGCGTGGCTTGGCGAGGCGGGGCTGGCCAGCGACAAGCGCTTCGAGATCGTTCACACCACCGAAGTCATCGGCATGGACGAGCACCCGGTCGCGGCGGTGCGTGCGAAAAAGGATTCGTCGCTGAACAAGATGGCGGCGCTGGGCTCGCCTCGCGCCGAGGTGCGGTGTGACGCAGTTGTCTCTGCCGGAAACACCGGTGCGTGTGTCGCCGCGGCGACGCAGTTCATGCGTCGGCTGCCGGGCGTGCATCGGCCTGGGATCGCGGTGCCGATCCCGACTTTCTACGGCTCGGTGGTACTGGCGGATGCGGGGGCGAATCCTGAGCCGCGCCCGAATCACCTGTGGCAATATGCGTTGATGGCCGAGACCGTGGCGAAGGTGGTGAACAAGGTCGAGTCGCCGAGGATCGGGCTGATCAACATCGGAAGCGAAGAGGGCAAGGGGACGGATCTGACTCGCGAGACGCACCTGCTGTTGAAGGCCACGCCGCAGCTCAACTATGTTGGATATGTGGAGGGGCGCGACCTGTTCAGCGGGATCTGCGACGTGGTGGTGACGGACGGCTTGGTAGGGAACACGCTGCTGAAGATGGCCGAGGGCATGGCGAGCCAGCTCATCAAGGGCATCTGCTCGGAGGTGCTCAACGCCGACCCGGACCTGATGCTCAAGCTCGAGCCGATCTTCAAAGAGATGTTCCGCAAGAACGACTATCACGAGCACGGCGGCGCGCCGCTGCTAGGTGTCAACGGCATGTGCCTGATCGCGCACGGCTCAAGCGAGGCCAAGAGCATCCGGGCGGCGCTGCGCCAGTGCCGCAAGTACGTGAGCCTCGCGCTGAATGACGCGATCGTGAAGCGGATCGCGGAGGTGCCGGAGCCGCGCGGCTCGCAGGCGCCGGTCGAAGTGAACGCGGGGTGAGCGGAGGAGGGAGGGCGGGAAGCCGCGGCGCAGCGGCGCGGCGCGACCACGCATTTCCAAGCGCGGCGAGCCATCACCCGTTTCGACGATTCCTGCTTTGCTCCTTTACTGCTTTGCTGCTGTGCTGTTCTGCTGCTTTGCGTTCAGCTTTCCCGGCCACGCTCGCGCACATCGTCGGAACTCGCCCTCGTATCCGTACAAACGCCTTCCTACTGAAACCGTTTCACCTGGTGACCGAATACCATGTGAGACCGCGTCTTTGACGCGCAATGGAGGCTTGCCCATGGAGATGGTGTTGTCGGTCTTGATTGGTGTTGGGCTGGCCGCGGCGTGCGGGTTCCGGGTGTTTGTGCCGCTGCTGGTGCTGTGCATTGCGCAGAAGGCCGGCGCAGTCTCCATCGGTTCAAGCATGTCGTGGCTATCCAGCGACGCGGCTCTGGTCGCGCTGCTTGTCGCCAGCATCCTGGAGATCTGCGCGTACTGGATCCCGTGGCTTGATCACGCGCTGGACGTCGCGGCGACGCCCGCAGCGATCATCGCTGGCACCATCGCGGCGGCCAGCGTGTTTACGTTTACCAACACCGCGCAGGGTGACATGCTGCGCTGGGCGGCGGCGATCATCGTTGGCGGCGGCGCGGCGGCGGCGGTGCAGTCATCAACGGTTGTGCTTCGGGGCGCGAGCACGCTCACGACGGGCGGCTTTGGCAATCCGTTGTTTGCGACCCTGGAGAGCGGCGCCGCGATCGGCACCAGTTTGATCGCGATTCTGCTGCCGCTGGCAGTCGGCTTGCTGCTGCTGCTGGGCCTCGCGGCGGCGCTGACGTTCATCGCGATTCGTCGCCAGCGACGGCGCGCAGCGCAGACCGCGCTGGTCCCGGTCGGCGCTGGCGGCTGAGCCGTTGGGTAAGCGGGTCGGCTGCGTAGGAATCGAGCCGGGTATGCTCGGGCCATGAAGACCCTGGGCATTCTCGGTGCCATGCACGAAGAGGTTGCGTCGATCGTTTACGCGATGAAACGCCCGCGCACGCGCCAACTGGCGCGGCGCGAGTTCATCAGCGGCGAGCTCTTCGGCCAGCGCGTTGTCGTCGCGCAGAGCCGCTGGGGCAAGGTCGCCTCGGCGGTGAGCGCGACGCATCTGATCCAGACGTTCAAGTGCGACGCGTTGATCTTTACCGGCGTTGCAGGCTCATTGGACGAGCGGGTGAGAGTGGGGGATTTGGTCGTGGCGCGCCGGCTGTATCAACACGACCTCGATGCATCGCCATTGTTTGAGCCGATGGAGATCCCGCTGCTGGGGCGGACGCACCTGGACACAGATCGCGGGCTGCGGGCGATGCTGCTGAAGGGCAGCCGCGCGTTTGTGAGGCTGGATTCTCGGGCGATGCTGGACGCGGTGTCGCGTGTGGAACTGGGCGTGACGAAGCCGCGGGTGTTTAAGGGGGACATTGTCACGGGGGATCAGTTCGTGTCGAGCGTGAAGGTGGCGCGGGGGATCAAGGCGCGGGTGCCGCGGGCGCTGTGCGTGGAGATGGAAGGTGCGAGCGTGGCGCAGGTATGTTACGAGCACGAGGTGCCGATGGCGGTGATCCGCACGATCAGCGATAACGCGGACCACGGCTCGCCGGTGGACTTCCCGCGGTTCTTGCAGGCGGTGGCGGGCGTGTATGCGGTGGGGGTGATGCGCCGGGCGCTTGAGCGGAGCGGTGCTGAGCGATGAGTGCTGAGTGGAAGGCACGCGGGCCGGTGGTGCGGGTGCGGGAGTTGGCCCGGGGGGTGGTTAGTCGGGAAAGTGGCGTTGCCAGGCCCAGAGGCCGCCGCCGATGGCGAAGAAAGCGAGCCAGGTGAGCAACAATGAGGTCACGAAGTACGGATAGATGCACATCGCCAGGCCTGCCAGCGCGACGCGCAGGTTGAGTTCCTTACGCCCGTAGTTGAGGAGGACGAGGCCGACCAGTCCGATGAAGAGGCCCGAGATGATGGCCCAGGGGCTGCCGAGATCCATAGTGGAGCGTGCGAACGCTTACAGATTCCCCCGCCGCTCCTGCTCCAGCTCCAGCGCTTCGAACAGCGCCTTGAAGTTGCCCTTGCCGAAGCTTTGCGCGCCGCGACGGCAGATGATCTCGAAGAAAAGCGTCGGGCGATCCTGCAGCGGCTTGGTGAAAAGCTGCAGCAGATAACCCTCGTCGTCGGAGTCGACCAAGATACCCAGGTCGCGGACGCGGGTGTGGTCTTCGCGCACCGCTTCGTGCCCATGCTGCTTGAGCATCGTGTTCACGCGGTCCCAGACCTTGTCGTAGTACGCCTGCGGGAGCGTGAGGAAGTCCACGCCGCGGCCGCGCAGGGCGGCGATCGAGTGCAGCTCATCGTCTGTCCGTAGCGCCAGATGCTGCACGCCCGGTGTGTTGGAGTGCCAATCCAGAAACTCCTGGACCTGGCTCTTTTTCTTGCCCTCTGCGGGCTCGTTGATCGGCATTTTGATCAGGCCGTTGCCGCTGGACATGACCTTGGACATGAGCGCCGAGAACTCGGTAGAGATGTCCTTTTCATCAAAGTGCATGAACATCTTGAACTCGAGGACGTCCTCGTAGAACTTCACCCAGTGGTTCATCTTGCCAAGCTCGACGTTGCCGACGAGGTGGTCAACGTACTTCAGGCCGCAGGGGTTCTTGCGATTGTGCTCGTTGATCGAGAGGATGCTGGTGCCCACGCCCGACTGCGGGGCGCAGCCCACGCTGGAATCGGCGGGCGTGTTGGCGACGCCGCCATCGAGGCGCTTGAAGCCGGGGGCGAAGACGCCGCCCTGCTTGACGGTGGGCAGGTCGTAGCGCCCGGTGCGGCTGACAAATGTGTGGATGCAGCGTCCGTAGGTGCGAATGCTGGCGGTGGTGACGGTGCCGTGGGCGTCGCGCAGGGTGCGCGGCTCGCTGTGGGGCGGGACCGAGGCGCCATTCTTGACGGCGCGGTCAAACGCCTTCTCGGCGTCGAACACCGTGAACGCGACGTCCTTCACGCCGTCGCCGTACATCGCGACCTCCATCGAGGCGGGGTGTTCGACGTTGAGCCCGCTGGTCAGCAGGAAGCGGATGTTGCCCTGGGTGAGGAGATAAGTCGCGGCGTCACGCGAGCCGGTAGTCAGGTCGCTGACCTGCTCGATCTGGAAGCCGAAGCAGTGGGCGTAGAAGAACGCGGCTTGCTTGGCGTTGCCGACATGAAACCGCACGTAATCGACGTCAATCAACTGGAGCGGGTCGGTCGGCGAAGCGGGGGCGATGCTCGGCATTGTGGCGGCGGTGGTCATTTTTAGGAACTCCAGGACCAGTGCAACGTTCTAGTGACAGGCCCGTGAAGAATACCCGGAAGACGCTGGCTCGACGGGAAGTGACCTAGGTCATTGCACAGTTCGTGTTTTAGTAGTGTATAATCCGCATTTTCTCTCATCAAGTTTCCCAGGTCCGCTGATCTCCTGTCAAGTTCCGCTCGATGCGGGACGGCATCCAGACCGATATACTTGCACCAGAAGAGGCTCCATGATGCTGGATTTGGAAGTGCGCCCCGCCGCGGGTCCATACATACTGACGCGAGAACTGCCACGCGGCATGCTGGGTGACCGCTGGCTAGCCCTGCACGAACGCGCTCAGACCAGTCATGTCGTTCACTCGTTTGGCAATGATGCCGCGGATCCTGACTCCGCTGGGCGGCTGCTGGCGGCCCTGGCCCAGGTCCGGGACTTTGCGCATCCGCACGTCCTGAAGATCGAAGATTCGTGGGTGGATGACGCGGGCTGCGTCTGGGTCGTCACGCCGTTTACGGGCGATCAGGACGGCCTCGTCACGCTCGATTCGCTCCTGCGCCGTCGCGGGGGCTACCTCTCGCTGGAAGAAGCCCGTCGCGCGATGGACCAGCTCATGGTCGGCGTTGCCGCGGCTCACGAGCGCTCGCTCTCGCATGGCGAGATCGCCATGCGGGAAGTGCTCGCCGATCGGCGTGGCAGCTTGCTGATTGAGCACTATGGAGTCTGCCGCGCCGCCATGACTTGCCCCGCACCGGCCTCTCTCGCTGAGGCCAAGGCGCTCGAAGTCCGCTCCGTGCTCACCATCGGCTACCAGCTCGCCACCGGCCTGCGAGCCGATGACCCGTTGATCCGCGTTTCGCGCGTGATACTGGATGTCGATTCGTCGTGGGACGATCTGTTCGAGACCGGCCTCGGGCCTGTCGGCTTCGCCAGCGCCGCGCACGCGCTCAGCGCCATCAAGGGCTGCCGCCTCGTTCGCGCCATCCCGGGCGGACGCATGGGCTTCGCGCTTCGCGGCTTCATTATGGGCTGAGGCTCGCGCACGGGTCGCCTACTTGAACAGCCCGCGACTCATCCCACAACATCCGTGCCGATGTCTCGTCGCATCTGCTTGCCAGCGAACTCGATCATGTCCGCGGCTTGATACGCCCGCTGGCGTGCTTCGTCGACGGTGGGGCCGTGGGCGGTGACGCTGAGCACGCGTCCGCCGGCGGTGACGAGTTGCCCGCGCTCGTCGATGCGGGTGCCGGCGTGGAAGACTTGCACGTCGGGCACGCGCTCAGCGAGCTCGACGCCGTGGATCGGCACGCCGGGCTTGGGGTCGTCGGGATATCCGGGCGCCGCGAGGACGACGCAGACGCTGGCGCCGGGTTTGAAGCCAAGCTCCACGCTGTCGAGGCCTTGGCCGCTGCCGGTCTTGCCGGTGGCCCCGGCGCTGGTGGCGAGCATGACCTTGACGAGGTCACACTCGATGCGCGACATGAGCACCTGGCATTCGGGGTCGCCGAAGCGCACGTTGTATTCGAGAACTTTTGGGCCAGCGGGCGTGAGCATGAGGCCCACGTAGAGCACGCCCCGATACTCGATGCCCTCGCGGCGCAGCGCGTCGATGGTGGGCACGAGGATCTCGCGGAGCACGCGATCCATGGTGCGGTCGTCGATGGCGAGTGTGGGGCAGAGCGCGCCCATGCCGCCGGTGTTGGGCCCGCGAGCTCCGTCGGCGAGACGCTTGTGGTCCTGGCAGGCGTCGAGCAGCAGGATGTTGCGCCCGTCGATCAGCGCGAAGACCGAGACCTCGCGCCCCTTGAGTCGCTCCTCGATAAGCACGGTGTTGCCCGCGTTGCCGAACTCTCGATCCACGAGGATTCGATCGATGATTCCCAAGGCTTCCGCCTGCCCGTCCGGCAAGAACACGCCCTTGCCCTTGGCAAGCCCCGCCGCCTTGATCACGTACGCGTCGGTGCGCGACTTGATGTAGTCCTTCGCGTTCTCAGCGTCGGTGAAGATCCGCGCGTCGGCGGTGGGGATTGAGGCGTCGCGCATCAGTTGCTTGGCGAAGGCCTTGTCCGCTTCAAGGCGAGCCGCGGCTTTGACCGGGCCGAAGACGTGCTGCACCGCGGCGTTCATGACGCTCCCGCCCATGACGAGGCTGGTGGCTTCGTCCGCGGTCATGCCCGGGCGCGCCCTGTTGAGGATGACGCCTTCGCCGGCGGAACGCTGACCAAGCAGTGCGTCGGTCAGGCCCGCCGCGAGCGGCTCCTCTGGCCCGATGACGACGAGGCCGATGCGGTGCTTGGTGCAGAAGTTCTCGATGGGGAAGGTGTCGCGCCCGATGTTCTGATAGTCAGCAGCGCGGCAGATCGCCGCGAGCCCCGGGTTCCTGGGGCTGTCGGTCCACAGCTCGCCCAGCGAGGGGGATTGGCGGAGTTTCCAGGCCAGCGAGTGCTCGCGCGCGCCGGATCCGATGAGCAGGATGTTGGTCTTGGTCGGCGAAGCGGTAGGGTTCACGCGGGCATGGTATGGGGCAGTGGGAGAGGGCGTTCGCGCATGCTCGGGGCCGCACGCGCGGCTTCAACCAAACGACTGGTTTTGGCTGCGGCTCAGGGCTGGCGTCAGGCCGCAAAGACGCGGCTCGCAAGGGTGTGTGAACCTCAGCGCCGGCCGGGGCGCGGTCGCAAGCGGGAGTCATCACCCGGCCAGTAGGGCGAAGCGGAATGTCAAACGCTCGTTGACGCAGCGTCGCGGCGGCGCTATAACACCATCCAGATTGCGGGGTAGAGCAGCCTGGTAGCTCGTCGGGCTCATAACCCGGAGGTCATTGGTTCAAATCCAATCCCCGCTATTGCCGGGCCGGTTGCGAAAGCAGCCGGCCCTTTGGTTTTCAGGGAACGCCGCCGAGAGA
>JBBQMD010000068.1:0-12690 GCA_038328575.1 Phycisphaerales bacterium | reverse complement strand
GTCGCCCATCACCGCCCGCAACTCTTCCTCAAGCACCACCCGCGACGGCGCGCCATCGCGCGGCAAAAATCTGAACGTCCGCCCGCTCTCCCCCTCGACCGGAGCGACAATCTCCAACTCACCCTTCGCCGCGCCGATCGTAAACTTCGCGCTCACCGCTTCCGCCCGCATCGCGTGCGGGTTGCTGGGGCCATACACCACCCACAGGCCCAGCGCCAGCAGCACCACCATGATCGCGATCGGCTCCCACTTCACGCCCGCGCTCCAACCCGCCCCGCACCGCCCGCCGATCCGATGCCTCCAGCGCCCTCATCCGCGCCCCCTCCAAGCGTCTCCAACTGACGCTCGCCCGCAACTTGTTCAACCTCGATCGTCGAAACCGGCCGCCGACGGCTCGCCATCCACCGCACCGCCAAGAGATCAAGCAACCCCGGCAGCGCCCGCGACAGCACCCCCATCCCATACTTGCTGATGCCCGCAGTGCGCGCCCGGTGCCCGACATCCATCTGCTCGACGCGATACCCCATGAGCGCGAACGACACCGGGATGAACCGGTGCATCCCGCGAAACTCCAAAGGCAGGCGCAGCGCCGCCTCTCGCTTCATCACCCGCAGCGAGCAGCCGGTATCGCGAACCACGTCCTTCAGCACCCCGGCTCGAAACAGCCGCCCCACCATCGAGCTCACTTTTCGCACAACGTTGTCCTTGCGCGAGCGGCCGCGGTCCCCCTGCACCATGTCCGCGCCCGTGCGCCGCATCAGCTCCAGCATCCGCACCAGATCCGCCGGGTCGTTCTGCAAGTCCGCGTCGATCGTCGCGATCAGCTCCCCGCTCGCGGCCCTGATCCCCGCATGAAACGCCGCCGACTGCCCGTTGCTCCTGCCCTTGGGCGTCGCCGTCATGTAAATACAGCGCAGCCAGGGCCGCCCGCCCATCATCTGTGCCACCCGCGCTCGCGTCTGGTCCGTGCTGCCATCATCCACGACGATGAACTCAAACGCCAGCCCCGTCGCCAAGAGCGCCCGGTGGCACTGCTCGACAAGTTGCTCAACATTGTCCTGCTCGTTGTGCGCCGGCGCAATCAGCGAGATCGATGCGCCCGCCCCCGCTCCTGAAACGCTCAATGAACCACTCCCCGCCCGTGTCTGGGTCGTCGCTGCGCCATGACTTTCCGCCCGATCGCCGCCCATTGGCCCGCAGTTTACGCGTGCGCCGGCCACCCCGCGCAGCAAACGCACCCGCGCCTCGCGCCGTTCCGCCGCCCCAGCTCATTCTCGCTCAACACTGATCCCCGCCCTGCCCCGGACTAAACTCTCTCGCTCCACCCGCTCCCCACCAACCCGCGTTCATGTTTTCCTCCCCGTCCCCGAGCCGCCCATGCACATCCGCCCGATCGACCCAGCCACCGCCACGATCCTCGTCAAAGTGCAGATGGAAGACCCCGAGGGGCTCACCGGCAAGCACGAACACTCCATGACCGTGTACGCCGCGCTAGGGCAAAACCTCCTCGAAGTCGCCATGTCCAACGGCATCAACATCGAGCACGCCTGCGGCGGCGTCTGCGCCTGCAGCACCTGCCACATCTACGTCGAACAAGGCTCGGACCAACTCAGCGAAGCCACCGAAGCCGAAGAAGACCGCGTCGAAGAGGCCCCCGGCCTGCAACGAAACAGCCGCCTCAGTTGCCAGTGCGTGATTCAGGGCAACGCCCCGATCTCCATCCGTATCCCTGCCTGGAACCGCAACGCCGTCAAAGAAATCCCGCACTGACCAGACACCAGCGCGCGTTTGCACGCAGCAACTCCGAAGCAAAGATCGCCACGAGCGCGAAGTAAAGCGAAGAGCTCAACCGAACCCCGGGCACCTTGCCCCTCAGCACTCATCCCTCATCGCTCAGCACTCAGAACCTCATGACCCTCGGCTGGCTTGACATCGAAGAGATCGCCCTCAGCCTCCACGAGGCCTACCCGCGCACCGACCCGCTGACCCTGCGCTTCACCGCCCTGCGCGCCCTGGTCGAAGCCCTCCCCGGCTTCACCCCCGACGCCGAACACCCCGTCAACGAAAAAATCCTCGAGTCCATCCAGGTCGCCTGGCACGAAGAACGCCAAGGAATCCAGAAAGACGAAGACTAAACAGCCCGCCAAACTCAACCGCTCCCCGCTCCCCGCTCCCCCACTCATCGCTCAGCACTCAGCACTCAGCACTCAGCACTCACCATTCACTTCGCCGCCCCCGCACTCACCGTCAGCGGCACCGCCCCATACGCCTCTTCGGTGATCTGCCAGTTCCCCACGCGAATCTTCCGCCCGTCGGGGTCGATGCCGTGCTCGCGCATCAGTTTCTTCAACGTCGCTGGCAAACCAAACTCCACATCCTCGGGCATGATGTCCCGCTGCTCCAGCGCCCCGCCATATTTCGTCAGCAGCGTGCGGCAGATCGTCGCCACCAGATCCTCCGGCGCGCTGGCCCCAGCGGTGAGCAGCATCACCGCGTCGCGCCCGCCCCCGGGCGTCGTCGTAAACCACTCATCCCGCAGCTCAGTCACGTCGTCCAGCAGATGCGCCGGCACCCCAACGTTCTGGCTGATCTCCGTCAGCCGCACCGAGTTGCTCGAGTTCTTGCTCCCCACCACCAGCACCAGGTCACACTCCGGCGCGATCTGCCGCACCGCGTGCTGCCGGTTGGTCGTCGCATAACAAATATCGCTCCCCGGCGGCTCCTTGATGCTCGGAAACGCCCGCTTCAACGCATCGATGATCACCCCCGCGTCGTCCGTGCTCAGCGTCGTCTGCGTCAGATACACCAACTTGTTCGCGTCGATGATCTTCAGGTACGGGATGTCCTCCGGAGACTCGACCACCTGCGTCGCGTCCGGTGCCTCCCCGCGCGTGCCGATGATCTCCTGGTGGTCCTCATGGCCGACCAGCAGAATTTGATACCCCTGCTTGGCGTAGCGGATGGCCTCAGAATGCACCTTGGTCACCAGCGGGCACGTCGCATCCACCGCCGTCAGGTTGCGCTGGCGTGCAATGTCGCGAGTCGCCGGCGAGACGCCGTGAGCGCTGAACACCACGATGCCCCCCTCGGGCACGTCGCTCAGGTCTTCAACGAAGATCGCCCCGCGATCAACAAAGCGCTGCACAACGTGCTTGTTGTGCACGATCTCGTGGTAGACGTAGATGGGCATCTCTTTGCACAGGTCCAGCAACTGATCGACCACGTCGACCGCCATGTGAACGCCAGCGCAGAAACCACGAGGATTCGCAAGAATGATCCGCATGGCCCATGATAGGTGTCCCCGGCCCGCCGGTCGGCTTTTTCACGCCCATGTACGCCGCGAACCCCGCACCGCGTTACCATGTCCTCTTGCCCGCGCCCTCCAACCGCCATTCTGGCGGCCTTGTCCCACACCCCTGTCCCGCATTCCTGTCCCACTCGCCGCTCGTGCCAAGCTTCTTGGAGGTCGCCCGATTGACTGATCTCGCCCTCGATCCTCGCACGCCGGTTATCCGACTCGTGGACCGCTTTGGTCCGTTCGCCCCGAGCGCTCCCGGCGCGGGCTCGTCGCCCGCCGCGCCCGCCTCTCACCCGCCGACCGTCTCAGACGCCGAGGCCTGGGGCTACGTTCGCGCCCTGGCCACCTCGCACTACGAGAACTTCAGCGTCCTCTCCTCGCTCGTTCCGGCCCGCCTGCGTGATGATTTCGCCGCGGTCTACGCCTTCTGCCGCTGGGCCGACGACCTGGGCGACGAAACCGGCAACAGCCCCGACGCTCGCGCCCGCGCCACCGATCTGCTCTCCTGGTGGCGCACCGAACTTGACAACTGCTACCAGGGCCACGCCACCCATCCGGTCTACATCGCCCTCCGCCAGACCATCCAGCGCCACGCCCTGCCCATCACGCCGTTCGCCGACCTCATCTCCGCCTTCCAGCAGGACCAGACCCTCACCGAGTATCAGACCTGGGATCAGCTCACGGACTACTGCCGTCGCAGCGCAGACCCCGTCGGCCGCCTGGTCCTCATGCTCTTTGGCTACCGCCTCGAAGACGACCTCGCCAAGGGCACCAACCGCTTCGCCATGTCCGACGCCACCTGCACCGCCCTGCAACTCACCAACTTCTGGCAGGACGTCCGGCGCGACCTCCTCGAACGCGATCGCGTCTACCTCCCCGCGCACGACTGCGGCCTCGACGCCGCCACGCTCCGCTCCTGGCTCGACCGCGCGAGCGACCCCGCTTGCCGCGTTCCCTTCATTCGCGCCATGCGCCCGCTCATTGACCGCACGCAGGCCCTCTTTGATCAGGGCAGCCTCCTCGTTCCCACGCTCTCGCGCGAGGCCCGCCCCGTCGTCTGGCTCTTCGCCGCCGGCGGCCGTCGCGTCCTCTCCAGCGTCCGCGCGTGCGCCGGCGCAACCCTCTGGCACCGCCCCCGTCTCAGCAAGTTCTCCAAGGGCTTCCTCGTCCTTCGCGCCCTGGCCGATGCCCGCCTTGCCAGCATCGCCGGATCGGAGCGTGCCGCGTGACCAGCGCCCCGGCACTCTCCATCCCGACGCTCATCTCTCCATCCACCGCCAACGTCGTTCCGCGCCTCGAGGGCGTCTCCGACCAGCAGCTCGCCCTCGCCTTCCAAAGCGCACGCCAAGTCGCCCGTCATCGCGCCCGCAACTTCTACTACGGCCTGCGCCTCACGCCCGAGCCGCGACGCTCCGCCGTCTTCGCCATCTACGCCTGGATGCGTTTCGGCGACGATCGCGTCGACGACACCCGCCACATCGCCGACAAACGCCTCGAGCTTGATTCATTCCGCGTCGCCACCGAGAGCATCCTCACCGCCGAACCGCCCCCCGGTTCACCCATGTGGCTCGCCCTCGCCGCCACCCTCCGCTCCTACCCCATCGATCACGCCCACATCCGCGCCATGATCGACGGCCTCGAAGAAGACATCCATCACGCCGGCTACCAGACCATCGAAGACCTCGAGCGCTACTGCTTCCGCGTCGCCTCCACCGTCGGCCTCGTCTGCGTCAGCATCTGGGGCTTCCGCAACGGCGCCAACCTCACCGACTGCCGCACCGCCACCGCCCTCAGCGAGCGTCGCGGCAAGGCCTTCCAACTCACCAACATCCTCCGCGACTTCGCCGAGGACTTTGACGATGACCACCCGCGCATCTACATCCCCCGCGACACCTTCGAGCGCCACCGCCTCTCGCCGCAAGACCTCCGCGCCTGGCGCGAGCCAGCGCGCTGCGAAGCCCTCGTCCTTGATCTCGCCAACCGCGCCAAGGACCACTACACCGCCTCCGCCCCCCTCGATCAACTCATCGACCCCGGCTGCCGCTCCACCCTCTGGGCCATGACCCGAATCTATGAAGGCCTCCTGGACCTCATCATCGCCAGCCCCGATCGGCTCGTCCGCGGCGGGCGCATCCGCCTCTCCTCCATGACCAAGGCCTCCATCGCCGCCGCCGCCTTCCTCCGCAACGGACTCGACTGGTGGCCCGCCGGACCAGTTCCGCCCTCCATCAACGCCGACTCAGGTTCGACGCACCCTGACGCCAGCCACCCCGAGGCCCGCGCATGACCGACGCGCCGCCGCCCATCATCATCGTCGGCGCCGGCCTCGCCGGCATCGCCGCCGGTATCACGCTCGCACGCCAAGGCGTCCGCGTCCTCCTCTTGGAAACCCGCAAAAAGCTCGGCGGCCGCGCCACCTCCTTCACCGACGTCCGCAGCGGCGAAGAACTTGATAACTGCCAGCACGTCGTCCTGGGCTGCTGCACCAGCTACCTCCGCCTCCTCGCTGAACTCAACGCCGCCCACCACCTCACCTGGACCCGCGAGCAGTACTGGATCGAGCCCGGCGGGCGCACCAGCGTCATCCGCCCCGGCCCATTCCCCGCGCCCGCACATTTCACCGGCTCCATCCTCGCCGCGGCGTTCCTCTCGCTCCGCGAAAAACTCCACCTCGCCCGCGCGATGAACGCGATCCTGCGCGTTGATCGCTCCGCCTGGCAGACCCGCACCTTCGGCGAGTTCCTCGCTCACTGCGCCCAGCCCCAACGCCTCGTCGACACCTTCTGGGCACCCGTCATCGTCAGCGCCTGCAACCTCGAGCCCGCACGCGTCGCGGCGTCCAGCGCCCTGCAAGTCTTCCAAGAGGGCTTCCTCGCCGACGCCCACGCCGCCGATGTCGGCGTCAGCAGCGTCCCGCTCCTGCGGCTCTACGAGCACGCCGAGTCGATCATCCAATCCGCCGGCGGCAGCGTCCGCCTCGGCGCCAGCGTCGAGCACATGTCCGCCACCAGCGTCCGCACCACCGCTGGCGAGGTGCTTCACGCCCATCGCGTGATCTGCGCCCTGCCCCCCGAGCGCGCCGCCAGCGTGATCGACCCCGCCATCGCCTCGATCGACCACCGCTTCGGCGCGATGTCTCGCGTGCAGCACAGCCCGATCCTGGGTGTCCACCTTCGCTTTGATCGCCCGGTCCTTGATCGCCCGCACTGCGTGCTTGTCAACGCCGGCGTGCAGTGGCTCTTCCGCAAAGACTCCGACGGCTCCGCGGTGCACGCCGTCATCAGCGCCGCCGACGCCTGGATGGATCTGACCGAAGACGCCATCAGCGCCCGCGTGCTCAGCGAGATCAAGCAGTACCTGCCGCTGGCCAAAGATGCGAACCTCACCTGGGCCCGCGCCGTCAAGGAGAAGCGCGCCACCTTCGCGCCGACGCCCGAGATGGAGCAACTCCGCCCCGCGCCGCTCCCACGCGACTGGCCCCACGCAACGCCGCCGATCATCCTCGCCGGCGACTGGGTCCAGACCGGCTGGCCCGCGACCATGGAAGGCGCCGTCCGCAGCGGCTATCGCGCCGCGGCCCTCGCCCTCAACCGCCCCGTCGACACCTTCGTCGCCCCTGACATGCCCCCCGCACGCCTCGCACGCGTGCTAGGCCTCCGCCCCGTCCCGCGCCCCGAAGCGACCGCACCCGCCCGCGCCGCCGCCGCCATCCTCACCACACCATCAGCTTCCCCCGCGCCTCAACCCTCACTCGCACACGTCTGACGCCGTCAACTTTCGGAGCCCCCTCGTGACCACGCCCCCGCTCGCCCCTATTCACACGCCTCGCGCCCCCCGCCCCACGCGCTCCCGGCGCGGGCTGGCCTCCAGCCCCGCGATCATCATCACCGCCAGCGTCCTGGCCCTCGCCGGCGTCTTCGCCGTCGCCGCACGCGGACGCGTCGCGCTCAACGAATCCGCGCCCACCAGCGCCCCCGCGCGCCCCTCTGCCCCCGCGCCCGCCAGCCCCGCCGCCAAGCCTGTGCTCCCGCCCAGCGAAGTCTCCATGCGCTTCGGGCGCGCCGAACCCATCAAGCGCACCCCGGGCACCATCCGCGTCATGAACTACAACATCGAAAATCTCTTCGACGACAAGGACGACCCGACCCTCAGCGGCAAGGCCGACGACAAGGACATGACCAAGCCCGCCGACCACTGCAAGGCCGTCGCCGACGCCATCAAGCGCTGCGACCCCGACGTCATCGCTCTTCAAGAAATCGAAAGCCTCGAAGCCCTCACCGCCTTCCGCGATACGTACCTCTCCGGCCTCGGATACGACCACGTCGTCTCCATCGACACCGGCGACGCCCGCGGCATCGAAAACTCCGTCCTCTCCCGCTTCCCCCTCAAAGACGTTCAGACCTGGAAAAACCTCCCGCTCGGCGGCACCCAGCCCGAGCTCTTTGACAACAAGCCCAACGACTTTGCCGGTCAGCCCATCGTCTTCAAACGCTCCCCGCTCCGCGTCACGGTCGATGTCCCCGCCGACAAAGTCGCCCAGCTCGCCCCCGGCGCCCCCACCAAGCCCTACCTCCTCACCATCTTCATCGTCCACCAAAAATCCGGTCGCGGCGGGAACTACTGGCGCCAGGCCGAAGCCCGCAAAACCCTCGAGCTCGCTCAAGAGTTTGAAAAGACTACTCCCGCCGCCAACATCCTTGTCGTCGGCGACTTCAACGCCCGCTCCCGCGAAGAGCCGCTGAAGATCTACACCCGCGCCGGCCTCCGCGAGCTCTGGGCCGAGCCCGATGCCGACCGCGACCGCTCCGCCATCACCCACGCCTCCAACCGCCGCATCGACCACATCATCTACAACGACGCAGTCTCCGGCGAGATCGTCCGCGAAAGCAAGTTCGTCCTCGCCATGCCCACCCGCGCCGACGGTGTGGACTACCGAACCACCGCGCCGCCCAAGGGTTACGCCAGCGACCACTTCCCCATCGTCGTCGATGTCCGCGTCGTCGATCAACCCCCCGTCATCGACCCCAAGCCCGACGCCACCACCAATACAAACCCCGCGCGCCCCGCGCCCGGCGCGCCCTCCCAGCCCGCTTCGCCAGCCAAAGCCCCCTGACCTCCCGCGCCCCATCCACGCCTCCGCGTCTCTTCTACGCCGCCGCATCCCTTCCGCTCCCCACGCCGCGGCACCCCGAGTCTCCGCATGCCCGATCGCCCGCGCGAGCACATCCCGGCTCCGCCACCAGACGCGCCGTCGCCGCACGTCGTCGATCCCACCCGCGCGCTTGATCGCGAGCTCTCCGGCTCGCTCCCCTGCGCTCAATGCGGCTACGAACTTCGCGGCGTCTCCGTCCTGGGCGTCTGTCCCGAGTGCGCAACCCCCGTTCGCGCCACCATCCTCGCCGTCGTTGATCCTCTCGCCGACGAGCTCCAGCCCATCACCTACCCGCGCCTCGTCGCCCTCGGCCTTGTCACATGGGTTCTCGCCGGCATGTCCGGCGTGCTCCTCTGCTGGCGCCCCGCCATCGGCGTGCTGCTGGGCCTCTGGTCAGACGCCCGCGTCCCGCCGGTGCCGCGCTGGTGGGACGAACTCGTCGCGACCCTCCTGTGCTTCTGCGCCGTCGGCTCGATCGCCCTCTGGCGTCCCCAAGCCGGCCTGCGCCTCTGGATGTCCGCCCTCGCGGTGCTCGCCACACTCCTGCACATCCCGCTGATCATGCTCGTCCGCGCCGGCATTGACCGCGCCGCCACCACGCAGATCCGCACACTCGCCGAAATCTGGGGCGACGCCGGCCCGACCTCGCCCGCCGCTGGCCTCTCCGCAAGCATCGGGCGCATCTGCATCGCGCTGCTGCTCATCTCTCTCCTGGCCAGCATCCGCCCCGTCGCCATCGCGCTCATCGCCCGCTCGCTGGCCATCCGCCTCGGTCGCGTAGACCGCCAAACCGTCCTGGCCATGACCGCCGCGCTCTTCGCCGCCATCCTGGGCGACCTCCTCGGACTCCTGGGCACGCACCTCTCCCCTGACCCCAGCGCTGACTTCCTCCAAAACCTCGGCTTCGTCATGCTCCTGGGCGGCGCTTCCCTCTTCACCCTCGGCCTCATCGGTGCCTCCATTGACTTCATCCGCGTCGCCCGCACCATCCTCTCCCCTTCCCCCAGCGCCCGCCAAGTCTTGGGCGACTGACCGCACGCGAGTCCATCGCCATGACCACCACCCTCGCCCACGCCTCCGCCCGCCTCCGCTCTCTTGACGCCTTCCGCGGGCTCGTCATCTTCCTCATGTTCTTCGTCAACCTCTCCGGCAACGACCTCGCCTTCCCACAATGGTTTGAACACGCCGGCTGGAACCTCGGCAACCATGGCCAATACCTCGCCGATTTCGTCTTCCCCTGGTTCCTCTTCATCGTCGGCTGCGCAATCCCCTTCTCCATGACCAGCGGCCGCGGCCGCGCCCTCTCCACCGCCCAACGCATCCTCGTCGCCGCTAAACGCGCCCTCATCATCTACGCCTTTGGCATCCTCATCTGGATCGCCAAATCCGCCAACGACGGCGTCACCTGGTCCTCCACCGGCTTCGCCCCCAAGCCCGGCACCGCCGTCACCTGGTCCACGTTCCTCCACTGGGACATCCTCCCGCTCATCGCCCTGGGATACTTCCTTTCCGTCTGCATCTACCACGTTCCAAGCTCGCACCGCCCCGCCCCCGAGCAGCAGGAAGATTCCCCGCGAACGTGGGCACTCTCGCGCTGGCCGTGGTGGCTCTTCGTCGCGCTCGTCCTCGCAGGCAAGTGGCTGATTCTCCCTGACCTCGCCGCGACCGTCGGCCTCGCGCCCAACACCTTCCCCACCCCGCGGGTTGACGCCAATCACGCCCTCCGCACCATGTCCCTCCTCGGCGGCCCCTTCGACAACTTCCTCGGCACCGCCATCACCCAAGGCCTCCCCGCCGCCGCCACCGTCGTCCTCGGCATGCTCGCTGGCGATTGGCTCCGCGCTTCCACGCCCCCCTCCACCGCAACACCCGCCGCGCCGACCGCATCACTGAGCCTCCCCCCCGCCCGCCGCCTGCGTACCGCCCTCGCCCTCCTCGCCGCTGGCATCATCACCACCATCCTCGCCCTCATCTGGGCCTCCCCCGCGCTGGGCCACTCGCCCATCAGCAAAGACTTCTTCACCCCGACCTACGTCCTCATCTCCGCCGGCACCGGCGCAATCGTCCTCAGCCTCTTCTACCTCCTGCTCGACGTGCTCGCCATCAAGCGCTGGCAATGGCTCGCGCTCGGCGCCGCCTCCGCTCTGGCCTTCCTCGCGCTGACGCTCCTCATCACACACGCCCCAACCGACGCCGCGAACATGGCCCTCCGCGCCACCACCATCGCGCTCTGGACCCTCGCCACCATCCTCGCCCTCGCCGCCAGCGTGTCCTTCACGAAAAATCGCTCCGCACCCGCCACCGCCCCGTTCCTCACCATCTACGGCAGCAACGCCATTGCCATCTACCTCATCTCCGAACTCCTCTGGACCCTCGTCTGGACCCACTGGCGCGTCGCCTCCCCCGCCGCCGGCGCGCAGCACGCCTTCACCGCACTCTCTCTCTGGTGGGCCGTCGCCCTCAACCCGCTCACAACCATCGTCACAACCAGCGACCCCGCCCGCCTCGCCCAAGCCCTCGGCGCCTGGTTCACCTCCGCCACCCTTATCACGCTCTACTTCCTCATCGCCTACACCCTCTGGACCAAAAAACTCTTCCTCAAAGTGTGAGTGACAAGTGGTCTCATCTCCGCCCTCGCTTCCACCCACACGCTTGAACTCTCCCGCTCCCCCTCAGCCTACTTCCGCCGTTTCCCCCACAATCCCCAGATCCCTCGTTCCCTCGATCCCTTCCCCTTCTAGGAACCCCTCCCCATGTCCGCGAAAGTCGATCCCGCGACCCACGTCTTCCTCTCCGCCGACTCCAACCAAGCCCTGGGCCTGGGCCACTTCGCCGTCAACTTCATCCACGCCAAGCCCGGCGCCTCCTCAGCCGGCGGCGCCCCCGACGCCAGCGTCTTCCAGCGCACCAACATGTTCCACGTTGATGCCACCATCTGCGGCCTCTCCGCACTGGCCCTCCGCACCAACGCCCCCACCATCCTCCGCGCCGAAGCCCTCCGCTACCACCCCGCGCCTCGCGGCACCGGCTCGCTCGCTGGCTTCGGCTCCCCCGCCGGCCGCCTCGGCGCAACCGTCTTCGGCTCCGCCATTGACTGCATGCCCGAGAAAGCCATCTGCGCCAACTCCTCCGCCGTCCGCGAGTGGGATTCCAACGGCACAAACTTCGGCTACAACCCCGCCCTCGGCCACACCGCTGGCGAGTTCGGTCACAACGACTTCTACCCCGTCGCCATCGCCGCCGCGCAGCTCATGGCCAAAGACGGCCAGTTCGCCCTCCGCGGCATGATCCTCCTCGACGAAATTCGCGGCCGCCTCGCCGAAGTCTTCTCCCTCAAAACCTACAAAGTCGATCACGTCCTCCACGGCGCGATCGCCTCCGCCGCGACCTACGGCGCCATGCTCGGCGCTACCCCCGAACAAATCGAATCCGCCATCGGCATGGTCGTCGCCCACTTCGTCCCCTTCCGCGCCATCCGTCACGGCAAGCAACTCAGCGATTCCAAAGGCGCCAGCGCCGCCATCAGCACCGAAGCCGCGATCGTCTCCATGCAGCGCTCCATGGCCGGCTTCATCGGGCCGAAAGATATCTTCCGCAACGCCGAGGGCGTCTTCTGCCTCTTCCAGAAGCCCCCACAGAAGGGCATGAGCCCCTTCAACCTCGCGCTCGCGCACGCCGGCAACGACTTCGCCGTCATGGGCATGCACTTCAAGCTCGGCCTCTACGAGCACCAGTCCGCCAGCGCACACCAGGCCCTGCTCAATCTGCTGAAGAAGCACCCCGAACTGCTCCAGGACAAGTCCGCCAGCCGCATCAGCAAGATCCGCATTGTCGCCTACGAGCCCGCCTTCTCCATCATCGGCGACCCCGCCAAGATGGACCCGCGCACCCGCCAGTCCGCCGACCACTCCATGGCCTTCATCATCTCGCGCCTGCTCGTTCGCGCCCTGCAAAGCGGCTCGCCCGACTGGGCCACCAACATGCTCAGCCCCTACGACTACGACGCCGCCGCCCTCACCGACCCCCTCACCCGAACCATCATGCACAAGATCGAGTTTGTCCACGGCGGCGATGACTACGACCAGCGCTACCCCGAAGGCATCCCCACCAGCATGATCATCACCGACAACCAGGGCAACAACCTCGACAGCGGCCTGGTCATGTTCCCCGCCGGCCACGCCCGCAACACCGACGCCGACCTCCAAGCCCTCCTCGCCCACAAGTTCCGCCTCCTGGGCGC
>JBBQMD010000067.1:0-13016 GCA_038328575.1 Phycisphaerales bacterium | reverse complement strand
GCCGGCCCGGTCTGCAACATCGCCGACGACACGGGCCAGGCGCTCCCTCCGTTTGGAGGCGGTGGCATCCCGCCGTTTGTGAACAACGGCGTGACCGAAGGCGATTACAACCTATTCTTCAGCATCTTCTTTGACGGCTGCGCGTTCTGAGGGCAGAGTGCTGAGCGATGAGTTCCGAGTGCTGAGTGCTGAGTGCTGAGAGATGAGCGCACGGCCGTGGTGGGCGATGGCTCGCCGCGCGGCGTTCCGTAAACCCTTCACGCGATCTTGACGACATCTTGACATGTCGAGGGTGGGCTCGGGTGCCGCGATTCACTATCTTCCCCGTTCGGGAAACCACGCCTGGGCGGTTGTCCGTTGACGCCGCGTGCCGGGGCGGGTGCTAGGGATGCGTCGCGGCGGTTGACGCCGCGGCGTGTGAGTCGGTCACTGGCGTTTGGAGCTCCGGATGTTCATCAGTGTTTTGCAGCGGTCCAGGTCCACGATGACAGCCGGTCACGTTCGCGCGCGCGGCGCGTTCACTCTTATAGAACTTCTGGTGGTGATCGCCATCATCGCGCTCTTGATCGGGATTCTGGTGCCCAGTCTGGCCGGTGCGCGAGACGCGGCGAAGCAGAGCAAGTGCGCGTCGGCGCTGCGTCAGCTTTCGATCGCGGCGGGCACGCACGCCGCGGATCGCAAGGGGCTTTTCAGCACAGGCGCCTCGGACAATCGGCGCGACTACGGCAACGGCGCGTTCGATGAGAAGGGCTGGATCGCCGACTACGTCAACGGCAGCTATTGCAAGCCGGGGCAACTGCTCTGCCCGTCGAGCCCGTCGCAGGCGAGCCAAAATCTGAACATCGGGCGCATCAATAACAACTCCTATAAGACTTTCAATCCGGTGGATGTCGATCGGTTGATCGATGAGGGGTACAACTCGAACTTCAACCAGAGCTGGTACATGGCGCACACGGACACCAAGACTCGCGCGCCGGCGTCGCCCGGGCCGGTGAACCCGTCGGACGTGAAGCTGCACCGATTCAACGTGGGGCCGATGAAGGATTCGAGCATCCGGAACACGACGCCGTCAAGGGTGCCGCTGTTTGGCGATGGGACCTCGCTGGTGCTGCAGGACACTGTGACCTACAAGGGCCAGGTGTTGACGGGGGCCAAGGCGCTGAGCGACGGGCCGGAGCGCGGGGCGCTGGGCAGCGGCATCGTGTGGGGGCGCCAGAACTACACCGACTTTGGCACCGCCCACGGCAGGGGCGCAGTCATCACGGTCGAGAACGCCAACCACAGGTCAACGATCGGCCAGATGGGCTTCAGCGACGGGCACGCCGAGTCGTTCTTTGACACGGTGCGCGACGGCCAGTTCGGCGGCACCACCGGCACTCGCAACGGCTACACCGGCCAGCTGGCGGAGTATCACGAGCTGGAGGGCAAGGTCTTCGGGGGCTGGCTGATTCGGGCCGGGCTGAACTACTAAGTCGCTCTGCCACCGACCTCGTCGCGAGGTCGGTGCCCCGGGGTCAAGAGAGAATCCACGAGCACCGACCCGAAGACGGGTCGGTGGCACGGGGCGTCACGCCCGATTCTCCATTTGGTCCAGGCTGCGGCTCAGCGCGACCATGATGACCGCCGCGATGGGGACGATGTACCACAGCGAGGGCGGCACGGCCAGCAGCGTGTGGCTGGGTAGGGCCCAGGCGATGAGGTGGTAGCCGGCGCCCATGAGCGCCAGGCCCAGCGCGGCGTGCGACGCGAAGCTCCACGACTCGGTCTGCCCCTGATCGCGCGGCACGATTCGGCGTTCGGCTTCGAGTTCATCCCGGGCCGCTTGCCAGCGATCTTTCGCAACGGCCTTGCGCGCACGAAGGACCACAACTGCGCCGGCGATCAGCAAGCTGGCACCAAGAGTGAGCAGCAGCCAAGGGGTCCAGGGGGGCACGGGTGCTCCGTGTTGGCGACGCTGTTGCGCGACGGCGCGGCGTGGGCGTGGTGGCGGTGGGGGCGGTGGGAGAGTGGGGGTTGCAGGCTCAGCAGAGCGTGAGCGAAGGCGGCGATTGCCGGTCGATCAGGTCATGACCATCGCGGCGCTGGTGACCATGCCCAGGCCTTGCGGATCCATGACGGGGCCGTAGCGGAGCAGGCGGACTTCGGTGGGCTGGGCGACCATGAGCGTGGCGACGAGGTTGCCAACGCTGCACCAGCGTGTGGGGTTTTGTTGCCAGGCCATGCTTGCGACGAGGTCCGAGGGCTTGTTCTGCACGACCATGCCCAGCATTTCGTCATCGATCCCGAAGACGCGGTTGCGCATTTCTTCCGCGGCTTGGGCCTGCTCGCTGCCCTCCTCGACCATCAGCGGCTGCTGATCGCCGAAGGCGGGGCCGACGTGCGACAGATCCGCCGAGCTGACGATCAGCGTCTTGCCCGGGAGCTTGGCGAGCTGAGCCTTGAGGGCATCGACGAAGGGCTTGAGGGCGACGCCGTTGCCGTCGTAGCTTTCGCCGTTCTTGAGGACGGGGTCGTGGACGAGGGCGGCGAAGACCTTGGGGAACTTGTTGTTTGCGTCTCTGCCGAAGACGTGCTGGATCCAAGGGATCTGGAGCTCGATGGAATGCTCGCGCTCGTGGTCAAAGCGGTTGGCAAAGAGCGTGTCGCCCAACGCGGCGCGCAGGCCGGTGGCGAGGTCGCTATCGATCTCGCACTCGCCCAGGATGGTGCTGAAGCCTTTGTCGCAGGCGGCGATTCCGGTGGAAACGCCGAAGTGGTTAGTGCCCAGGATGATCACGCGGTCGGGGCGATCGGCGACGCGAAGGCGTCCGTAGACCGCGGCGTAGTTCAAGCCGCCACGCGGGTAGTCCAGGTGCGGGGCGACGATCGCCTTGGGCAGCGCAGTGAACGCGGGATCGGGTGCATCGCTGAGGGCCTCGGCGATGAGCGAATCAAAGTACATGCGCACGCGGCGCGCGGCATAATCCGAGCGGGCGGGTTCGTCGGCCGGCGCTTCGGCATCCTCAGCGAGCATGGCGTCAACGAACGCGGCGGTGGAGCCGGGGGGCAGCACGGGCTGGCTGTCGAACTCGGTCTGCACCTTGGCCAGCAGCTCTTTGAAGACCGGGCCTTCGAGCAGGGCGGCGGCGTCGAGCTGCGCGATGAGTTGTTCCATGATGGGCCGGCTGAGCCCGCGCCCGACTTCCATGACAATCTGTTCGATGGAGCGTGTGCCGTCCATCAGGGGCAGGACGATGCCGACGCCGGGCATGACGACGGCGACGCGATCGGAGATCTGGCGGGCGTCGGCGAGGCCGAGCATCTGGTGCTCGGAGCCATCGGGGGCTTTGGCCTGGACGGGAAAGCCGCGGATGCCGCGGATCTTGGGTCGCGTGTGATGCTCGAGGTTGTTGTTGAAGGGGACGCCTTGTGCGGGGGAGTCGGCGTTTGTATTTTGTGAGGAATCAGGCGTCGTCATAGGGATGAGAGTGTAGAGGCTGGGGCGGGATCGCGTGTGGCGGCGGGGGAGAAAAGATGACCGGCAGAGTCGGGTTGCGTAGTATCTAGTCCCATCCGGACGCGGCATGTTTGCCGCGAGCGTGGCTGGTTGCACCGCAGTGAGGTTCCCATGTTCGATACGCTCCAAGCTGGCCAGATGATCACGATCACGCTCACGAGCGCGCCGCGGGCGGCCGCGAACAAGGCGACGCTGCAGCGTCTGATGCGTCTGGACCCGACGAACAAGAAGGCGCTGGGGCGCGCGTATCGTGTGCGCGAGTCGCGCATGACGACCTACAACCGCGGCAATCGTGACTGGGTGAAGCGTGAGCTGTGCGCCCGGATCGTGACGGTTGTCAAGGGCGAGTCTTTCAACCTGAGGTATTCGCCGGTGCTGCTGGGCGACCTGAAGTCGGTCGAGAAGTTCCTCAGCCTCGCGAAGGCCTGAGGCAGGTTTCCAGTTTGTTTGACGTGTCGATGATCGCACTTCGCGGAGCCTGCGTAGAGTGGGCTTTGGGGAGTGTTTTCTTATGCGCAGCGGCGAATTCAGCGTGAGCGTTAGTCAGCGGACCTTTGCTTGGAAGGGCGGTTGGCGAGCGCGCGCGGTCCTAGCGATCAGTGCGATCGGTGCGATTTTTGTCGGCGGGGTCATGATGAGCGGGTGCGAGAATCGCACGCCTGCGCCGGCGGGTGGGGGTAACGCGGGGGGCGCGGGGGGTGCGGGTTCGCAGGCGAAGGCTGGAAAAGTTGCGATTCGCGTCAGCGATTTGTCGCCCCCGATGACGACGCCGGACGCGACGTATGTGGTGCGAGGTGAGGTCATGTCGCTGCCGCTGAAGTCGCTGCCGGCGACCGAGCTGAAGGTCAAGCACGAGGCGATCGATGACTTCAAGGACCGCGAGGGCAAGGTCGTCGGGATGAGCGCCATGGTGATGGAGTTTCCGCCGGCCAAGGGCGTGGATGTCTCGACGCTGAACGTGGGGGACAAGGTCAGCGTGACGTTCAGCGTGTGGTGGACTCAGTCGCCGCCATGGCTCGCGACGAAGGTCGAGTTGCTAACGCCGGAGACTGCGCTGGAGTTTCGAAAGAAGAAGACGAACTAGGGAAGAGCAGCCGGTTGTCAGTCACCAGAACGACTCTTCGCTCATCGCTCTCAATACTCATCTATTCAAGTTTCAGGTAGTTCTTTGAGGCTGAATAGTGGGGGCGTGGCGGGGCGATCGGCTACGAGATCAGAGCCTTCGCCGGGTTGCGAGTTTGCGACGACTTGGTCGCCTCGGTGGCGAGCGGGACGATCGTCACGGCCTCGCCGCGGGCGAGGGCGCGCAGGCGGCTGACGTTCACAGAGTCGCAATCGACGCCGCCGGGCCCTTCGCCCTTTGGCGTTTCCATGATTTTCGGAATGTTTCGAAGTTGCGGCGCGCTGACCCAGGGGCCGAAGCCGGCGGCGCCGATGGAGCCCTCGCCGATGTGCGCGTGGCGATCAAGGCGCGAGCCGACGCCGCCCTTGGAGTCGTTCATGTGCAGGCAGCGAACGTTGACCAGGCCCAGCGTGTTCTCGGCGTGTTCGAGCGCGCGGGCTGAGGACTCGATGGTTGAGAGGTCGTATCCGCCGGCGTGCATGTGGCAGGTATCGAGGCAGAATCCGACGCGTTCGTTGCCGCCGCGGGCGAGGGCGATGATCTGTTCGCGCAAGCGGGCGAGCTGCTCGAACTCGCGGCCGATGGTGGAGCCGGCGCCGACGACGTTTTCGAGGCAGAGGACGGTGCGGTGCCCGGCGGTCTGGGCCAGGAGCTCGGCGCAGGCGTAGACGATGCGGCGCTCGCCCGCGAGCGGCTCGCCATCGGTGGCAGCGCCGGGATGCAAGACCAGCAGCGGGATGCCCAGTTCGTGACAGCGGTTCAGCTCAACCAGCACCATCGCGCAGGAGCGCGAGCGGAGCGTGTCGTCGGGCGAGGCGAGGTTGGCGAGGTACGAGGCGTGGGCGACGACACGCGACGGGTGCGCATCGCTGCGGCGGGATGCGCCGGGCTTGTCCATCGCCCAGCCCATTTCCACCAGGGCGTGCCGGAACGCGGCGACTTCCTCAGGGTTCAGGGGCGGCGCGGCCCACTGCTGCTGGTTCTTGGTGAAGACCTGCACGCAATCAAGGCCGAGCGTGCGCGCGCTGATGAGCGCGTTGACCATGCTTCCGGCGATCGAGAGGTGGCTGCCGAACATTGTGCTGAGGATAGCGGGGAGCGATCGCGGCGGGGCGAAGTGGCGCGTTGTGGCGCGCGAGATCGGTACTACTAGCATTGCGCATGAGCAGTTTTACAAACTCGGATTCGTCTTCAGCGCTCGAAGGGCGCATCGCGATCGTGACTGGCGCTTCGGCGGGAATCGGCGAGGCGACCGCCAGACGCCTGCATGAGTCGGGCGCTCGCGTGGTGATCAACGCGCGCGGTGCCGAGCGATTGAGTGAGGTGGCCAAGCAGATGGGTGCCAAGGGCGGCGCCGAGCGCGTGCGGCTGGTGGCGGGTGATTGCTCAGAGCAAGGCGTGATTGACGCGATGCTCGAAGAGTCAAAGCGGGCATTCGGTGCGGAGGCGGATCTGGTGATCGTGAACGCGGGGCGCGGGCTCAACGGCAGCGTGATGGGCAGCGACCTGGCGCAGTGGGAAGAGGTGGTGCGTACGAACGTGCTCGGCGCGGCGCGCCTGATCCGCGCGGCGGGCAAACGAATGCTGGAGCGTGTGCCGGTGGAAGAGTGTGGGCAGGAGGGCGCGTGGTTGAAGGTGCCCCGCGACATCGTCGTGATTGGCTCGGTGGTGGGGCGACACGTCTCGCCGTTTTCGAGCATGTATGGCGCGACGAAGTTCGCGGTGCATGGGATGACCGAGGGCGTGCGGCGAGAGCTTGGGCCGCGGGGCGTGCGAGTGACGCTGATCGAGCCGGGGTTTGTGGTGAGCGAGTTTCAGCGGGTAGCGGGGTACGAGGACGCGTGGTTCGAGAGCATGAAAGAGAAGTTTGCGCCGATGTTGGAGCCGCGCGACGTGGCGCGGATGATCGAGTTCGTCGTGGCGCAGCCGGCGCACGTGCATGTGAGCGACATTCTGGTGCGTCCGACGCGGCAGGAGTATCCGTGAGCGGGTGGGATGTGGGGCGATCGCTACACTTTCTCAATTGAGCTTCATGGGGTCACACTTCCGGAAGATCAGCTCGCGGCGTTCTGCCAACGCCACGGCGTGAGCACGCTGCGCGTGTTTCGGAGCGCCCGGGATCGTGGGGTCTAACGCGCTGATCCTTGAGCTTGAGGCGATGCTCGAGCGGCGGGTTGACCTTCGGAGTCCTGAAGATCTCTCGCGTTTTCTAAGGCTATCCGTGATGCGTGATGCGAGATTGCTGCATGCGGCGTGATTGGCGACGCAGCGGCGAGGGCCAACTAGGCGTTGTCGGAGTAGTTTCACCAAGGGGCGAAATCCGCTTGTCCGCTGGCTATCCTCGCCGACTTCCGGCGGAGCAGGGATTGGTTTTGGCTCTGCACCCGCCGAACAGGAGCCTTCCATGCTCGGCAAAGTCTTTAAGGCGTACGACATTCGTAGCACATACCCGGACCCGCTGAACGAGCCGATGGCGCGTCAGATTGGCTATGGCTGCTCGCGGTTTTTGCTGCAGGACGCCGCGGGCGCGGGCGAGGGCTCGCCGATGATGCGGAACGTTGTCGTCGGGCGAGATATGCGGAAGAGTTCACCGAGCCTGACAGAGGCTCTGATCCGCGGCATCACCGATCAGGGTGGGCATGTGCTGGACGTGGGCATGGTTGACACCCCGTTTGTGTATTTCGCGGTCAATCACTTTGATTGCGCTGGCGGGGTCATGTGTACTGCGAGCCACAATCCGCCGCAATACAACGGCTTCAAGGTGAGCAAGCGCAAGGCCAAGCCGGTGGGCGAGAGCACCGGGCTGGGCGACGTGCGCAAGTTCGCGGCGACTGTGGACTTCGTGAACAACTTCCAGTCATCGGGCGGGCGCGTCGAGAAGCGCGAGCTTTGGGACGCGTACAAGGCGCACGTGCTGGGCTTCCTGGACCTGTCTTCGCGCAAGGGCAAGAAGCCGATCAAGTGCGTGATCGATGCGAGCAACGGCATGGCGGGCACGATGGTGCCCAAGGTCTTTGGCAACAAGAAGCACGCCGTCGATGGGCTGGAGATCGTCGAGATCAACTTTGACAACAGCAAGGGCGAGTTTGTCCACGAGCCGAACCCGCTGGTGGCCAGCAACGTGAAGCAGACGTGCGATGCGGTGATCGCGCAGAAGGCGGACGTGGGCTTCTGCTACGACGGCGACGCGGACCGCTGTGTCGTGGTTGACGAGAAGGGGCAGATCATCGGCTGCGATCATCTGACGGGCGCGCTGTGCCGTCATTTCCTGGAGCAGCAGCCCGGCAGCGCCGTGGTGTATGACCTGCGCAGCACGAAGGCGGTGCAGGAGGAGATCCTGAAGCTGGGGGGCAAGCCGGTGCGCAGCCGCGTGGGCCATGTGTTCATGAAGGCGGCGCTGGCGGAGCACAAGGGGAGCTTCGGGGGCGAGCTGTCGGGGCACTTCTACTTCGCGAAGAACTTCAACGCCGATAGCGGCGCGATCGCGATGGCGGTGGTGTTGACCGTGCTGGCACGCTCGGGCAAGAAGATGAGCGAGCTGGTGGCGCCGATGCAGAAGTATTATCAGTCGGGCGAGATCAACTTCCAGATCGAGGACAAGGACGCCGCGATCGCGAACTTGAAGGACGAGTTCGCGGGACAGGGCTCGATGGACGAGTTGGACGGCGTGACAATCGACTGCTTTGCCAAGCACGGCTGGTGGTGCAACGTTCGCAAGAGCAACACCGAGCCGCTGCTGCGGCTCAACCTTGAAGCCAGCGACAAGAAGACGCTGGACGCGATGATGAGCAAGATCGCGCCGATGTTAGGGCACAAGGTCGATCACTGATAAGCATTGTGGGCCGCCACTTCGAGGCTCGTCCGCGCTCACAACGCGTTGGAACCGGTGATCACGATCATCGTGCGGTCGTCCGCCGGGGGTTGACCGGCGGAGAACGCGTCGAGCTCGCGCAAGACGTTTTCGAGTAGGCCTTGCGCGCTGGAGTGGCGGCGGGCCAGGATCGCGTCGAGCCGATCGGTGCCGAACATCTCGCGTGAGCCGCGCCCGGCTGCGTCCTTGGTGGCTGACTCGGGGGCGAAGGTCTCAGTGACGCCGTCGGTGTAGAGGACGAGCGCATCGCCGGCATCGATGCGGACTTCGGCCCTCTCGTACTCCGCGTCTTCCAGGACACCGAGCGGCAGGCCGCGGGCGCCGTCGATGCTGAGGACCGGCCCGTTCTCGCCCAGGAAGCCCACGCGCAGGCGGGGAGGATTGTGCCCGGCGCTGGTGTGCTGCAGCACGCGCGTCCGCGGGTCGTAGACGGCGTAGAACGCCGTGACAAACATTGAGCCGGTGCCGGTCGAGAGCGTGTAGCGGCGGCTGAGTTCCTGGTTGAGCGACGTCACGAAGCGGGCCGGGTCGTGCCGGTCGGCGGGTGTGACGTGCGCGATGGCGTGCATGATCGCCATCAGGACCGCGGCGGGCGTGCCGTGACCGGAGACATCGGCGATGAGCATGCCGACGCTGCCGTCTTCGAGGTTGAAGAAATCGTAGTAGTCACCGCCGGCGTTTTTGCTGGTCTGGTAGTGGGCCGCGAAGTCAAGGCCCGGGAGTGTGGGCAGCGTCGTCGGCAGGAGCGAGCGCTGGATTTCGGCGACGGTGCGCATCTCGCGATCGAGCGCCTCGTTGCTGTCAGCGAGCTTCTGCGCCAGCACGAGGTTGCTGGTGGCGCGTCCGAACATGCTGCTGAGCCACACCGCCTCGGGCACGCGATCGTGAACGAAGCCGTTGCGTCGCTTGATCAGCGAGCAGACCATGTTGAGCACTACGCCGTTTTCGTAATGCGGGATCGCCAGGAGCGAGCCCATGCCCGCGAGGTACGGCGCGCAGGGGTCGCTCGGGTCAACGTCGAGCTCGTTGATGAGCGCGGGCTTGCCCTCGTAGAGGAGGCGCCCGAGGATGCCGGCATCGTGGACCGGGAGTTTGTGGGGCTCGCGCCACGGGTCGGGCTGTTCTTTCCAGACGCTGGAGCGCGTGACGCGGAACTTGGGCGCGGCGATGTTGCGGCGCGAGACGGAGACGAAGCCATCGTTGCCGTAGAGCTTGCGGACGCGAAGGCCGTAAGAAGCGACCATTTTCTGCGGGTCTGATTGCAGCGACATCTCGCGCATCAGCTCGTCGATCTCGGCGAGACGAGCCTGCCAGTCACCCTCGGCGGCTTCGGATCGCCCGTTCGCCAAGGCGTCATTTCGTGCGTCAGCATCAGCCATGACCGAGCGTATTCGCGTGGTTGGTTCGGTGCGAACACGGGGCCTGAGCGATCACGAACGCGTGGGCCCGCTCTCGCGTTCGGGGGGGCGCGGGGTTGACTCAGGATCGCGCTGAAAACGCGTCACGACGATGTCAGCGTCGTTTTCACGCTCCGACTTGCGGCGATCCGTAAGCCAGGGCACGCCAACCCCGTACTGAATCCGCCAATAGAAGAACACCAAAGCCCCGAAGAGCGGGAAGAGAATTGCAACCGCGATGATGATTCCCGTGTCTGGCATGTCGAATGTCTGCCGGCGCGGCTTTCGCGAGCCCCATGATTTACAAGTCGACCATCGCCATCGCCGACTGCTGCTCGATAGCGACCGTGGGGAGCGACACGCCGGTGGCGAAGACTTCTAGCCCTGGCACGCGGCTCATCTCCGTTCTGAGCGTGTCGGCGTTGTATGCCGGGGCCAGGCCCGGACGCCCGGACTTGATATAGGCCAACAGGTCAGCGCCGATCTGTGCCTCCGGGCGAGCGCCCTCGCGAACGGGGATCGCGCGCTCGAAGGCTTGGATCATCCCGAGGGCGTTCTCGAACGAGCCGGCCTTTTCGACCCAAGTCGCGCCGGGCAAAAGCACGTCGGCCCGGATGCTGAGGGCGCTGGGGAGCGTGTCGATGACGATGACGAAGGCGCTGGCCAGCGCGTCCAAGAGCGCGGGCGTCACCCAATCGCTGGGGAAGTTGCCGCTGATGATCACGCCGCCGATCTCGCCGGAGCGAACCTGGCTGATAAACTGCTCGAAGTTGGCGACGTAGCCGTTGTGCTTGCCCTGCTTGCTGAGGGCTTCGAGCGTGCGGCGTACGCCGCGGCTGTTGGGGCACTTCTCGGCGAAGAGCTTGAAGCCATCGGGCTTGTTGGCGGGGAAGGTCTTGTCCACGCCCTGAACGGGGATCGGCCCGACCGCGAGGAACGCGCGAGGGTCCAGCGACATGGTCGAGCGGGCGAGGGCGAATGCGTCCTCACAACTGATCATCGGGCTGGCCAGGAGCGCGATCTGCTTGTTGCGTGAGATGGCGCTCTTCAGCCCATCAACCGCGTCGGAGTAAGCGCGTTCCCAATCGGTCTTGAGCTGGACGCCGAAATGCTTGTGGGCGGGGCCGGCGAGGCGGTCTTCGCGCTGGACGAACTTCCAGCCGTGGCGCACCTCGTCGGTGATCCACCACTTGTTGACGCTCATGTTGGTGCGGGGCTTGATGCGATAGACCTGGCCGTCGTTGTGTTCAACGAGGATGTTGTCGCCGCTGGCGGTGATGCCGTCGATCGAGGGAGTGCTCTTGAGGAACCAGACGCGCTGGGCGAAGAGAAAGTCCTTGTCCAGCAGCGCGCCGACGGGGCAGAGGTCAACGACGTTGCCCGAGAGTTCGTTGTCGATGGGCTTGCCGGGGAAGACGTCGATCTCTTCGCGGTTGCCGCGTCCGGAGACCAGGAGCTCGTCGGTGCCGCTGACCTCGCGTGTGAAGCGGACGCAGCGGGTACACATGATGCACCGGTCGGAGTAAAGGTAAATGTTGGGACCGAGGTCTTTCTTAGGGTTTTTAACCTTGGCTTCCTGGAAGCGTGACTCGCCCCGCCCGTATTCGTAGCTGTAATCCTGCAGAGTGCACTCGCCGGCCTGATCGCATACCGGGCAATCCAGCGGGTGATTGATGAGCAGGTACTCCATCACCGCCTTTTGGTTGGCGACAGACTTAGGGCTGTCGGTGTAGACGACCATGCCCTCGATGCAGGCGGTCTGACAGGTGGGCATGAGCTTGCCGCCCATGTAGGGCATGAGCTTGCCGGTGGCCTTGTCGGGCATCCAGATCTCGGCGAGGCAGATACGGCAGGACGCGACGATCGACAAGCCGTCGTGGTAGCAGTACTGCGGGATCTCGATCGTCGGCGCCGCCTGGTTGGCCACCTGGATGATGACCTGACCGGGTTTGAACTCGAGCTCGCGACCGTTGATCGTGATCTTGGGCATAAGAGGCGCATGGTAGCGCCGAGCGGAAGTCCGACGCGTGGTCGGCGATTCTGAAGCCCACGCCCGCGACGCAGGGCGGAGGTCGCTGGCCTCATGCTGGCACGGCCCGAAAACGCGCTGGCGTTCGGATTCTCGGAATCGCGCGGTACTCCAGAAAGTCGCCCACATTTGCCAGACCGAATCGGCGGGCAGCGCGACGAGCGCGGAGAGGCTCAGATCGTGGCGAACAACGTCGGTGCAGGGCACAGTGAGTGCACGGGCCGCGAGAGCGTCCCCTCGCATCACACCAACAACCACCAAGAGAGAGACACCATGAAGACCCTTGCCACACTCCTGCTGACGACCGCAGCCCTGACCGCCGGTGCCAACGCCGACCTCGTCGGCAACTACTACGTGCTGCCGAACAACATCCCCGGCACGCCGCGACACATCGATGTGCAAAGCGGCATCGACGGCGGAATCGTCACCGGCCTCGTCCAATCCACGCTCGGGCCCAACGGCCTGCCCGTCGCGACCAACCTCGCGATGACCCGCGTTGCTGGCAGCGGCAACATCCAGGATCTGAACAGCAACACGAACGAGATTCTGTGGTGGACTCCGGGGCGCACCGGCAATCGAACGGTGCTCTTTGAGAAGACCCAGGCGGACAGCACGCCGTTCACCATGCTGCAGAACTTTTTCCCCGACGGGCAAACGAGCAACGCCTGGGGCTTTCGCGCAGTGCATTGGAGTGGGGCGTTCTTCACGACGCAGGCCGCCATCGCGTCGCTGACCATGTCGGTTCAGGCCGATGACGACGCGTGGGTGTTCATCAATAACACGCTCGCAGTCGACAACGGCGGCGTGAAAGCGATCGGCAACGTTTCCAACCTCCTGGGCACCGGCATGGTGGTCGCGGGCTGGAACACCATTGAGATCTTCTTTGCGGATCGCAACCAAGTGCAGTCGGGCATCGGATTCCGCAGCAACGCGACCTTCATCCCCACGCCGGGCGCCGCGGCTCTGATCGGCCTTGCCGGCCTCTGTGCGTCGCGCCGGCGCCGGGCATGAGCCGACCGCGTCAAGCTCGATGACGTAGATTGCCCACCTTCGAAGTGGCGCGCGCCCCGCGGCCCAATTAAATTCTACCCACCACCCCC
>JBBQMD010000066.1:0-13172 GCA_038328575.1 Phycisphaerales bacterium | reverse complement strand
AGGGCGCTTCCCGCTCGATCCCGCGCGAAGAGCGCTCGCGCTTCGGGAGCCGGTCGATGGCGTTGCGGACGATTTCTTGCTGCTGCTCTTGGCCATGGTCGCTTTCGTCTGAAGTCGCTCGGTCAAATGCTGATGGGCGAGCCGGATCGCTCGACGTCGATCGTATCGGTACGATCGACCGATGCCCACCCCGTCGGCCAAGACTGCGCAACATCGCCCCGAGGGCACCAACCCGCCCCCTCCCCACACCGCCAACACCATCACCGGCGGCGTGTTCGTCGAACGCGTCGACGCCGCCGACGCCCTCTGGAACCAGTGCGACCAGCCCCTGGGCCATCACAATCAGCTCGTCCTCCAGCCCGGAAACGCCGACGCTGACCACATCTTCTGCCTCGGCACGCCCCGGCCCGGCAGCGGCAAACTCGCCATCCCCAGCCTCAAACGTCGCTGGGCCAAGTTCCGCGGCACCCTCTGCAACCTCCGCAGCGACCTCGCCTGGGCACCCTTCGCTGGCCGCCCGGCGAGCGACATCACCGTCCTCTTCGGTGACCCGCCGCCCGCCGTCGAACAGGCGTACATCGACGCCGCCCATGCCCCCACCCGCCCACTCGGCGATCTCCGCCTTGTCCAGTGGCTCTCCCGCTCCCTCCAGGGCGATTCGCTCTGGTCGTCCGCCGCGACCCAGGCGGTGCAACCATGACCACCCGCCTCACCCTCGGCGTCTGCACCTGTAACCGCGGCCCCGCCATCCAGCAAACCCTCCGCGCCATCGCCGACATCCGCGGCCCCGCCCGGATCGCCGAGCTACTCGTCATTGACAACGCCAGCACCGACGACACCCCTCGCGTGATCGACGACTTCATCGCCCACGCTTCGCACTCACACCCGGCCCTGATCATCCGGCGAGTTGTCGAGCCCCGCCAGAGCCTCGCGCAAGCCCGCCGCCGCTTGATCGACGAGGCAGCGGGCGACTTCGTCGCGTTCCTTGACGACGACGTCTTGCCCGACCCCGCTTGGGCCCAGAGCGTCCTCGACGTGATGGACCGTCAACCAAACTGCGGTGTCGTCGGCGGCCGCGTCCGGCTTAAGTTCGAATCCGGTCCCACACGCATCGCGCTCCGATACTCCTCGTTCCTCGCCCGCCAAGACCTCGGCAATGCCGAACTCCTCGTAGACGATCCCACCCGCTCGCTCGTCGGCGCCGCGATGTGCCTGCGAAAGCAAGCAGTCATCGCCACCGGCTGGCTCGAATCTCAGGCCATGCCCGATCGCCAAGGCGCCGCCCTCACCAGCGGCGGCGACAACGAGCTCTGCATCCGCCTCCGCCGCGCCGGCTACGAAGTCCGCTACACCCCGAGCGCCGTCGTTGACCACCTGATCCCGCAGCGCCTCCAAACCGTGCCATACCTCGCAAAGCTCGCCGCCAGCATCGGCAACTCCATCCCCATGATCAAACTCCTTGCGCACCCAAACCCAACACTGTCTTGGGCACAGACGCAGCTCCGCCTCGCGCAAACCCGCCAGGCCCGCGCCATGATCTTCGAGTGGCGACGCGAGATCCGCCCCATCCGACTCGCCGAGCACGAAGGACGCGTAGACGGCTGGCGCTACGTGCTCGAAAAACTCAGCAAGTCGGCGCGATAGACGGACCCGTCGTGTGGTGTGGCAGATTGTGGGTTCTAGGGGGGTGGAGAGTGCTGTCGCTGGCGGGCAGCGCCGGCGGCACGAGCCGCACCCACCGCGTCGCCTCCTCCTGCGCGCTGATCGTCATCGCATAATCAGCCCCGTCGTGCAGCGACGCCACCAGCAACGGGCAGTTGCACTCGCGCGACAGATGCAACAACACCACATGATCCCGCGGCTCAATCGCATGGATCGCCTCAACGCACTCCTGATTGCTCAGATGCCCCCGCCCGCCCATGATCCGCCGCTTCAAAAACTCCGGCCGATCACTCACCGACTGAAGCGTGGGGCAGTAGTTGGATTCGATCGCCAGGATCGCGACCCGTCGCAGATGCGCGATCAGCTCCGGCGTCGCCCGCCCGAGGTCCGTCGCATAGCCGATGCCCGTGCCCGCGTTGCCCAGGTTTCTCCGCCGCGCCCACGCCCGCTCTCGCGCCAGCGTCAGTCGAAACGCCGCGGCTCCGTGCTGGTCGTGGCTCAGCATGATCGGCACCGCTTCCAACCCCGCCCGCGTGCGAAATGCCGACTCAAACGCATGGAACACGCCCGCATTCAGATTCATCGCCCGCGCGCGATCGCGCGACCGCTGAGGCACAAACACCTCGCAGCCCGCCGGCAACAGCGAACGCTCGCCACACCATCCCTCATGACAATGGTCACGATCCAGATGCGTCAGCAGCACCGAGCCAACCAGGTCCAGCGACAGTCCCTGCGCGTGCAGCCGCTTGCGCGTCACGCCGGGCGACAGGCCCAGATCGATCAGCACCAGTCGCTCACGGACCGGCGCCCCGGCCCACATCGCCTCAGCGTCCTCGCTCTCGTTCTCGCCGATCCACACCGCGCCGCAGTTGCCCGCAGACCCCGACGCCAAAACACACATGCCCGAGTCGGGCCTCGCGCCCCACGGCGCCGCAAACAGCTCTCCGCTTGCCCGCCGGCCCGCGCGTTTGGTCACCTCCCGCCGCGGCGCAAGCGACACCTCGCCAATCAGCGAAAGCAGCACCCGGGCACTCTGATCGTCCATGATCGGCCCTCTCAACAAGACCAACTCGCTCAAGCCTCGTTCGTTTCGTCAGTCAGTTCGCGCGACTTCGAAGAATACTGCACGATCGCGCGAGTAGACGTGCTGACGAAATCCGCCATCTCCATCACCGGCCCGCAGTTGGCCCCGATCTCGCGCAGCCGCCGCAGCATGATCTCGCGCGCCGGACGCGTCCGGATCGCCTCGCGAAACGCGCGACGGATCGTCGTAATGTCCTCGCGTGAAACCCCGGCCCGCCGCATGCCGATCACGTTCAGACCCGCCAGTTGATTTCGCCCCCATACCAAACAAAACGGCGGAACCTCCGTCGTGATCGTCGAGCCGCCACCAACAAACGCAAGCCTCCCGATCCGGCAAAACTGATGAACCACCGCCCCGCCGCCCACGGTCACCCGATCGCCCAACTCCACATGCCCCCCCAAGGCGGTGTTGTTCACCAGCACCACGTCATTACCGATGATCGAGTCGTGACCCATGTGCGCCGCAACCATCAAAAAGCACCGGTCGCCGACCGTCGTCGGACGAGTCTTTCCGTTGCTCGCCGAGTGAATCGTGACGTGCTCGCGAAGCTGGCAATCCTCGCCGATCTTGACGCCCACCGTCCCCAGCTCCGGTTTGAACTTCACATCTTGCGGCGCAAAGCCGATCGACGCGAACGGGTGTACCGTCGTCCGCGCCCCGATCTCCACCGGCCCGTTCAGATAAACATTACCCATCAACCGCACGCCGTCGCCCAGTTTCACCGGCCCGTTGATCACGCAATACGCCCCGATGTGTACGTCTTTACCAAACTCGGTCGGCCCGCTGATCGCGGCCGATGGATGAATCGTGGTCATTGGCCATGATAGCGAGCGGCATCGCTGGCGCAATCGCCCCTTCCTCAAATCCACTCACCCGCCCGCCCACGCCCGATCAACCGGCCACAATCAGCCGTGCCAACCGACGCGAACACCAACACCCCGAATCCCCCGAGCGAAGCCCCCACGCCCCTGCGCGTCATCGACCTCGGTCTGATCTCATACGCCGACGCCTACGCACGCCAGGTTGACGAAGTCCGCCGCGTCCTCGACTCTCGCGCCGCCAGCACGCCCGGTCCCCACGTCGGCACCCTCCTCCTCCTTGAACACCCGCCCGTCATCACCATCTCGCGCCGCCATGGCGCCGCGTCTCACCTCAAAGCCTCGCCAGAACTCCTCGCTCGCCATGGTGTCCGCCTCGAAGAGACCGACCGCGGCGGCGACATCACCTACCACGGCCCCGGCCAACTCGTTGCCTACCCCATTCTCGATCTCAACCGCCTCCGCCTCCGCCTCCACGACTACCTGCGCCTCCTCGAGGAAATCGTCATCGATCTCTGCAGCGCCTGCGGCATCGAAGCCCATCGTGACCCCGCCGCCACCGGTGTCTGGATTTACCCCATTCACCCAGGCGAGCCCGACGCCAAGATCTGCGCCATGGGCGTCCGCATCCGCCAGTGGGTCTCCATGCACGGCCTCGCAATCAATGTCACCACCAACCTCAACCACTTCGACCTCATCGTCCCCTGCGGACTCGCCGATCGACGCGTCACCAGCCTCAGCAACATCCTCGCCGAAAAATCGCCCTCGATCGAGCGCGTGAAGTCCATGCTCGCCGAGCGCTTCCAACTCATGGTCAGCGCCCGCCTCGCACTACCCGACCCCGCGAATCAAGTCCCGCCGCTCACTCAAGCTTGAGATCACGCAGCACGTCCAGCGTGATGTCATCGCCCGCCGGCGCCACCAGCACAGGCCGCGCAAGCAGACCCTGCGTGAACGCCAGCGGCGACGACGGCTTCTCCATGTCCTGAATCGACCGGCTGCTGAACACGTGCGTGTACCCGCGCTTCGCCGCCACCGCCTCCACCGACGCCAAGACCTCCTTGTACGCCTCGAAGTTCTTCAACGTCAGGAACTCCGCAAACTCCGCCTGCAGCGTCTCTTCACGCTGACGCAGTTCCATCCCCTTCTTCTGATACTCGCCGATCGCCGCCTCCCACTCCGGCCCGCTCTGCTTCTCCTTCGGCGTCTCCTGCAGTCGCTTGGTCAGCTCCTCCATCCCCTTGCCCAGCGGCTCGATCTTGCTCGAAAGGTCCGTCCGCTTCTCTGTCACGTCCTTCTGGAACTTGTCAGTCTTCGTCAGCCGATCCGCAACCTTGTACACATCGCACACCGCAAACCGCACAGCGCCCGACGCCGCCGTCACGCTCGCCGCCGCCGACGCAGCAGCGCCAGCCGGCGCAGGAGCCACCGCCGGGGCCGGGGCCGCCGGTGCGGTCGCAGGCTTCGCAGTGTCCAGCGGATCCTGCGCCGCGCTCGCTGACGTACCAGCAACCAGCAACAGAGAAACAGTGCAGAGGGCGACGAATCGAGATCGGCCAATACGCATGCGATGCTCCGGTGAAAACTTGCGTTGCGATGAACAGGCCCGACTCTAGGTCGTTTGTGCCAACGCACGCGGTACACTTCGGCCGCCGCGCCAATCCCCCGGAGAACTGAATGTCCCTTCCGAACATGCAGCAGCTCATCGACGAGATCCTCCGCCTCAACGCCGTCACCCAGGCCCAGTCCCGCGTCCTCGACGCCGCGCGCCGGCGCCTCTATCGCCTCGACGCCATCGAACGCCTCTCGCGCACCGGACGCACCGCCCGCATGGACATCGAGTTCCGCTCCCAGTTCGCCGAAGACATCGCGATCTACGACCTCCTCGATTGCCACACGCCCGGCTTCTACATCGAAGTCGGCGCGTTCGACGGGCGCCACTTCTCCGTCTCATGGATCCTCGACGCTCTCGGCTGGGACGGCCTCCTCATCGAGCCGCTCCCCGAGCGTCACGAGCAGTGCGTCAAAAACCGCCCCTTCGCCCACGTCGTCCACGCCGCCCTCAGCAACCGCAAGGCCACCGGCACCGCACAGTTCACTCAGGTCGAGGGCGAAGGTATCAACGGCATGTTCAGCTTCCTCTCTACCGCCGAAGCGCACGTGGACATGCTCAAGCAGAGCAAGGCCAGCACGCGCACGGTCCAGGTCCCCGTCACACACCTGGACAAGCTGCTCGAAGAACACCCCAAGAAGCCAACCCGTGTAGACGTCGCGGTCATCGATGTCGAGGGCGGCGAGGTGGACGTGCTCGAGGGCTTCGATCTCGAACGCTGGAAGCCGCGCGTCATGCTGCTCGAAGACAACGAGCAAGGTCGCGACCCGCGCCTCATGCAGTGGATGGAGAAGAACGCCAAGGGCTACCAGCAGGCCGGCTGGGTGGAAGTCAGCCGCGTCTACGTGCGCACCGACGATCAAGAGGTCATGACGCGCGTCCTGGGCGGCTGATCTCGCCGACCCCGTCGCTCACCGTCCGCTCACCTTCCGCTCGCCAACCGCTCGCCTCACTGCCCCGGCATCCACAGGTAGTACGCCCCACCGGTCGAAAGCTGATCCGGCCCCGGTGCCATGTGCAGCGAGATGAGATTGATATCGCCCCCGCCGGTTTGCCCCGCGCTCGCCGGCCCGCGCGCCGCCAGTTCCTCCGGCGCGCCGTACACCGTCGTCGGCGTCTGGCGTGAGCGGTGGAACCGCACCACCCGCGCGCTTGACAACCCCGCGAGCCGCCGCGCGATGTGCAGCGAATCGATCAGGTCCCCCTCCGCATCCGCAAGCCCCGCCCGCACCGCCTGCGCGCCTGACATCACCCGCCCGTCGGTCAGTTCATCCAGCCGCGCCATGTCTAGCGCCGCACGCGCCAGCGTCGCGCCGCCGGGCGTCCGCACCGCGCCAGGCGACTTCCGCGCCTCGACCACCATCGCCCTGAACTTCGCGTAGAACTCGTCCACCATGCCCTGCAAGACCGCAAACTGCGGCTCGCGCATCGGCTCCAGCGGGTTCGCCAGGTCCTTGTTCGCGCCGCTCTTGATCGAGCGCGACACAATCCCGATCCGCCGCATGCCCTCGCTGAAGTTCACCGTCGGGATGATCACGCCGATCGACGCCGTGATGCCCGTCGGCTGCGCAACAACATAGTCGCCCGCCGTCGACAGGTAGTACCCGCCGCTGGCGCACACGTCGCCCATGCTGATCACCACCGGCTTCCCAGTCGATTCACGAAACCGCCGCACGATCGAGTGCATCGTCTCCGACGCCGTCACGCCGCCGCCCGGCGTGTTCATCCGCAGCACCACCGCCTTGACGCGCGAATCCTCCGCCGCCGCCCGCAGCCGCGCCGCCAGCTCCGCCGTCGGGTTCCCCGTCGAGCCAAACAGCCCGGGCGACGACGAGTCCAGCAGCAGCCCGCGCACATCGATCAGCGCGACATCGCCGCTGCCCCCGCTCTCAGCCCGCTCGCCCGCCGGCGCGCTCAGCTCATCCACCGGCGTGCGCCGCACCATCGAATCATCACCAAACTGAAACGTCACGCTCGTGGGCATGCACCCGGCCAGCCCGCCAGCGCACGCCATCGCGATCGTGTACAGGCACAGTCGAGCAACCGCCGACGCACGCCACTCAGTATTCAGCATGCCAGACTGTACCGCCCGCGCCGCCATCGCGATACCCTTGCTCATGATCGGCCTCGTTCACAACCCCGTGCTCCTGGCCCAGACGCTCGAGTCCCTCGCGCCGCGCGCCGGCGAGACGTTCGTTGATTGCACCGCCGGCCTCGGCGGACACGCCGCCGCCCTCGCCGCGAGACTCGGCTCGCAAGGGCGCGTCATCCTCTTTGACCTCGACGCGGCCAACCTCGCCTCCGCGACCGCCCACGTGCGCTCGATCCCGAGCCCGCCGCGCGTTGACGCGATCCACGCCAGCTTCGCCGAGGTCCCACATCGCCTCCGCGCGCTGGAGGCGAAGGCCGACCTTCTGCTCGCTGATCTCGGCTTCGCATCCAACCAGGTTGACGACGCCCAGCGTGGGCTCTCGTTCATGCGCGACGGGCCGCTGGACATGCGGATGAACCCCGCCGCGCGCCTCACCGCCGCCGAGCTGGTCGCCACCCTCACCGAGGCGCAGCTCACCAGCGCCATCCGCCAGTTCGGCGAAGACCGCGGCGCATCTCGCATCGCCCGCGCCATCGTCGCCGCGCGCCGAGTGGCCCCCATCGAGCGCACCAGCCAGCTCGCCGAGGTCATCCGCAAGGCCACGCCCCGAGCGCCGACGGACACCATCGATCCCGCGACCCGCACGTTTCAGGCCCTTCGCATCATGGTCAACGACGAGATCGGCAACCTTGACGCGCTGCTAGACGCCATCGGCGACGCCGCTCGCGCCGCTCACGCCTCGCGCCCGACGTGGCTCGCTCCCGGCGCGCGCGTCGGCCTGATCGCGTTTCACTCGCTGGAAGACCGGCCCGTAAAGCAGGCATTCCAAGCCATGACAAGCGCCGGCCTCGGAGTCGCAGTGGGGGAGCAGCCGCAGACCGCTACACCAGACGAAGCCCACACCAACCCGCGCTCGCGCTCCGCCAAGCTCCGCGTCGTCCGACTCGCATGAGCGCTCGCTTTGGCCTTTCTGACACGAGCACCCGATTCGTCTCCTAACCTCAGAAGATTGCTAGATTCTGCGTGAGTTCGCTCAAGTCTGCCGATACCTGTGCCATGCCGGACGCGGAGACCGAGATTGCTGTTGCAACTGTCAACGCGGACGCTTCGCTCGCCACGGACTCGGCGATGCGACATGTCAAGGTTCCCGAGCGAGCGCCCTTGCGCGAGGCTCATACACCCCAAGGTCAAGGACGACAACTCGTGACCCGAGAACACAAGCTCGCACTCATCATCGGCTTCGCCATCCTGCTGGTCGTCGGCGTGCTCGTCGGCGATCACTTCTCCAAGGCGCGCCACAGCGTGCCCGGGATCGATGTCGCCACCACGCCTGCCAACGTCATCGGCCTCCCCGCCGACGCGCTCCCGGCCGCCAACGCCACCGGCGCGACCATCCCGGTCGAGATCGCCAGCGTCACGCCGCCCGACGCAACGCCGAACGCCGCCCTGCCCGTCAACCCGGTGCCAGCCCGCACGACCACGACCATCTCGATGGTCAATCCCAACCAGAACACCGAGCCCGCGCCGAACGCAGGCAGCGAGCGCGGCCCGCTGGTCTTCCTCCCCATCAACCCCCAGCCCGCGACCACCGTGGTTCACACCGTCCCGGGCAATGAGGCCGCACGCTCCATCCCCGGCAGCGCCGGCACCGTCGTCACATTGCCCGTCTTGGTCGAGCGTCTGCTCCCGGTGTCCGCCGGCAAGCTGCTGGCCCATCCGGTGGCTCGGGGCGAGACGATGGTCGCCATCGCCAGGAAGTACTACGCCGATGCCAAGTACGCGCAGCAGCTTGCGGAGTACAACAAGTCGCGCCTGGGCAGCAAGCTGAGCCTGCGCGAGGGTGTGACGCTGCGGATACCGCCGCGCGACGTGCTGACGGGTCTGGCGCGCCTGGCCGATGACGCGATCGTCGCGCCCGGGCGCACGGTGCCCGGCAAGAACCTTGTCACGCCTCGCGGGTCCGAGAAGGCGCCGGACGCGACCAACTCGGCCGCGACGCGTGAGTACGTCGTCGTCAAGGGCGACACCCTGGGCTCGATCGCGCAGAAGCTCCTGGGCACCGCCAGGCGAGCCCGAGAAATCACCGCGATGAACAAAGATGTCACCCGTGACGAGGCCAGCCTGCGGATCGGGGCCAAGCTGAGGATCCCCGCTCGATGAACCCCGCTCGGGTGCCGATGCCATCCGGGGCACGCTATCCTGCGAAGCTGCTCTTCTCTCACCGCATACGGGGCTTTGAACGTGCTCGCAAAGGTCTTGTTTCTCATCGCGTGCATCGGGGCCTCGGCGTGCATCCTCCTCTCGCTGCGCCAGCAGCGTTTGGACGTGGTCAACGACATGGCGATCATTCACAAGCGGATGGTTCAGCACGATCGCGCGCTGTTCGAGCTCCGGGTCCGCATCGCTCAGAGCCTGTCGCTGGATCGCGTCGCGACGCTCGCCTCGGCCATCGGCCCCATGCGCCCGATCGGCGTTGACCGGCCGCTGCCGGGCGAAGTCGGCAATCCGATCCGCATGGCGCAGGACGACAGCGCCGCGCGCCGTCGCGCCAACCAAGCCGAGGCCGGCGCGCCGCGCCCGCCGGCCGACCCGTCCAGCGTGGTTTTGCAGAGTCCGCGTCGCACCGGGCCGCGCTGAGACGCGCGGCGCCTCGCGATCAACGACACCATTCGCATACGTGAGCATGATCCAATGTCCGCCATCCGCCGCCAGCCTTCGACCGCTCAGCCCCTGGACGAAGCCGGCGTGTCGATCGGGCGCGGCTGGGTCATTGCGATTTTCGGCATTTTGACGCTCGCGATCCTGGCGATGTTCGTGCGGGTTGTGCAGCTTCAGTTGCAGCCATCGCCGCGGCTGGTCGCGCAGATGAGCGACCGCACGAGCAGCGTGGTCGAAGAGGGACGGCGCGGCGACGTGCTGGACCGGCGCGGGCGATTGCTCGCGGCGACGCGGTTTGGCTATCGCGCCGTGCTGGATCCGTCGGTGTTTCCCAAGAGAGATATCGATCAGCACCTGCTTGCGCTGAGCGCCGCGCTGGGCAAGCCGCTCAGCGAAGTCGGCCCGCGCGTGATGAGCGCGATCGCGGAGAACGAGCGGCGCGAGAATGCGTTTCATCGCGCGTACGCGTATCGGCCGGCGCTGACTGAAGACGAGATCGAGGAAGACCTGATGGCGGCCAAGGCTCTGGAGGCCAAGCAACTGGAGACGCCGGCGGTTGAGGCGAGCGAAGGCGCGGACGCCCGGGCGATGGCGGGCGAGATGTCGCCGAAGCCGTGGGCCAAGGCGCGGCTGATCCGCTACCTGGTGATGTCCGACGTGCTGGACGACAGCGTGCTCTCCAGCGCGCGAAAGCTCAAGCTGCCGGGCTTCCATCTGGAGAGCCGCGCGGTGCGTGAGATCGCCAGCCCGGAGATCGCGGCGGTCATGGTGGGCAAGGTGGACTTCAGCGACAAGGGTGTCTTGGCGGCGGAGAAGCTGCTTGATGAGAGGCTCCAGGCGAAGGACGGATCGTTCAGCTTCGTGCGTGATGCGCGCGGGCGGCCGCTGTGGATGGAGCCCGGGGCGTACACGCCCTCGCAGCGCGGCGAGGACGTGCGGCTGTCGTTTGACCTCGGCCTGCAGCGCTTGCTCACCAAGGAGCTGGAGCGTGGCGTGCGCGAGGCCGATGCCCAGGGCGGGCGGGCGGTGCTGCTGGACTCGCACACCGGCGAGATCCTGGCGATGGCGGACAGCATCCGGCGTCCGATTGATGTGGTCGATTACGATTGGGTCACGCTGATTCCGAAGGAGAAGCGGCTGGACGGGCCGCGGTATGTGACGGTTCGCGATGATCCGGCGCGGCGGACGCATCCGGCGATGGCGCGGAACCGAGTGGTCGAAGAGATCTACGAGCCGGGCTCGACGTTCAAAGCGTTTGTGTGGTCGGCGGTGGTGGAGAAGGGACGCGCGGCGCCGGACGAGGTGTTCAACACGCACTGGGGCGCGTGGCAGACGCCTTACGGGCGAGCGGTTCATGACGTTGTGAAGAGGGCGAGCATGACGTGGCGCGAGGTGCTGGTCAACTCGTCGAACGTCGGCATGGTTCAGGGCGGCGCGCGGCTGGGGTTTGATGAGCTGCGGGACACGATCCTGGCGTTTGGCTTCGGTCGGCGGGTCAACATCGGCGTGGCGGGTGAGTCGGCGGGCATGGTGACGCCGATGAGCCGGTGGAGCAAGTTCACGCAGACGTCGGTGAGCTTCGGGCATGAGGTCGCGGTGACACCTTTGCAGATGGCGCGGGCGTTCTGCGCGTTTGCGCGCGAGGGCGAGCTTGCGGGATCGATACCGGAGCTGTCGTTGACGGCGAAGCTTGGGCCTGATGGCTTGCCGCTGACGGACCCGGGTCGGCGGGCGGTATCGGCGAGAACGGCGATGGAAGCGCGGCAGACGATGCGCGGCGTGACGGCAAGCCTGGATAGCAAACTCGCGCTGCGCGAGGTTCCGGAGACGGGCTGGCGGTACGAGTTGTTTGGGAAGTCGGGCACGGCGGATATTCCGATGACGACGCCGCCGGCGGGGAAGCGTCGGCCGAGAGGGTCAGACGGCTATTTTCGTGGGCAGTACAACGCGACGTTTGTCGCGGGGGGACCGGCGGAGCACCCGCGACTGGTGTGCGTGGTGGTGATTGATGATCCGGGGCGCGAGTTGATCGCGAAGAGGTTGCACTACGGGACGTATGTTGCGGGTCCGGTGGTGCGACGGGTGATGGATCAGGCGCTGGCGTATCTGGGTGAGCCGGCGTCGGAGATGCCGAGTGTGGAGTTGCCGGTGCATGCTGATTGATTTGGGAAGTGGCAAAGTGGCGAAGGGGCGGATTGCAAAGCAGCAAAGCAGCACAACAGCAACGCAGCAAACTTGACGAAGCGACGAAGCGACGAAGCGACGAAGCGACGGAGAAGCGGAGTGGAGGAGTGGCGGGGTGGCGGAGAGCCAGATTGCAACGCAGCAACGCGCCAACGCAGCAACGCAGGACAACAGCAAAGCAGGAAGTTGGACGGGACGCGGAGCGCGGCGCGGTGGTGTTAGCGAGTGGCGGGTTTGGGGGTTGGCGCTTGCGCGATGGGTGTGGCGGTGCGTGGTGCGCGGGGCGCGGGAGGTGCGGGGCGTTCTGAGGGAGAGGATGAGGTGGGCGGTGTCGTGGGTGTTGCTGATGTTGCGGCGGGGGATAGGGGTGATGGGCGTGTGGTGGTGGTTGCGATTGCGCGGGGCGCGGGGTTGAGATGGGGGACGGGGTGGAATGTGAACTTGAGGGGCTGGCAATCTGGCGGGGGAGTTGGGTTGGGGCGTGTGGGGGATGCGAAGGGGCGCGTGGGGGCAGAGGCTTCACGGAGGACGGCGGGGGCGGGTGGGGCCGCGGTGACAGCGGCGGCTGCGTGAACTGCGGTTGCGACGGGCGCGGCGATTGGGGGCGTGATGGGCCGCGGGGGGAGTTGGCGGAGGAGGGTGGTTGCGGCGCGTCGGGCTTCGAGTTCATCGATGCTGGAGAGGGCGAGATCGGTGAGGCGGGCGAGCGCGATTTCGCGGCGGCGCGGGGCGCGTAACTCACTGCGGAGGGTGGAGAGGGTTTGCAGCGCGGCGAGCTCGGCCTGGATGGCGGGGGAGTTGAGGGCCGCGAGGATCTGGGAGAAGGACAGGCGGAAGGAGTCGGCGAGTTCGGCGATCGAGCGATCGGATTGCAGGAAGTCGACGAGGAGGCGCGGGGGGAGGTGATTGGTGGCTTCGGGTGTGTCCATGAGCCCAGTGTGAGCACGCGGGGGCGAGAGGCAAGGGGCGATTGTGCATGCGGCGCGAGGTTGCGCGCGGGCGTGTCGCGGCGGTGAAGAATTAGTGAGCGGGAGGGTTGGAGTGTTTAGCTCTTCGGGCTGA
>JBBQMD010000065.1:0-14507 GCA_038328575.1 Phycisphaerales bacterium | reverse complement strand
AGTGTGGAGCTGTATGACATTCACACCGATGAGATCATCTCGGCGGACACGCTGCGGACGGACACGGGGTTGATGCCGTGGCAGGTGGTGGACATGCTGACGTTGATGGGGGATACGTCGGACAATGTGCCGGGGGTGGAGGGGATCGGGCCCAAGACGGCGGCGGAGTTGATTGTTGAGTACTTGACGATGGAGAAGGTGGTGGCGGCGGCGCGGATGGGGCTGATCAAGGGCAAGCGCGGCGAGCGGATCGTGGCGGCGGCGGAGACGCTGCCCTTGTCGAAGAAGTTGATTGAGTTGCGGCATGATGTGCCGCTGACGGTGACGCTGGAGGAGATGGAGACAAAGCGGGTGCGGCTGGCGGAGTGGCTGCCGGTGCTTCGCGAGCTGGGGTTCAACCGGTATCAGGACGAGGTGAAGCGGCTTCTGGGCGAGCCGGTGGCGGGCGAGGCGGGGGGCGGCGTGGCGCGGGCGGTGGCGGCGGTTGGCCGGGGCGGTGGAGGGGGCGCGGCGGGCGCGGTGGAGGGGAGCGCGGCGGGCGTGGGGAAGGGGACGGGCGCGGCGGGCGCGACGGCGAGCGCGGGTGGGGCGACGGGCGCTGGCGTTTCGGTTCGATCAAGCAAGCGGGCGAGCGGCGGCGGGACGGGGTCGCTGTTTGATGGGCCGGGATTGTTTGGGCAGAACGAGGCGGTGGCGATTGGTGATGAACCGGACGCGAGGGGCGCGGCGGGTGCGGGCGGAGACGGCGCGAGCGCGACCGGCGTCCTAGGCGCGACCGGCGCGATCGGCGAAGCCGGCAGCGACACGCGCGGCGTGTATCGCTGCGTGCGCACGCGCGATGACCTGGACGAACTGGTGCGCGAGCTTGAGGGTGCGGCGGTCATCGCGTTTGACACCGAGACGACCGGGCTGTCGCCGATGAGCTGCAAGCTGTGCGGGCTGTCGTTCTCGACCAAGGCGGGCACGGGGTGGTATGTGCCGGTGCGGTCGCCGGAGATGGCGGCGCATTTGGAAGAATCGCTGGTGCTCGATGCGCTGCGGCCGTTGCTTGAGGACCCGGCAAGACGCAAGTGCGGGCACAATCTGAAGTTTGACGTGCTGGTGCTGGCGTGCGCGGGGATTCAGGTGGCGGGCATCGGGGGCGAGGCGTTTGACACGATGGTTGCAAGTTACCTGATTGACGCGTCGCGCTCGTCGCACTCGATGGATGCGCTGGCGCTGTCACTGCTCGGGCACACGAACATCTCGATCAAGGAGTTGATCGGCAGCGGCGTGAACCAGCGGACGTTTGACACGGTGGCGCTGGGGCTGGCGACGGTGTACGCGGGGGAGGATGCGGACATCTCGCTGCGGCTGATGGAGGTGATGGAGCCGCAGATCCGGGACATGGGGCTTCAGAGCTTGTTTCGCGATGTAGAGATGCCGCTGGTCGAGGTGCTGGCGACGCTGGAGCACAACGGGATCACGGTGGACGCGGGGGAGCTGGATCGGCAGCGGGCACGACTGGAACTCAAGATCGCGGCGATCCGCGGGGAGATCGATGAGTCGGCGATGCGAACGGTGGGGCGAGCGTTCAACCCGGACTCACCGAAGCAACTGGCGGCGTTGCTGTTTAATAAGCCGGGGGACACCGAGACGGGGCTGGGGCTAAAGCCGGTGAAGAAGACCAAGACGGGCAACAGCACGGATGTCGAGGTGCTGGAGACGTTGGCTGAGGATGCGAGCGTTTCAAGCCCGATCCCGCGGCTGATCGTGGACTATCGCCAACTGACGAAGTTGACCGGGACCTATCTGGGCGCGTTGAAAGAGGCGATCAATCCGAACACGGGGCGCATCCACGCGAGCTTCAATCAGACTGTCGCGGCGACAGGGCGGCTCAGTAGCAGCGATCCAAACTTGCAGAACATCCCGATCCGCACCGAGGTCGGGCGGGAGATTCGGCGCGCGTTTGTGGCGGGGGCTGGGAGCGTGCTGATCTCGGCGGACTATTCGCAGATCGAGCTGCGGTTGCTTGCGCACCTGTCGCGCGATCCGGCGCTGATCGACGCGTTTTTGAGCGGGCAGGACATTCATACTGCGGTGGCGGCGCAGATTAACAAGGTGCCGCTGGAGCAGGTGACCAAGGAGCAGCGCGCCGGGGCGAAGATGGTGAACTTCGGGATCGTGTACGGGATCACTGCGTTCGGGCTGGCGCGGCGGCTGGGGATCCCGAGCGATGAGGCGGCGGTGATCATCGATGGGTACAAGCGGCGCTTCGCAGGGATCACGACGTTTTTGCAGGAGTGCGTCGAGCAGGCGCGGAGCAAGGGGTACGTGGAGACGATGCTGAAGCGCCGGCGTTTGATCCCGGAGATCGAGAGCAACGTGCCGGCGCGGCGGGCGTTTGCGGAGCGGACCGCGATCAACAGCGTGGTGCAAGGCTCGGCGGCGGACCTGATCAAGCTGGCGATGGTGGACCTGCACGCGCGGATCGCGTCGCGCCAGACGGCGCTGCGGGGCGTGAAGATGCTGTTACAGATTCACGACGAGCTGGTGTTTGAGTGTCCGGAGCCGCTGGCGAGTGATGCGCAGGGCGTGATTATGGAACGGATGGAGAGGGCGATGACGCTGAGTGTGCCGTTGAAGGTGGATGCGGGGATCGGGCGCGACTGGTATGAGGAGTAGCGCGCTGCGACTGCATCGGCCCGTCGTCATAGACTCCGGCATGTGGTCATTCCTGCGGCGGCTGTTCGGTCTACGCGATGCGGACGCTTCGGCGGCTGGCGCGTCGGACGGGGGAGCGGCATCGGGCAAACGGCCCACGGCGGGCACGGGGTCGCTCGGCACCCCCGCTCCCCTGAACTCCCCGCTCACGGTTGCGCCCGGGCGTGTGCAGGCCGGGGGCGTGGCGCTTGAGCACGACGAGCGCTTTGTGCCGGACACTTCGGCGGTCCGCTTCAGCGAGTTGCCCTCGTGGGGCGCGCCGCTAGAGAATGTTGAGCAGCTCAACAGTTTTGTGGCGCTGGTACACCGGTATTTTTCGCTGCGCAAGATCGAGTCGAAGCTTGAGGACGGGCGGGTGGTCGCGGCGGACCCGGCGTTTAGCGAAGAGGGCGCGACGGATGAGAGTGATGGCGCGGCGAATGAGCCGCGGCGCGGGGTGGAGCGGGACGGGAGGCGCGCGGCGCCGACCGATGGCGCGAGCACGGGCAATGCGCGGGCGGGTGATGGGCGGTTGCATCGCTTCGGGCTGTGGAACCTGATGCAGATTTGCGCGGGGACGCCTCGGGATGAGTGGGCGGGGATGGTGGCGGCGCACTTTGACTCGGTTCGGCGTGCGCCGGACGTTGAGCGGCGATTCAGCGCGCGGCTGGCGTCGCTGGAGACGGCGCGCGAGCACCTGGTGCTGCGCGTGTTTGACCAGGCGCACCTGCCAGAGGAGGTGCAGCGCGAGTCGGTGGCGCGGCGCGAGGTGCCGGGGCTGGTGACGCTGGTGGTGGTGGATTTTCCGGAGACGTGCCGGAGTTTACAGCGGAAGGAAGCGGCGGCGTGGGGCGCGAGCGATGAGGATGTGTGGGCGGCGGCGATGGAAAACACGCCGCGGCTGGCGAAGGCGGAGATGCGGACGATCGGCGATCACGCGTCGCCGATCCGGATCCTCTCGGGGGATTCGATCTATGTCGCGTCGCTGATCCACACGCTGGAGAGCGTGCCGGAGGTGATGGGGGTGTACGGCGGGTTTGTGAGCGTGCCGACGCGCGGGACGCTGCTGGCGCTGCCGTTTGACGGGCCGGAGGCGATGCGAAGCCTGGCTTTGTTCGTAGCGATGACGAATCAGCTTGAGTCGATGGGGCCGGGGTCGGTGAGCAAGCGGGTGTGGTGGGCGGATCGCGAGGGGCCGCAGGAGATCTCGTATCGCCTGAACGACCGACAGATCGAGATCTCGCGGATGCCTGAGTCATTGCAGGAACTGCTGATCACGCTGGGGAGCGGGCCGGGCGTTGATGAGCAGGAGCGCGCGTGAGCGGCGCACTACGCTCCGCCCATGGACGAGCCCAAGAGCGAGGCGTGGACAGTCCGGCGCTTGCTGGCGTGGATGCAGCGCGCGTTCCAGGAAAAACAGATTGATTCGGCGCGGTTGTGCGCCGAGGTGTTGCTCGGGCACGTGATGGCGCTGGACCGGCTCTCACTGTTCACGCAGGGTGAGCGGGTCGCGTCGGCGGATGAGCTGGGCGTGCTGCGGGCGTTGGTGGGGCGGGCGCTGCGGCAGGAGCCGGTGCAATATCTCGTGGGCGAGGCGTGGTTCTTTGGTCTGCGGCTGCACGTGGACCGGCGCGTGCTGATCCCGAGGCCTTGCACGGAAATGCTGGTCGAAGGTGTAGTTCAGTTCGTGCGCCAGGGCGGCGCGGGGGGTGCCGGGGGTGCCGGGGCGGCGGGGGCGGCGGGGTTTCATAACGAGCTGCCGGCGGCGGTAGTCGCGGGGCGCGAGGCGTTTGTCGCGGAGGGCGCGGGAGATCAGGCTGTTGGCGTTGCGCCAGGTGAGGGCGCGCCGGCGGTTGAGACTGATGATGAGCGCGAGGTGGAGAAGCAGCGGGTGGCGGCGGAGCGGAGATTGCTGGCCGCGGCGCGGGCGCGGCGCGGGTCGGTGGGGCAGGGGATGGTGATTGCGGATGTGTGCACGGGCTCGGGGTGCGTTGCGATTGCGATTGCGAGGAACCTGCCGTCGGCGCGAGTGATCGCGACGGATGTCTCTGGCGAGGCGCTAGAGATCGCGGCGATGAACGCGCGACGGCACGGCGTCCACGAGCGGATCGAGTTTTACCAGGGGCACTTGCTCGAGCCGCTGGCGGAGTTGCTGCCTCGGGTGGCACCCGGGGGAGTCGATGCGCTGGTGAGCAACCCGCCCTACATCCCCGACCATGAGTGGGAGGATGTCGCGGCGAACGTTCGCGACTACGAGCCGGAGCTGGCGCTGCGCGGCGGGCCGGACGGCGTGGCGCTGGTGGCGCCGCTGCTTCGCGATGGCCCCGCGCTGCTCAAGCCGGGCGGGCTGATAATGGTCGAGTTGGCGGCCTGCACTGCGGAGGCGATGCGGGCGTACGCCGAGCGGGAGGGGGCGATGGAGAATGTGGAGGTGAAACGAGATCTGGAGGGGCTGGAGCGGGTGGTGGTGGGGAGAAGGGTGTGATTCACAGAGCACATCGCACATCGCACATGGCTTGATGGCACAATCGGAAAGGACTTGGGATTCGCGACTGGCGACTTGGCTTGTCCTCCCGGTGCAAAACGAACAAGACGGACTCGGTTGAGCGTGTGGCGCTTGAACCGAGGCCGTCTGTTTGTTGAAAGCGGGCGAAGGGACTTGAACCCTCGACCCTCACGTTGGCAACGTGATGCTCTACCACTGAGCTACGCCCGCGACCGAGATGTCCTCACCCCGGCTGGTGACCGGGAGAGTGGGAAGAAAGATACGCGGGGAGCATGAGCGGGTCAACTTCAGCGGGCTGCGTTCGGGCGTGAGTTATCGGCTGACATGACCCCGAACGGCTGGAGCATCGCGCAATGCCGCCTCTGCGTGCTGGTCGCTCAACACTCGACACTCCGCTCCCATCGCTCATCGCTCGGCACTTCCCGTCTTCCCTGAGGCCTTCTCGATCGAGGCGACGAGGTCGCTGGGTTTGAAGAAGGATTGGAAGTAGATGGGCTTGTCGATGTTTGGGCCGAAGATGGCGATCAGAGGGATGCCGCCGCCGCCGGAGATCTGGCTGACGGTGCCCCAGCCGGCGTCGGGGCCGGCTTTGGTGAGGTCGACCTTGAAGGCGACGACATCGGGGCGGCGCATGGCGACGAGGCTTTCGTCGGCGTAGATAATGGTCTTCTCGATGACGTGGCAGTTGGTACACCACTTGGCGGTGAAGTCCACAACGACAGATCGCCCGGCCTTGGTTTCGGCATCGATGGCGCGGACGAGCTCGGCGTCGCTGACGCCCTCGAACGTCCGCCACTCGATGGGCGGGGGCTTGGTGAGCGAGTAAGTCATGGCGCCGAAGCTGAGGATGCCCAGGGTGCCCAAGACGACGGCGGTGGCTCGTCCAGTGGTGGTTCGCAGCATGCGCACGCCGCCGACGATGAGCCAGATGGAGGCGCCGATGGCGATGGCGCCAACGACGAACCAGGGCCACTTGGCGCTGGTGAGGTTGCCGGCGAGGAAGGCGGCGACGCTGAGCATGAGCCCGCCCATGACTTGTTTGAGGAGTTCGCTGCCGGGCCCGCCGCGGGGCATGCGGGCCAGGAGTTTGGGGAAGCAGATGAGCAGGAGGTAGGGCGCGGCCATGCCCGCACCCATGAGCATGAAGACGCCGAGGCCGATCCAGGCTGGCTGGGTGAGGATCCAGGCGAGGGTTGCGCCCAGCAGCGGGCCGGTGCAGGGGACGGCGAGGATGCCGGTGAGAACGCCGCCGATGAAGTTGCCGGTAAGGGTGTCGCCGGTGGGATTGACGGAGTAGACGGCGCTCGGGAGGTTGATGGTGAAGAGGCCCATCATGCCCACGCCCATGACGCCGACGATGAGCGACATGCCGATGACGAACCACGGGACGGTGAAGATCTGGCCCCAGTCGTACTTTTGGCCGCCTGAGATGAGGCCGAAGGCCAGGAGGCCGAGCACGCCGTACATCGCGACAATGCCGAGGCAGTAGACCAGACCGAAGGTGAGCATCTTGCCGGGGGTCTTGGCGTGGTTCTGGATCGAGATGATCTTGATGGGCACAACGGGGAGGACGCACGGGGTGAAGTTCATCAGCACGCCGGCGACGAAGGCGATCAGCAAGATCAGGGCGTACGCGTTCTCGGCGACGCCGAAGCTGTAGCCCAGGAAGTCAAAGCGCCGGATGCCGACGGCGGTGGCGGGAACGTCGCCGCTATCGATGCGGCCGAAGACGGTGGGATCAAAGGCTGTGAACTCGGGCGGCGTTGGCGAGCTGGTGGCAATGGCACCGGGGGCCAGGACGGTCAGCTCGATCGCCAGCGGGATTTCTTCCGGAGGGAAACAGACGGTCTCGTTGCAAGCCTGGTACCTGGCGACGAGTTTGAGCGTGAGCGGGCCGGGCTTGGCGGAGGCATCGATGACAACGGGGACAAAGACGGTGGTGCGTTCGGCATAGCTTTTGATCGTGACCGGCGAGGCGCCGAACCCGACTTTGACCAGCTGCGGAGCGGGCCACTGCGCGAGTGTCAGGTATGGGCGCGCGCCCGCAGGCGGCTCGGCATCGGCCAGGGTGATCTCTGTGGGAATGGGAGTGAGGCCGTCGAGTTCCTTGGGAACTTCGGGGATGTTCGGCCAGATGTGCATGTGCTCGGCGAAGTCGAACGTGATGCCGATGGCGATGCGATCACCGGGGGCGACCTGCGTGCGTTGGGCGGCGGCGGTGACTGTCACGCGTTCGACGCCGCCGGGCTGGGCTCGGGCGAAGGCGGCGGAGGCGGCGGGAGCGGCGGGAATCGCAACGAGTGCAAGCGAGACGCCGGCGATGATCCAGAGCGCGAGGGCCAGCCGGTGCAAGAGCGAACGGAAGGGAGGAACGAGCATCAGGAAACTCCTGAAAGGCAGTCGGGAAGAAGTGCTGGCAAGAGTAACAATACGGATGGCGTCAGGTATTCCATGCACTAGGGGGGCGGGGCGTCACCCTTGATCTTCAGGGACGGTTGGCCGGATCGAACGGCGGGGAGGCGGGCCTTGGGTGTTGTTCAAGTGATGGTGTGACAGGGGCCGATAGGGAAATGGTCAGTTGGTCTGGCGAGGTGGATGCTCGTGCGCACTGAAAGAGCTCTGCGCCCTTCGCCCCTCCGCAACGGCGCGGCGAGCATGCGCTGCCCTTGAACGTCTCCGGGTTGCGTCAGGTTCTGTCGCACGTTCAGGTTTACGTCGAAGTGCTTCCCGTATGCCTGAAGTTCTTGATCAATCTGAAATTGATGCGCTCTTGGCGGCGGTGGACGCCGGGCAGGTGGCGGAGGACGTGCAGCCGATCAAGGTGTTCTCGCGTCATCGCAAGGACGTGACGCACATCGAGATCCGGCGGTATGACTTCAAGCGCCCGGAGCGCGTGAGCAAGGACCAGATGCGATCGCTCCAGACCCTGCACGAGGGCTTCGCGCGAAACTTCGGCGCGTCGCTCTCTGGCTTCCTGCGCACGATCATCGAATGCAAAGTGGCGACGTGCGAGCAGATGACCTACGGAGAGTTCATCTCCAGCCTGCCCAATCCGACGAGCTTCAACCTCATCAACGCGGCTCCGCTGGAAGGGCAGGTTTGTCTTGAGGTGTCGCCGCTGATCATTTATCCGATTATCGATCGGCTGCTGGGGGGCAACTCGCACGAAGTGTTCGTGCCGCAACGCCCGATGACGGAGATCGAGAACCGGCTGATCTCGAAGGTGATCGTGCGCGGGCTCGCGGCGTTGTCCGAGGCGTGGTCAGGAATTAAGCAGTTGTCGTTCTCGGTGGGGGTGACTGAGAGCAACCCGCAACTGGTACAGATTGTGCCGCCGAACGAGGTGGTGGTGGTGATCGGGTTTGAGATCAAGATGGGGCCGCGGGCGGGGACGATGAACCTGTGCATCCCGTTCAACGTGATCGAGCCGGTGATGGAGTCGTTGTCGAGCCAGTCGTGGTTCAACACCGCCAAGGGCGTCAAGGGCGATGAATCCTCGCGCTCGATCGCGGCGACGCTTCACGGCGCGGCCCTGAGCGTCACGGCGATCCTGGGCGAGACGACGATCACGCTGTCTGACCTGCGCGGGCTGGCGGTGGGTGATCTGGTGACGACGGAAAAAGCCGCGAGCCGGCCGGTGGTGCTGAGTGTGGAAGGGAGCCCGAAGTTCATCGCGCACATCGGGCAGTTTAATGGCAAGCGTGCGGTGCGGATCATCCGGAGCGTCCGCCCTGGCGACCGGCTGACGTGACGTACGCCGAGCGCTGAGCGGGTGAGGCTCAGGGCTCAGGTCTGAACTCAGCGCGCGGGGGCGGCGACGGCGGCCACGAGCGCTTGGTCAACGGTGGTAGCGATGGTGAAGCGGCGGTCGAGCTTGAGCTGACTCAAGAAACGCGAGATGGCTTCGGGCAGTTCGGCGAGCACGAGCCGGGCGCCGCGGGCCTTGCAGGCGTCCTGCAGGTGCAGCACGCAGGTGATCGCGATCGAGTTCATCAGGCGGACGTCGCGAAAATCGAGGATGAGCGCAGCGTTGTTGACGCGCGGCAGACGGTCTGCCACCTCGCGTTCGACGGGAGCGACCCACTCGTCAGTGAACTGGGCGGGCAGGTGGAGCACCAAGACCTGCTGATCGGGGCCGACGAGTTGCGCGCTCAGGTTGTGCATTGTTCGAGCATATGCCGGGAGCGGGTGCGGGGTCCGTGTACGAGCGGCGGGCAAACGGGGTGGGCGAATGCGGGTTTGGGTGGCGATACCCCGGACGGCGGGCATTGCGAAGATCACGTCCAGACGCGGATTCGTTCTGGGCTGACGGCTTTCCTCGGGAGCGCAGACCGGATAAACTCCTCACGGACAACTGAAGAGTTTTTGGTATTCCCCCTTTGTGGCTTTGGAGTCTTCCTTGATCAATCACCACCGCCATGTCCGCTGACCCCCGCACGAGTGCTGTGACTCGAACGGCCTGGTCCGTGGTCCGGTCTTCGGGCGAGAGCCCGGGGTTCCGGCACAAGGCTTCGGTGTTGATTCGCTTCGCGGGCGCGTCCCGCGTGAGCACGGAGATCGGCATGGCTTGATCGACTCGATCAATCTGATGCCGACCGACGCGTCGGCGCACCTGCGGGGCCACGGGCTGATTGATTGTCAGTGTGGCCCTCGTTCGTTTTGGGGCTTCGGGGAACGCTTTGGATCCTGCTTTGCTTTTGATTTGCCTTTGACTTGCATTTGATTTGCCTCGAAAACTCAACATCCCGAGATTGGAGACATGATGAACACGACTGAAATGATGCGACTGCTAGACACCATCGCGCGGGAGCGCAAGGTGGAGAAGGCGCAGCTCATCCGCGTTTTGGAGCGGGCGATGGTCAGCGCCTGCCGCAAGCACTACGGCACGCTGGACTCAGAAGAGTTTCGCTGCGAGCTGGACCCGATGACCGGCGCGATGAAGCTATATCGCCACAACGAGCCGCTGGAGCTCAGCCCGCAGGAGCTGGGGCGCATCGCGGGGCAAACGTTCAAGCAGGTGATGATCCAGGGCTTCCGCGATGACGAGCGGACGAGCCTGATCCAGGAGTTCTCCAAGCGCGTCGGCGACATCGTGACGGGCGCTGTTCAGCGATACGACGGCGGGGCGCTGGTGGTGACGATCGACCGGGCGGAGGCGTTCATGCCGCGCTCGGAGCAAATCCCGGGTGAGATGTTTCAGCCGGGCGACCGGATCCGGTGCCTGGTGCTGGACGTTCGCGACGCGGGCAACGCGGTGAAGATCGTGCTGAGCCGCGGGCATCCGGACTTCATCAAGCGGCTGTTCGAGGTCGAGGTCCCCGAGGTCAGCGAGAAGATCATCGAGGTCAAGGCGATGGCCCGCGAGGCCGGGTATCGCACGAAGATCGCAGTGGCCAGCGTGGACTCAAAGGTCGACCCCGTCGGCGCGTGCGTCGGCGTGCGCGGCTCGCGCATCAAGAACATCGTCGACGAACTCAACGGCGAGAAGATCGATATCGTTCGCTGGAACGATTCGTCGGCCATCCTTATCGGCAATGCCCTGAAGCCAGCGGAGGTCAACGAGATCAGCCTGTGCTTCGAGCTTGGGCGGGCCACGGTCGTGGTGCGTGATGACCAGCTCAGCCTGGCGATCGGCAAGCGCGGGCAGAACGTTCGCCTCGCGGCCCGTCTCACGGGCTGGGACGTGGACATCCTGACCCCCGAAGAGTTCAACAAGGGCCTGGAGATCATGACCTCGACGCTGTCGGCGATCGAGGGCATGACCGAGCAGAGCCTCGACAAACTCGCGGCCATGGGCGTGGTCAGCGTCTTCGATGTCGAAGAGATCGGCGCCGAGGCCCTGATGACCGAGCTTGGGATCGACGAGACGGTGGCCAAGTTGGTCGTCGAGACCGCGAGCGTCAAGTCCAAAGAAGTCGCGGAAATCCAGGCTCGCGAGAAGGTCGAGCAGGCCCGCAAGCGCGCCGAGGACATCGCGGCGACGGACAAAATGCTGGGCTCGGGCGCTTCGCCCCTGGGCGATGCGCCGGCGGCGGCGGTGTCAACCACCGACGACGCACGCGCGGCGGACATTCTGGGCGGGCCGTGATTCAACGAGTGTTTTCCCCCGCCCGTGCCTTGACTGGCGCCGGTGGGCTTGGATCGGACGGGTTTTTTGCCTCTGATACGATTGAAACGCCCGCCTCGGCGGGAACTTCCTGACGGCTCTGGAGCATCGCTTGGCCAAGGTTCGCATCAACGATCTCGCAAAGGAACTCGGCGTCACCTGGAAGGACATCCAGGCGAAGTGCAAGGCCGAGGAAGTTCCCGACGATGTCGTGAAATCCGGCATGTCTTCGATCCCCGTTGGACTGGCGGAGTCGATCAAGGAGTGGTTCGCCGCGGCTGATCTGCTGAACGGCAATGGCACCGCGATCGAGCGCACCGAGCACCCGAAGATCGAAGAGCTCAAGGCCAAAGTCCCGGCAGCGCGACGCAAGCTCACGCTCGAAGAAGCGGAGCAGAACGGCGCCGCGGCTTCCGGCGCCACCACCAACGCCCAGTCCGCCACCGCATCGCCAGCTCAGCCGGTTGATTTAGCCGGCGCGCCGGCGCGCCCAACAGCGCAGTCATTGGCCCAGGAAGCGCCCACGATTGCGCCGACTTTCGCGGCGCGACCCGCGCCCGCGATCGGCAAGCCGCTTTCGACGTCGACGCTCCCGCCCACACAGATGTTGACCCCTGCGGCTCGCGGGCCGCTGGCGCCGGATGTTGATCCTGACCCCTCGCATCACAAGGCCGTGCGCCTCCCGGCGCACGTTGAGCCGACGACGACCGGCCCCTCAGCGGGCGGCCCGAGCGCTGGTGGCGGGTCTGACACGGTGGTCGTGCGTCCGGGCATGGTGCCGACTCCTCGACCGGCGGCGCCGACTGGGCCACTGGGTTCGACGGTGACAACGCCTGCGACGGGTGCGCCCGGCGCGGGATTGAGCGGAAGTGGCCCGAGCGGGCCGACGAATACTGGGCCGGGCGGTGGGCCCGCGGGTCCGACGACTACAGGCGGACCGGAGGGTGCGCCGTCGGCGCGCCCGCTACCGCGTGCGCCGATTAAGCCGCCGGTGATGAACGTGCCGCGCCGCCCGAGCGTGGTGGTGCCAGCGGGTCACAAGCTTGAGATCAAGACCGCGGTGAAGCTGGCGGGCCCGCGCGTGGTGCGTATTGAGGCGCCGGAGCCGGCGTCGTCGCCCCCGCCGCGACGGTTTGGTCCGGCGGCGCCGGGGAGCGGCGCTGCGAGGCCGGGCGTGAGCCGCGGGCCGGGTGGTGGGGATGATGATCGTTCACGTCGGAACACGCGCCGGGCGACGGGTCCGGGCGCTGACAAGTCAACGACGGCGCGACGGCGCCCGCAGTCCGGCTCGGGCGTGCCGGATGACTTGCAGCTAGGCACCGGCTTCAGCGAGCAGGACCTTGCAGAGCGTGAAGAGCGGTTGGCTCGCGCCAGTGGTCTGCTCAAGCAGCGCCGGCGCGAGGCCAAGAACAGGGCGGCGCGCGACGGCAGCGGCGCTGATGACATCCTTGAAGGCAAGGTGCAGATCCAGGCACCGTTCACCATCAAGGACCTCTCGGCGGCGTCGGGCATCAAGGCCACGGACATCATCAAGAAGCTGTTCATGCAGGGCACGCCAGCGACGATCAACTCCGGCATCGATAGCGCCAAGGCCCAGGAGATCATGATCGACTTCGACATCGAGCTCGAGGTGATCGAGGCGACGACTGCGGAGCAGAAGGTCGAGCGGCAGTTCACCGATCGCGCCAAGATCGACGAGCAACCGCGCTCGCCGATTGTCACGATCATGGGGCACGTCGACCACGGCAAGACCAGCCTGCTCGACGCCATCCGCAAGACCAACGTCGCCAGCGGCGAGGCCGGCGGCATCACGCAGAAGACCAGCGCGTTCAAGGTCGCGGTCACCGTCAACGATGTGACCAAGCACGTCGTGTTCATCGATACGCCCGGTCACGAGGCGTTCACCGAGATGCGCGCCCGCGGGGCGAACATCACCGACATCGTCGTGCTGGTGGTGGGCGCGCCCGAGGGCGTCATGCCCCAGACGGTCGAGTCCATCAACCACGCCCGCGCGGCCGGGGTGCAGATCGTTGTGGCGCTCAACAAGATCGACTCGCCACAGGCGACCGAGTCGCAGATCCAGAAGGTCTACGGCCAGCTCGCCACCAACAACCTCAACCCCGTTCAGTGGGGCGGGCAGACGGAAGTCATCCACACCAGCGCGCTCAAGGGCACGGGCATCAAGGAACTGCTGGAGATCCTGGAGTTGCAGGCCGAGGTGCTGCAGCTCAAGGCGGACTTCAAGGGCGCCGCGCGCGGGCGCGTGATCGAGGCGACGCGCGACGAGGGTCGCGGGCCGATCGCGACGGTGCTCATCCAGGACGGCGAGCTGGAAGTCGGCGACTTCATCGTCATCGGGCGTGCGTTCGGTCGCATCCGCGACATGACCGACGACCTGGGCAAGCGGCTGAAGACGGCCGGGCCGGCGACGCCGATCAAGATCTCGGGCTTCGACGACATTCCGGACGCGGGCGATGCGTTCTATATCTCTGAGACGCTGCGCCAGGCCGAGGAGGCGGCGCAGCAACGCCGCGATCGTGATCGCCAGGAATCGCTGCACCAGCCGAAGGTCACGCTGGACAGTCTCTTCAGCCAGATGAAGGACGCGAGCGTCAAGGAGATCCTGATCGTCCTGAAGGCGGACGTGCAGGGCTCGGTGGACGTTATCGCCCACCAGATCGAGAAGCTGAGCAGCGACGAGGTCAAGGTCCGCGTGCTGCACTCAGCGGTGGGCGGCATCACCGAGAGCGACATCCTGCTGGCGGACGCGAGCAAGGCGGTCATCGTCGGCTTCAACGTCATCCCGACCGGCAAGGCCCGGAACCTGGGCGATCGGAAGGGCGTCGAGATCCGCACCTATCAGGTCATCTACGACATTATCGACGACGTGAAGAAGGCAGCCAGCGGCATGCTCGCGCCAGAGATCCGCCAGGAAATCCTGGGTCACGCCGAGGTCCGCAAGGTGTTCAAGGTCACCAAGGTCGGCACCATCGCCGGCTGCTACATCACCGACGGCATGGTGCAGCGCGACGCGCTCATCCGCGTCACCCGCAACGGCATCGTCATCGAGCAGGACCGCGTGCTGGAGCAGCTCAAGCGGCTCAAGGACGACGCCAAGGACGTCAAGGCCGGCATGGAATGCGGCATGAAGATCGTCGGCTACGACGACATCAAGGAAGGCGACGTGCTGGAGTGCTACAAGAAGGTTGAGAT
>JBBQMD010000064.1:0-15101 GCA_038328575.1 Phycisphaerales bacterium | reverse complement strand
ACCCGAGTCTGCTCCGGCAAACCTTCGAGCTTCGGCCTCATGGCGTCCAGCCGGTGGGACGAGAGCAAGACCGAGAGCACGCGGACTCGGCTGGTCAGCAGCATGTCGAACACGACCTCGCCCTCGGCCATGAATCGGGCCGGCAGGGGTTCGCCAAGCGCGCTGGACTCGGGTGAGAGGTAGCCCTCAGCGAGCTGGCGTTCTTTCACGTCCCGATAGTCCGCAAGGCGCGGGTCGTCGATCGATTCGATATGGACGATGGTCGGGGGCAAGAGGCTGCATCATTCGCCGTCCTCCCGGGCCGCGGCGCGATCGACTATTCTTGAGGCATGACACGAACGACTTCCCAAGCGGTGGCGATTGCAATCTTGACGGCGTCGATGTCGGTGCTGGGCGCGTGCGAAGAGAAATCTTCGCTGCCGCCGCCACGGGTGAATGGCGCGCCGCAGAGCACCGGATCGGTGTTGGGCAAGACGCGCGACATGGCCAAGGAGGCGATGAGCGGGGCGACCAATGCGCAAGCCGCGGCGGCGAACGCCGCGGGTGAGATCAGCGGCGAGACATCGATCGATGTGGGCGGGCTGCTCTTCCCCATCCCCTCGGGCTGGCAGCGCCAGAATCCGTCATCGCCGATGCGCGCGGCGGAGCTGAAGATCGGCGAGGCGATCGTGTGGTTCACAACCTTCGGCGCTGGACAGGGTGGCGACGATGAGTCCAACATCAATCGGTGGCTCCAGCAGGTCAAAGGCTCCGATGGGCAAGCCGCGAAGCCCGAGCGCTCAAGCATCTCGCCCGGCGGCGTGACGGTGCTCAAAGTCGCTAGCGAGGGAACGTTCACGGGCATGACCGGCAGCATGCAAGGAATGACGGCCCAGCCTCCGTTGGCCAACGCGCGCGTGCTTCGAGCGATCGCCGACGGCCCGGGGGGCAAGGTCTTCCTGAGCATGAGCGGCCCGGCGGCCGCGGTGCGCCAGGCGGAGCCGGCGTGGAACGCGATGCTGGAAGGAACGAAGAAGAAGTAGTCGCGAGTCGCGGCGTGGAAGTCGCGACTCGCGACTTTCCCCCAGGGGTACCCATTGACCATTCTTGATTCGATTGTGCTCGGGCTGGTCGAGGGGATCACCGAGTTCTTGCCGGTCTCGTCCACGGGCCATCTCATTCTGGCGTCGCATGCGCTGGGGCTGGATGGGCCGGAGAAGAAGGCTGCGCTGGACGCGTTCAACATTGTGTTGCAGGGCGGGGCGATCTTGGCGGTGGCGAGCGTGTATTGGCCGCGGGTGAGGCAGATGGCGATGGGGCTGCTGGGGCGCGACAACGCGGGCTTCATGCTGCTGGTAAAGCTGTTCGTGGCGTTTCTGCCGGCGATGGTGCTGGGCCTGGCGCTCGGCAAGTTGGTGAAGCAGCACCTGTTCTTCCCGGTGCCGGTGATCCTGGCGGTGATCCTCGGCGGCGTGTTCATGCTTGTGCTCGAACAGTGGCGGCGCGGGCGGCTGGGCGATCCGGATGTGCTCCACGCCAAGCGGACGGTCGATGATCTCACGCTCGGGCAAGCGCTCTTCATCGGCTTCATGCAGTGCATCGCGATGTGGCCCGGGATGAGCCGGAGCATGATGGGGATCGCGGGGGGAATCTTTGTGGGGTTGAAACCGAAAGACGCCGCGGAGTTTGCGTTTTTGCTGGGGCTGCCGACGCTGGGCGGCGCGACGGTGTACCAGTTTTACAAGAACATGACCGGCCCGCCGAACGAAAACATGTTCCGAGTATTTGACGCGGCGCCGATTTTCGTCGGGCTCATGGTGAGCTTCATCTCGGCGTTCCTGGCGGTGCGGTGGCTGGTGGGCTTTCTGTGTCGGCACGGGCTCAGCGTTTTCGGTTGGTATCGGCTGGCGCTGGGGGCCGCGCTGATCATCGCGGCGTGGCAGGGGTGGGTCAACATCACGCCGGCGTGAGCGGGGACGGCAGTCGGCAGTCGGCAATCGGCAATCGGCAATCGGGACGGAATGATGCGGAGGCAAGGGTCAGCGGTTCATGCTCGCTCGGAGTTCCGGCTACCTTTTGCCGCCATGAAAACCTCCTTTCCCAAAGAGAAGATCCGCGTCGTCTTGCTGGAGGGCATTCATCCGGTCGCGGCGGAGGTCTTCACCAGCGAGGGCTTCAGCGTCACCACCCACGAAAAGGCGCTGGAAGGCAACGCCCTGCGCAAGGCCCTCAGCGATGACGGCGGCGTGCATCTGCTAGGCATCCGCAGCAAGACCACCGTCACCGGCGAAGTGCTGAGCGCATCGCCCCGCCTGTGGGGCGTCGGCGCGTTCTGCATCGGCGTGAACCAGATTGATTGCGAGGCCGCCCGGCGCACCGGCGTCGCGATCTTCAACTCGCCGTTCAGCAACACGCGCAGCGTCGCGGAGCTCACGATCGCCGAGATCGTCGCGCTCTACCGGCGGCTGCTGGATCAATCCTCAAAGATGCACAAGGGCGAGTGGGACAAGTCCGCGGCCGGGGCGCACGAGGTGCGCGGGCTGACGCTGGGCCTGGTCGGCTACGGGCACATCGGCAGCCAGGTGAGCGTGCTGGCGGAGGCGATGGGCATGCGCGTGGTGTTCTACGACATCATCAGCAAACTGCCGCTGGGCAACGCACGCCAGTGCCGCTCGCTGGAGGAGCTGCTCAAACTGAGCGACGTGGTGAGCCTGCACGTGCCCGAGACGCCCGGGACGACGGGCATGATCGCGAGCAAGCAACTGCGCAGCATCCGCCGCGGCGGCATGCTCATCAACAACGCGCGCGGCGGCGTGGTTGACGTCGCGGCCCTGGCCAGCGCGATCAAGGACGGGCACATCGGCGGGGCGGCGCTCGACGTCTTCCCGCGCGAGCCGGCGGGCAAGGGCGAGAAGTTTGTGAGCGAGCTGCAGGGCCTGCCGAACGTGATTCTGACGCCGCACGTGGGCGGGAGCACCGAAGAGGCGCAGCGCAACATCGCGCAGGACGTGGTCGAGAAACTCCTGAAGTTCATGAACAATGGCAGCACCACTGGCAGCGTCAACCTGCCCAACGTCGAGCTCCCCGAGCAGGCGGGGCCGGACGCCGACCCGGAAGTCCGGCGTCGCCACCGCATCTTGCACCTGCACCGGAATGTGCCGGGCGTCATGAGCAAGATCAACGGCGTGTGCGCCGAGCTTGGCGTCAACATTCACGCGCAGTACCTCCAGACCAACAAGGACGTGGGCTACGTCGTGCTCGACGTGCAGGAGCAGCACGGCAAGCGGATCCTCGCGGGGTTGAAGGATTTGGCTGAGACGATCCGGGTGCGGGCGCTGTATTGACGGGGGGACCTCAGCCGCTACGCGGGAGCGCTGGCACTGGAGTCGCCAACGCGAGCGGGCGTTGATCCCCTACCATCCTTGCAATCGCGCCGATCTCGGCGCAGGAGGCCCGCATGTCGATCGTCTTGAACGTTCGTGTTCCGCTGATGCTGCTGGGTTTGGTGGGCGCGATGGCGACGATGGCCGGTTGTCCGGGCGCGGGGCACGTGAACTATCCGCCGATCGCGGGCGACACGATTAGTCATAGCGTGAACAACCCGCCGGTGCCGCGGGTGATTGATGGGGCGCTGGAGTATGTCGTGCGGCGGTATCCGCCGAACTCGACGGGCCCGCTTGACCCTCAGCCGCCGGTGCCGTTTGCGGTGAACCTGCCGCCGAACATGAACGAGGAGAACGTTCGTGCGATCATCAGCAACTCCTCGCCCTACGCGCGGGCGCTGACGGAGCAGACGAAGAACCTGCCGATCTATCACGTCGCCCGCGTCAACGTTCGCGGCGGTACCGCGTACATTGACATTCTCCGCCCCGTCTCGACACTGCCCGACCAGCCCGTCAACCCGCTGTACCAGGGCCTGCGCGTCGAGATGCGCGGGCTGAGCACCGCGTGGCGCGTGAACCACATACAGCTCTATCCGGTGGGCACGCCGGATGTCCCGCCGCTGGCGATCGTGGCAGATGCTTGGGGCGAGCCAGAGACGGCGCGGCCATCGGGGGAGTGATTTGAGGGAAGAGATCGAGGGATCGAGCGATCTCGGGAACCCGTCAGCGTGCGGGCATGAAGGGCAGCGCGATTGCGATCAGCATCGCCGCGGCGTAGAGGCCGGCGATGAGGTCGTCGAGCAGGATGCCCCAGCCGCCGCCGACGCTTTGCAGGCCGTAGGCGGGCCAGAGCTTGATGATGTCCATCACGCGAAAGAACACAAACGCCAGCGCGATCCACGCCAGCATCGGCACGCCGGTCTCAAACCAGGGCAGCGCGCACAGCGTGAGCGCCATGCCCGCGGTCTCATCGGCGACGACTTCGCCGGGGTCTTTCTTGGAGAGATACATCTCGGCTTCGTCGCCGTGAACGACGCACGCGACGGAGAAGGCGAGCGTGATGATCGCCATGGCGATGTAAAACGCGAGGGCGAACTCGCCGCCGGGGAGAAACCTGGCCCCGCCGGGGATCAGGCACAGAACGCCGGCGATGACGCAAGGCGGCAGCGAGCCCCACGTGCCCGATGCGGGGCGCCGGTAGCCGAGGCCGAAGGTCGTGATCAGGGCCAGGCGCGGGCGTCTCACGGGCTGGCTGGCTCGGATGGGGCCGCGTTCGGTGAGGCGTTCGGGGAGGCGTTCTCGGTCGCGGGGATGGTCGTCCGCAGGGCGCGGGCCCGCTCGACGATCGCTCGCTCGGCGCCGGCCTTGTCGGTGGACTCCTGCGTTGGCTTCAGATCAAAGTGCCACGCGATGCGGTTGTGCAGCGGGAGCGCCGCGACCAGAAGGTCTGGCCCCGGGTACTCGTAGAACGGCGTGACGGCTTCGGCGCTGGTGGTCAGCGGCTCGTAGCCGTCAAGCGAGAGGCGGACGTCGTAGGTGCCGTAGAACTTGAAGTCGGTCTGCACGGGCGTGCGCCCGAGTTGCTCGTCGTTGAGCCAGACCATGGCGCCCGGTGGCGAGCTGGTGACCTCGATGGTGCGGCGGACGCAGCCGGGCGCGAGCGTGAACATCGATGCGAGGAGCATCAGGGCGCAGGCGGTGAGCGGGCGTCTTGGATGTGGCATGGGCAGAGTTTATCGAGGCGCGAGGCGTCCGGCTTGCGCGACCCTTACGCACGCAGCCGCGTGTTGAATGAGCCAGCGCCCCGGGCCAGATGGGCGATGAGGGGCGCCGCGACGAGCAGGAAGATAGCGCACACGAGGTGAGCAATGGGCGGACCCCACAGGGCGGTGGTCATTTTCCCGAACGTGCCGTCGAACGGCGAGCCGAGGCCACTGGCGCGCGCGGAGTTGACAACGCCTTGCATTCGCGAGATCATCAATCCCGCTTCGGCCGCTCTGGGTCCGGCGAACAAGAGCCAGACGACCGCGAACACGCGAAGCGCCGCGGTAGTCACCAGCACAGCGCGGTTCATGAACACGGCGTTGGCTGAGTCGTCTTCCATGTGCCCGGTGATGCGTGATGATCGATTCGTTATCGTGTCGTGGGCTGAGTTCCGGGCGCGTGATCAAACTCGTCGCCTCGGAATAGCGACCCCAGGTACGCACGCTTAACCATCTCGTCGTTGATCAACTCGCGCGGCGTGCCCTCGGCCAGCTTCTTGCCCTCATCGAGTATGTACGCGCGATCGCACACCCGCAGCGTCTGCTGCACGTTGTGATCGGTGATCAGGCAGGCGATCCCGAGCTGGCGCAGGCGCTCGATCTCGCGCTGCAGGTCTTCGACCGCGATGGGGTCCACGCCGCTGAACGGCTCGTCAAGGAGAATGATCTTGGGGTTGGTGACCAGTGCGCGGGCGATCTCCAGCTTGCGGCGTTCGCCGCCGGAGCAGGTGCGGGCCTGGTGCTTGGCCTTGTGCGAGAGGTGAAACTGCTCCAGCAACTCCGCGGCCCGGTTGCGGCGCTCCGCCCGCGAGAGCTTCAACGTCTCGAGGATCGCCAGCAGGTTCTGCTCGCAAGTCAAACGCGTGAAGACGCTGGGCTCTTGGCTCAGATACCCCATGCCCAGACGGGCCCGCTGGTACATCGGGAGCGCCGTGACATCGCGCCCGTCAAAGCTCACGGTGCCGCTGTCGGCCTCGATCATGCCGACGGTGATGCGAAAGCTTGTGGTCTTGCCGGCGCCGTTGCGCCCCAGCAGGCCGACGATCTCGGAGCGCTCGACGTGAAACGAGACCCCCTGCACCACCCGGCGCCCGGCGTACGACTTGTTCAGATTGACGGTTTCAAGCAGCGGCATAGGAGTGTCATCAGAGCGACTCAGATGAGCCTGCGGTACGTCGACGCATGAGCGCGTCGGCCTTGTCGGCGTTCACTAACGATGTGGAAATCCCGTTGAGTATCACGAACGGGACGAAGAGCGGATCTCGAAACCGAAATCTGTACGCGCGAGGTTGCCCCGTTCGTTCAAGCACCTTTTCACGCTTGTCTTCGCAAAGCTCGCCGAGGTGACTATTGAAGGAGGCGATCGCGACCTGCGAACGCCCAAGAATATCGGCCAAAGGCTCGGCGACGGAGGCGGGCTGAAAATAGCCGAGCCGGTGACCTTGCGCCGCGGCCGTGAAGGCGCAGGCGAGCAGAACGTGCCGATAGATGGCGCCGCTGTGAGCACTCCGCACAGCACGGTCGTAACGGTCCTTGGTCGTGTGGTCGGTGTTCTGAACGGCCTTTTCCAACCCTGCACGGACGTCATCGATCGTCACGCGCAGACTTGACCGCATGATCGCGGTCTCCATGGATGCTTGCCCGACAAGGTGCGTGATGTGCGGAAAACCCTGCGATAGACGGGTGATCCAACCCTTGCCGTCGACTTCGAACACAATCCCCACCGCCTGCTCGGCCTTGGTGAGAATGTCCGCGAGCTCTTCGAGCTGCATCCGTGGCATGTACACCTGCCGCATCGCCCTGGAAACCGACTCGTGATCTTTCACCAGTGCTTCGACCGTCGCCGCGACGCCGACCAGAAGGACCGTGGCGTCGACGACATAATCCGAGAGACTCTTGACCAGATCCGTGAACGAAGACGTGTGCCGCTTGCCGATTCGATCAAACTCGTCGATGATGAACACGCTGCCGGGAAGTTCCGCCAGTACACGCCGGACTTCGTCCACCTGCAGATCGTCTCCCAGACCGAACCGGTCACGCAGCCTCCCGCTGACCCGCTGACTGACGGGCCGGAAGCCGATCCCGGGGACGTCATCCTCGTAGATAATCTCATCCAGCGCACGGCGCCACACAGAAGCGAAGGTGTCCGTTGCAGTCGAGCTCACGCGCACAATTACCCGACCGGCGGTGGCATTGGCGCCGCCGGTCGAAACTGCGCCAAGCAGCGTCGCGACGGTCATCACCAGCGACGTTTTGCCAACGCCGCGCTCCCCGTAGATCACCGCGTGCTGGCCCGCTTGGGCCACCGTTGACAGGAGTTGCTGAATCTGTTCGAGACGACCGGAAAACATCTGGCGGGCGGTAATCGGAGCTCTGGGAGAAAATGCCCGCGCGACCCCCAACAACAACGCCTGTCGCTGGTCGTCAGACAAGTTGGGCAAGTCGGGCCGCATAATGGGCAAGTTTACTGGCTACTTGTCTAAGTATCAACTCGACTTTGACCTTTCCGCAACCAGAGATGCCGTTCATTGACCGAACAGATTCTTGGGCGTGAACATGCCCTTGTCTTCGAAGTACTTCAGCGCCTCGTCGACGGACTTGAAGACTCTGGTGGCGGTCTCGGTGATGAATGGGCTGGGGTGCTTCTTGGGCTTCCAGACGACGTAGACCTCTTTGGTGTGTTCCCAGGCGTGCTGGAGCTCGCGTTCGACGCCGCTGGAGAGGCCGGGGACACCGCCCGGCAGTTCGGGGACGAGGCTGACGATCATGTCGGACTGGTCGATGAGCTTGAAATCGCGCATGTAGATCTGGCCGTCGATATCCCCGGCGATGTCGAGGATCTCGCGCACGGTCACGCGGACCGCGTCAGCGCCCGCGGCTTTGCTCCCGCCGAAGCTGTGCGGGGCGACCTCGATGAACTCCTTGCCGTCGCGAGCCGCGGCCAGCCCCCGCTCCAGCAAGAGCTTCTCGTCCACGTCGCCTGGGTCAAAGCAGATGAAGTGCTTGGCCAGCTCGGCGCGGAAATGGTCGATCTCCGCCAGCACGTCAGGCATGTCTACGACGTGGCTCATCGGGAAGCTCGGGTACACCTTGCGCATGTCATGCCGGCAGATCAGCCGGAAGAGCGTGCCGGTCGTGTCCACATGGCGACCGCGCGAGAGGATGTAGAAGCGGCTGCCGGGGATGGACTGGGTCAGCAGCTCGCTGGCGAGGATCTCCTCCTCGCGCCAGACCATGCAGTCCTTCAGCGTCGCGTCGATCTCGTGATCGCGGTGCAGGCGGTTGTGAACCACCTCGATGTTGTCCACCAGGCAGATGAACAGGTCGGGCTGGAGCTTGGTGATCTGGTCGTAATCAAACGCGGCGAACAGGCCGTGACGCCAACGGAAAGTCGCGTGCGTGTTGACGATGAGGTTGCGGCTGTCCTTGGCCTCGACGATGACGTCCTTGAACGCCGCCCGCCGGAGCGAGTTCAGCCGGCTCAGGGGCAGATCCAAGATCTTGCCCGGGCGCACGTCCGGCCCTTCCTTGTACATGATGTCGCCGACGTGGTACACGTCGATCTGTTCACCCTGATGCCCGGCCAAGGCCGCGGCGGAGTTGATGTACTGCTTCTTGTCCAGCCCGATCTGCCCGGTGACGATTGCGCGCATGGGCCAAGCGTAGAGGGTCACGCCGTCGCGTGAATGCCCCCGCCCCAACACCCGCGCCACCCGGTCTCACTTGACCGGCGGCGTCGGAATGGGTGTGGCCGTCTGACGCAGATCGCTCAGGAACACCGTTTGGCGCGTGAGCATCTGCGATTGGTCGCCCAGCGCGACGAACTCGATCTTGGTCTGATCTGGATTCGTGCCCCAGAGAATCCGCACCGTGCCGAAGGTGGCCTCACGCCGAACCGGCCCCACCCGGAACGAGTTCACGTCGCTCACCGATCCTCGATTCAGGTTCATCCCGCTGGAGGTGAAGTCCCAGATCGGATACGGCACGCGCCGCTCGGCTGAGCCGCGATCCACTGAGATTTCGGTGAGGTGGCGATCGCCGGAGATGACCACGACGCCGCGGGCGCCGGTCTTGGTGACCAGGTCGTAGAAGCGCTGGCGCTCGTGGGGCATGTTGCCCCAGGTCTCATACCCGTGCTCGTCGGCGACCATCTGGATGCTGCTGCCGATGATGCGGACTTCTGCTGGGGCCTTCAGCTGCTCCTCCAGCCACGCCCACTGCACCTCGCCGAGCATCGTCTTGGCCTTGTCGAGCGTCGGGATGTACGGCCCGCGCCCCTCGACTCGCTGGCCCCGGGCAAGGCGCTCGATCGCGTCGCGATTGAACCGCGTGTCCAGCATGATGATTTGCACCCGCTGGCCCGCGGGTCCGAACGTCCGCGCGTGATAGATCCCTGGTTGATCCCGCGTTGCGCTGTCCTCGCCGATCCCCCAGAACCTCAGGAACGACAGCTTGCTCTGCTCGCGCAGGGGGAAGTCCTTGCCGGCGTCGTTGGCGCCGTAGTCGTGATCGTCCCAGGTCGCCATCATCGGGTACTGGGCGCGAAGGGCGCTGAAGCCGGGAATCGCCGCGAGCGCCGCGTACGCCTCGTCGATGCGATCGATGCTCTCTACCGGGCGCATCCCCATCTTGCCGTTCTTTTCCCAGACATCGGCGTAGTGGTTGTCGCCGATCATCAGGAACAGGTCAGGCTTGGCGCTGATGATCTCGCTCCAGATCGGCTGCGGCGAACGTTCGCGGGCGCAGGAGCCGATCGCGATCAGCCGCAGCGTGCGAGACTCATCAATCGGCGCCGTCGCCGGCGCGGCTGCTCGCTCCCCGCCCGGCGCGGCGCTAGGCGCAGCGGCCGCGGGACTCGCCGACGCGGCCGCCGGCGCCGGCTGGCCCACCGCAACACTCGCAACCAAGCACGCAGCCCACACCCCCGCCGCAACTCGCAAAGACAACATCAGAAAGCTCCGGGCACCACCCCCCAAATCCAGCCCAAGATCGCGTCGCCTCCCGCCCGCCCGGCGGAACCTGACGGCCACGCTCACGCTCCAACGCTATGGCGTCCGGATCATCGCATCTGCGAAGACTTCGTCAAAGGCGCGAAGCGGGCCAAGTGCCACTGAACGGCTCTGCGGACCAGTGCCCGCCGCGCTCACGGCAGATCAAGAGCACTGATCCGCGTTGCCGGATCAGTGGCACGCGAGCAGAGCCGGATCAGTGGCGCGGAGTCCAGTGTCGCGAAGCCCAGGGGCACGGGTATCGGGTACCATCCGCCCATGCTGCGATCGCGGAACTTCGGGAACTATGTGTTGCTCGTGATGCTGCTGGCGTTGCTGGCGATGTTTTTGCTGTATCCGATCATGCTGACCCTCCGCGGCGCGTTTTATCAGGATGTCTCCAGCCGCAGCGGGTTCACCCTTCGGCATCTGGGCCTGGTCTTTGAAGACCCCGCCACCTTTCACGGCATCATCAACTCCCTCAAAATCGCTACCGGCACGACCTTGCTGGCCATGCTCGTCGGCCTGCCGCTGGCTGTGCTCTCCACCCGGTTCTCCTTTCCGCTGAAACGCACGCTCAACGCCCTGGTGCTGATCCCGCTGATCCTGCCGCCGTTTGTCGGGGCGATCGGCGTGAAGATGATGCTCGGGCGCGAGGGTGCCCTCAACACGCTGCTGGGCACGGAGTGGGACGTTCTGGGCAACGCCAAGTTCTGGGGCGTCGTCGTCGTGCAGGCGCTCTCGCTCTACCCCATCATCTATCTCAACGCCTCCGCCGCCCTGGCCAACCTTGACCCGGCGCTCGACGAAGCGGCCCAGAACCTCGGCGCCGGCTTCTTCCGGCGGTTCTTCGGGATCACGCTTCCGCTCATCCGCCCCGGCCTGTTCGCTGGCGGCACGATCGTGTTCATCTGGGCGTTTACCGAGCTGGGCACGCCGCTGATCTTCGAGTTTCGTGAAGTCACACCCGTGCAGATCTTTGAGGGGCTGAAAGAGGTCGAGAGCTCGGCAAGGCCGTACGCCCTCACGCTCGTCATGCTGGTGATGGCGGTGGGCATCTACGCCCTGGGCAAGACGGTCTTCGGTGGGCGGGCTCACGCGATGTACGCCAAGGCCTCACGCGCCGCTCAGGACGAGCCGCTCGGGCGCGGCGCAGGACTCGTCGCGGCGGGCGCGTTCGCGTTGATCATCGGTCTGGCGCTGCTGCCGCATGTCGGTGTGGTTTTGACCTCGATCAGCGAGCCGGGGGCGTGGTATCGCTCGATCCTGCCCACCCAGTTCACCGGCTCGCACTATCGCGAGGCCTTGACGCATCCGGAGAGCTTTGGCGCGATCGTCAACTCCCTGAAGCTCGCGGCCGCCGCGGTGACGCTTGACCTGTTCCTGGGCGTGCTTGTGGGCTATCTGATCGTGCGGACGAACATCAAGGGTCGCTCGATCCTCGATGCGCTGTGCATGCTCCCGCTGGCGGTGCCCGGGCTGGTGCTGGCGTTTGGCTACATCGCGATGAGCCTGGGCTGGCCCTTTGGCAAGGGCGACCCGTTCGACGGGCTGGTGAGCATCGTCGGCAGCGATCCCAACCCGATCCCGCTCTTGATCATCGCGTACAGCGTGCGACGCCTGCCCTACATCGTGCGCGCGACGGTGGCGGGGCTGGAGCAGACCAGCGGCGAGATGGAAGAGGCCGCGCTCAATCTCGGCGCATCACGATTCACCGCCGTGCGCCGCATCATCATTCCGCTGATCGCGGCCAACCTCATCGCCGGCGCGTTGCTGGCCTTCAGCTTCTGCATGCTGGAAGTCAGCGACAGCCTCATGCTGGCCCAGCAGCCGCAGCACTACCCGATCACCAAGGCCATCTTCGCGTTCACCAACCGTTTGGCCGACGGTATCTACATCGCCAGCGCGATGGGCGTCTGGGGCATGGCGCTGCTCACCGTGACGCTGGTGGGCGCGAGCATCTTGATGGGTAAGCGGCTGGGGGCGATCTTCAGGGTGTGAGGTTCCTCGCTGCCAACCCGCGCCTCAAGGCTGCAAGCGCGTCACGCTCCACTGGCCCCCGACGTACCCCGGCGCGCCATCGACCGGTGTCGGCGTCAGCTCGCGCCGCCACACTGCCCGGTCGTGCAGGCGGGCGCTGTGGCCCAGCCAGAGTTCCATGCTGGAGACCCACAGGCGGAAGCCGCCCCAGTTTGGCGGGCGCGGCACGCTGATGGCCGCGACTTCTTCGGGCGACATGGTCTTCACTTTTTCATCGCCGCCGGTGACACCGAAGCGGGCCTCGACGCGCGCGTTGGAGTCCAGCAGTTGCTGACGGCTGGCGAGCGGGCGAGATTGCGAGCTGGCCCACGCTGCGACGCGCGACATGAGCGGGCGGCGGGTGAAATAGGTGTCGCTCTCACTGACCGGGGAGACGGTGGCGACGCCTTCGATGCGGACCTGGCGGTCGAGGTGATCCCAGTGGAAGCACGCCGCGACGCGATGAGAGGCGTGGATCGCCTCGCCCTTGCGCGAGTCGTAGTTGGTGAAGAAGACCACGCAGCCCTTGTCGGGGTAGACGCGTCGGGCCAGCACGATGCGCACGCTGGGCTTGCCGTCGGCGTCCACCGTCGCCAGCGACATGGCGTTGGGGTTGGGCTGCGAGCGCGTGTCGGCGCTCATCTGAAGCCACGACTGAAACAGCGGGAACGGGTCCGGCGGAAGCTCTTCCGGGAGCGTCTGACCAGCGAAGACGCAGGCACCGGCGAGCGGATCGGCGCGTCCGGGCGTTGAGGTGGAGCCGGGCGCGTCCCAGGGGTGGCGAGGATCAACAGACATGCCGAACCGTAGCGTTTTGGCGGGGCGACGGGCGAGCCGGCGCGCCGAGGCCGCGCTTTGAGCCTTCGAGCCCGACTTGGTCAGGCTCACCGACAGTGGCTCGAAGGGGATGCTTTATCTTCACACGATCTTTTCGGACCGTCCGTCTGGAGGGTTCCTGACGATCCTGAGGCCTGTTCGACGCGTATCAGATTGCCGCGGGTAGATTTTCGGTGATGGTGGAGAAGCGTGCGGCCCGAAGACTTTTGTTATTGTGGTCTATCTTCCCGCTGGTTCTCCGCCACAGGAAGACGTCATCGGATGACACAGTTTCCACCGCACGGACGCAGATCCTTGAGGAGCGAGCAGATGGGCGAAACCAGTCGGACGGCGGGCTCCACCACCCGGAGCGCGACTTCCTCACACTCTTCTCGATTTGTCTCGGAGCAGGCCACCGGCGGCCGCGCTGCGCGAGGCGGATCGGGCGATACCGCCGGTTCCGACGCCAGCGCTCCATCAACCCCCACAACGCCCGCCTCGAAACGCTCAACCGTCACTTTGAGCGAGAAGCCGCTCCGGCGGTTCGTGCTGGATACCAACGTCCTGCTGCACGACCCCAACTCGCTCTTTGTGTTTCAGGAGCACGAGGTCGTCATCCCGCTGGTGGTGATCGAAGAGCTCGATACCTTCAAGCGCGATTCAGGCGATCGCGGGCGCAACGCTCGCGAGGCCATCCGCCAGCTTGACCGCCTGCGCACCATGGGCCGTCTGATCGACGGCGTCCGCTGGGGCGATTCCTGCGATCCCGCCAATCGCAAGTCCAACCGCGTCGGACGTTCCGGCGTGGTTCGCATCGATGTCGGCCTGCACGAGCGCCCGCCAGTTCTCAGCGCCGACAAGCCGGACAATCGCATCATCGCCGTCGCGTATGACCTGCAGCGCTCCGGCAGCCAGAACGTGGTCTTCGTGTCCAAAGACCTCAACGCGCGCCTCAAGGCCGATGCGCTGGGCCTGACCACCGAGGACTTCGAGAATCAGAAGGTCAACACGGACACGCTCTACACCGGCTTCACCACGCTCGATGTGGATGGCGGGCTAATCGACGAACTCTACCACGATCGCATGCTGCCGCTGGACCGCCTCAGCGATGCGCTGGCGACCGGCGTCGGCCCGGAGGGCTCGCTCAGCACGCGCCAGGTGTACGCCAATCAGTTCGTCATTCTGCGTGATGGCGAGGACGAGGGCCACACCGGCCTGGCCCGACGACTGGCCGACACGGATCATCTCATCCCCGTCACCGGCCCGCGCAAGCCGGTCTTTGGGATCATGGCGCGAAACGTCCAGCAAACGATGGCGCTGGACCTCCTGATGGACGACGAGATCCGCATGGTCACGCTGCTGGGCTCCGCCGGCACGGGCAAGACGCTGGTCGCAGTCGCCGCTGGCATGGCCAAGGTCTTCACCGAAGAGCGCTACGACAAGTTGCTGGTCGCGCGCCCGATCATGCCGTTGGGACGCGACATCGGCTATCTCCCGGGCACCAAGGACGACAAGCTCAGCGCCTGGATGCAGCCGATCTTTGACAACCTCGGCTATCTCCTCTCGACCCGCGGCGCCACCGTCGGCGGGCGCGGCGACAACCAGCACGCTGAGAGCCTCTCCACCGAGCAGCGCATCGAGAAACTCATCGCCGGTGGCAAGGTCGTCCTCGAGCCGCTGACCTACATCCGCGGGCGCTCCATCCCCCACCAGTTCATGATCGTGGACGAGGCCCAGAACCTCACGCCCCACGAGATCAAGACCATCGTCAGCCGCGTCGGCGAGGGAACCAAGGTGGTTCTCACGGGCGACATCCAGCAGATCGACAACCCGTATCTGGACCAGAGCTCCAACGGGCTGAGCTACCTCATTGAGAAGATGAAGGGGCTCAGCGTGGTCGGGCATGTGTCGCTGGCCAAGAGCGAGCGAAGCGAACTGGCCTCGCTGGCGGCGGAACTGCTGTAATCCAGCGAAAAAGCAGTCCGGGTCGATAACCTTTTGGTGTTTGGGCGGTAGACAATGCCCGGCACGTCTGCGACCGATAGAGTCGGGTGCGGTATCACTCACGAATCCGCGCGTATGTCTTGTGCGGATAGATGCTTGCAGTGTGTTGGATGGTTGCAGGAGGCCTTGTGATGTCTGAGCGCTCGATG
>JBBQMD010000063.1:0-15997 GCA_038328575.1 Phycisphaerales bacterium | reverse complement strand
CGGCAATCGGCAATCGTGAAGGAGGGGATCGGGGACCGGGGACCGGGGAAGCAGGGGGCAGGGAGAGGGGGAGCAGGGACGCGGGGGCTGGGGGGCGATTGACACCCGGATTAGCCCGGCGATTACGCGGCGGCTAGGCCGCCTAGACGGAGTAGGGAGTGGCGCAGGACTTCCCACTCGTGTTCGCCGACGCGGGCTTTCAGATCTCGTTGCGACGCTTGCCATGCTTTAGCGCAGCGGTCTATGACGCGCCGGCCCGACGGCGTGATTGCCCACCGGCGCACGCGCCGGTCGTCGGTGGGGTGCTGCTCGATCCAGCCGCGTGCGCGCAGGGGCGAGAGCGTTCGCGTGAGCGTCGTGGAGTCCATGACGAGGATCTCTGCGAGCTCATGCTGCGCTCGCGCGCCGGCCTGCATGAGCGTCCGCAGGATGGTGTGCTGGGTGACGGTGACCCCCAGCGGATCCAGCCGCGCTTCATACGCCCGCGTCACGGCGCGGCTGGCGCGGCGGAGAACGGCGCAGAGACAGGAGATGGGGGGAGATTGTTCCATATCAATGTATATGCATGTATTTAGAGGGAGTCAATGTGGGGTCGGGCACCCAATGGGCACGAGATCAAGCACGCAAACGAACACGACCCGGGCGGATGCCCGGGGCGTGTGGGGTATGTCGTGGAATTGAACGTGGATCGTTCCCGGGCCTATTGCGTGAAGTTTCAACGGCTTGAAGATGGTGAGTCTGGGGCATCCTTGGGCGATGCGTTCGCGTCTGGAGCCGCGACCATCCGCAGAAGGCGAATCCTCCGCCCGTTCCGGGGCGGGTCGGTGAAACGTAGCGATTTCCCCACGGCTTCGTGCAACCCGTGGCGGGAACGCATGCCGCCTCGGCAGGGGCGAAGGATAGTTTACGTTTCGCCGAAGTAGTCGCCATCCAACTTCTTCACCGTGTACGCCTTGTAAGCCGCGACGCCGACGCCGTTGTCGATCATGTAGTCCGCGAGTTGGTCGCCGTCGATTAGCACGATGCGGTGGTGGGCCTTGACGGCGGCCTCCTTCGCTCCGGATGTGAAGCCGCCGCAGGTGATGAACACGCCCTTGGTCGCCTTGTGCTCTCCGAGCGAGCCGACGAACTCGCGGATTGCGCCGGGGCCGACGTCGGCGGTGTACCGCTTCGCTTGTACATAGACCATGTCGAGGCCGAGCCGGTCTTCTTTGATGACGCCGTCGATGCCGTTGTCGCCGCTCTTGCCCACGACCTGCGCGGCGTCGAGTTGCGATCCGCCGTATCCCATGGCGACGAGCACATCGACCACCAACTGCTCGAAAGCCTTGGGCTGCATCACGCGCACGCGGGTGAGCAGTTCGTCGGCCAAGGCTTCGCGAAGCTCGTTGTAGCCGCCTTCGACGCGTTCAAGGGGCGTGAGCAATGTGTCAACATCTTCCACTTCCTCGACCTCGGCCGCGAGTGGACTTGTTGCTGGCTTGCTCTTCTTTTGCTTGAAGGCACGAAACTCATCGAACTGCCCGAGGAACGCGTTGTCGATTCGCGTGACGTTCTTCTTGAGAACGTCGATCCCCCGGAAAGCAATTTTGAACTTGCCGCGAGCGGACTTGTCGAGCAGAAGGCTCTTTGTGAGGTAGGTCAACGCCCACGTCACGCGGTTGTACAGGCGCGTCTGCGTGCCGCTTGGCAGCATGCTCTCGCGGTCGAGTTCGCTCAAGCCAAACTGGTCGGCGAGCGCGTCGATGGCATCCGTGATCTTGTGTTCTTGGCCGTCGGCCGCCAGTTTTACGAGCGGAAGCATGAAGTCTTGCTAACCGGGAACGGGCATGTGGGTCTCCAGGCGGCCATCGTATCAGGACTCGCCGACGACGCCGGGCTGCTGGCTTCCGTTGCCGTCGGAGGGACACAAATCCTCCGCCCTTACCCGGGCGGGGTCGTGAATGGTCGTGCTTTCGACGGGTTGTGTGCAGGCGTGAGGGAAATGCACCGCGGCTCGGGCGGGGCGGAGGAAGTCAGTCGCGGGCGCGCGAGCGGGGTGCGCACACGAGTGCGCACACGAACACGGCCCGAGCGGGTGCTTGGGCGGTGTGGATCGTGCGTTGCATATTGAACGTGGATCGGGCGAGCGGTCAGGCCGCGTCAGCGGTCATGCCCACCCGCCCGCGATGCGAGTGCTGCGATCAGTTGCGCCGCCGCCGCCCGGCCAACACGCCACCGATCGCCAGCAGCGCGACCGAGGATGGCGAAGGGATCGCGACGACGCGAAAGCCGACGTTAAAGAACTGGCCCGCCGGGTCGCCGTCGATGGGGAAGTTGGCCGAAAGGGTGACGTCGGGGTCACCGAAGAACCCGCCGCGAATGCCGCGGAAGGATGAGCCTCCTTGGATCGATTCGTTCCATTCCCACGCGTTCCCGCCCATGTCGAAGGTGCCGTAGAAGTTCGGGGCGTACGAGCCGACGGGCGTGAAGTCGCCGATGGCGTTGTTGTAGTTCGCCTGGGCGGTGGTGATGGTGTTGCTTGAGTTCGGGTAGAGCCAGAAGTCGTCGCTGTCGCCCCCCAGGCTGGCGGGCTGGTGATACGCGGCCTTGTACCACTCGGGCTCGCTGGTGACGGCCCACTGCCAGCCGGCGTTGCGGGTGATGGCGTTGGCCGCGATCCCGCCGGCGGTCAGCGTGTACGCGCCGTTTTCGGTGGTGGTGTTGCTCTGCGCTCCCGTCGGCTGGCCGTTGTGCAGCCAGTTGGCGAAGCGAGTCGCGTCCCAGAAGGAGACGTAGTTCACCGGGTGATTCTCCCGGCCGCTGATCGCCGAGTAGGTGTACGAGCCGGGCGATCCGGAGCGGGTGATGCCGCCGAACGAACCGGCCATGTTCGTGCTGTAGAGATTGTTGGTGTCGGTCTGGGCGACGGCGGTGAGGAACGCGGTGTACTGCGCGTTGGTGACCTCGGTGGCGCCAATGTCGTATGTGTACGTTACCGAGTTGTTGCCGGGGTTACCGACGGGCACGGTGGGAATGGTGATCGAGGCCAGCGCGGAAGACGCCGCGAGGGACAGACCGGCGACCGCCGCCAGAACGGGGAGCAGGCCTAAGTTTGGACGGTTCATGTCTCTTTCTCCAGAAGGGGCTTTCGCCCCTCGATCACTGCACGACAGCCTACAAAGGCCCGGCAGGCGACGACAAACACACTGTACCGCTTCTCGGCGTCGCCGCAAGACAAATGCACCAGAATGGGGCGCGGTGGCATGTTGGGCAACGTGCAACGGCTTTGGCGACCGCCCCCGAGCCCGCACATTGGGGATTCCTTGGCCCTCTGCGTTGACAGTTGGGGCGCGAGTACCCCACTCAAGGCAACTCCTCTGCTGCTGCCGGGGCGGGGACGTGGGAGGTCCCGCTTTCCACGGGTTGCGCTCCGTCCGCTCGTCGGCGGACTCCGCTTCACCGGTGGCGACAGGCCGTTGCCCCGCCGCTGGGGCGAGGAGTTGGCGGGGCTTGTTGCACACTGCGTCTCGTGGCTTCTGGGGATGGAGGCCCGGCGGCAGTGCCGGGTTCTTTCTTGGCCTGATCGAATGAGGAGGCCGCAAAAAAACGAGCGAGCGGCCCATGAGGACCGCCCGCTCAGAGGAGGAGCTGTTGAACTAAAAAGTGCTCGAAGATTAGTTGCGGCTCAGGAGCTCTTCGAGCGTGGGCTGGGCGACCTCGCCCAGAGCCGCGGCGGCCGCTTCCATTGCTTCCTTGGCCTTCTTGTTGCCCAGGAAGTTGGCCTCCAGCTCAAGGCGGATCTTCTCCATGGCCTTGTTCTGGATCTGGCGGACGCGTTCCTTGGTGACGCCGATGATCTGGCCGACCTGCTCCAGTGTCATGGGCTTCTCAGATTCTTGGCCGTGTTCGAGGCCGAAGCGGTGCTCGATCACGGTGCGCTCGACTTCGGTCAGTTCCGCACGGTTCTCGATCACGATGCGCTTCACTTCCTCGGCGGCGTCCTTCTCAAAGCTGGTGCGCTTGGTTTCGAGGTAGTTGGAGCGCTCGAGCTTGGGGTCAAAGTCCGTCGGGAACCGCTGGCGATACTTGCTCAACTTCATCCCTTGGCGCGAGAAGGCCTTGAGGATGGCTCGACAGGCGTATGTGCTGAACTTGTAGCCGCGGCCGGCATCAAACTTGTCAACCGCGCGAAGCAAGGCCATGTTCCCTTCGCTGACCAGGTCAGCAAAGTCCACCTCGCTCATGCGCGTGCGCTTGGCCATCGCCAGCACCAGCGCCAGGTTCGTGTTGGCGATCTGCTCGCGGATCAGATCCGAAATGCGGAACCAGCGCAGCACGTCCTCGGCCTGCTCGGGCGTGGGCTTGCGTGACGGCGTCGCCCAGATCTCCTGCTGCAGCTTCCAGATCCGATAGCGGGCGTAGTTGAACTGATGAAACAACACCTTTTCCTGCGCGCCGGTCAGGATCACCTGCTGAGCGTGCTTGATGGTGCGCGTGCGACCCGAGAGGTCGTCCATCACCGGGTGGTACCACGTTGTATCGGGCTTTGGGATCGCCGGGGCGTCGTCGTAGATTTTCTTCTTGGCGTCCGTCTCGTAGAACGCCGGCGAATCAATGAAGTCCTGCTCGGACGAAAGGATCGCGTTGAGAAGCTTCTCGTCTTCGCGGCTCAGCGTGCGCTTCACCTTTGTGCTCTTGGCGGGCGCAGCGGTGCCGCCGGTGGACTTCGCGCCCGACTTGGCCACGGCCGCGGGCTTCACCTCTGGCGTCTCAGAAAAATCGACCCGGTTGCGGCGTCGATGCTGCTCGAGCGGCGAGGGATGCGATTTGGGCATGAGTGACGGAACTTCCATGGAACGACCTTCCTGCTCGTTGTGCTTTAGCTTTGATTTTGACTGACCCGACATAGACCGAGGCTTCAACTCGACCTGACCCTCGCCCAACGCCGCTGACTTTCCAGCCTCATGCTTTGTGCGAGACGGGAAAACCGCCGCTGGCGACTTCTTCAAACCGCTTGCTTCGGGCAAGCTCACCTTGGACACGCGTAGTGAAATACGAACAAAATCCTATCAAAAGGGCTATCCTTGCATTGAAGATCCGCTCATCGGGATCTTCCTGAACTGCGGATGATTTGACCCGAACCCGCCATCGCCGTCAACTACTCACCGATCGCTCACACGTTCTTTGCAAACTGCGAGCGATTTTGGTCGAGCGACGTCGTATTCTCCCTTTTCTTTATACGCCGCGAGTGCCCGAACGTTTCGGTCGTTTGGGTAACCTATCACATTTTCCGCATTTTTACGGCTCGCCCGGGCACCAGTCTGCATTATCGCCCAAGCCTCAACAAATGCCAGCAGTCTTACGAGTTCCGCGGCGTTTTTATCGGCCCGCCAAGAGCGCCCAACGTGAACGCTTGATACCAGCCGCCGATGCCTTCGGTTCGTCCTCCGAATCGACTCGGATCTGCGATTTCCCCCGGCCGGCTTTGACCGGAGATCGCAAGGGCGGGAGTATGCGCGATGAAGCGGTAAATCGCCAGCGAACTGCCCGTCTGGCGCCGCGTGACGGTGGACAATAAGAAAGAAGCCTGAGGATTTTTTTAGTTACCAACCAGGCAGAGTTTCTGGCTCTGCCAGCGGCGGTGTTGCCCGCCGCTCCCGATATACAAGTTTAGTGTTTGTTTGTATGTTGATCAACGTCGCTGATCAGCCTCTTGCCGTCAGTCACGTAACCACCGCGAGGCCGACACATGGCCGAGTCGCCACCGCCATTGCGTCTCGCTCCTCTCGAAACGCGAGCTTCCGCATAACGTCGCGCCGGTCTACTCATCTGAGCGCGTACGATTTCCGATTGCCGCGTTCTCGGACGCGGTGCCATTCGTCTCCACAGTTGCAAGGAACCGTCCCATGACGTACACGCTCCCCACCCTCCCTTACCCCCTCGCGGCTCTCGAGCCGTTCATTGATGCCCAGACGATGGAGATTCATAGCCAGAAGCACCACGCCGCGTACGTCACCAACGCGAACAAGGCGCTGGAGGGCACGCAGTGGGCCTCGCTCCCCGCTGAGCAAATGATCGCCCAGCTCTCGGAGCTTCCCGAGGACAAGCGCGGCCTCGTCCGCAACAACGCTGGCGGTCATGTCAACCACTCGCTCTTCTGGCGGACGATGGCCCCCGTCGGCCAGGGCGGAGGGGGCGTCGCGCCGACCGGCGAGCTTGCGGAGGCGATCGCTGCCGCGTTCGGCACCTTTGACACGTTCAAGTCTCAGTTTGCAGACGCCGCGACCAAGCGATTTGGCTCGGGCTGGGCGTGGCTGTGCTGGAAGAAGGAAACCGGCAAGCTCGAGATCTGTTCCACGCCCAACCAGGACAACCCGCTGATGGGCCAGGCGATCGCCGGCTGCGGCGGCTCGCCCCTGCTGGGCCTCGACGTCTGGGAGCACGCGTATTACTTGAAGTATCAGAATCGGCGTGCGGACTACATCGGCGCGTGGTGGAGTGTCGTGAACTGGAGCGAGGTGAGCAAGAACCTGAGCGCCGCCAAGAAGTAACCCGGCCTTGCCGGCGGGCCTGCAACTGCCCCCGGCCTCCGGAACTGTTGTCGCCGTTCGCACGGCTCGGTCGTGCGAGGTACAGTTAAGCCCGGGTGGCGAAGTCACGTCCCTCAATCTTTTTTTTGTGAGCGGAGCGAAATGCGAATGAACAAGGTCATGCTGACGGCGTGGTTGGTCTCGCCGCTGATCATCGTCGGCGGTCTGTGGGCGGTCGTGGATCGAGACGCGGCGCGCAAGGACCGCGTTAAGTACGCCAACGCGTTGGCCGCGGCGCCGGGTACTGCCGGCGCTGTGACTGCGCCCGCGGTCGGCTCGAACGTGGCGCCGGGTCCTGTCGGCGATGCGACGAAACTGACTTCGCCCGACTTGCTCGACCAGGGCTTCGTCATCGTCGTCAAAGACCTCAGCGGCAAGGCCTCAACCAGCGAGCCGATTCACCTGGCCAGTAGTTGGAACGGCTGGAACCCTGCGGACGAGAAGTTCAAGCTCTCGCCCCGGAGTGATCTACGCTGGCAGATCGTCCTGAAGAAGGGCGAGATCGACGGCCCCATCGAGTTCAAGTTCACGCGCGGCAGCAGCGACACCTGGGAGTGCGCCGCCGACCTGACCGCGCGCCCCAACCGCATGCTCCCGAAGATCGATGTCAGCAAGCTCAGGCCGGGAGAGTCTCCGGAGCTTGAGTTCGAGATCCCGGCGTGGGACGACATGCGCCCGTCCGCTGCGGCTCGCCCTGATCTTGACCCCTACTTCAACCTGCCCGCCGAGGGCATCACCGGCACGATCAAGCGCCTTCAAGTCACCGGCGGGGGCGTGTGGACCGTTCGCGACCTGCTCGTCTGGCTCCCCCCGGGCTACGACAAGCCGGAGAACGCGTCGCGCACCTACCCGGTGCTCTATCTCCAGGATGGCCAGAACGTCTTCATCAAGAACGCCATCACGCCCGATGAGTGGGCGGCTGACGAGACCGCGACGCGCCTCATCAATGAGGGCAAGATCGAGCCGCTGATCATCGTTGCTGTGCCGCACGCCGGAAAGAACCGCGCGACCGAGTATCTTCCGATCCCGCTGCTGGACAAAGACCAGCCGGTGCGCGGCAAGCAATACGCTGAGTGGCTGGTCGGCGAAGTGATGCCGCGCGTTGCGCGAGTGTTTCGCGTGAAGCCGGGCGTTGAGAACACCGCGGTGGGCGGCTCCAGCTTTGGCGCGATCATTTCGCTGCAGGTTGCAACCGCTTTCCCCGACAAGGTCGGCAAGGTGCTCCTGGAGAGCATGAGCACCAACTTCGCAGATGGAGCCGCGCTCCAGCACTTCGCGGCGCAGAAGACCTGGCCCAAGACCATCTATTTCGGCATGGGCGGCATGGAGCGAGGCAGCGACCCGGAGTTTGCCGACACCAACCAGGCCATGGTCAAGAGCGCCGCGACGTTCGAGTCGCTTGCGAAGGAGCGGCAGTCCGCTGGCGGCGGCAGCGTCCTGGTCGTCGTTGATCCCAAAGGCGAGCACAACGAGGTCGCCTGGAAGTCGCGCTTGCCCAAGGCGCTGGAGGCGCTCTTCCCCGCCCGCGCTGACAAGTCGGACAAGAAAGACAAGTAGCCCCGTCGTGATCGTTCTCGCGTGGGGTGGGCGCCCTTCCGGCGGGGTTGGGCGATTGCGATGGACTCGCTGTTGATTGATCGATGCCAGCCCGCGAACAGCCGGCTGGATGCCGCACCAGACTGGCGAGACAGTTGCCGAGAATCGAGGCCCTCTATGGAACTCTTGACCAAGCTCGAACGTGACCAGTTGGAGGCGAGGGTCAAGGCCCTGGTGGACAATCGCGCGAACATCTCGCAGCGTATCGCAGAGGCTCGGGAGCTCGGAGACCTGAAGGAAAACGGAGACTATCACGCGGCGCGCGAGACGCAGGGCATGGAGGAAGCCGAGATCAGGCGTTTGAGCGAACGCCTGGCGAACGTGAGCGTGATCGACGAGTCGCGCAAGAGTACTGGCGTGGTCTTTGTCGGCGCGACGGTCAAGCTGCGCGAGTCCGGCAAGAAGGATGTCGAGGTCTTCAAGATGGTCGGCGAGTTCAGCGGTGCCGTCGGCGATGACATCGTGGAAGTGACGCCCGCCAGCCCGATGGGCGAAGCATTGATGAAAGCCGCGGTGGGCGAAATCGTCAGCGTCCGCACGCCGCGCGGCGTGAAGAAGTTTGAGATTGTTGAAATCCTCTGAACGGCGCACGGGCGCGAGCGATAGGTGGGGTCGGCAATCGGGATTCGGCAATCGGCAATCGTGAAGACGGGGATGGGCAATCGTGCGAAGTAAAAAAAAGCGAGCACGCGAGTGATCGCGTGCTCGCTGTATTGACGCCGTTCCCGATTGCCGATTGCCGAGTCTCGATTGCCGTTTTCTTTTTTACCTTCCCGAACCCAGTTTCTTGAGGCGCATCTGCAGCTCGTCGGGGTTTGGGCTGGTTTCGAGCGCCGTGCGGACGTGGATCATCTCCTGCTCGACCAGTTCCATGAGGCTCTGGTTGAAGTCCTTCATGCCGCTCTGCGTCGCTTCGATGCTCTTAAGATATTCGCGCAGCTCGCCCTCGCGTCCCTCAAGGATGTACTTGCGCACGACGGCGTTGTTGACCAGGATCTCGAGCGCCGGGATACGGGCGATCTCCGGGCGCAGCGTGGGCAGCAGCTTCTGGTACACGAACGCGCGCATCTGATACGCGAGGATGCGTCGCACCTGCTCGACTTCTTCCTGCTCGAACAGGCCGTAGATCCGGCTGAACGTCTGCGTTGCGCTGGACGCGTGGATCGTTCCGTACACCAAGTGCCCGGTCTCGGCGGCGTGTAGCGCCGCCTCGAACGTTTCATTGTCGCGCATCTCACCGACCAGCACGATGTCCGGGTTCTCGCGCACCAGGGCCCGCAGCGCGATCTTGAAGTCCAGGCAGTCGATGCCGATCTCGCGCTGGTTGATCGTCGATTTCTTATCGGTGAAGATGTACTCGATCGGGTCTTCAATGGTCACGATGTGTACGGGCTTGCGCTCGTTCACATAGTCGAGCATCGCCGCGATCGTGGTGGACTTGCCCGAGCCGGTCACGCCGCTGAGCAGCACGATGCCGTTGGGCTGCATGGCGACTTCGCTCATGATGGGCGGAAGATACAGCTCCTCGAAGCGCCGGATGTGCGCCGAGATCAATCGGGCGGCGACGCTTAGCTTGCCGCGTGCCTGGAAGAGGTTGACGCGGAAGCGCGTCTTCTCGTCGTAGTCGTACGCGAAGTCAACCGACCCGAACTTGTGCAGATCCTTTATCTGCTCCTCGTCCAGGATGTGCTTGGCGATGTCCTTGAACTCCGCCATGCTGATCGGCGTCGTGTCCAGGCCCTTCAACGCGCCGCGCAGACGCACGGCCGGTGCCTTGCCGGTCTTCATGATGATGTCGCTGGCACCCAGCTTGATCGCCGCCTTCAGGAAGTCGCCCCACCTTGTCGCGTGCGGGTCGTGCTTCTCGTCGTGATCAAGGCTGACATGACCGGCGGGAGCCGCGGTCGCGGCGTCGGCTTTGTGATGATGGCTCATAACAACAACGTCCTCACTGCCCCACAGATTGTTCTTGACCCTTCGGCAGGCGATACCGCGGCATCGGCCGCGTTCGCTGGCACGCCCTGGTCGCGCCGCAACCAGCGTGCGCACGCGCCCAGGCCGGCGGATCCCATGCTAGCACTCGCGCCCGTAGTCCGGGCGCGCCCCGCTCCACCCCAACCACGCAATCTGGTATCATCGAGCCGATTTCGTTCTGAGGACGTTTGGACGCTCACTATCTTCTTCGACTCTCAAGCAATCTGGTTCACCGTCCCGGCGCTTCTCGGCACGCTGCTGTTCTCCATCAAGCTCGCGCTATTGCTCGTGCTGGGCGACGACAGTCACGCGGGCGAAGACGCGAGTGCCGGAGCGTTCGGCTCGACCGCCGACTTTTTGTCCGTGCAGGCGCTCCTGGCAATGCTGATGGGCTTCGGCTGGGGCGGGCTCGGCGCGCTCCGAGGGTTTGGGTGGTCGATGGGGGCATCTATCGGCGCCGCCGTGCTGGGCGCAGCGTTCGCCACAACCATCCTCGCACTGGCCATGCGCAGCGTTCGCTCGCTCAGCAGCAGCGGCAACATCGATCTCGCCTCGCTTGAGGGCAAGACCGGCGAAGTGACCGTCAGCGTCCCCGCCGCCGGCAAGGGCCAGGGCGAGGTCAGAGTCGTCCTGGGCGATCGCGAACGCATCTGCTACGCCGTGAGCGCGAGCGTCGAAGTCTCAAGTCGCTCGCGGATCCGTGTCGTCGCGATCAACTCCGACAACACCGTCACCGTCGAACCCGTGTGAATCAGCACACCATCGCGTTGAATCGAGTTTTTTTAAGGGGGAGAATCAGCCATGCAAATGCCACCAGTGCCAACCACAACTGACGAAACCGTGCCGCTGATCTGGTTGGGCGCGATCGGCGCCGTCGCGCTGATCGTGATCTTCGCGTTCACGTTCATCGCGCGCCAGTTCAAGCGCTGCCCTCCCAACCGAATCCTTGTCGTCAGCGGCAAGATCGGCGGTCAGCGCGCCGCCAAGTGCATTCACGGCGGCGGCACCTTCATCGTCCCGCTGATCCAGGATTTCGCCTACCTCTCGCTGGTCCCGCTGGTCATCGAGATCCCGCTCTCGGGCGCACTCTCACAGAACAACATTCGCGTCAACGTCCCCAGCACGTTCACCGTCGGCATCAGCACCGATCCGGTGCTCATGAACAACGCCGCGGAGCGTCTGCTGGGCTTGCGTGAGGAACAGATCCGCGCGCAGGCCCAGGACATCATCCTGGGACAGCTCCGGCTGGTGATCGCGACCCTCACCATCGAGGAGATCAATCGCGATCGCGAGAAGTTCATGACGCTGATCAACGAGAACGTCGCCAAGGAGATCAACAAGATCGGCCTGACGCTGATCAACGTGAACATCCGCGACATCACGGACGAAAGCGGATACATCGAGGCCATCGGCAAGCGCGCCGCCGCCGAGGCCATCCAGCGTGCCAAGGTCGAAGTCTCGCAGCAGGAGCGCGACGGCGCATCCGGTGAGGCGATCGCGGTTCGCGAGCGAACCGTCAAGGTCAGCGCCGAGCGGGCCACCGCCATCGAAGGCGAGAAGCTCGCGGAGCAGCGTCAGCGCATCACCGTTGCAGCCCTTGAAGCGCAGGCAGTCAAGGGCGAGATAGAATCCAAGCGCGAGCGCGAGATCGCGATCTCGCAGCGCGAGGCGGAAGTGATCGTCGCCCGCAAGCAGGCCGAGCAAGAGCAGCGCGTGCGCGTCGCCGAGGCCGAGGCGATCGCGACCACCGGCGAGAACGCCAGCAGGGCGATGATGGCCGAGAGCAACGCCAAGCTCGCTGAGATCTCCGCCGAGGCGCGCCGTCGGGCCGAGGTCGCCGCCTCTGATGCCACCTCCAAAGTCCTGCTCGCGCAGCGCGAGCAGGAGATCGCCCGGCTAGGCAAAGAGGAGCTGGCCCCGCAGGAGGTCGAGAAGCGCCGCATCGAGATCGCCGCCGAGGCCGAGGCCCAGAAGACGCGGCTCGAAGCCGCGGGCCAGGCTGATGCGATCCGCGCGAAGTTTGAGGCAGAGGCCGCGGGCGTGCGTCAGGTGCTGGAGGCCAAGGCCGACGGCTATCGCAAGCTGATCAGCGCGTGCGCCGAGAATCCGCATATCGCGCCGACCCTGCTGATGATCGAGCAACTGCCCGAGATCGTCGCGCAGCAGGTCAAGGCCATCCAGAACCTCAAGATCGACAAGATCACCGTCTGGGATTCCGGCTCTGGAAGAGCCGGCGAGGGCGGCCGCGGCTCCACCGCCGACTTCCTCGCGGGCCTCATCGGCGCGCTGCCACCCATCCATGAACTCGCCCGCCAAGCGGGCGTCGAGCTTCCCGGTGTTCTGGGCAGCATCCGAAAGCAACCCCTACCCAACGAGCCGCAATCCGAGCACTCGCCGGTTGCGGAGACCAAGTCGCCCGGGGGTCGGTGAGGCGTTCGCGAGATGAGTGGCGATGATCCGCCTGATGCCGCTGATCCGGCTTTGCAGATCAGTGGACCCTTGCGCGTGCGGCAGTCTACGAGCACTGAACGAAGAGCCGTTCAGCGAGATGTTGATCCTACGGGTGCGTGGGATTTCTCACAAGCCGTGCAAGTGATCCGGCCTGCCAATCGGTGTCCCCGTACCCACCGCCGCCACCACTTCGAACGTCCGGCCGTCGGCGGTGTCATCCCATCGGCCCGCGTCCCGGTCCATGGCCGGAACACCGCGCCCGCGGCAACCTCGGGCTATTACCCCGCGAACCGCGTCCATGTCCATACCGCCCACGCCATGTCCACACCCTCCACACCTCCGGTTCCCCCAATGCCCGACCCGAACCCTCCGCTCGAGTGGAGCGCTTCCTCCGCCGGCGCGATTGGGCGCTCGATCGAGCAGCCGGTCGGCACGGTGCGCATCGCCGATGGGTCGTACCAGTGCTTTCGCTGTCGCTACGACCTGACGGAGATGGGCGATGCCGGGCGATGCTCGGAGTGTGGCCAGCGGTTCGACAAAGACCTGAACACACGGTTCACGCTCGCTCAGCGTCTGACCATGGCTCCCTTTCGCGTCTGGGAAGCGTTTCAGGCGTTTCGTCTTGTGGTCAATGACCTGCCGCGCGCCGCCGTCCAGGAGCGTGAGTGGTGGTCGGAGAAACTCCTGCCCACGTCCCGAACCGTCGTGATCTTCTTGCTTGTCGCCGGCAACGCTTCGATCGTCGTCACGTTCGCGGTGCTGGCGCTGCGTGCGCTGATGGGCCGGTTCTTTTCCTGGTGATCGCGCCCGCCCGGTTCTGGCCTCGCACTCAGCCCGCTCTTTCACCCCGCCTGAGCCGTCGTCGGTCGCTCCGCCCGGTCTAGAATCGGCCACTCTTTTCCGCCGCGAGTTTCGCGGCGCGCACGCCAACGCCAATGGATTGGCCGCGCGGCGACGATCGGATGCCCGATCGTCCCGGTCTTTGAGTCGTCATTTCTCTTTCTCCGGATCACCTCAAATGTCCAGCAACCCCGCCGCCGACTCGCCCGAAACCACTCCCCAGACTCCGGAGGCCGCCGCTCCCGATGGACAGGCCGGGGGTGAAGCGACCGGCGCCGCCGTTGCGACAGAGGCGCAGAGCGAAGCAGCCGCGCCGGCCGCGAGTGCTGAAGAATCCGCGCCCAGCGCACCCGCTCCGACGCCCGCGGCTCCGGCTGGCCCCAACCTGCGCGGGTTGCCCACGATCAAGAAGGCCATGGTCGTCAGTTCTGAAGGTGACGAGGCCCCACGCTTCGGCGGTCGCCCGCCCTTTGGTGGCGGAGGTGGCGGCGGAGGTGGTGGTGGCGGTGGCTTCGGTGGTGGTGGCGGTGGTGGTGGTCGCCCCGGTCAGCGCGGGCCCAAGCCCGATCAACGCGAGAAGGGCCCTGACACCCGCGGCACACTCCAAAGTGTCACCGACGATTCCGCCAACATGATGGACGACTTCGCCCCCGGCGAGCTCGACGCGCTGCTGAAGGGTTCGACTGATCGCGCCAGCGCCGCCGCGCAGGCCAAGGCCGACGCGACCAAGCGTGCCCACGCCCACGATGTCGAAGTTCGTGGCGGTCGCGCCCCCGCCGCCGTGCGCGGCCCGCGCGTGGTCCAGTCCGGCCGCGAGCACCGCACCGGCAAGATCGTCTCGGTCGGCCCCAGCGACATCTTCGTCGAGTTCGGCCCCAAGGAGCTCGGCGTCGTCTCGCGCCTCAGCTACAAGGATGATGAAGTCCCCACCGTCGGGAGCGACCTGGAAGTCGTTGTCGAGCGGTTCAACGCCGAGGAATCGCTGTTCATGTGCGCCCGCCCGGGCGCTGTGACCAAGGCGGCGTGGGAGCTGCTTGAGGTCGGCCAGATTGTCGAAGCCCGCGTGAGCGGCGTCAACAAGGGCGGGCTTGAGCTTGAGGTCGCCGGCCATCGCGCCTTCATGCCCTCGGGCCAGGTCGCGCTGGAGCGTATCGAAGACATGTCCGTCTTCGTGGGCGAGAAGTTCGCCTGCAAGGTCACCAAGCTCGACCGTCGCGGCATGGGCGACATCGTCCTCAGCCGGCGCGACATCCTTCAGGAAGAGCGCAAGGTCAACGCCGAGAAGATCAAGTCGCTGCTCGTCGAAGGCGCCGTGATGGAAGGCACCGTTCGCAAGATCATGCCCTTCGGCGCGTTCGTCGATCTCGGCGGCGTTGACGGCCTCGTTCACCTTGAGAACATGACCTACGACCGCGTCACGCCCACCGAGAAGAACGTTCAGAAGTACGTCAAAGAGGGCGACAAGGTTAAAGTCCAGCTCCTGAAGGTCGACCTCGACAACAACCGCATTGCCCTGGGCATGAAGCAGCTCAGCCAAGACCCGTTTGAGTCCGCGACGAACGAAATTAAAGAGGGCGCCGAGATCACCGGCACCGTCGTCCGACTCACCGAGTTCGGCGCGTTCATCCAGATCGCCGCGGGTGTTGACGGGCTGCTGCACGTCAGCGAGATCAGCCGCAAGCGCATCGACAAGCCGGAGCAGGTCCTGAAGAAGGACCAGGTCATCACCGCGCGGGTGATCAAGATCGATCCGAGCACGCGCCGCATCAGCCTCTCGATGAAGGTCCTCGAGGCCGAGACGCCCCCGGCCCCGGGCAGCCGCGAGGCGATCTTTGCCGAGAAGCGCCAGGCCAAGGAAAAGCAGATGTCCGAGCGGCTTGCGGAGATCAGCAAAGAGACGCCAGAGCTGCGTCGCAAGCGCGAGCAGTTCCGCAACAAGGACCTCACCGGCGGCTTCGGCAAGAAGATCCCCGGCGACAGCGGCAACAACTTCGGGCTGACCCTCGGCCAGCGGTGAACAAGAAGTGGCAGCGTGGCGAAGTGACAGAGTGGCAGAGTGCCATGCTGTCGCGTTCCCCCTTCGACACTTTGCCACTCTGTCACTCTGCCACTCTGCCACTTTCCTAATCCACAATGTCACTTCGCCACGCTGCCACTCCGCCACTTCTCGTTCAGATCCGCCGCCTCTCGCCACGCGCGACCTTGCCGACGTACCAGACCGCGCTCGCGGCGGGGCTTGATCTGGCCGCGTGCTTGCCGGAGGGTGAGGTCATGTCGCTTGCGCCTGGCGCGATCGCGCGCGTTCCTACCGGCTGGGCCGTCGCGATCCCCCCCGGCTATGAGGGTCAGGTCCGGCCGCGCTCGGGCCTGGCGAGCAAGCACGCTGTCACGGTTGTCAACGCCCCCGGCACCGTTGACGCCGACTACCGCGGCGAGCTGCAAGTCGCCCTCATCAACCTCGGTCGGGAGCCGTTCGTAATCGAAAACGCCATGCGCATCGCCCAGATGGTCATCGCACCTGTGAGCCGCGTGGAACTTGCCGAAGTTGACAGGCTGGATGACAC
>JBBQMD010000062.1:0-16091 GCA_038328575.1 Phycisphaerales bacterium | reverse complement strand
CCCGGCCAAGGCAGATCTGATCTTTGATATCGAGATCATCGGGCTTGAGCCGGCGCCGCAGATGATGCCCTCGTTGCCGGGCTCGCCGGGCTCGCCGATCAAGGTGACGCCGGTGCCGGCGCCGTCGTTTGCGCCGAAGGGAACACCGACCCCGTTACCCGCGCCCACCCCCACACCGACCCCCACCCCCGCGCCGGCTCCGTCCCCAGCAACTCCCGCCCCCGCCCCCCCAACACCCGGCACACCGAAATGACGGGCGGGGATGACGACATCGCGAGGATTGCCCCCGCGACGCGCCAGCGCCCGCCGGTGCTGGCGATCTCGATGGGCGATCCGACCGGGATCGGGCCGGAGGTCGCGGTCAAGGCGATCGCGCTGGCGCGGGAGTCAGGCGAGCTCGGGCGAGCGTTTCGCGCGCGGGTCTTCGGCGATGGCCCGATGCTCGGGCTGCTGGCCGACGAGCTCGGGCACGCGGAGGTGTTCTCAGATGAGGGCTTGGACGACGCGGGCTTCAATCGCGCAGGTGTGTCGATCATGCATACGGCGGCGCCCGTGCGGGATGCGGGGGACACGGCAATGGCGCGGGCCGGGCTCGCCAGCAGCCTGTACGTCGAGCGCGCGATCGAGTCGGTGAAGCTGTCGATCGAGCCGAGCCGGGGCGTTGACCTTCGAGCGCGGGCCAGCGACGCGATCGTGACCGCGCCGATCAGCAAGGAAGCCTGGCACGCGGCGGGCGTGAACTTCCCGGGCCACACCGAGCTGCTGGCTGATCGCTTCGAGTCTCCGAAGAGCGGGATGCTGTTTGTTGGGCCGTCGCTGCGGGTCATCCTCGCGACGATTCACATTCCGTTGAAGGACGTGCCGGAGAAGCTGACGCCCTGGAAGATTCTGGGGGCGATTGAGTTGGGCGAGCGGGCGTGTCGGGAGATGGGGATTGTGAGGCCGCGGGTGGCGGTGGCGGGGATCAATCCGCACGCGGGGGAGAACGGGCTGTTCGGGGATGAGGACGAGCGGATCGTGCGCCCGGCGGTGGAGCGGGCGCGCGAGGCGGGGATGGACGTAAAGGGTCCGGTGCCGGGGGACGCGATTTTCATGCAAGCGCTCAAGGGCGAGCACGATCTGGTGGTGGCGATGTATCACGACCAGGGGCTGATCCCGGTGAAGCTGGTGGATCGCGAGCGCACGGTGAACGTCACGGTTGGTCTGGCTTGGGAGGGGCGGCGGGTCGTTCGCACGAGCCCGGCGCATGGTACCGCCAACGACATCGTCGGCAAAAACATCGCCGATGCGACCAGCATGCTCGAGGCGATGCGATTGGCGGCGAAGCTGTGGCGCACGGCGGAGTCTTGAACGGGATCATGACGGTGAACTCTTAGAAGGCGCGGAGCGCGGGGCCAGCAAGACGGCAGTTGTGCGCCGGGTCGCGCATACCCTCTGCGGCCATGGCGATCCGCACGAACAACACGCCGATCGCCGAGGGCTTTGCGTCCGCAAGTCGCGAGGTGGTGCTGCTGGCAGCGCCGACGATTGCGACGATGATGTCGTACACCGTGATGCAGTTTGTCGACGCCCTGATGGTGTCGCGGATCACGCCGGAAGACCCCATCTATCTCGCGGCTCAGGGCAACGGCGCGGTGTGGGCGTTCGTGCCGATGACGCTGTACGCCGGTTTGTGCAGCGTCGTAAACACGTATGTTGCGCAGAACCTCGGCGCGGGAACGCCGGAGCGCGGGCCGGCGTATGTCTGGAACGTGCTGTGGATCGGGGTCGGGCTGTGGGTGGCGTTGCTGCTGCCAATGGCGGCGATGATGCCGTGGATCTTCGGGATGATGCACGGGGACAACCCGCGCCTGGTCGAGTTGGAATCAAGCTATTGCCAGATCCTGTTGGTGGGCGCGATCTTCAACATGGTCACCCGCGGCAGCGCCCAGTTCTTCTACGGCCTGCACCGCCCGGGCGTCGTGCTCATCGGCGCGATCGTCGGCAACATCGTCAACTTCGTGCTCAACTGGGTGCTGATTTACGGCAACCTCGGGGCCCCGAAGCTCGGCGTCGCTGGCTCGGCGATCGCGACGGTCATCGGCACGATCGCGGAGGCGGCGGTGCCGTGCTTCGTGTTTTTGTCGGCGAAGTTTGACAGCGTCTATCACACGCGTTCGCAGTGGCGCCCAAGCCGGAAGCACATCCGCGATATCTTGCGCATGGGCTGGCCCGCGTCGCTCATGTTTGCCAACGAGATCATCTGCTGGGCGATCTTCATGACGCTGCTGGCGGGGCGCTTCGGCGTCAACCACCTCGCGGCGGGTTGGATCGCTCTGCGCTACATGCAGACGGCGTTTCTGCCAGCGCTGGGCTTGAGCTTTGCGCTCACGGCGTCGGTGGGCAAGTGTCTGGGTGCCGGCCGGCCTGACCTGGTGGTGCAGCGAGCGACGATCGGCGTGCTCATGGCGGTGGGGTGGATGGGCGCGTGCGCCGTGATCTTTGTGGTGTTCCGCGAAAGCCTCGTGCTCCTGTTCGTCCCGCCGGAGACCAACGCTCAAGATCTGGAAGAGGTGGTGCGGATCGGTTCGCAGATCATGATCATCGCGGCGATCTTCCAGGTCTTTGACGCGCTGGGCATCTCGCTGATCGGCGTCCTGCGCGGCGCGGGCGACACGGTGTGGCCCGGCGTGCTGACGATTGTCCTGTCCTGGACGTGCATCATCGGCCTGGGCTACACGATCGCGGTGACCGCTCCGCAGCTTGGCGTTGTGGGGCCTTGGATCGCGGCCGCGGTGTACATCGTGCTGCTGGGCTTAGGGCTCTTGTGGCGCTTCTCCAGAGGCCAGTGGCGCAACTTCAATGTGTTGGACGTGCCAACCGCTGCGCCGAGCGCCGAGGCCGGGCGCGATGCGCCGATTGAGCGGGCGTGAGCAACATGACTGACGCGACGCGAGAAATCGGGGCAGATGGGGGCGCGAGGGCCGGTGGGGCCGGCGCGGGTGAGCCGCCGGCTTCGGCGCGTCAGCGTTCGTGGTGGATGGTGCTGGCGCAGATCGGCGGTTTCATAGCGAGCCTGGGGTTGCTGGCGTGGTGCGTGTGGCTGGTGGCCAGCGACCAGAAGAAGCTGGAACAGGCAGAGCGAATCCTTAAGGCGCCGCCGCTGGAGATCGCGCTGGTGATCGGTCTGTCGATGGCGACAGTCGTGCTGAGCGGCCTGGCGTTCTGGGCGCTGGGGCGGCCGCTCAAGACGGTTGGAGCCGCGGAGTGTGTTGCGGTCAATGGCGTGTGCTCGCTGCTGAGCTACTTGCCGATGAAGGCGAGCCTGCTGTTTCGGTTCTTGTATCACAGGCGAGTGAGCGACCTGGGCTGGCTGACGATGACGGCGTGGTTCGGCGCCGTTGCGGCGCTGATTGTGCTGTCGCTTGCGCCCGGCGTGCTGGCGACGATCGCGTTCAAGGACGTGAACGCCGCGTGGCTCGGCGTGACGCTGGGTGGTCTGGTCGCGGTGGCGGTGCTGCTGCCCTGGGGCGCTGGCGCGTTTGCGGGTGATGTCGGCATGGCGCGGTTCAGAGCCATCGCGGCGTGGACGCGTGTCGGCTTCGTCTTGCCACTGGTGAACTCGGCGTTCTTCGGCAAGCTTCAGCGCGGGCTGGCGCTGCTGGCGGATCGCAGGAACGTCACGCTCGCGATCGTGATCAGGGCGGTAGACATGGGCGTGCAGGCGGCTCGGTTCTATGTCGTCGCGCGCATCATCGAAGTTGACGTGACGCCGGCCCAGTGTGTCATCGCGGGCACGGCGTACTTCTTCATCCAAGCGACCAGCCCCGCTGGCGTCGCTGGCCCGCGCGAGGGCGGACTCATCGCGATCCTGGGTATCGGCTTCGCGCCCGTCGTCGTCGCGGTTACCGCGGGCGAAGCGGCTGCGAACCTGATCCTTGGGCTTGCAGGGGCGGCGTGGTTGCGGCTGGATCGTGTGTTCTTTGGTGGTGGGCCGGCGTCGCCGACGCCGGCTTCGAAGACTTGAGCGCGCGTGAGGCGTGCGCGAGCGTCACTAGTATTGCCGATGCGCCTGGCCCTTGTGCAGTTCAACCCGACGGTTGGTGATGTTCGTGGCAATGCCGATGCGATCATCCGGTGGATGAGCCGCGCGGCGGAGGCGGGGTGCGATCTGGCGGTGTTTGCGGAACTGGCGCTGACGGGCTATCCACCTCGCGACTTGCTGCTGCAAGGCGGCTTCATGGCGGCGGTGGTGCGTGAGTGCGATCGCATCGCGCGAGCATCGGGCGCGATGACGGTGGTCTTTGGGACGCCGCTGCCGGTGGATCCGGCGAGGATCGATGTGCAGCGGCTGCACAACTCGCTCTTGGCGGCGCGCGACGGGGGCGTGATTGCGTATTACGACAAACGCCTGCTGCCGACGTACGACGTGTTTGACGAGGACCGGTACTTTGAGCCCGGCGACGAGGGGCGCGTGATCGAGATCGTCGCCCGCGACGGCTCCGGCGTGACGCGCGTGGGCCTTTCGATTTGCGAAGACCTGTGGCGCGGCGAGGACGTCGGCTTCGCCGCCCGTTACCTGATGATGGCCGACCCGATGAGCGAGCTGGTCCGGCCGCCGGACGGCTCGCCCGGCGCGACGGTGATCGTGAACCCCAGCGCCAGCCCGTTTCGGCTTGGCACCGGGGCTCGCCATCGCGAGCTTCTGCGACGGCACGCCATGGCGCACGAGGTGTATGTGTGCGCTGTGAATCAGGTGGGCGCGAACGACGAGCTGGTGTTTGATGGGCACGGCGCAGCGCTTGACCCCGCGGGCAACCTGATCGCGGCGGGTCCGGGATTTGAAGAGGCGATGGTGCTGGTCGATCTGCCGGCCAGCGACGCCAAGGCGGCGCCGGTGAGCAAGCTCGTGAGCGATCCGCTCATGGGCGCGGAGCGATGCGCGCTGTTGTTCCGGGCGTTGACGCTGGGCGTGCGGGATTACTGCCGTAAGACTGGGTTTGCCAAGTGCGTGCTCGGGCTGTCGGGCGGGATCGATAGCGCGGTGGTCGCGGTCCTGGCGACGGCGGCAATCGGGCCGGGCAATCTGTTGGGCTTGAGCTTGCCCTCGCGTTACTCATCGCAAGGGTCAAAGGACGACGCGCTGGCGCTCGCGCGAGCGCTTGGAATTGGTTACGAGACGGTCGAGATCGAGCCGGTGTTCGAGGCGATGCTGGGCGTGCTTGAGCCGGTCTTTGCTGGTGCGCCGCCGGATGTCGCGGAAGAGAATCTGCAATCCCGGATCCGCGGCAGCGTGCTCATGGGCGTGAGCAACAAGCAGGGGCGACTGCTGCTGACGACGGGGAACAAGAGCGAGGTGGCGGTGGGGTATTGCACGCTGTATGGCGATATGAACGGCGGGCTGGCGGTGATCAGCGATGTCTACAAGACGATGGTGTACGACCTGGCGCGATGGATGAACGAGCACTGGCGCGAGCTCGGGATCAGCGGGCTGAGCGGCCCGCCGATCCCCGTCAGCAGCATCACCAAGCCGCCCAGCGCCGAGCTGCGCCCGAACCAGACGGATCAGGATTCGCTGCCAGCGTACGAGGTGCTTGACGAGATCGTCGAGCGCTATGTGGAGCGGCGCCAGAGCGCGGCGGAGATTGTCGGCGCGATGCTGGGCGCGGGCGCGATCGGTTCGACGAAGTTGATTGACGAGGCGGGCCTGCGCCGGGTGATCGGGCTGATCGACCTGAGCGAGTTCAAGCGGAAGCAGGCGGCACCGGGGCTGAAGGTGATGTCGGTCGCCTTTGGCACGGGGCGTCGGATGCCGATTGCGCAGGGGTGGCGGGCGGAGCGGGAATGATCGGCGGCCGGTGCCTCGGAAGGCACTTCGAGCGGTGCCTTCGCGCAGCCTCGGGCACGCGGTCAGTCGGCTATCGCGGCGCTCTTGGCTGGCGTGTCGGTTTCGACCGGCGCGGACGCGGGACGACATAGAAGTAGTAGAGGCGCACACCCGGCTGGTGGGCGCGTGGTGTTATGGCGGATCGCGCCTATGATCCCCGCCGAAGTAGGCAGGCCGCGGCGCGGTAGTTGTGTCTGGCGGGCGGGCTTCCGGCGACACGAACAGCGACAGAACATTGGGTATATAGGAGTTTGCATGAGCATCAATCCTCTGGACATGGTGATCGGCGCGAAGGAAGTGCAACGCGACGCGGCGCAGGCTGCAAAGTTTGCTGTTGAGGCTGAGAAAATGGAGTCTTCAGGCGATCGCATTGAGGCGATCGTGCTCTATCGCAAGGCCGTCGCGGCGGACCCGACCGACCAGAAGATCATGTTCCGGCTTGGCTATCTGGTGGACTTGGCCGGTCGGGAAGACGAAGCGATCGAGATCTACGAGCGCGCCATCGAGCGCCCCCCGGCACCGATCAACGCCCTGATGAACCTCGCGGTGCTGTACGAGGACCGGGGCGATTTCGTGCGTGCCGAGCGCTGCCTGCGGCAAGTGCTCGAGACTGACCCGAACCACCTGCGGGCCCGCCTGTTCATGAAGGACGTCATCGCCAGCAAGACCATGGTGATGGACGACGACCATGATCGCGAGAAGCTCAAGCGCTCCGCGCTGCTCGATACGCCGGTGACCGATTTCGAGCTCTCGGTCCGCGCCCGCACGTGCCTGAAGAAGATGAACATCCGCACGCTGGGCGACCTGGTTCGCACCACCGAGGCCGAGCTGCTGAGCTACAAGAACTTTGGCGATAGCTCGCTGGTCGAGATCAAGACCATGCTCGCCAGCAAGGGCCTGCGCCTGGGCCAGGGACGCGACGACGCGCACCGCGCCGCTCGCAAGCAGATGATCGAGTCGCTCAAGGGCAGCGGCAACGAAGCGGTGCTGAACAAGAGCGTGAACGAGATGAACCTCTCGGTGCGTGCTCGCAAGGCGCTGCAGCTCCTGAACATTCACTCGCTGGGCGACTTGGTGACGCACACCGAGGCCGAGCTCTTGGGTGTCAAGAACTTCGGCGCCACGAGCCTGACCGAAGTGCGCGCCAAGCTGACCGAATATGGCCTCAGCCTGCGGAAGATCGACAGCTAAGCGAGGGGCATCCTCTGCGGCGATGAGCGCGAAGTTGCACTCGGCCACATCAAGGTTCGTTGCTGGCAATCGCGAGATACGAAGCATGAACGAAAAAAGACCGCACCGATGAGGTGCGGTCTTTTCGTTGATGGAGTCTGAAGTCTGAAACGAGGGCCGCTTCGAGAATCAGGCGCGACGACGCCGAGAGACGCCGAAGCCAGCGAGGGCGAGCATCGCCGCGGCCGAGGGGGCCGGGATGACTGCGGTGAAGAGCCAATCCTGCGCATCGACGTGGGAGACACTGCCGCTGCTGCCGACGATGGCCAGCCAGCCCCAGCCGGAGATGCCGTCGAAGCCACGATGGCCGAGGTCGTTGTTCTCGTCGCCGAAGCGGAAGGAGAGGCCGCTGCCGTCGGCCTGGTTCGTGAGGTTGATGGTCTGGTTGCTCGGGGTGACGATGGTGCCGAAGTTCTGGCGGTTGGCGTTGACAGCAAGGTCGTCATCGCCGGCGGCCAGGCCGACGCCAATGTTGTAGGTGAAATCGACGGTGTACAGGCCGGTGTTGGCCTCGGCGGCCCAGGCGGAGCCGACGTCGCGCCCGCCGTAGCAGGTGCCGTAGATCCGGATGGTACTTCCGTTGTAGTCCATGAGCATGTACGCGCCGTTCGTGTTGAACGTGAAGCTGTACACGTCGTGCCCGCCGGTGGCGTTAAAGAGTTCATCGATCCGCAGGCCGTAAGGCGGCGGTGACTGAGAGCCATCGGGGTGGTTGAAAAGCTGGTACGTGCCGGTTTGAATGAGATTCGCCTGGGCGACTGACGTCAGCGCCAAGGTGCAAAGTGCAACGAACAAAAAACGCGTGGGCATTTCTCTCTCTCCTCAAGTTAAGGCGGTGCCGGTTGCGGGGATCGCAACCAGTTCAAGACCGCTGCTCGAAGAGTAGATGAAGAAAATCACATTGCAAGGTCGGTGTCGCAGAGAGATAACAAATTAGTGTCTTTACTGGCTCGGATTAACGGCTCCTGAAGGGTTCGACTCGGCCTCGTCCACACGATCCGGTGGCAATATTGCCTGGTTTAACATCGATGCGTCGCGCACCGTCGTCGCTCGATAGCTGAGGCGACTCTTGGAGTATGCCTCGGGCGACACGCGCAGATCCACTGGCTTGCCCTGGACATGACATTCATGCAGGTGTTGAAGGAACGGCACGCACCAGCGGCAGCCCGTGCCCGCGCCCAGGCATTCGCTGATCAGGCTCGCCACCGGCGGGTTCTCTCGCGACAGGAACGTGCGCACCTTGCGGAGCGAGACGTGAAAGCACAGGCAGATTTCGTCGTCCGGGTCCATCTGCGTACCTCGAAGCAAGCCTAGGCGCTCCGGCAAAAACTGCGTCTTCGGGCCGGCGCGGCTCGATACCCTGAAGGGATGGTGCCGGCCAGCGCCAGCGCGATCGCGCACGCCTGTGAGGGCGTGCGGCGCGTGTGGAACCGAGATGTGTGCAGCACCGTGGGAGCGTCCGGATGGACCTGGACCAACTCATTGCCGGCATTGGTATTCGGCGGATCTCCGCCGTCGTGCGCGGCAAGCCCGCCAGCGTCCGCATCTGTGACATTACCGAGGACAGCCGAACCGTCATGCCCGGCTCGCTGTTTGTCGCGCGCCGGGGTGAGAAGAGCGACGGGCGGGCGTTCGTGCCCGCGGCGGTGGGGGCCGGTGCGGTGGCGATCTTGTCTGACGACCCGGCGCTGCGGCTGCCGGCACCCTCGGGCTCGGGGCACACGCAGGAGCACGCGGAGTTGCTGCTGACGGAGGACCTGCCGCTCGCGGCGGCGCGAGTTGCCGAGCGGTTCTATGGCGACGCTTCCAGCAAGCTCACGAGCGTGGGCGTCACGGGGACGAACGGGAAGACGACGGTGACGTGGCTGGTGCATCAGGCGTTGAACTTGATCGGCGTGCGCTGCGGCATGATGGGCACGGTGTGTATTGACGACGGCACAGAGATCGCGCCAGCAACGCTGACCACGCCGCCGGCGCTGGAGGTGAGCCGGACGATCTCGCGGATGCTTGAGAGCGGCTGTCGCGCATGTGTGATGGAGGCCAGTAGTCATGCGTTGCACCAGCGCCGGGTGGGCGGGGTGCGGTTCCGGATCGGCGTGTTCACGAACCTGACGCACGATCATCTGGATTACCACGGCACGATGGAGAGTTACGCAGAGTGCAAGGCGATGCTGTTCGAGTCGCTGCCAGCGGGCGAGGAGCGGGTTGGTGGCGGTGGTAGTGCGGGTGCCGGTGAGGGTGTGAGCGGCGCGAGCCGCGGGGGCGTGGCGATCGTGAATGTTGATGACCCGTGGCACACGCGGATGGTGCGCGACACCGTGGCGCGGGTGGTGCGCTGCTCGCTGGTGGCTGGCGGCGTTGGATCCAGCGGCGGCGCCGAGTGGCGGGGCGTGGTGGAGTCGACGGGGTTGGCGGGGATGGAGTGCCGCGTGTTGGGGCGGACGATGTCGGGCGAGGTGGATTGGTCGCTGCGTCTGCCCTTGATTGGCGAGCACAACCTAATGAACGCGCTGCAGGCGATGGCGGTGCTGGACGAGATGGGTGTGGCGGCGGAGGACATCCGCGCGACGATGGAGTCGAGCAAGGCGCCGCCGGGGAGATTGGAGCTGGTCACTGCGTGGGCCGACCCGCTGGCGGTCTATGTCGATTACGCGCACACTGATGACGCGCTGCGGCGCGTGCTGACGGTCGGGCGCAGCGTGGTTCAGGCCGGTGGCGGCGAGCGCGGTCGGCTGTGGGTCGTCTTCGGCTGCGGCGGTGATCGCGACCGCACCAAGCGACCGAAGATGGGGAACGCCGCGGCGGAACTGGCCGACCGGCTGGTAATCACTTCCGACAACCCGCGCACCGAAGACCCGCGCGCGATCGTTGAGCAGGTGCTTGCGGGTGTGCCGTCACAGGCGCGAGGCAAGTCGGTGGTGGAGATGGATCGCAGGCGCGCGATCGAGCTGGCGATTCGCGAGGCGCAGCCGGGCGATCTGGTGATCGTCGCTGGCAAGGGGCACGAGGATTACCAGATCCTGCCCGACGGTCATGGCGGCACCACCAAGATCCACTTCGACGATCGCGAGGTGGCTCGCGAGGCGTTGGTAGCGCGGGGCGATGTGCCGTCGTGTTCGCAGGCGCAGGTCGTCGCGCGCGCTCGCGGCGCGGGGCTCAAGGCTGGTGTACGCTCGGCCCGCACGCGGAGGCACACCGCATCAGACGAACACGGCGACACGGGCTTTACGGGAACTGAGCATGGGAGCGGCCCGGGGGGCTGAGCACAATCATGGAGCAAGGCGTGAGTTTTTGGACGGTCGACCAACTGAAGATCGCCAGCGGCGGCGTCGTCGTGGCGCGCCCCGCGTGGGCCGGCGGCGCACACCCGGGCGTGCGCATCGAGGGCGTGAGCATCGACTCGCGCAGCATCGCTGACGGGCAGGTCTTCATCGCGATCCGTGGCGAGAACTTCGACGGGCACGACTTCCTCGCCGAAGCATGCGAGGCCGGCGCGCTGGTGCTCATCATTGATCGCGAAGATGCCGCGATCCCCGGGCCAACGAGCGGGCGGCAGGGCCGGGGCGTGGTCGTGATCCGCGTGCCCGATACGCGCCGCGCGCTGCTGAAGCTCGCGCAGGCGTACCGGCGCACGCTGAGCCAGTGCAAGGTCATCGCGGTCTGCGGCTCCAACGGCAAGACGACGACCGTCCGGCTGATCGAGGGGGTGCTCGCGCAGCGATTCCGGGGCAGCGCCAGCAAGAAGAGCCACAACAACGACATCGGCGTGCCGCTGACGATCCTGGCCGCCCGCGCGACCGACCAGTTCCTGATCTGCGAGGTCGGCACCAACGCGCCGGGCGAGATCTCGATGCTGGGAGGCATCGTCGAGCCAGACATCTGCGTGATCACCAGCATCGGGCGTGAGCACCTTGAGAAGCTCCGCGACCTGCGGGGCGTGGCGCGCGAGGAGAGCGCGATCCTCTCTCACCTGCGTCCCGGCGGGCTCGGCATCATCAACGCCGACAGCCCGGAACTCGCGGCGATCGTGGGCGAGGGCGCGCGCTTCGGCGATAGTCCGCTGTTGCGATTCGGACGCGCGTCGAACGCCGAGCTGCGGCTTACGAGCTGCGAGCACACCAGCGTGACGAGCGCCGGCGCCGAGCCGACGCCGGGCCTGACGTTCGAGGTCAACGGGCGCGCACGCTTCCAGTTGCCCATGGAGGGTGAGCACAACGCCTGCAACGCTCTGGCAGCGATCGGTGTGGCCCGCCGGATGGGGATGGATGACGATTCCATCGGCGCGGGGCTCGGCGCTGTGAAGCCGGCGCAGATGCGCTGGGAGCGGCGCACCATCGCGCTGGAGCGCGGCTCAATCACGCTGATCAACGACGCGTACAACGCCAACCCAGACTCGATGATCGCCGGCCTGCGCACCTTCGTCGCGACGTGCCCCAAGAGCCGGCGCGTTTTCATCATGGGCGACATGTTCGAGCTGGGCGATGCGACCGATCAGGGCCATCGCGATGTCGGCGCGTTCCTCGGCGCGTCAGGCGGGGTTGACGTGCTGATCACGGTGGGCAAGAGCGCGCTCCTGGCGGGCGAGGCGTATCGCGGCGCGTTCGCCGGTGCGCAGCTGCTGAGCGTGCCGGAGTTGAGCCCGTCAGCGATTGATCGGATCGTCGCGATGATTCGCGCGGGCGATGCCGTGCTGCTCAAGGGCTCGCGCAGGGCTCGATTGGAGCGATTGGCGGAGGTGATCGAGCAGCTTGGTGGGCGCGTGTCGGGTGATGAGGGCGTGGCGGGTGGGGCGATGCGTCCCGTGCCCGCAGTCCCGGTGCAGATCGTGCCCGCGCAGCCGCACGTCCGAGGTTCGGGCACCGCAACCCGACAGATTTCGTGAGTACGGAGTGACGCTCGACCATGTATGTGATCTACGACACCAAGTGGTTCCGAGATCTGCTGCTGAATACGCCGCTGGAGTCGGTGCTGCAACTGCTGGACCAACTGACCTTCCGCGCCTCGGCCGCGGCGATCGTCTCGTTCATCTTCGTTCTGGTCCTCGGCCGGCCGGTGATTCGCTGGCTCACCGCTCAGAAGATCGGCGACGCGGGCAAGACCGATGTCGTCGCCCTGGAGGCGGTCGCCGGTAGCAAGCGCCACGTGCCGACGATGGGCGGCGTGCTGATCGTGGGCTCCATGGTCTTCAGCACGCTGCTTCTCAGCAACTTCCTGAACAACTACGTTATCCTCGGGCTTATCACGCTCCTGTGGATGTCCGCGCTGGGCGGCGTGGATGACTGGCTGAAGCTCACGGCCGCGACGCGCTCCGGCGGCAGTCGCCAGGGCCTCTTCGCGTGGGAGAAGCTGGTCGGTCAGCTGGGCGGCGCACTGCTGGTGGCGTTCTTCGCGTATCGCTACGGCATGCTGCCAGATTTCGTCGAATCGGGTCACAGCCTCTCGCACGTGTTGAACCTGCCGCTGCAGAAGACGTTCGTCGCGAGCATTAACGAGTCGGCTGGCACGCTGAGCTGGGTCGTGAACTCAGGGCTGATCTACCTTCCGATCTGGATTTTCGTCCCGCTGGGCGTGCTGATGATCGCGGGGATGAGCAACGCAGTGAACATCTCCGACGGCATGGACGGGCTCGCCGCGGGCACGTCCACTGCGGTGTCGCTCGGACTTATGCTGCTGGCACTGATCGCGGGCACGCAGCCCTGGGCAAACTGGCTGCTCGTGCCGTATGTCGCTGGTAGCGGCGAACTGGCGGTGATGGCGGGCGCGATGGGCGGCGCGTGTTTGGGCTTCCTGTGGTTCAACTGCTCGCCAGCCAGCGTCTTCATGGGCGATACCGGCGCGCTGGGCCTGGGCGGGACGATCGGCTACGTCGCGATGGTGACGCGCCAGGAGATCGTCGTGCTCTTCATGTGCGGCGTGTTCCTGCTGGAGATCGGCTCGGTCATCCTGCAAGTGGGGTACTTCAAGCTCTCGGGCGGCAAGCGCATCTTCAAGGTCGCGCCGTTTCACCATCACCTGCACCTCTCGGACTGGCGCGAGCAGCAGGTCGTCGTGCGGTTCTGGATCATCACGCTGCTGCTGGTGGTGATTGGGCTCGCGTCGATCAAGGTCCGCTAGTCACGCGCCGAGCCCCTGAATAGGTGGCGGTCTCGCGAGCGCGGTTTGGCACCATCCCATTTTCTCGCGGTTCTTGAAGTGAAGAACCTATCGCGACGATGCCAGAAGCGTCAGGCGATTCACGCGTTGTGTTCAGTCGCGTTGAGCCGGGCCGCTCGTTCAGGGGGTTCTGAAATGCCGATGATCGATCAAAGCCGGGAAAAGCTCATCGCGAGCCGGCTGGAAGCCATCGCAGATCAGCTTGACGCTCGCGAAGACAAGTCGCGCGCTCGCACCGAAGGTGGCAAGGCGCGCCTTCGATATCGGAGCAAGGGCCTGACGCTGATGGCGCTGCACCCCGGCGGGGGCATCGCTCGCTTCCCCGCCGCGACGCGCCACATCTCGGTCGCGACCGCGAGCATCCTGACAACATGTTTCCTTCACGACCGCACGGCGTGCTCGCTCGTGCTGCGCGAGCTGTCCGGCGCCCCCGTGCCGATGCGCGGCGAGGTGACCGCGTGCCGCCATGTTCAGCACTCGATCCACGAGGTTCTGCTGAAGCTGGACGAAGAGATCGATGTCACTGCGTTCGTGGCTGAGTGCGCCGACTCCGGCGTGCGCGGTTCGGGAGCCTCCGATGCGGGCTCGGCTCAGCACGCCGCAGGCTCGACGCACGCCGCCGCACCGAAGACGCTGCATGGGCGGGTCTTGCTGGTCGAAGACGACGCGGCTGAGCGCCGGCTCTACTCGCTGCTATTGGGCAAAGCTCACGCGGACGTGACTGGCGTCGCGACAGCGCAGGAAGCGCTGGCCGCCCTGAGCGCCGGCCCGCCCTTTGACCTCATCCTCACAGACTTGAACCTCGTCAGCGGCAGCGGCGAGGACGTGATCAACGGCGCACGCGGCGCCGGATTCAAGGACCCGATCCTTGTGATTACCGGCGAGCTCAGCGCGAGCCGTCTGAGCGGGCTGGCAATTCTTGACGTGCAGGACGTGGTCTGCAAGCCCGCGACGCCGCAGACGATGCTGAAGGCAATCGTTGACGCACTCGAGGAGTCCAAGGCGGGCGACAAGCCGCCGAAGATCTTCAGTTCGATCGACGATGAGCCCGAGAGCGCTGAATACGTCAACGAGTTTGTGCGCAGCGCCGCCGACGCTGCGGCGGAGATCGAGTCGGCCAGAGCCGCGGGCGACACGCCAAAGCTCGCCAACCTCTTGCTGAAGTTTACCGATGACGCCGCGACGCACGGCTTCGAGCGACTCGAACGCACCACGCGCCAGGTGATGGTGGCTGTCGAAGCGTCGACGGACCTGTCGACGGTGCAGCCTGTGATTGTGCGGTTGCAGACATTGTGCTCGCGCCTGGATGTTCGAAGCAAGGCGTCGTGAGCGCGCCCGCGACTGCGCCGTCATCACGGTTTGAGCACGAACGCGGCGCGACGCAGCAGCACGCCGACTTGCACCGGACCTGACGCGCCTTGCACGGTCCTGAACCGGATCGACCGCGCCTCGGGCGGAAGTTCGATGAGCAGCTCGCCCGAGGGTGACTTGGACGACAACGAGTGTTCCTTTGAGAGCCCGGGCAGGGTCGCGCCGCGATCGTTCAGGACATCAAGCGAGCACGAGAACGCCCCGAGCGGGCGTGCGTCATCGGGAAGCACCAGAAACGCGCCGAAGCGGACGGCCCCGCTCGGGATCGCCCAGCGAACTTCCGCTGCGCCAGAGACCAGCACGCTCCGAAGGTCTAGCGGCTCCGGCTCGGCGATGACCGTCACCTCGCGCGTGGCGCGATCCGTGAGTGACGTCGCGACGGGTGGTGCCTGCGGCGTAAGCGATGCCAGGGTGACCAGCCGGCGCGGGCTCAGCAACGCCGCCTGCAGCGAGTCGTTCGTCAAGCGGACGCTTTGCACTGGCTGACCCGAACGTTCGATCGCGACGACAAAGGTCTTGTCATCGCCAAACGTCAGCGTGCTGGCGCTGATGACCGATCCGTCGCCGAGGGAGATCGTGATCGCACCGGAGCGCGTTCGCGGGTTGCTCAGCGATATCGCGCGCACGCGCGCCAGCGGGACGACCGTCGCGACCTTGTCAATCTCGATGCTGATCGCCGGTGCTCCACGCCCGTTCTCAACGCCGGGCTGAAACCCAGCGACGAAGCCGCGAAGTCGCTCGGCATTTCGCAGCAGGATCGTGTCGGCGCTCGACGCCCGCGTGTCCAGCAGCGCGTCGGCCTCGGCGGTCAGCGCGGGCGGCTCGCCATCACGCGCCGCCAGGTCAATCGATAATATCTGATCGAGCTTGAAGGTGAACTCGCGCAGGACTCGATGGTCCCAGGTCAGTGACTCGCCGCCCGCTTCATCGGCGTCGGTCAGCGCCGGTGTGCCCATCAGCGTCACGCCGTCGGCTAGCCGAAGCACCGCCTGGTCGGACCGCGCCGTCCGCGTCACTGGCTGCGACAAAGATTCCGCCCAGTCCCGCGGCACCAGCGCCAGCACGCCCTCGCGCTCCAGCCGGCGCTCCTGCCCATCCATATCGACATACGTGATCGACTCCGACGTGACACTGCTCAATCGCTGCAACGCGATCGTGCGCAGGTTGTTGTCCAGAATCATGAGTGACGAGCGCGAAGCGCCTTCAACTTGCGATTTGCCCCGGACCGACGGCGAGGACGGCGTCAGATCCTGACGCGCGATCGAGCCGCCCGCGAGCGTCACGAATGTCGCCATCACACTCGCAACAACAAGTCCTGACGCGAGCGTGTGGCGCTGTGGGCCATGCCCGCGGATGCCGTGCGCATTCATGGGCTTTGTCGTCGGCATCAGCAGGACTCACTTCTGGAAGATCGGCAAATAGCGTTTGGGCATCTGTAAAACGATGAGCGCCATCGACGTGCCATACGCCG
>JBBQMD010000061.1:0-16999 GCA_038328575.1 Phycisphaerales bacterium | reverse complement strand
CGCCACCACGCTCTCCCGGCTCTCCCCCCGCACCCCCCGCACCCCCCGCACCCCCCGCACCCCCCGCACCCCCCGCATCCTCCGCGCCAAGCACCACACCGCACGCAACGGAACCATCCATGTCGACGACACCCGCCGATCCTGCACGCGACTTCAACTTCACCTACAAAGCCATGGGCGGCGGCGAAGTCGCTCCCGGCGTCTACGCCAGCATGACCGTCATCGCCTTCGACGGCCCCACCGGCCAGGCACTCATGTTCCTCAATCGCCACAACGGCGATCTGCTCGGCAAGCCCGTCGGCCTCTTCGCTCACACCTTCAACGCCGACCGTGCCGCCCAGATCGTCGCGGCCGTCGAGGGCACCAAGTGGGCCGATCTCCCCCAGCCGACCAAAGGCGATGTCAACGCCCCGATGCTGGCCATGCAATACGGCCGCGGCACCATGATCGTCCAACGCTCGTTCAACGCCCGCAACCTCGAGTTCATCCGCTCCATTCCCGCCGTCATGCAGCAAGTCGACGATCTGGGCACGGCGCTCGTGACAAAGCCCATCCGAGCCGTCACGTGCGATGTCGAACGCACAGCCGATGGACTCGCACTCGTGCTGACGAACGTCGGCACCGGCCCGGTCGTCATCGCCGACCCGCGCCCCGCCGATGTCAACGACTTGGACGCCAAGAGCTCCTTCAAAGTGTGCATTGAGGTCTCGGAGGTGCCGGGTTCCTTCGCCTCGCCGCCAATCTGGCAAACCATCGCCCTCGCGCCGCGCGGCGATGCACCCGCCTCCATCACCCTCGCCTCTGGCCAAAGCCACAAGGTTGCAAGCGTCCCCTGGCATCCCTCGGCAAGCGAAGGTACTTACGTAGCTCAAGCCCGCTGGCAGGATTACGCGGGCCCCGCATTCGACCAAGCTAAGCACCTACCGCTCATCCCCGAAGTCACGAAGATGGACGCAAAGCCATATGTCGTTCGCGGCGCGGCATTTTCCACCTACACCAAGTTCCCCGCCAAAGCCAGCAAGTAGTCGTCATTTCCACGCTCGCCGTATCGGTACCCCGCAAACACCTGCGACCCGCCGTGTCGCGTGAAGTTTCCAGGAGCAAGACATGCCCGCAGCAGCTCGCATCACTGACATGCACACGTGCCCGATGTTCACCGGGCCGGTCCCCCACGTCGGCGGCCCCATCCTCAAGCCCGCAACGCCAACCGTCCTCATCGGCTTTCTCCCCGCCGCCGGCGTCGGCTCGCTGTGCTTGTGCGTCGGACCACCCGACACCATCGCCAAAGGCTCCAGCACCGTTCTCATCGGCAACATGGCCGCGGCCCGCATGGGTGACATGACCTCGCACGGCGGCAGCATCGTCTTGGGCTGCATGACCGTCATGATCGGCGGCTGACCCCTCACCCAATCCGCAGCAATAGGTGCCGCACGACTCTCGCCTGTCGGACGACGCACACGCCGTAGTTGGCACACGCCCCGGCGGCGATGTGGTCCTTGGAGTTGTAGATCCAGAGTTCATCGGCGCCGCTCAGCGAAGCGCGAAGCTTGAGCCAAGCGTCGTGACTCGCGCCGAACGCGCGCCCCGCGTGCTCCGGCCCGCCGCCATGAATGCGCTCCGCCTCGTCGACGGTGACCTTGCGATACAGCCAGGTTGAGGACGGGAGATCCGGCACGACTGGTGCCAGAGCGTACACGGCTCGCGCGTCAACTCGCTCCGCTACGCTGGATCCGTGGGCCCTGATCTTCGCAAACTCGCTTCGCGGCTCGAAAACGTGATGTTCGAAGACATCCCCGCGCTCCGCGCGTCGCTCGCCGCCCTGGGCAGCCCGCCATCGGCTCAGGCGATCAGCACGCTCACGGCGCGCCTTGAACGCGCCGAGAAGCGCATCGATGCCCGGCGTGTGCTCGCGCCCAAGGCGCGATTCGACCAGGATCTTCCGGTGATCGCGCGCCGACACGAGATCGCCGACGCGATCAAGAAGCATCAAGTTGTGATCCTCTGCGGCGAGACCGGCAGCGGCAAGACCACCCAGCTCCCGCAGATCTGTCTCTCGATCGGGCTGGGCGTGCGCGGGTTGATCGGCCACACGCAGCCGCGCCGCCTCGCGGCCCGCGCCGTCGCGACGCGCATCGCCTCGGAGCTCAATACGCCGCTGGGCCGCCAAGTCGGTTTCAAGGTCCGCTTCGGCGACCAGACCTCCGGCGACACGCTCGTCAAGCTCATGACCGACGGCATCCTGCTGGCCGAGGCGACGGGTGGTGGTGGTGGGGGTGCGGGAGATTTCAAAGGCGATCCGGATCTCTTGCGCTACGACACGATCATCATCGATGAGGCGCACGAGCGCTCGCTCAACATCGATTTTCTCCTGGGCTATCTCAAGCGACTCCTCGAACGTCGGCGCGACCTCAAGCTCATCATCACCAGCGCCACGATCGACCCCGCCCGCTTCAGCGATCACTTCGGCGGCCCGGGCGTCGCTCCGATCCTCATGGTCAGCGGGCGCACGTTCCTGGTTGAGCTCCGCTACCGCCCCGTCAGCGACCAAGACGAAGTCACCGGCGAAGTCGACAACCAGGCCATCGTTGACGCGGCGCACGAGCTCTGCTCGCCCCGCTTGCCCGAGGGCGACATCCTCGTGTTTCTTCCCGGCGAACGCGAGATCCGCGACGCCGAAGCGGCCCTGCGTCGCGACGGCCCTGACGGTGCCGAGATCCTGCCCTTGTACTCGCGCCTCACCGAGCAGGAGCAGGACCGCGTCTTCAAGCCCAGCGCGCCCGGACGTCGCAAAATCGTGCTGTCCACCAACGTCGCCGAGACCTCGCTGACCGTGCCGGGGATCCGATACGTCATCGACACCGGTCTGGTGCGGCTGGCACGCTACGACCCGCGAAAGAAGGTTCAACGCCTTCCCATCGAGATGGTCTCGCAAGCGTCGGCGAATCAGCGCTCGGGGCGTTGCGGGCGCGTCGCGGCGGGCGTGTGCATCCGTCTGTACAGCGAAGCGGCGCTGCTGGCGCAGCCGGTGTTCACCGAGCCAGAGATCCGGCGCACGGACCTCAGCGCCGTGATCCTGCGCGCCAAGGCGATGGACCTGGGGCCGATCAGCGAGTTTCCGTTCCTCGATGCGCCCAGCGCGACCGCGATCCGTGACGCGTGCGAGACGCTCTTTGAACTCGGTGCTCTCGAAACGAAGTATCCCGACGCCGAGATCACGCCGATTGGTCGCTCGCTGGCGCAGTTGCCGGTTGACCCGCGCGTGGGGCGCATGCTGCTGGGCGGGCGCGACTTTCGCTGCATGCCGGAGATGATCGTCCTCGCCGCGGCGCTCGAAACGCAGGACCCGCTTCAGCGCCCCAGCGGACGCGAGGCCGCGGCGGACATCGCCCACTCCGCCTTCAAAAGCGAAGCCAGCGACTTCGTCACCCTGCTGAACCTCTGGCGAATGTTCGATGCGGAAGTATGTCGCGCGCGAGAGACGTCGGCGCAGGCGTGGTGCCGCGAGCAGTTCGTGTCGCCCGCGCGGATGCGAGAGTGGTTTGAAACCGCAGAACAACTGCGCTCCGCGGCTCTGGACGCCGGCCTCTGCGACGAACCAGCCACTGATCTGCGATTGGTCGGCGAGGCCGACGGCGCGAGCGTTCACAAGGCGCTGCTGAGCGGGCTGATCACCAGCGTGTGTTGCCGCGATGACGCCGGCGGCGGGTACGAATACAACGGCATCCGCGGCAACAAGTGCTCCATCTTCCCCGGCTCGTGCCTGTTCAAGAAGCGCCCGAAGTGGTTCGTCGCCTCCGAGATCGTGCAGACCACCAAGCTCTACGCCCGCACGCTCGGCCCCATCGACCCCGCCTGGCTCGAAGACGCGGCGCCGCACATGCTCACGCGCGAGGTCGAAGGCCCGCACCTCGACGAGGTGACCGGCGAGCCGTCGTGCTTCGAACGACTGACGCTCACGGGCCTCACCGTCGTGCCCCGGCGCAAGGCAAGCCTCAGCAGCGCGGACCCCGCCATGGCCCGCCGGGTGCTGATCGATCGGCTGCTCATCGGCAACGAGTACCCAAGCGCCGCGCCGTTCACGCGTCATAACGCCGGCGTGCTGAATGTCGCGATCGCCTGCGGCGCGAAACTCAGGCTCAACGAGCCGCCCCTGAATCACGCTCACTTGCGCGAACACTTTGACCGCCTGATTCCTCCATCGGTCGTCTCGCGCGCCAAGCTCGATACCTGGCGTCACGCGGCTGAGCAACGCGACGCGCGCGTGCTCTTCATCACCCAAGACATCGCCCTCGCCCCCGTCGCGCTTGAAGCGCTCGACGAATCGCGATTCCCCACCTCATATGCCCTCGTGCGAGCGAACGCCGACGCCGCCATCTGCCCGATCATCTATCGCATGGCCAGCGGCAAAGACATCGACGGCGCAACCCTGCGCGTTTTGCTCACCGATCTGCCCAGACTCGATTCGGACCGGCCCGCGTGGGGCGTCCCCGCGTGGCTCGCAGAAAAGATCGCGAGCCTGATCAAGCAACTGCCGAAGGCCGAGCGTGCCAAAGTCGAAGCAGCCGCCATTGCCAACGCTGGCACTCCCGACGCCAAGCTCGCCATCGCCTCCAGCAGCGAACAACTCGCCAGCCTGATGGACTTCGGCAGAGGCCCGCTCAACCTCGCGCTGAGCGAGACGCTTGATATCGCTTTCGGCGTCACCATCGCGCCGACCGCCTGGCCGATGGACGCAACGCCGGAGTACCTGACGCTCCGCGTGGAAGCGATCGAGTCGCCGAAGCCCGGTGCAAACACGCCTGAGCCCGTCCTCTGCGGCGCCAGCCGCGATGTGGTAGAGCTGCGAACACGCTTGGCCCCGCGTATCGAGCGGGCCTTGGCGCAACAGGCCCGCGAAAAGTTCGCACGCGTCGCGATCACAACCTGGGACTTTGGTGCGCTCCCGAGCACCATCGACCAGGACGACGGCTCCACTGCGTACCCCGCGATCATCGATCACCGCACCAGCGTCGCGCTCTCGTTGATGGATGAGCCGCGCTACGCCGAGGGCTGCGCCCTGGCGGGCGTGCGCCGCCTGTTCGTCCTGGCGGCCAAGGACGAACTCGAACAGCGCTCACTCGCGCTCCCAAATCTCGGCGACCTTGAGAAGTGGTACGGTGCAGGCTCGGGGATCGGCAGCGCGCGAGATCTCCACGACGCCATCAGTTGCATCACCTGTGAGCGCGTGTTCATGTTCGGCCAACCGCCGGTGCGCGATCGTGACGCCTTTGAAGAACGGCTCCAGCAACAGTGGGGCCGGCTCGGCCAGACGATCATCGATACCGCCAGCGTGTTGAGCAGGATCCTCGAGCCTCGCTTCCTCGTCGCCAAGCGCCTTTCCACCGGCACCAACCGCCTCTGGGCGACCAGCATCGCTGACATTCGTGAGCACGCCGCCTACCTCATGCCCCCCAGCTTCCTCCACCTCGCACCCTGGGACCGTCTCCAACGCTACCCGATCTACGCGCAGGCCATGCGCCAGCGCCTCCTCAACCTGCGGGAAGACGGGAGCGGCGCCGAGACGCGTGCCCTTGCAGCGATCAGCCCCTGGCACAAGCGGTTTACCGGCTGGGTGGCCAGGGCGATGACCGCCGAGCGCCAGCGCGACCAGGCGGCCGGGGCCTCGGCCACGACGAGCGTCAAACCTCGCGGCGGAATGCCTCTCTCCCGGCGCGCGGCGCCGACCGTCAATGCCGATGCAGGGTTGTGGGCCATGCAGCCGGGCGCGTTGCCGGTGGAAGTTGATGCTCTGCGCTGGGCGATTGAGGAGTTTCGCGTCGCGATGTTCGCGCCCGAGCTTGGGGGTGCTTCAGCCCCGGACGTCAAACGTCTCGAGTCACTGGCGCGAGGGGCGGAGCTTGTTGAGGCCGCGCAGCGCGAGCGCTGAAACAACTATCCAGAATCTGTGTAGAGGACTTGTGAAACGGTGCGATGCTGAGGTAATCTAGATAGGGGACAACGCGCCCGCCGCAAGTGTCGGCAGGGTGACATTCACGCCCATGTGGAGATACAGATGGCCAAGAAGACCAAGAAGAAGGCAGCGAAGAAGTCCGGCATGTCCAAGAAGACCGGTGGCGGCATGATGAAGAAGGGTGCCTCGAAGAAGGCAGCCGCGAAGAAATCTTCGTCGAAAAAGTCATCGTCGAAGAAATCCGCCTCGAAGAAGGCACCGGCCATGAAGGCACCAGCCATGAAGGCGCCAGCCAAGAAAGCGCCGGCCAAGAAGGCACCGACGAACAAGGCACCGACCAAGAAGGCCATCGGCTCGATGTCGAGCAACAGCAACAATGCCAGCGGCTCAATGTCGTCCACCGGCAACGCCATGGGCAACGGCGCTGACGGCTCCGCTATGTCGTAATCGCCCGAATGGGAGATCGCCAAGATCACCCGATCGGAGATTGACCATCGCGCGCGGCTCGATCACAAATCGGGCTCGCTATCATGCGACCCGGCGGAATCGGCCGCCGGGTCAGCGATGGAGTCTCTTGCATGCGATTGACCATGGTCGGCACGGGGTACGTGGGGCTTGTCACCGGTGTCTGCCTCGCGAACACGGGCAACGATGTCACCTGCCTTGACGTCGATCCAGCAAAGGTCGAGTCGCTCCGCAATGGCGTGTCGCCAATCTATGAGTCTGGCCTCGAAGAGTTGCTGCACCACAATATCAGGGCACATCGCCTCACGTTCACGACAGATCCCGTCTTGGCGCACCAAGATGCCGACATGATCTTCATCTGCGTGGGCACGCCCAGCGACGAACGCGGGCACACCGATATGTCCTACATCGAAGCTGCGGCGGACGCCGTGGGCGATGTCCTAAAGTCGCTGGGGCCGAAACAGAAACCCAAGGTCGTCGTCGTAAAGTCAACCGTCCCGGTCGGAACCACCCTCGCCGTCAAAGCCCGGATCATCGCTCGCCTCGGCCCCGCGGCCAAGGACATCCCGTTCGCCGTCGCCAACAACCCGGAGTTCCTCAAGGAGGGCGCCGCGATCGAGGACTTCAACAAGCCCGATCGCGTCGTCGTCGGTGTCGAGGAGGCCTGGGCTGGCGAGCGCATGCGCGAGCTCTACGAGCCCTTCGTCCGCAACGGCCACCCGATCTACGTGATGGATGTGCTCTCCAGCGAGATGGTCAAGTACGCGTCCAACGCCATGCTCGCGTGCAAGATCTCCTTTATTAATGAGATGGCCAACCTCTGCGAGGCGTACGGGGCCGACATCGGGCGCGTGCGCGAGGGCATGTGCGCCGACCGGCGCATCGGCAACCAGTTCCTCTACCCGGGCCTGGGCTACGGCGGCTCGTGCTTCCCCAAGGACACCCGCGCCTGCATCATGATGGGCGAGAAGATGGGCGTGCCCACGCCCGTCAACAAGGCTGTCCACGAGCTGAACACCCTCCAGCGCGACCGTTTCTTCACCAAGATCATGACGCACTTCGGCGTCAAGGAGACCGGCGGGGGCAGCCTCGCCGGCAAGACCATCGGCTTTTGGGGCATCGCCTTCAAGCCCCGCACCGACGACATCCGCGAGGCCCCGGCCATCACGCTCATGCGCAAAGCGGTCGGCTTCGGCGCGACCGTCAAGGCCTTTGACCCGGTCGCCAACGAGAACGCTCGCAAGGAGATGGGCCCCGCGTTTGCGATCTGCGACGACATGTACGACGCCGCCACGGGCGCTGACGCGCTGGTCGTCTGCACCGACTGGGACGAGTTCAAAAGCCCCGATTGGGAACGCCTGAAATCCATCATGCGCGAGCCCACCATCTTCGACGGGCGCAACCTCTACAAGCCCGAGCAAATGAAGTCTCGCGGCTTCACGCACGCCAGCGTCGGCCGCCGCAAAGTCACGATCGAGCGGTAAATCCGTCCCCCGCGAGTCTTCGAGTCGCCGACTCGATCGCCCCCGGGCTGCGATCGATCCCGATCGCGTTGCGCCCCGTGGATGCCGCCGCGACCAGCGTCGTGCCGCTGCCGCAGCACGGATCCAGCACCGTGCCGCCGGGCGGACAACAGGCCTGCACGAGGATCCGCAGCAGTTCCAGCGGCTTCTGCGTCGGGTAGCCGGTGCGTTCGCTGGCCATGTTGTTGATCGACGGCACATCCAGCACGTCGGTCATCTTCTTCATCCGGCCCTTCAGTCGCCTGCTCGTCGCAGGCGTCAATGGCGGATCAAACCAGTACCGCTCCGCATCCATCGCGTAGTACACGATGTCGTCGTGCTTGCGTGCAAAGCGTCGCGGCGACGAGCCCCCCAGCCCGTACGACCAGATCAGGTGGTTGACAAACCGCTCCGCCCCCAGCACCTCATCAAGCATCACACGCACGCGATGACTCGTCCGCCAGTCGCAGTGAATCAAGATGTTTCCGGTCGAGCGCATCGCCGGAAGCGTCGCCACCAGCCGCTCGCGCAGCCACGCCACGAGGTCCTCAGGCGCGCCGAAGTCGTCGGCGTATTCCTCGGCCTCCAGACCCGCCGTGCGCCCCTCAACTCGCCCGGCGTTCGGCGGGCGTCGCTGCGTCACGCCCGTGTTGAACGGGATGTCGGCGTACAGCATGTCAATCGTCGCCGCCCCCAGCGCAGCCGCCGCCTCCAGCCAGTCGGCCTGAATCAGGCGCGGCTCAGCAATCGCGACGACCGGATTGGCAGGGGTGTCGTCGCTCACGATCGCGCCGCAGATTTCGAACGATCGCCAGTCAGCGGCATCAATGTCCGGACGCCGCCGCTCGCGTCTTCAATGAGGAGCGTGTGACACTCAGTGAGGAACAGGCCGTGGTCGATGACGCCCGGGAGTCGCTTGACGCTCGCGTCAAGCTCCTCCAGTTCGCCATCGCTCCGCACATCTAGCTCGACATCGAGCACCCACCCGTGATTGTCGGTCACAAACGGCGCGCCTGAATCGCTCGCATCGCCGCCGCTCGCTGCCTTCCTTCGGATCGCCTTCGATTGGCCTGCCGCCCCATGCACCGCGCTCGCTGCCCGCAGACCCAATCCGCCCAGCGCCCGCTCCACGCTCGCGGCCGCGAGCGGAACAACCTCGACCGGCAACAGCCGCTTCGCCCCCAAGCGCTGCGACAGCTTGGCCTCGTCAACAATGTACACGCAACGCGACGCGACGTGAGCGACGATGCGTTCCCGCGTCATGGCCCCGCCCCCGCCCTTGATCATGCGACATTGTGGGTCCACCTCGTCCGCTCCGTCCACCAGCACGTCAATCGACCGGACATCCGCCAGCGCCACCACACGCAGGCCCAGCGACGTCGCAAGCGTCGTCGTCGCCTCGCTGGTCGAGACGCACGTGAAGCTCGTTTGCTGACGCGACGCAGCATCAGCCAGCGCACGCACGAATCGAGCCGCGGCTCGCCCGGTGCCCAGCCCCACGGTCATGCCCGGGCGGACGAACGCGATCGCCGCCTGCGCCAGCGCGTCGCTCAACGGCAACTGAGTATTGGCGGGCGGAGCTGGCTGATCGGCAGAGGCCATGCGCGAGTGTACGGCGGAATCGCGTACGCTCAAATCATGGCCGACAGCCGCGACGAAACCAAGGATCTTGACGTCTCGCCGTCAACGTCAGCGACGCAGACATCGGGGCAGGCATCGGGGCGCGTCACCGAGGCCGCGGGTGCGGCGCTCCGCGCGCTCCGAGCCCGCGTTGTATGGGCCATGCTGGCCGCCGGGGCGATCGCGGCCCTGGTCCTCGCGTTCGTGTTGCCCACCTCAGACCGAGCGCCCGAAAGCCACGCCATCTTCGCGGCCCTTGTCATGCGAAGAAGCGGCCCGGAACTCGTCGACAAATCCGTCGGCGGGCTGCACGCCGGCGAGTTTCTCGCTGACGTGCGCGTCGAAATCGCGTCTGGTGAACCGTTGCCGAGGCAGGCGTGGCTGGGCATCGTGCCGCGCGTGCGAGATCGCGCGAGTTTTACAGTCTCGGCCGAGGGCGGCGCCGCAGGGAGCACGGGCGTAAGCGCCGACACAGGGCGCGCGTTTCTCGCCGATGACCAGGCCGTGAGGGCCGTCGTCGCGCGCGCGGTCGACCGCATCCACCCGGCCCTGCAAGTTGGCGCACTCATCGAACGCAGCACCCCAGAGCGGTCGCGCATCCAACTCGGAAGCGCCGTGCGCTCGGCGCTCCTCACGGTCGCGATCGGGCTCAGCATCGCCGCGGGGGTGGTGTGGGTGCTGCCGCGCGTCAAGGCGATGATCCGAGCCCGAGCCATCGAACGCGGTGAGTGCCCAAAGTGCCGCCTAGGCCTCGCCAACCTGCGCGACCGACGCTGCCCCAAATGCGGCCTCGAAGTCACCCCCGCCGAGTTCAACCGCCTGCGCGCAGTCTGGCGAACCAAGGGCGTCGGGGGGTGAGAGGGTGGGCGATAGGCCCGGGATCTGCAACCGGGAATCGGCAATCGCTGCGTCGGCAACCGGCATCCGGCAATCGGCAACCGGGAATGCAAATCCACGGAAGGAGTCGATCGCACAGTTGAGCGGTTCTTGGTTCCGCGTTCCCCCGATTGCCGGTTGCCGATTCCCGATTGCCGGATGCCGGTTGCCGACGCAGCGATTGCCGACCCGGCGATTGCCGATCCAAGGTACCCTTCCTCATGACCTCCCTCCTCGATCCTCGACTCGTCGCGGGCTACGCCGCCGACGCACTGACGCACGCCGCGGCGTCCGTTCGCAACGTCCGAGCCCTCGTCGGCTTTGACGGCTTCATCGATCACATCATCGATGTCGTCGATACGCGCCACTCCATGCGGCGTGACGATTACCGAGCGCTGCGAACCATGACCGACTACTCCGCCCGCGTCGGCGCCTTCGCCGGCAAGAGCATGAACTTGGAAATGGTCGTCAAAGAATCCAGGTTCGGCGGCAACGGCCCGCTGCTCGCCGGCGGCCTCGCAATGCTGGGCGCCTCGACGACATACGTCGGCTGCGTCGGCACCGGACATTCCAGCGTCCCCGGGTCCGTTGGCCCGATGGGTCTGCACCCGCTCTATGCCGAACTGGCCCGACGCTGCGCCAGCGTCGGCGGCGAGGTCATTCCCGTCGCTCCCCCCGCAGTCACTCACGCGCTGGAGTTTGACGACGGCAAGGTCATGCAGGGCGATCCGCAGAATCTCTACCAGGTCACCTGGGATGTCGTCGCCCGAGCTTTGGCGGGGGGAAGCGAATCTCTGGACCAACGCGTCGCCCGCGACGCGCTCCTCCAGCGCGTGGTCGATCGCGTCCAGCAGTGCTCGCTCATCGGCATCGTTAACTGGGTGATGATGCCCAGCGTCGGCGGCGAGGGCGGGATCTGGGACGGCCTCATCCGTGACGTCTTCCCGCGCCTCAGCAGTGGGGGGGCCAAACGCCGCGTGTTCATCGATCTCTGCGACCCAGCCAAACGCACCGACGCAGACGTGGAAAGCGCGCTCCAACAGATCAGCGCCATGGCCAATGTTCGAGGCGTCGACGGCGCGCCCGCGGTCCGCGTCACCCTCGGTCTCAACCTGTCTGAGGCCGAGCGCATCGATCGCGTCAGCAGCGCCGGCGGGTTCGCGGGCGAGCGCTACACGCCGAGCGACGAGCGCTCAAAGCACCTCATCGCGCGGGCCAGCGCCGCGATCCGTGCTCGACTCGCCCTCGACTGCGTCGTCATCCACCCGCGCGAAGGAGCCGCGGCCAGCACCCACGCCGATCCGCACAGCCAGGCCGGCGTGTGGATCGACGGCCCGCTCACCGAGCACCCAAAGCTCTCAACCGGCGCGGGCGATCACTTCAACAGCGGCTACGCACTCGCGCAGTGCCTGGGCCTCCCCGCCGCAGAGTGCCTCGCGATCGCGACCAGCGTCAGCGGCGTCTACGTCCGCGATGCCCAAAGCCCCACGCGCGAGCGGTTGATCGAGTTCCTTCGTCGCGACCAATGACCACCCAGGCGGCGCGCCCGCGCCGACATGCGGACATCACGAGTGAACACGGCCGCTCATTCCGCGACCTACAACGGCAGCCGCGGCGAAGGCTCGTCAACGATCTGGTCCTTCAAAACCTCGATGACCCGGAAGCACATCCCGCTGTAGATCTCATGCCTCGCTCGCGCCAGATTCGAACTATCCGGCCCACCTGGTTCGACGCTTACGCTCGGGCATGACCATTTCCTCTTCGCAGAGCGATCGCGCCGGGCACGCCGTTTCCTCCCTTGAAGGTGCCGACTCGTTGTTCGCCCGCCTCGGGCTGGATCGCGATGCGCGGGTCTCGCTCACCCAGCGCCAGGGGCCGCAGTGGGCGATGACCGAGAACCCCAGCACCGGCCAGCCGCTGGCGTGGGTGCGGCTGGATGAAGCCGCAGACTTCGAGCGTCAAGCCAGCGAAGCCGTCGCGAGTTTCAAAGCGTGGCGCACCGTCCCCGCGCCATCGCGAGGACTCGTCGTTCGCGCCATCGGCGACGCCTTCCGACGCCACAAGGCCGACCTGGGCGAACTGATCTCCCTCGAAGTCGGAAAGATCCGCAGCGAAGGCCAGGGCGAGATCCAAGAGATCGTGGACATCGCAGACTTCGCCGTGGGCCTCTCGCGCCAGCTCCCGGGCCTCACCCTCCCCAGCGAGCGTGCTGGCCACCGGCTCATCGAGCAATGGCTCCCGCTCGGCGTCGTCGGCGTCATCAGCGCCTTCAACTTCCCCGCCGCGGTCTGGGCGTGGAACGCGTGCCTCGCCGCCGTTGCCGGCGACGTGACCATCTGGAAGCCTTCGCTCGTGGCCCCGCTCACCGCCATCGCTTGCAACCGCATCGCGGACGAGGTCGCGACATCCATGGGCCACCCGGGCGTCTTCCGGCTCGTGATCGGCACCGATCAGGAAGTCGGCGAGCGGATGATCGCCGATCGTCGCCTGCCGCTCATCAGCGCTACCGGCTCTTGTCGCATGGGCCGTCGCGTCGGACAGGTCGTCGCTCAGCGGCTCGGGCGCTCGCTCCTCGAGCTTGGCGGAAACAACGCCTGCATCGTCCACGAGGACGCGGACCTCGACCTCGCCCTGGCATCCACCGTCTTCGGCGCCGTCGGCACCGCCGGCCAGCGCTGCACAACCACGAGACGACTCTTCGTCCACGAGAAGGTCGCGCCCGCGTTCATCGCGCGCCTCGAGAAAGCCTACCGCTCGCTGAGCACGCGCATCGGCGACCCGCGCGACGAAGCCACCCTCATCGGCCCGCTCATCAACGCCCAGGCCGTGAAGCAGTTTGAGCACGCCGTGAGCGCCGCGCGCCAGCAGGGCGGGCGCGTGCTCGTCGGCGGCGGGCGAGCAACCACAAACGCGCTCAGCCATTTCGTCGAGCCCACGCTGATCGTCGCCCCCGACGCCCCCGGCTCCGCCCTGCCGATCGCCGACGAAGAGACCTTCGCGCCAATCCTCTATGTCTTCACGTATCGCTCCCTCGACGACGCAATCGAGCGGCAAAACGCAGTCGACCAGGGCCTCTCATCCTCGATCTTCACCGAGAGCATGCGCGTCAGCGAGCGCTTCCTCAGCCCCGCCGGCAACGGCAGCGATTGCGGCATCGCCAACGTCAACTGCGGCACCAGCGGCGCCGAAATCGGCGGCGCCTTCGGCGGTGAAAAAGACACCGGCGGCGGGCGCGAGAGCGGCAGCGACTCCTGGAAAGCCTACATGCGCCGCCAAACCTGCACGATCAACTTCTCCGGCAAACTCGAGCTGGCTCAAGGCATTCGGTTCGAGTGACTGGGGCAGCCATGAGCGATGAGGGATGAGCAACGAGCAACGAGCGATGAGCGGTGAGTTGCAAGCCATTAAAGCTTCCGCCGCGTTCTCACTTGCCCAGATCGTGGGCGGCGAAGCTGCACGCACGACTCAACCGCCGGGGTTCACCGCACGCACGAGGGCTTCGACCGTCGCCGCGGGCGCGCCCTCGGCGTCGATCGTGATCGCCGCCACCTCTCGATACAGCGCGTCGCGCTCGCGATACACCGTGTCCACCTCGTCAACCACTCCCGCCCCGGTGATCGACGGGCGCTTTGACGTGTCCGTCTTCTCCAGGCGCGCCCGCAGCACCTGCGGCGATGCGTGCAGATAGATCAGCAGCGCCCCGCCGGCGCGAGCCTTTGCCAGGCGCTCGCGCGACGCAGCGAACGTCGGCGTGCCGCCGCCCAGCGCCAGCACCGTCGGCTTCACCCGGCGCATCGCCAGCGCGGTTTCCAACGCCTGCGACTCCGCGACGCGGAACTTCTCAAAGCCGTGCGCCCGGATCGCGGCCGCGGCATTCGGCGATTGCAGCCGCAGCCCCGAGTGATCGTCAAGGTCTAAAAACACCCCGCCGATCTGTTCAGCCAGCACGGGACCAAGGATGGTCTTGCCGCTGGCGCGAAGACCCAGCAGGATGACGAAGCGAGGTTTGCCGTGTATTGGTTGTTCGCTCACCCAAAAGGCTAGCACCGGCAATCGGTCGATCGCGCGGCCCGCATCACAAACCCGCGAACTCCTCCCGCACGCACGCCAGATCAATCATCACGGCCCGATCTCGCGTGACCCCGCGCGCTCGCCGCTCGCCTGCCGCGCCGCTCTCCCTACGCTTGCACCCAACTCACGCGACGTCGCGTTGGAGCTCGTGCCCCCCTGCGGATGGATCGGGCCCGGTGTTCTCTCTCGCGGCGCAACCACCAGCGAAAGGTGCCGCATGTCTGGATTGAAGATTGCATTGGCCAAGGGCGACGGGATCGGGCCGGAAATCATGGACGCGACGCTCGAGCTCTTCAAAGCCGCGGGCGTGATGGATGCATCCGCCGGCGGGATTGACTTTGTCCCGGTCGAAATGGGCGCCAGCGTCTTTGCCAAGGGCAACACCCGCGGCATGACCGACGAGGCGATCAAAGTCACCGAAGACTCCGGTATCCTCTTCAAGGGGCCGATGGAAACCCCCAAGGGCGGCGGCGGCAAGTCGATCAACGTCACCGCCCGCAAGATGTGGAACGCCTACGCAAACTTCCGCGTCTTCAAGACCCTCCCGGGCGTGCAGACCGTCTACTCCAAGGCCGGCATCCACCTCGATTTCTCCGTCGTTCGCGAGAACATCGAAGACACCTACGGCGGCGTCGAGCACCGGCTCTCCAACGACATGATCCAGTGCAAGCGCCTCATCAGCGCCCCCGGCAGCGATCAGGTTCATCGCTTCGCCTTCCACACCGCCCAGCGCCTGGGCGTCAAAAAAGTTCACTGCGGGCACAAAGCCAATATCATGAAGATGACCGACGGGCTCTTCCTCGATCGCTTCAAGCAGGCCGCCAAAGACTTCCCCGAGATCGAGAGCGGCGACGTGATCGTCGACGCGCTCTGCATGAACCTCGTCCTCCGCCCACAGCAGTACCAGATGATTGTCCTGCCCAACCTCCAGGGCGACATCGTCAGTGACCTCTGCGCCGGCCTCGTCGGCGGCCTCGGCTTCGCCCCCTCTGCCAACATCGGCAAGCACATCGGCATCTTCGAAGCCGTACACGGCACAGCGCCCGATATCGCGAACAAGGGCATCGCCAACCCCACCAGCCTCGTCCTCAGCGGGCTCATGATGCTGAGGCATCTTGGCCTGAATCATCACGCCGCGATCATCGAGAACGCGCTGATGGCGACGCTCGAGTCTGGCGTACACACCGGCGACTTCGGCGATAAGTCGCGCCCCAGCGTCGGCACCAGGGAGTTCGTCAGCGCGATCAAAGATCGCCTCGGTAGCAAGCCCACGACGATCAAAGCCGCGGACGTGCCCGAGCGCGCGCCACTGACCTTCGCGCGCCCCGAGCGCCCCGCCGGCGTGCAGGTGATCCGCACCTTCAAAAACATCGTCACCCAGGTCGTCGGCTGCGACATCTACCTTGACAGCCCGCTCACCCCCAGCTCGCTCGCTGAAGAAATGCAGCGCGTCTGCGAGGACACCCCCTTCCGCCTCACCATCATCAGCAACCGCGGCACCCAGGTCTGGCCCACCGGCTCCATCTACACCGAGTGCGTTGATTACTACCGCCTCCGCTTCGAGCTCAAAGAAGGCGTCACCCCCGGCAGCATCGGCCAGAGCCGCACCGTCGCCCTCATGGACAAGGTCGCCGAGAAGTTCGTCGTCTGCTCCTACGAACTCCTCCGCCTCTTCGACGGCGTGCGCGGCTACTCCCTCGCGCAAGGGCAGTAAGTAGTCGTCAACCGGCAATCGGCAACCGGCAATCGGGCCAGCAATCGGCAATCGGGTCGGCAACCGGCAATCGGGTCGGCAATCGGCAACCGGCAACCGTGAAGGCACACCCGCCGCCGCGCAACAACGCTGGCGACTCAGTCTCCCCCGCCAGCGCGTTCCAGATTTGCTGCGTTGCTGTTGTGCTGCTTTGCTGCTTTGCCCCCTTCCACTCCGCCACTTTGCCACTCCGCCACTTCCACCTCTCCCCCTCTACCCTCCCCCATGACCGACCTCCAAGGCAAGCGCATCCTCGTCGGCGTCACCGGCGGCATCGCGGCGTACAAGACCTGCACCCTCGTCTCACGCCTCGCCCAGGCCGGCGCCGTGGTCACCGTCGCCATGACCGAGTCCGCCACAAAGTTCGTCGGCCCGCTGACGTTTCAAGCCCTGTCGGCCCGCCCGGTCTACACCTCCGCGTGGGAGCACATCGAAAGTCAGGACCCGCAGCACATCGCCCTGGCCAAGGGCCTTGACGTCGCGATCGTCGCGCCGTGTACGATGGATTGCCTGGCCAAGCTGGCCGCGGGCTTTACTGAAGACGTGGTCTGTCTTACGCTCTCCGCGGTTGATCGCGACAAGACGCCGGTGCTGCTGTGCCCCTCGATGAACGAGGTGATGTGGAACCAGCCAAGCACGCGCCGCAACGTGCAAATACTGCGTGCCGACGGCTTCAAGCTCGTCGAGCCCGCCAGCGGCTGGCAAGCCTGCCGCGCCGTCGGCCCAGGCCGCATGCCCGAGCCCGAAGCGCTGCTTGAGTTA
>JBBQMD010000060.1:0-17119 GCA_038328575.1 Phycisphaerales bacterium | reverse complement strand
TGAGGACTGGTGGTGGTTTCAACTCTACAACTTCCCATACTATGAACTTCCATCGGGTCAACCCATCCCCTTTGCAACCTCTCCGTTTGCTGACTGCGTGACTAAAATTGGCCCACGCCCGAACGCAAACAGCGACGACATCGATAATCTCTGCGATCAAGCGGCGATGAACTATCTTCAGTGCCTCTGGGATGCAAGTTGTATCCATATCCGAACAACCCGGAATGCCGCATCCTCGGCTAGAAGTGGCTCCGTCCTCGTTGGAGTGGCGGCTGTAACTTTTATGACGGGAGCCGTCGCGGCAGCCACTGTATGTACCGCCGGCACGATATGGCTTGCGATCATCCCGATCAGCCTGATAGTCGGAGGAACTGGATACGCCGGATTTAATGACTTGAGATCCTCGGCGGTTCAGCTTTCCGAAGCAAACGCTCTATATAATGCCGATATCGCCGACTGTTTAAAGAATCTTCTTGAGTATTCTCAGCAATGCGAATAACTGGATTACCCTGCTGCTGCATCGCACCAGCGCCGCACTGCCTGCGTGTGAAGTGTCAGGTGATTGTTGCCTGTCTATCGTGGGCACTCGTCTCGCTTTGTCTCTTTTACGTCATTGCTGCCCGCGCCATCCTTCCCGAGTTTGACTACTACGGCATTAAAATAGTGTCTTTGTCTGCTGTGATCGTACTTCTGCTATCTCCTTTCTTTGCTCTCGTAGTCGCCATCAGATCTTTGCAGCAATTGCTGGATATCGCGAAGTTGCACAACGGTGAACTTTGTGAACTTTGCACATTCCCGATCCCTGTTCAAGGAGATTCGGATACAATCAGTCCTCCTACCACATCACAAGTTAATATGCCGTCAAAGTGTCCTGAGTGCGGAACCACCTTTAGCCGACAGAGCGGCGCACGGTGGCGAAAGGCTTTAAAAATACTCGGCCTAGACACATCCAATGCGAAGCAGCCAGCCAAGTGAATGGCATGGCCTTAAGGCGTAATCTCGTCATCCGTGTTTGTTAAGGCCAGACTTCGCGTCGGTGACACTAATGTATTAACTGTCGCCAAGTGTTGGAAACAACTCTTCTCAGTGTTTAGCCAATGCGAATAGCCGGAGTATTTGAATGTTGTTCCGCGAGCACGCCAAGCCCGCTCAGAGCCAGTTGCAGACTGGTGGTTATTGCCATGGTATTGGCAGCGATATCACCGCTCGGACTTGCGTTCCTTGCAACTTATCAATGGCCCGGCAAATCGCACTTCGGGCAGACAGAATGGTTCAAAGTGATAGTTGTTATAGTTTTCATTATTCCTCCCCAGATACTTGGCTTCTTAGCATGGCGATCAGTGAAGCACTTGACGAGTGCCGCCGCCGCACACAACGGTGAACTCTGCGTCAACTGCGCATTCCCTCTTGTACCCAACGTACACTCTTCACTGAGTTCCAAGGAATCTTCGGACCCGCATTTGCTGTCACAATGCCCCGAGTGCGGCAATGATGTTCGCGTGAATGCAAGCACTCGTTGGCGAAAAACTTTAAAGGCGCTCGGTGTAGAGACAGTTTAATTCAACGTATGCGGCACAGCAAAGCTGCCTGTTTGTAACACCGCCCTTCCCTTATCCAGCCATGCAATTAACCGGCCTGCTCTCTTCATGCTCGGCAGAAACGCCGCGATTGCTGCGTACCAAATGCTTAGCGGCTTGTGGTTGCTTGCTTTGGCTGCTCGTTGGATGCGGGAAGCTCTATTTTCTCGCCACCAAAGGCTTCCTCCCCCGCTATGAACTCTTCGGTATAAACATAATAAGCTTTTTTTGTGATCATATTCAATGATGCCTCTCGTTGTATTTGGCTTTGTTGTCACATCAATACGGAGTCTTGTAGTATTGGTAAGGGATTATAATGGCGATCTTTGTTCGGCCTGCGCTTTCCCCCTTGCTCCATTGAGAGATAAAGTTGACATTCCAAAATCGAACCCGCCATTCAAATGTCCGGAATGTGGAACGTCTGTCGCTCCCGCAAACGGTCATCGCTGGCGAATAGCCGTGAAAGCGTTGGGCATAACCAACCTTAATTCACGCTTTTGATGTTAGGCGTAGCGATTGGCATTCAAACCCCTCGCACCGCCAAACAATCATTCTGCCCACCAAACCCATATGCGTTACACAAACACGCCCGCAACCCGTCGCTTCGCACTCCTGCCTAAGCCACCTCCCCACCCCCCCTCCCCAGGCCAAAGGCCTCCACCGCCAATAGCCGGGGCGTGGAGGAGGCTCCGCGACGACACCCCCGGTACGTCGCGATCCAATATCTATGCCTCATTTGTTCCCGCAGCCTGAAAGGCTGCTCCCTCCCAACGCGACCGCCCACCCCGCCGCCATCTCTCCGGCGCGTACCCCCTTCCCCCCCCCCCCTCCCCTCCCCTGGCCGACGGCCTGACCGCCCATAGCCGGGGCGTGGAGGAGGCCCTGCGACGACACCCCCGGTATCGTTGCAACCAAACATTACGTCCTCATTTGTTCCCGCAGCCTGAAAGGCTGCTCCTTCCCAACGCCCGCGCCCGCGACGCCGACCACTTCAGGGTCCGGCGCGCTAGAGCCCTCCGATCCGGGGGGCACGCTCGCAGACTCGCTCAACCCCCGGCTACGAACGCCTAGCCCTCCGGGCTGTCAACCAACGACGCGCCATTCTCAACCCACCACCCCTCACGCCGCCATCACCCGGCACCCACCCCCTCCTCCCCCCCCCTCCCCAGGCCGAAGGCCTGACCGCCCATAGCCGGGGCGTGGAGGAGGCTCCGCGACGACACCCCCGGTACGTCGCAACCCAATATCTATTTCTAATTTGTTCCCGCAGCCTGAAAGGCTGCTCCCTCCCAACGCGACCGCCCACCCCGCCGCCATCTCTCCGGCGCGTACCACCTTCCCCCCCTCCCCCCCGCCTCCCAGGCCGAAGGCCTGACCGCCAATAGCCGGGGTGTGGAGGAGGCCCTGCGACGACACCCCCGGTATCGTTGCAACCAAACATTCCTTCCTCATCTGTTCCCGCAGCCTGAAAGGCTGCTCCTTCCCAACGCCCGCGGCCGCGACGCCGACCCCTTCAGGGTCCGGCGCGCTAGAGCCCTCCGATCCGGGGGTCACGCTCGCAGACTCGCTCAACCCCCGGCTACGAACGCCCAGCCCTCCGGGCTGTCAACCAACGACGCGCCACTCTCAACCCACCACCCCTCACGCCGCCATCACCCGGCACCCACCATCTCCTCCCCCCCGCCTCCCAGGCCGAAGGCCTGACCGCCAATAGCCGGGGTGTGGAGGAGGCCCTGCGACGACACCCCCGGTATCATTGCAACCAAACATTACTTCCTCATTTGTTCCCGCAGTCTGAAAGGCTGCTCCTTCCCAACGCCCGCGCCCGCGACGCCGACCCCTTCAGGGTCCGGCGCGCTAGAGCCCTCCGATCCGGGGGGCACGCTCGCAGACTCGCTCCAACCCCCGGCTACGAACGCCTAGCCCTCCGGGCTGTCAACCAACGACGCGCCACTCTCAACCCACGACCCCCCACGCCGCCATCTTCCCAGCGCCGTGCCACCTCATCCCCTCCGCCTCCCCCTCACAACACCACACCGGCGCTTCCGCCGCCCCACATCCCGCACCCCCGGCCCCGCCCCCCACCCCCTCAAACCCCTCGCACCACCAAACAATCATTCTGCCCACCAAACCCATACGCATTGCACAAGCACGCCCGCACCCCGCCCTTATCCGTCATGTTCCGCGCATGGTTCACAACGTAGTCCAAATCCAATCCCGCATCCGGCGTCGTATAGTTAATCGTCGGAGGAACCCAGCCGCTGCGCATCGCCATCACGCTCGATATGACATTGCTCACGCCCGCCGCCGCGATCAAATGCCCCAGCATCGATTTGATCGATGACACCGGTATCCGCCCCGCGTGCTCGCCAAACAACGCCTTGATCGCCGTGGTCTCGATCTTGTCGTTCTCCTTCGTCCCCGTCCCGTGCGCCGAAATATAATGGATCAGCGGCCGCCCGCGCTCGTCCAGCCCCGCCGGATCGATCCCCGCCTGCGTCAGCGCGCCGACCATCGCCGCCTTCGGCCCGTCGCCGCGCGGGTGCATGTCCGTGATCCGGAACGCGTCCGCCGACGACCCATACCCCGCAATCTCCGCCAGAATCGTCGCGCCACGCCGCAGCGCGTGCTCCTTACGCTCCATCACCAGCATCCCCGCCCCCTCGCCCATCACAAACCCATCGCGCGTCTGATCAAACGGCCTTGGCACCGTCGTGTGCTCCTCATTCCTCGAGCTCAACGCCGTCAGCCGGATAAACCCCGTCACCCCCAGAGGATGCACCATCGAGTGTGCCCCGCCCGCAAACATCACGTCCGCATCCCCGCGCCGAATCGTCTCAAACGCCTCGCCGATCGCTTGGATGCTCGCAGCGCACGCCGTCAAACAGTTGCTCGCCGGCCCACGGCAGCCAAACGCCCACGCCACGTGCGCCAGCGTCATGCTCGCTTCCTGCTCGATCTCGCGCGCCGGGCTCATCTTCTCGTAAGCCAGCTTCGCCCACTTCACCGCATCCACTTTCTTCGTCACATCGTCCCACGCCCCCACATGCACCGCGGCGTAGTTATCAAAGTCCAGCGTCCCCTCCCCCGAGCCAAGATACAACCCAAACCGGCGCGGATCAATCTTCCCCCCGCGCCCCAAAACCCCCGGCTGATCCAGCCCCGCCTGCTTGAACGCCTGCGCCGCCGCCGCCAAGGCAAACTGCGCGTTCAGCCCGGCATCAACGTGCGCCGAAACGTCCGGCACAAAGTCCGCGAGCCGGAAGTCTTTGACCTCCGCCGCGAAGTTGGTCTTGAAGGTTGACGCTTGAAACCGCGAGATCCGCCCCACGCCAGACTTGCCCGCGAGCAACGAATCCCACACCGCCCCCACCGAATGACCCAGAGGCGTAATCCAGCCCATGCCGGTGATGACGACAGAAGAATCAGCCATGCTGAAGCGTAGGGAACGCCCCGGCGTCCGTGTCGCGCCGCAGATCAAACGATCGCACCGGCGCGGCGCCAGTGTCAGCCGCCATCGTCGCCCGCTCGCGCTGCCGCCGCGCGAAGCGATCCATGTTGACCAGCAAGCCCAGGCACGCACACGTGAGGATCCAACCCGTGCCGCCGCTGGACAGCAGCGGCAGCGCGATCCCCTTCGTCGGCGCCATCCCCGTCACCACCGCCAGATTGATCACCGCTTGCACGCACACCGTCGTGATGATCCCCACGCCGATCAGCGCCATCACCTTGCTGCGCTGCCTGCTGATGATCACGAACCCCGCCCAGATCAGCGCGACATACAACACCACCACCAGCGCCGCCCCCGCCAGGCCCAGCTCCTCGCAAATGATGCCGAACAAGAAATCTGTCGTGTCTTCAGGCAGATAGCCAAACTTGCTCAGCGAGAATCCAAGCCCGCGCCCCCAGACCTGCCCATTGGCGACCGCGATCATCGACTGCACCTGGTGATACCCCGCCCCCATCGGCTCGGCGTATGGATCCAGAAAGCTCGTGATCCGCGTCAGGCGATACGGATTCGCGTGTACGGCGTACGCAAACGCCCCCGCCGCCGCGGGCATAAACAGCGCAAACTGCCACCACCGTGCCCCGCCCACTAGCAGCACCGTGCTGCCCACCAGCACGATCAGCACCCCGGTCCCGAGGTCTTCTATAACTATAAAGCCCGCGACGATCGCAATGGCGGTGAGCCCCGGAACCAGCCCTGTAAAAAACTTGCGCAGCCCAGCGCCCATCTTCCACGCGTACCACGCGATCACCCCGATCAGCACCCACTTGGCGATCTCCGACGGCTGCACCGACAGATCACCCACCCCCGGCAACTTCAACCCCAGCCACCTGTGCGCCCCGTTCTTCTCGCGGCTCAGCCCCGGAACATACACCAACGCCATCACCGCCAGCAACCCCAAAACACTCACCCACATCGGCCACAGCGACCAGCCCCCCAGCCCCCGCAGCGCCGGCACGCTCACCCACTGCGACGCCATCTGGTCCAGCGGCAGCGCGGGCGTCTTTGAAAAGGGCAACCACCTCCCCGGCACCCCGGGTGTGACCCGAAACACCGGCAGCAACGCCGTCAGCGTCAGCGCCAGCATCGCCAGGCCCATGTAGACCGACGATCGCGACAAGAGAATGTTCTGAATCGTGACAGGCGTGCGCGCGTTGACGGTCATCCCCGCGGAGTTGACCATCACCACCCCAAGCGTGAGCAGGGCCATGGCACAAATGACAATGACGTGGCCCGGTCGGAGCATGTGTGAAGGGTATCGGCACACGCCCTCCGCAGGCCGCAATCTCCTAGCACCTCAGTCTTCATCCTCATCGCAGCGCAGGCGCTTGTGCAGCGTGCCGGAGCCGAGCTTTGCGATGTCGTCGATGTCGATGACCAGCGCTTCGCCGGTGCGCAGGACGATCGGACTGGAGGAGCCGCCGAGCAGCGCGCTGGCCGCGATCTCGAGCGTGGGGTTGTGGCCGACCATTGCGACCGCCCGCGGCGAGTGTTCCTCCGCCTTGGCCATCAGCAGTTTGAGCATGTCGCTGACATTGTGGCGGGTGGAGAGTTCGTCGCGAACATCGAGCTCGAGCTTGAGCGTTTGGCCGAGGATTCGACCGGTGTCCAGCGCCCGGACGATAGGGCTGGAAAGCAGCACGCCGGGCTTCTTTTTGAGTTTGGCAATGGCCTCGCCAAGCCAGGTGGCCTGGCGGATGCCGCGCGGCTTGAGCGGGCGGTCATCGTCGCGCCCGGTTGGCGCGTCGCGCTCGGCTTTTCCGTGCCTGATGAGATAGACACGCATGGTTGGCGATACGTCCAGTCTGATGCCGCGGTTCGCGTGAAGCTCTTACCTACCTGCCGCGGCCGCCGTTTAGCTCAGTGTGTTCGCGGGACCGAGGGAGATCCCCTCGACGATCGCATCGAACACGATTCTGTCGCGCACAAACCCCTGCACGCGGCTGTTAAAACGCCGGTCACTGGCCTTGATTTCGTCGGTCACGAGATAGAAAACGTCGCCCGGCTGCACCTGCGACCGGAACGAGCAATCCGAGATGTGGGTGAAGCCGCAGAGCTTGGGGACCGGGTAGCGAGAGTTATATAAGAATACCGAGAGCTGGGCACCCGCCTCGACCATCAGCACGCCGGGGAGCAGCGGCTTCTGCGGGAAGTGCCCGCGGATCCAGAACTCGTCCGGGCGCACCCGCCAGACTGCGACCCCCTGCTTGAGGTCCGCCGAGGCCCAGACGACCTCGTCCAAGAGTGCCATCTCGAAGCGATGAGGGTTTTGTTTGGATATGGCCTCGCGCGAGGCAAAGTGCCCGGTGAGGTCAATCGAGGTGATATCGATGATCGTGTTCTTCGGGCGCAACATGGCGGCGGTGTGAGAGCCTGTGGTCATAAACGTCCCGACTCAGGATGGAGGTTCGCAACCGACGGGTTCGAGTGACCTCGCGTCGCGAGCGCCCGCGAAGATGCACGCGAGCAGTGAATCACGTAACTTCTCAGGCCTTGCCAGCGGCATCGCCCTTGCCGGCCCCATCGGTGCCATCGCCCTCGCCACCGCCCGCGGCTTCTTCCGCCTCGGTGACGAGCAAGCCCTCGCGAACATCCTGAGCGGCGGCCTTGATCTCCTGCATCCGTTTGCGGGCGCGAACCTTCGCGGCCTTGTTGCCACCGGCGCCCTTCATGACATCGACTTCGGCCTCGGCGACAAGCTGTTTCAAGCGATCGAATGATTCCACGGGCTCTCCTTGGTGTCGCTGGGCGCAATCGGCCGCCCCGCGGGGCAATGGGATGAACAGTATACGACACCACCTCGCACTGAGCAGAAACCCGGCCCAAACGCCAAAGATCGCGCTCGTGGCCTTGGAAACCGACCGGGACCGACCGAGGCCGCGAGCTGGCTCAGTGAGCGACCTGAGGCAGCAGTCGCTCGATGATTTGCAGCGCGTGGGCGAGGTGCCGCGGGTTGCCCTCGCGCTCGATCCATGCCGGGGCGCAGGAGGCCATGAGCACGCGGCGGGTGTTGGCCAGTTGCCCGTAGTCGTCATCGCAGGCCAGGCCGAGCTCGCGCCGGAACGCCGCGAGCTGCGAGAGGAGGCTCGCGCCGTGCGTCTCGCTCGAGGGGGCATTGGCGTGCTTGTGTTTCTTGCCAGCTCTTCCATTGCCCTGATGCAAGTGGTCGGCGTGATGGCTGAAAGCGTGGCGCTCGCCGAACTGCTTGCCTCGCCAACCGGGCGGTTGCGCCAAGCGCTCGGCGCTGTCGGGCGCGTGGGGCGAGCCGTGTGGGGGGGGGGCGTGCCCGTTGAGTTGCCCGCTGGATGATGGGTGGGCGTTTGCTGATCGGGCGGCGGTGTCTGCGGCGCGCTGGGCGAGGGTGCGCGACCAGGTGACGCGTTCGAGGTAGAGCGCGTCTTCGAGCCAGTGGCCGGGGTGGACGAGGGCGAGGTCGATGAGGCAGATGGAGCCATCGGCGCGTCGAAGGGCGTTCCCGCCGTGGAGATCGCCATGACACCAGGCGTTGATGGTGCGGCTGTTCCAACGGGCAACGAGGACGGGCAGCGCGCGAGCGACATCGCGGAGCGCGTGCGCCCACACCTGGCTGCTGGCGATGTCGCCGAGCTTGGCGACTTGTCGGCTCTTCTCGATGAGGCGGTCAAAGGGGAATGGTGCGGGCGGCGCGGCGACCGGCTCCAGCATCTGGCAACGGGCCTGCACGAGGGCGCAGGCGTGGAGCATCTGGCTGACGACCTCGGGCCTCAGATCGCTGCCGACCACGGGGCCGGGGAGGCGCTCGATGACCAGCCATGAGAGCTCGGCGCTGCCGACCTCATGCCCGCAGGCCAAGACGCGCGGCGTGGGCGCACGTCCATCCGCCGCGAGGGCGCAGGTCCATTTGAACTCGACGGGTCCGACGGGGAGTTTGATGACGACGGGGAGGGCAGCAGCGAGGGAGGGACCGGCGAGGGTGGCGAATCCGGTGGAGCCGCCGCCACGTTGCCAATCGGAGCGGAACCACTCGATGTCGCGGAGAGTGAAGCCTTGATCTTCGCAGGCGCGAACGATGCCGTGTTCGAGCATCGGGCCGAGGGAAGAGCCATGAGACACTAGAGCGCCGGCGAGAGTCGCCGCGGGGTCGTCACGCTTCCCAAGTGGGTCACCCATTCGCTGTGAAGAAAGTACCGCGCCGGGGGCGGTTTGTCGAGGGGGAAGTGGTGAGCATTCAGGAGATTGGCGGGGAAGCGCCGGGGGCGGGGGCGCGGGCCGCGACCATTAACCGAATGAGGTCTGGCGGACCGAGGTTCTCGGGCCTGTGGGCGGGATCGATCCCGGACGGGAAGGCCAGGCCTCGCCCGAGGATGGCGCCGAGTTGTTTGCGGCGTTTGGAGAAAAGCGTGTGGCAGAATGTTGCGAGTTCAGCGAGGTCGGGCGTGAGTGTGTGTTCGAGGCGCGTAATCAGGGCCATGGCGCTGGTGATTTCTGGGCGGGGCCAGAAACACTCGGGCGGGAGTTTGGCGATGAGTTCGATGCGGGCCGCGGCTTGTGCGACCGCGCCGAGGAGGCCATACTCCTTGGAGCCGGGCCGGGCCATGAGGCGCTGGGCGACCTCGCGCTGGATCGTGACGCCCATGTGCGAGCAGCCGGGGTGATCGATGAGCAGGTTGATCATCAGGGGAGTCGCGGCCTGGTAGGGCAGATTCGCGATCATCTTGAAGCGCGGGACGGGCTCGCCGCCGACGCGCTGGAGGGCTTCTTGAATGGCGGGGTTCAGGCGTTTGCCAGAGGCGAGGCAATCACCCTCGATGAGCGTGAAGTTGGGATTTGTGCCGAGGCGATCGCGAAGCAACTCGGCGAGGCCACGATCAAGCTCGCAGGCGACGACGCGCAGGCCCTGATCGAGAAGCGCTTCGGTGAGAGTGCCGGTGCCGGGGCCGACTTCGAGGATCAGGTCGCCCGGGGCGGGGCCGACGCTGTCGATGAGTTTGGTGATGAGCTTCTGCTCGATCAGGAAGTTCTGCCCCAGGGCATGTCGCGGCGACAGCCCTCTTTCTTCCAACATCGCCTTGATCTCGGTCAGTGTCTGCACGAGGGATTGTTGCAGGCTCGGGACCGCTGACCGACGCGGGGCGCGGGTTCGTGAGCGCATTGCGAAGAATGGGCTTGGCTCGAGCGCGGGGCTCTCGATGGGCGGGCATTGCGCCCCGGTCCGCCGGTACACTGGCGGCATGCACGATGAGCTTTTGATATCGCGACGGCGGGCGCTGATTCTTGGTTCGACGGGGGCGCTGCTGGGCGCGGCGGGCACGCTGAGCGCGTGTGCAAAGCTGCCGCAGGGGCGCATCGCGGGGGGCGTGACGATCGATCAGCCACGCGGCTCAACGCGGCTGGTTCATTTCACCGATCCGCACATTCGGCCGGAGTACAACAGCGTCAAGGGCGTTGCGACGGCGCTCGATCACGTTCACGCCAACGCGGGCGATGCGGACATGCTCGTCACCGGGGGCGATCTGGTGATGGACGTGTTCAACGAGCCGTATGAGCGGTCGCGCGAGGTGTGGTCGCTGTGGAGCAAGACCGCGGCGGATCACTGCCGCGTGCCGATGGAGCACTGCATCGGCAACCATGACATCTGGGGCTGGAACAAGGACAGGAGCAAGACGACTGGGAGCGAGGCGGCGTGGGGCAAGAAGTGGTGGATGGAGGTGACGGGGCGGACGTCGACGTACAAGTCGATCGATCGCGGGCGGTGGCGGATTGTGATCCTGGACAGCATCCAGCCGCTGCAAGGGGTGAACAGCGCGGGCGTACAGCAGTATGGCTACCAAGGGCGGCTCGACGAGGAGCAGTTTGCGTGGCTGGAGAATCAGCTCATGACTGCGGGCGCGGGCCGGCACGTGCTGGTGATCTCGCACATCCCGATCTTGTGCATCAGCATGGTTGACTGCGATGCGCGCTTGTATCCGAACGCCGAGGGCGAGGGGCGAATGGGCTTGGTGCTTGGCGCGGGGGCGATGCACATGGATGCGCACCGCATCCTGCGGCTGTTTCATCGCACCGGGAACGTTCGCGCGTGCCTGAGCGGGCACATCCACACGCTGGACCACATGAAGTACATGGGCATCGAGTGGTTTTGCGACGGCGCGGTCAGCGGGATGTGGTGGCGCGACTTCGCGGCGAACGTGGACTTCATGAAGAAGCGGTTTCGCCAAGGCGACGTGCCGGTGGAGCATCGCCCGGCGCGGGCGGACCCGGGGTACGCGGTCGTCGATCTGTTTGATGACGGCGGCGTCCAGCGAAAGTATGTGACGTTTGGTTGGGTGCCAGCGAGCGGGAGCTGAGCGTTACGCGCGATGAGTTACGCGAGCTACGCGTTGGTCGCGGCGGCGTGGAGCAGGGCGACCTTGTCCCAGTTGACAGCGGTGAACCACGCGGTGACGTAGTCGGGGCGCTTGTTGCGATACTTGAGGTAGTAGGCGTGTTCCCAGACGTCAAGGCCCAGGAGCGGGTGGCCGCTGGTCCCGGCGTGGGTGATGCCCATGAGCGGGTTGTCTTGGTTCGCGGTGGAGACGATGGCAAGGGCGCCATCGCGCACGACAAGCCAGGCCCAGCCGGAGCCGAAGCGCTCGCCAGCGGCGGCGGCGAACTTGGTCTTGAAGCCGTTAAAGCCACCGAGCGTTTTGTTGATCGCGTCGGCGAGCGAGCCGCTGGGCTCGCCGGTGCCCTTGGAGCCGGGCTTGGCCATGAGTTGCCAGAACATGGAGTGGTTCACATGGCCGCCGACGTTGTTCTTGATCTTGGTCCGGATGTCGGGGGCTTGCACCATATCGAGCTGCGTGATCACGGCCTCGGGCGGCATGCTGGCCAGCGGCGTGCCAGCGAGAAACTTGTTGCCCTCGTCGACATACTTCTGGTGGTGCTTGGTGTAATGAATCTCCATCGTCTCGGCGTCGATGGCGGGCTCGAGCTCGTTGTAGGCGTAGGGGAGCTTGGGGAGCGCGAGTTTGCCCGCCGCGGCGTCGTAGCCGAGGTTGCCCAGTGGGGCGAGGCGAGGGCTGGTCATCGCGACGGCGATGGGCGGGGAGGGCGTGATGCCGCTTGGTGGAGTTGTTGGGGCAATGGCGGGCGGGCGCGCTGGGACCGCCGAGGCGATGCGTGTGGACACGAGCATCACCCCGGCACCGGCGATTGCGGCGGAGGCCAGGACTTCACGACGATTCAATGAGAGGCCCATAAGTGGCTCCGATCGCAATTTCGAGCTGCAAGGCAACTTCACCACCACATTGGTGATCGGCGTGTTTGCGCAAACTCGGCTGAGTGAAGTGCGGTTTACGCATTGAGCGTGAGGCGGATAGAAAATGAAAAACGGCTTAGTGTCGTAGCAGATGCAGTAGCGGGCGAGCGATCAGTTGCGCTTGGCTTCCAGTTCGGACCAGCGCTCGAAGAGCTTGTCGCGATTGGTCTGCGCGGCGGTCATGAGGGCGCAGGATTCGTCAAGTCGCTTGCGGTCCTTGAGCACGCCCGGCTCGTTCATGACGCCTTCAAGCCGCTTGATCTCGATTTCCATCTTTGCGATCTCGGGCTCGATGGTATCGAACTCTCGCTGGTCCTTGTAGCTGAGCTTCTTCTTGCTGAGCTGCGGCGGCGGGGCGGCGGCGGGGGTCAGAGTGTTGAACGTGCCCGCGGGCGGGCCCTTGGCCCCGGGCTTCATCGTAGTGACGTCTTTCCACTGCTGGTAATCCGCGTAGTAGTGCGCTCCGCCCTCGCCATCGAGCGATAGGATTCTGGTCGCCAGTCGATCGAGCATCGCGCGATCGTGGGTGACCAGGAGGATTGCGCCGGGGAACTCTTCGAGGCTCTCTTCGAGCACTTCGAGCGTGGGGATGTCCAGGTCGTTGGTGGGCTCGTCGAGCACCAGCACGTCGGCGGGCTCGAGCATGAGGCGGGCGAGGTGGACGCGGGCCTGCTCGCCGCCGCTGAGCGTGGCGATGGGGCTGCGAAGCTGGTCCTTGTTGAAGAGAAACATCTGGGCGTAGCCAGCGACGTGGAGCTGGCGCGAGCGGTACATGACCATGCCCGAGGGCGCTAATGCGTCGGTGAGCTTCATCTCCGGGTCCAGCTCGGTGCGGTGTTGGCTGAAGACCACGACGCGCAGGTTGTCGGCACGCTGGACGGTCGCGAGCTTCGGCGCGCTGCGCGGGAGCTCGTGCTCGATGAGCTTGGCGGCGGCGATCGCGGCTTCGCTTGGTGGGTCGCTCTCCAGCTCGCCGGTGAGCACCTTGATGAGCGTGGTTTTGCCGCTGCCGTTGGGGCCCATGAGGCCGAGCTTTGAGCCGGGGGTGAGGATGATGTCAACGTCGGTGAAGAGTTGCTTGCCGCCGAGCACCTTGCTGATTCCTCGTGCGACGAGGAGCTTTTGCGTGCGCCGATCGCTGGACGCGAAGTCGATCGCGGCGGCCTTGGCGGGGGCGTTGCGCAAGCGGAGGGCCGCGAGCTCGTCGATGCGCGCGTGGGACTGTTCGATTCGGGCCTTGCTCTTGGTGCGGCGGGCCTTGGCACCGCGCGCCAGCCAGCGCAGGTCATCCTTCACCTGCCCTTGGAGCGCCTGCTGGGCGCGGGCCTGACCGTCGAGGAACTCTTCCTTGCGGAAGAGGAACTCGTCGTAGCCGCCCTTGACGCTGAACGCGCCCTCGGCGTACGCCGTGGAGAGCTCGATGATGCGCGAGGCGGTCGATTCGAGGAACGCGCGATCGTGCGTGACGCTGACGGAGGCGAACTGCGCGGACTTGAGCGTGGACTCGAGCCAGTCAATGCCTTCGACGTCGAGGTGGTTGGTGGGTTCGTCGAGCAGCAGCAGGTCGGGCTCGCCGGCGAGTTGGCGCGCGATGGAGAGGCGCTTGCGTTGCCCGCCGCTGAGCGTGGAGCAGATGCGGGTGTGGTCGTCAAAGCCAAGGCGGTAGAGCGTCTGCTCGGCGGCGAGCTCGTACTCGTGCTCATCGTGCATGTGCGGGGGCGGGTTCTTCGCCAGCGAGCGAACGATGGCCTGGGCCATGGTGTCGTCGGGCTCGAAGGTGTCGCTCTGGGCGACGTATGCGACGCGCAAGCCGCGCCGGGCGTTGAGCGCGCCATCGTCAAAGTGTTCGAAGCCGGCGAGGATTTTCAGGAGCGTGCTCTTGCCGCCGCCGTTAGGCCCGATGAGCGCGACGCGTTCGCGATCCTCGATGCTCAGCGAGATGCCGGTGAAGAGCGTGCGCGGACCGAAGTGCTTGGAGATCTGACGAGCTGTGAGGGCGGTGGCCATTGAGGGGGGAAGGTAGGGGCGGTGGGGACGATCTGGAGGACGCATCCGTACTCAGGCGTCTAGAGCAGCGGGTTCACGATCCGGACGCCGTTGATCCGCGGCTGGCTCTGAAGATCTTCCGTGTAAAGCGTGTCGACTCCCGCGTCATCGCAGGCCGCCAGCAAGAGTGCGTCCCAGTACGAAAGTTGATTGGACGTCATCAGCGTCAGAGCATTGTCCAGGACGTGATCCCGCGGCGTGGCCACGCGAAATCGACCGCGGAGCGCCCGGATGGTGAGGTTCACATCGCCGGTAAATCGCCCGTTGCGCGCGTGTGCATGTAGAACTGCGCCGAGCTCGCAGGCGACCTGCCAAGGCGTGATGGTTGCCGCGGAGTCGAGTGACTCAAGGAGTGAGAGCGCTCGTTGTTGCTTCAGAGGGAAGTGGAGGTCAACGGAGTAGACGAACACGTTCGTGTCAACGGCGTTCATGCATCTGCTCGCGCGTGAGTGTGTCGCCGCCGGAGTTCAGCACGCCGCGCGCGGCCATCTGGCGAATCTGGTCCATCGCGATGCGCCCGACCTCTGCGGTCCAAGTGCTGACGGCGGCTTCGGCGCGGGTCTCTTCAGCGCGAATGTGCGCGACGCCGCGAGCGCCGGCGGGAAGGTCGACTTTGCCTTCGGGCTTGAGCACGCCGTCCTCGTAGACGAAGGGGATGTCCTGGTCGCGGTCCATGGATCGATCGTAGATCTCTTGAGCGAAGGTCGTCGGGCTTGGCTTGCTCAACCGTGGATGACGCGGGAAGCTGGCGCCGCGCTGAGCCCGCGCGCCAGCACCGCCGCGAGCGCGGCGAGGGCGATCTGGATCAGGAAGGTGAAGAGGAGCATGATGGAGAGATATGCGAGGGCGGGGCGGGGCGAGGTTGCTGGGTGGGGGATGGAAACTGGCCGAGGGAGGCGACCACCGATCGAAGATTGGTAGGATGTGCGCATGGCGAAGGCACGGGGACAAAGACGTTCAAGCGGATCAGCGACCTCGCGCAGGGGCAGAAAGCGGGCCGTGGTTGGGGATTCAAGTCCGAGCGCGGCCGGGGCCGTTAGGGCGCCTTCGCCCGCGGGACGGGGCAGCTCGCTGCTGGACACGCGTGTGATCTACTGCGGCGACAACTTGGAGCAACTGGCCAAGCTCCCCGACGCCTGCATCGACCTGATCTACATCGACCCGCCGTTCAACTCGAACCGCAACTACGAGGTCTTCTGGGGCGAGACCAAGGAGAAGCGGTCGTTCGAGGACCGGCACGCCAACACGCAGGCGTATATCGACTACATGCGGCCACGCTGCGTCGCGCTGTCAAAGGTGATGAAGCTCTCCGGGACGATGTACTACCACTGCGACTGGCACGCGAGCCACTACGTCAAGGTGATGCTCGACCAGATTTTCGGGGAGAACAACTTCCAGAGTGAAATCGTCTGGAAACGAACGCACGCGCACGGATCGGCGAAGCGGTGGGCACCGATTCACGACAGTATCTTCATGTATTCCGGCTCCAGGGAATACACATGGACCTATCCGACGGTGCCGCACGACTTCCTCTACCTTCAGAAGCACTTCAAGATGAGCGATCCGCCGCCGAGCAATCGCCGCTTCCAGCCCATCACGCTCACGGGGTCGGGAATCCGCAACGGGGAGAGCGGGAAGGCTTGGCGTGGGGTCAACCCTACTGAAGTTGGACGGCACTGGGCCCTGCCCGGCGAGGTGATGAAACGGTACAAACTGACGGGCGAGACGCTGCAAGCGCGTCTGGACGCTCTGGATGCCGCCGGGCTGATCTATTGGCCGAAGGATGGAGAAGGCACCCCGCGCCTCAAGTGGTATGCAGATGAACTGGGCGGAATGGCGATGGGAACCGTGTGGACCGACATCGCGCCGATCTCTGCCAATGCCGCCGAACGGCTAGGCTACCCGACACAGAAACCCCTCGCGCTGCTCGAACGAGTTATCAAGGCAAGCAGCAAACCCAATGACATCGTGCTTGATGCCTTCTGCGGGTGCGGCACGGCTCTCGTCGCGGCGCAGAATCTCGGGCGGCAATGGATCGGTATCGACATTTCCCCGACTGCGTGCCGCGTCATGGCCAAGCGCCTTCGCGACGTGTGCAAACTCCCCGAGAAGGAAACACTTTGGAAGACTGGTCGCGGCTTTGTCGTGAGAGAACTCCCGTTCTCGGTCAAGCACCTCCGCGCGATGCCGCCGTTTGAGTTCGAGAACTGGGCTGTCATCGCCCTCGGCGGCGTGCCAAACAAGGTGCAGATCGGCGACATGGGCATCGACGGGCGAATCTTCCCGGTGGGCACGAAACCCGCTGACCGTTCGGAGAACAACATGTTCGCGGGCGATTGGTTTCCGGTGCAGGTCAAGCAGACAGAGAAGGTGGGGCGGCCGGATATCGACGCCTTCGAGGCCGTGATGACGCGTGAAGACCGTCAGCGGGGGTTTTTCGTCGCGTTCGGGTTCACTTCCGACGCTGAATCCGAGTGCGCCGCGTTCTTCAAGAAGACGGGGCGCATCATCAAACTGATCAGCGTTCAAGAGATTCTGGACGAGCAGCACGTCGTGAAGATGTAGGGGAGGCGTTGCTGACGCACGACTGCCGCCCTCACCTCGCCCCCACACTAATCCCCACCGCCACAAATGTCCGCTTCACCCGGGCCTCAAACTCTGCCGGGTACTTGTTCATGATGGTTCGCACGGCCCAGTTGTTGCCGTCGGCCA
>JBBQMD010000059.1:0-17126 GCA_038328575.1 Phycisphaerales bacterium | reverse complement strand
TTGAAGTGGTCAAACGACGTGACATCGCCGACCGGGTTGAAGACCGACGAGCCCGTGGTCGTGCCGCACAGCACGCCGCCCATGGCAAGCGTGACCGCGTTTGCGGTCGCCTTCGAGTCGTTCGGCTCGGTCTCGGAGTTGGTGCAAGTCGGCAGGGGCGTCAGGCGGTCCACGCGAAGCTGATAGCGCTTCTCATTGCCGCCCAGCAGGCTGGTGCCGGTGCGCCCGATCACAACGAAGTAGGTTTTGGACGCGTCGAGCACGGTCGGCAAGGCCTGAGCCCCGCCGGTGCAGGTCGTCGTCGAGCAGACCACCTGCGTCAGGTCGCCGGCGCACGCGCCGCCGGGGCCTTCCTCAAACACGCCGATGATGTTGTTCGCCATCGAGTTGATCGTGCCGTTGGAGGTGCAGGTCGAGAAGCGATAGGGCGCCGTCGCCGGCGGGTTGAACTTGTAGAAGATTGGGCGAGTGATCGTCGCTGGCGAGCAGGAAAACGTCGGAAAGCCCAGCGCCGCCGCCGAACCACCCACCGCCAGAACCGAAGGCAGGATGACATTGGTGTCCGGCGCCGTCAGCGCGCCAGCCAGCGTCGGCGTGATGTCCGCAGCGGTGCCGCAAGTCTCATTGGCCACGCCGGGCGTCGAGGTGCTGAGCGTGATCTGGATATTGCTGAGCTTCACCGGCAAGCCGCTGAGCCAGTTGGTGCGGAACGCGAAGAAGAGCGGGTTTGCGCCGTTGGCCGGAAAGGGGGTTTCGAGGTTGACATCCCAGAGGATTGTGCCGGGGGTCGCGGAAGCCAGGCCGGTGGTCGGCGCGCCGCCGTTGGCGCTGAAGCCGCTCCAATAGCGCGTCACGCCGCCGGGTACCGCGCCCACGCCGTTGACCGGCGCGTTCGTCAGCGCCATGCGCATGTCGTTTGCGAACTGACTGCTAGCGGTGTCAAAGCCCCAGTTGGCGCTCACCGACGCGAAGGTGTAGTTGCCCACAGGGGCCGCGGCACCGTTGAGATCGATGGACTGGAACGTGCCGCTGGTCGGCACGGTGAAGGGCCCAGGAAACGGACCGGGGGAATACTGCGCCGAAGCGCCGCCGGCGAGTGTGAGCAGGGCCGTGATCGTCGTGGCGATTGCCAGGGTGCGCATGCGAGTCTCCAAGTGAATGAGAACGAGATACAAACCGGCGCGCAGCCTGCGCGCGGCGATGATGACCGACGCAGTTTGATCGTACTTGACTCCAACCCGGCCGCCACCCAAGCGAGCCTGACACCTGCCTCAACGTACAAAATCAAGGAAACAAACCAAGGGGAACCCCCAAGGTCGTCGGTGCCTCGCACGCTGGCAGCAATCTTCTAGAAGATTGGCTTCGCGGCGATTCTATAACACGCAGCCGTCGAAGAAGATGCTGAAGAACACGTTGTAGTCCGCCTCGGTGACGCCGTTGTTCACGTTGGGTGCGAGCCCGCCGCTGCCAAAGGGCGGGAGTGGCAGGCCCGAGTCGTCGGCGATGTCGGCCCACGCCTGCGCGTCGAAGAAGCCGGTGAAGAAGACGTTGTAATCGGCTTCGGTGGTGCCGTTGTTGGGGATCTGGGGGTCGGGCGGGACGGTCGGGTTGTTGATGATCTGCCCGGAGTCGTTGGCGACATCCGCGGCGTTGCAGCGCGCGACCGGTGGGACGCCGTCGCTCACGACGAGCTTGAAGAACAGGATCTCGTGCGGGAGGGTGCTGGCGGTCGCGACGAGCAATGACCCGGTCTGATCGGTGATGGTGAAATTGCGCGACTGGGTGTCGGGCGTGCCGCAGATCAGGGCACCGGGGAAGTCGGTCAGCGCGCCATCGCGAAAGCGATCGTCGCTGGGCGAGGGCTCGGAGAACGCGGTCTGGAAGAGCCCGAGCGCCAGGTAGTACGTGCCCGGAGCGAACGTGCGGGTCAGCGTTGATTGCAAGTCCGCGGCTTGCGGGCGATCGTCGTTGCCCCAAGCGGGGATGAGCGCGAACGTGGAGTCCATGATCCACAGATCGGTGTCGACGCCCGTGGTACCGGCGGTGCTGATGGTGATCGCGCCGGGGCGCAGGGTTCGCGCAATGCTGGCCGGTTGGACCGAATCGTTCCCGATGATCTGAACTTTGTACTGGCCGCTGGCGAGGTCGGTGCCGGCGACGCCGATGAAGACGGATCGCGCGTCGGGCGACGGGTCAAACCCGGCGGTGTACCAGGTGACGACGTTGCCGTCGGGCTGTTCGAGGGCTGGCTGAATCGAGACGGTGTCGCTGGTAGGAACGCCGCCGGCTTGCGAGCGGCCCAGCAGTGTCATGGGGGGCGCGAGCGTGTTGCTGAAGATGCGGGCTTGGTGACGCCGAACGCCGGTGTGCGCGGGCGTGGTGACTTTGATGATGTCGGTGGAAAAATCGGTGCCGCTGGGATCGCCGCCGCGGGAGACGCCGCAGATCGAGTCGTCGATGGCTGAGGTGATGACGTTGCTCTGGGCCTTGGTGTCGTTGGGCTCAGTTTCTGTGCGTGGGCAGGTTAAAGGCGGGAGCGGCCCGAGCAGCGTGACGGTGATGCTGGACCAGCGCGAATCGCCACCGTTGGCGAAGGCGGAACGTATCGCGAGAACCAGCGTGCTGGCACCATCGGCAACGAAGGGCGTGTCGAGCGGAACCGTGTTCCAGGCGATGGTGCCCGCCAGCGCGGCGTTCTGCGCGATGGTGGGGCGTTGGCCCGATGAGCCGCCAAAGTAGATCGTGCGCCCGGTGATGGGCGGCGGAGCGTTGAACGGCGCGGAGATGAGCGCGGCTCGGGCATCGCTTTGCCACTGGGCGTTGAGGCCGCCGGGGTTGTTCGCGGCGGGTTCCCAGAACGCCGAGATGGTGGCGCGCTCGAACGTTCCGATAGGGCCGAGTTGGGCGTTCAGGTTGACGCTGACAAAGTTGCCGGGCGAGCCGGTGACGAGCAGCGCGGGGTCGCCGGGCGCGGGGAAGGGGCCGCGTTCGAACTGTGCGTGCGCGCAGGGCGCAAAGGCCAGGGCGGCGCTGATGAACGCGGGGCTCAAGGCCAACGCACGGTGCGCGTGTGACGATTGAGGGAATGGCATACGAAGGTTCATGGTGGGTCGCTTCCCCGAGTTGGCAGCGGGCGTGTGGGCACGCGCTGGGGCGGATCAGGCTCTCAACAATAGCCGCGGGAAACGGAGTTTCGAAACCCCTCATTCAGGATCTAGACAGTCCTCTATTGAACGAGCTGCTTTTAACAAGATAGGAGAGACGCGAAGTCTGGAGAAGTTTCGAGCGATCAAACCCGAATCCGCCGGATTCTTCGTCAAATAGCGGCGTTTCCGGCGGGCTGAGCTCGCAGCGCTGCCCGAACCTGGGCAGCAATCTCGGCTCGCAGCGCACGCAAGGCGTCGTGATTGTGGAGCGGGAATGGGAATGTGCGATCGTCGGCGACGAGCTGTTGCTGAAGGCGAGCGGCGGCGGCGTCGGCCTTTACATTGAGGTCCGAGAGCGCGTGGGCGGCGCGCTGCTGGTGCGACGCGAGCTCGTGGTGCAGGGCTGTGAAGGCGGCGCGACGGTCGAGCGGGGTTGCCGCGTGTTGGATGGTGTGGAGGGCTACGAGCTTGTGCTGAGCACCGAGCGCGTCAAGGACGAGGGCGGGGTTGTGCCGAGCGGCGTGGGCGCGCCAGCGGAGATGGGCGAGCTGATCTGGGGTGGTGCGGGGGCCGTCCAGGAGCGGGAGTGTGAGCGTGGCGGTACAGGAGATGGTGGGCGCGAGCGAGAGGCTCATGGAGATCATCCAGCGGGTGGTGGCGGCGTCGTAGCCGGAGAGGCCGTCGGTGCCCGCGCCGCCAACGCCGTGGATGAAGAGCTCGCACGCGGCGGCGCGGAGAAGGCCAGTGAGGAGCAGAGCGCGAGGCGCGATGGCGGCGCCATCGCGCAGGAGCGCGGGGAGCTGGCTGGCGTAGACGCGCTGGCGGGGCTGGTTGACACCCGGCAGGTGCCAGAGCGGGAGCTCGATCACGCCGCCTGACGCGATGCGGAGCGGCGCGAGCTGGGCGTGGGGCGCGGCGGTGAGGGAGTCGTTGTAGCCGGTGGCCCAGCGCTCGGGATTGCGGGCCATGTCGAGCGCGATGCGCTGGAAGAGATCAGTGGAACCGACGCGGCTGGCGAAGATGACGGCGCAGCGCGGGGCGATCGGCTCGATGAGCGCGAGCGTGGCGCGGGCGATCTGATCGGCGGCACTGGTGGCGCTCAGGCGCGCGTGCGTCAGCGCGATCAAGATCGCGCTGAGCGCGCTAGAGATGGAGGGGATGGTTTCGTCAGGGGCGGTGAGCGGCGGCACGTCAAACGGAGCGATTGACGCTGGGGGCACGCCGGCGTTGATCTGCTGCGCGATTGGTTGGGAGGCCATGCGCACGGCGCGACGGACGAGGCCTGCGCGTGAGTCGCGGGCCGGGGTGTTCAGCGTCGTGAAGTCTTCGGCGTCGGTATCGACGACGAGCCATGTGGCGCAGGCGTTGAGGCTTGACGCGACCTCGTGCGCGAGCAGGTACTTCGCCAGGATACCCGGATGCCAGATCGCGGCTTGGTGGCCCGAGAGGATGATGGGCCGATCGATGGGCAGGCCGAGCTGCGTGCGGAAGCGCCGGGCATCGGGCGAGAGCATGGGCGCGCCCGCGGCTCGGAGTGGCGGGAGCCAATCGGCGGCTGGCGGCGCGATGAGCAGGCGATCGGGCATGCAGCAGCGAGCGTAGATGCCGCGATGCGATCGTGCGTTTCAGGGTGCGGAAGGTGACAGCGCGGTGGGGCCGGCGTTGATCAGCGCGGAGACTTGGCGCCGGGCTTTGCGGTCTTGGCGGCGTCAGCTTTCGGCTCGATCGGAGGGTGCTTCTTCAACTCCTCGGCGGCCTGATCGGCGGGGATGAAGTCGATGGACTCGCTGTTGATGCAGTAGCGGATGCCGGTGGGCGGTGGGCCGTCGTTGAAGATGTGGCCGAGGTGGGCATCGCAGACCGAGCAGGTGACCTCTGTGCGAATCATGCCGTAGGACGTGTCGACGGTCTCGTCGATGGCGCCCTTGGTGAGCTCGGTGCTGAACGCGGGCCAGCCGCAGTGCGAGTCGAACTTCGAGTCGCTCTTGAAGAGCGGGGTCTTGCAGGCGGCGCAGCGGTAGAAGCCGTCTGCGAAGTGGTTCCAATACTTGCCGGAGAATGCGCGCTCGGTGCCCTTGTCGCGCATGATGCGGAACTGCTCGGGGGTGAGGATCTGCTTCCACTGGTCTTCGGACATCGTCTTGTAATCTTGAGAGGCCATCGGCTGAGAGTCCTTGGTGGTGGATGAAGTTTCAAGGGCGGTTGCCGTGGGCGTGGCTTCGGCGGTGCGCTGAGCGACGGGACGCGGGGCCGCGGGTTTCTGCGAGGTTGACTCGGCGCTAGTGCTGGGGCGCTGGCAGCCAGCGAGGCTGAGCGCGAGCATGGCGCAGAGGCAGGAGGCGATGGCGGAGTTGACGTGTGAGGGAGACTGAGTTCGCGTGCGGGCCGGGGCTGGTGACGGCGTCGATATCTGCGGGCGGTGCGCCGAAGCGAGCCCGGAAGGGGAGAAGCGCGAGGTGCGGTCAGAGCGCAGGCAGTCGAGAAGGTGTTGCATAGTGATGTTTGTTTGTACAGACTGAGCGCTGCATGGGTTCGTGAGATCCTGCCTGAAGCCCCCGCGCGATAGGAGGCGGGGTCTAGGACATCAGATGCCGGAGGAATGAATCTGGTTTCTCGTTGCGAGCGATGGCCTCTATTAATGCGGAACCGACGATCAAGGCGTCGGCGTGCGGGCGCAGGCTTCGAACGTGTTCGGGCGTGCGGATTCCGAACCCCGCGGCGACGGGATTGGTTGAGAGCGTGCGCAGATTCGCGAGGTATGCGGCGACGCGATGATCGGCAAGGGTGTCCGGGACGCTCGGCGCGTTGGATGCGGAGTCGGGCGCCTTGCCGCCGGTCACACCGGTGGACGTCACGGCGTAGAGAAAGCCGCCGGTGGCCCTGGCCAGTTGCTGGGCTCGGTCCGGGGGCGTCAACGGCGAGACCATCTGCACGAGGCCGATCGCGTGTGGCGAGAGCACGCGCAGCAGCGGGAGCGATTCTTGAAAGGGCAGATCGGGGATGATGACGGCGCGCACGCCGGCGCCGGCGAGGCGCGAGCCCAGCGCTTCGGGGGCGATCGAGAGCAGCGGGTTCAGGTACGACATGATCGCCAGCGGGCAGGCAAGCTGGCCCTTGAGCGAGGCGAGTTGGTCGAGGATCCAATCGAGCGAGACTCCTTGTTCAAGCGCGACGCGGCTGGAGCCTTGGATGGTGACGCCGTCGGCCATTGGATCGGAGAACGGAACGCCAACTTCGATCGCGGCGCTGAGCGGGGCCAGCGCGCGAAGCTGGTCAACGAAGGCGGCCTTGGTCGGGAAGCCGGCGGTGAGATACGGGATGAGCGCGGGCTGGTTGCGCTGCGCGGAGGACCGGAACGACTGGGCGAAGGTGTGCATTGGTGATCCGGCGTTGACGAGGGCGGGAGCTGTGGCGTGGTTCACTGCGCCGCGAGGTTGCGCATGAGGATGGGCATGTCTTTGTCGCCTCGCCCGCAGAGGTTGAGCAGGGCGGTTGCGCCCTGATTGTCTTTGGCCCAGTGCTTAATCGCGGCCAGGGCGTGGCTGGGTTCGAGCGCCGGAAGGATGCCCTCAGAGCGGCAGCAATCGCGTACGGCGGCCAGAGCGTCGGCATCGCCGGCGCGCAGATATGTCACACGTTGGATGGCGTGGAGGAAGGAGTGCTCGGGGCCGATGCCCGGATAGTCAAGGCCTGCGGAGATTGAGTGGGTATCGGAGACTTGGCCGGAGGCGTCCTGGAGGAGATAGGAGTAGCAGCCGTGGAGAACGCCCGGGCGGCCGTGGGTGATGGTGGCGGAGTGCTGGCCGGTGGCGTCGCCGGTGCCGCCAGCTTCGACGCCGAAGAGGCGGACGGAGGAGTCGGCGAGGAACGGATGAAACATGCCGATGGCGTTGGAGCCGCCGCCGACGCAGGCGAAGACGGCATCGGGGAGGCGATCGATCGAGCCGAGCATCTGCTCGCGCGCTTCGCGCCCGACGATCGACTGAAACGTGCGCACGAGCATCGGGAACGGGTGCGGGCCCACGGCGGAGCCGAGCAGGTAGTGCGTGTCCATCGGGTCAGCGACCCAGTCGCGCAGGGCCTGATCGATCGCGGCGCGAAGCGTGCGGTCGCCAGTTTCGACGGGGAAGACCTCGGCGCCGAGCCACTTCATGCGTTGCACGTTTGGGGCCTGGCGTTCGACATCGATCGCGCCCATGTAGACGCGGCAGGGGAAGCCCAGGCGTGCGCAGGCGGCGGCGGTGGCGACGCCGTGCTGGCCGGCGCCGGTCTCGGCGATGATGCGTGTGACGCCGAGGCGTTTGGCCAGGAGGGCCTGACCCAGGGCGTTGTTGATCTTGTGAGCGCCGGTGTGGGCGAGGTCTTCGCGCTTGAAGTAGAGATTGATGCCCCACTGCTTGCTGAGGTTGCGGGCGCGCATGAGCGGGGTTTCGCGGCCGATCCATGCGCGGCCTTCGGACTCAAGCTCGGCGAGGAAGGTCATGTCATCCAGCGCGACGCGGGCCTCGCGTTCGAGGCGCGTGATGGCGGGAACGAGGGTCTCGGGGACGAACTGTCCGCCGAAGGGGCCGTAGCGGCCGCGCGAGTCGGGGTACTCGCTGTGAACGAGCTTGCGGAGCTCTTCGGCGCGCTGGGCGTCGGTGGTGGGCGGCCAGGCGAGAGCGTCGGGCGTGACGATGGACATTGGGGGGCTCGGGGGAAGAGAGGTCGGGAATCGGGAATCGGCGTGGTCGGGAATCGGGAATCGGCAACCGCAACCGGGTCGGAGTTAGGACGTTGTTGTTCAAGAGGGCGTGGCGATGGCGGCGTCGGCGGCGCGGACTGCGTTGAGGAAGGCCGCGATTTTGGATGGGTCTTTAATTCCGGGGGCGGACTCGACGCCGCTGGAGACATCGACTGCGAAGGGGCGGACGATGCGGATGGCCTCGCCGACGTTGTCGGGCGTGAGCCCACCGGCGAGGATGACGCGATAAGCGCGGGCGATCGGCGCGATGGCGTGCCAGTCCACGGCTTCACCGACGCCTGAGCGCGGGCCCTCGATGAGGAGCGTGTGGAATCGCGGGGCGCAAGCGGCGAGATCGCTTTGGAACGACGTGGTGCCGAAGCGGAGGACGGGGATGGTGCACGCGTCGAGCACGGGTGAGGAGTGCCGCAGCGCCGCGGCCGAATCGCGCTGGTAGGTCGTGCGGATCAATGCTGGGCTCACATCGGAGAGTTCCGGATCGAGTATTGCGTCGTCACGATGGACGAGCACGAGCTGAACGAACACCGGGAGTCTGCGGCGTGTTTCGGTGACGAACAAGAGGCCCACGCGTCGCGGCGACTCGACCATGACCAGGCCGATGGCGTCTGCGCCGGCGTCGATCGCGGCGTCCACCTGCGTGTTGGACGAGAGGCCGCAGACTTTGACGCGGGTGCGAGAGGGCGCGGCGGAGGGTGGCGACGAAGTCACAACTAGAGCGATTGGCTCAGAGCCCGCGGCGATCATCGCGTCAAGCAGAGCGCCGGGGTCGCCGCTGCGCATGAGCGAGGTGCCGACGAGCACGCCTTGGTATCCGAGGGCGGCGGCGGCGCGAACGTCTTGCGGCGTGTGCATGCCGCTCTCGGCGATGCGGAGGAAGCCGGGCGGAAAGTGATCGCTTGAGAGCGAGAGCGCGTGCGGGTTGACGGCGAGGGTTTCGAGGTCGCGCGTGTTCAAGCCCACAAGTACGGGCGGGGGGGACGACGGGTTCGTCGCCTGCGAGGTCGCGACCCGGGCGTGGGGCGCGTGGGCGAGGACAGTTCGGGCGCGGGCGAGATCTTGTTCGTCGAAGGCTTCGAGCAAGACAAACAGATCGCACGCACGCGCGGCTTCGAGCATCGCGCGGAGCACATCGTCCTTGAGCATGCGGATGATGATCAGCACGCCGGAGCATCCGGCGAGGCGCGACTCGTACACCTGCGCGGGATCGACGAGGAAGTCCTTACGCATCACCGGCACGCCCAGCGGGCGGAGTTCGCGGGCGGCGACGCGGGCGTGTTCGAGGTCGCCGCCGAAGGCGCTGGGTTCGGTGAGGACGCTGACGGCGGCGGCGCCGTGGCGGGCGTAGGCCGTTGCCTGGTTCACGACGAATGCGACGGCGTCAGTCTCAGGGCCTGGCGCGAGAACGCCGAGGCTGGGCGAGGCGCGCTTGACCTCGGCGATCGCGATAAAGCTGCTGGCGATGCGGCGCAGCGGGAGGGGCGGCGCGGACGCGAGCGCCGCGGCGGTGAGCGCGTCGCGCGAGGTTGTGGACAGCAGCGCCGCGAGGCGATCGTGCGAGCGGTTGGTCATGTCGGCGAGAAAGTCGCTCATGGGCGCGTCTCGGGCTTGAGGTTTGCGACAGCCGATGGGGAGAACTCGCCAATGAGGCGGTCAAGCAGAGCCGCGGCGCGACCGTCGTCGATCGCGGCGTGGGCGAGCATGGCGCCGGCCAGGGGGGATGCGGCGCGTTCGGCGCACCAGAGCGCGAGGGCGGCGGACATGATGACGGCGTCGCGATGCGGGTTGCGCTGATTCTGATCGGCGGGTTGAAGGACGCGGCGGAGCGCGTGTGCGTTGTGGCGGGCGTCGCCGCCGCGAAGATCGTCGAGCTTGCAAGAGGGGAGGCCGAAGTCTGCGCAGGCGAGGGTTGTCTCGCGCACGTCGCTGGGCGTCGCGGTGAGGCAGGTGAAGGGCGAGGCGGGCGTGGGCTCGTCAAGGCCGTTGTCAGAGTGAATGATCAGAGCGCGCCTGATGGGCAGCGACGCGAATGCGCCGGCGATCACGCGGGCGGCGTTGAGGGAGAATGCGCCGACGACGGAGTATGGCGGGCGGGCCGGGTTCGTCAGCGGGCCGAGCATGTTGAAGATGGTGCGGACGCCCAGGGCGCGCCGGATGGGCGCGATATTTGCGACCGCGGGGTGATAGTGCGGCGCGAAGAGGAACGTGAAGTTTGTGGTAGCGAAGCAGGCGGCGCTGGCGCGTTCGTCCAGGGGCATGGCGATTCCCAGCTCGCTGAGCACGTCGGCGGCGCCGCAGCGGCTGGAGATGGCGCGGTTGCCGTGCTTGACGATGGGTAGGCCAGCGGCGGCGGCGAGCAGCGCGCCGGTGGTCGAGAGGTTGAACGTCCCGACGTTGTCGCCGCCGGTGCCGACGATGTCGGTCGCGTCGCGCATGAGGACGCGATCGAGCTCGGGGCGGCGGGCGAGGCGTTGGGTGCCGCGGGCGAAGCCGGTGAGTTCGCTGGAGGATTCGCCCTTGGTGCGCAGGGCGATGAGCATCGCGCCGGTCACTGCGGGGTCGATCGACCCGGTAGCGATCTGCGTGAGCAAGGCCTCGGCCTGATCGATGCTCAGGTTGCGGCCGGCGAGGACGTGTTCGAGGAGTTCGTTCATGGGGAGAGCAATCGGCAATCGGCAATCGGCAATCGGCGGTCGGGAATCGGGAATCGGGAATCGGGGGGAAGCAGATTCAGCGGTCGTGAAATGATTGGTGGGCGGTGATTAGTGGGTGAGGACTTGGATGGCGTCGGCGCGGGTGGGGTCGAGGTTGAGGAAGTTGGCGAGCATGCGGGCGCCGCGCGGCGTGAGGACGCTCTCGGGGTGAAACTGCACGCCCTCCATCGCGTACGTTGTGTGGCGCAGGCCCATGATCTCGCTGGCGTCGTCGGGCGTGGCGCTGATGGAGCGGGCGGTGATTCGCAGTTCGCTGGGGATGGTCTCTTCGAACGCGACGAGCGAGTGATAGCGCCCGACTTCCAGCGGTGCCGGCAGATCGCGGTAGACGCCTTGGTTGTCGTGGGTGATGAGGGAGGACTTGCCGTGCATCAGGCAGCGGGCGCGACCGACCTTGGCGCCGAAGACCTCGGCCATGGCTTGATGCCCGAGGCAGACGCCCAGGAGCGGGACCTTGCCGGCGGCGGCGGCGATGATGGATTTGCTCGCGCCGGCTTCGTCTGGGCAGCCGGGGCCGGGGGAGATGACGATGTGCGAGAACTCGCCAGAGACCGCACGCGCCGGAGTGATGTCGTCGTTGCGGCGGACGGTGACGAGGGCTCCGAGCGCCAGGAAGTACTGCACGAGGTTGAAGGTGAAGCTGTCGTAGTTGTCGACCATCAGGATGTTTGGCGCGGGCTGGCTTGAAGCGGTCATGAGAGTCCCTCCGCAGCGAGCTTGAGGGCGGCTTCGAGCGCGCCGACCTTGGCGCGAACTTCGTCATATTCCGATGCTGGGTCGCTCTGCGCGACGATGCCGGCGCCGGCCTGGTACGCGTAGCGCCCCTTGCGGAAGCAGATGGTGCGAATGGCGATGGCCTGGTCCATGTCGGCGGGGCGGGCGCCGTCCCCCAGACCAAAGTAGCCGACGGTGCCGGCGTAAAACCCGCGCCCGACGGGCTCGAGCTCGTCGATGATCTGCATGGCGCGAACCTTTGGCGCGCCGACAACGGTCCCGGCGGGGAAGGTCGCGGTGAGCAGATCGATCGCGTCGGCGGTGGGCGCGAGCGTGGCGCTGACGCCGCTGACGATGTGCATGACGTGGCTGTAGCGCTCGATGCTGCGGAAGGGGCGGACGCTCATGGTGCCCGGCTCGGCGACGCGCCCGAGGTCGTTGCGGGCCAGGTCCACGAGCATCACGTGCTCGCTGCCCTCTTTCTGATCCGCGAGCAGGTCGCGCTCCGCGGCCAGGTCCGCCGCTTCGTCGTCGCTGCGCGGGCGCGTGCCGGCGATTGGCCGCAGCGTTGCGACGCGTGCGTTGAGCTTGACCAGGGCCTCGGGCGAGGAGCCGATGAGGCGCGTCTGCCCGAGTTCCAGATAGAACATGTAGGGCGAGGGGTTGAGCAGCCGCAGTGCGCGATAGACCTCGAACGGGTCGGTGTGGCACTGGCCGGAGAAGCGAATGGAGAGCACGAGCTGGAAGACGTCGCCGGCGCGGATGTGCTCCTTGGCGCGCCCGAGCGCAGCGATGAACTCGTCGCGCGACATGCTCGCGTTGGGCGGCTCGTGGCCGGCCCGCGCGCCGGGCTCGGGCGTCGGCCCGCGCAGGGCGGCGAGGATCTCGCGGCGGAGCGACTGGCGCTCCCACTCGGGGCCGGAGTGCAGCAGTGCGCAGCGGCGCGTTAAGTGGTCAAAGACCAGCACGGAGCGCGGCGCGACGAACGCGAGCTCGGGCTCACCTTCGGGCGTGAGGCGGGCCGACCCGAGGGACTCGATGCGCCGGACGAAGTCGTAGCCGATCATGCCGACCAGGCCGCCGGCGAGCGGGATGGAGCCGGGGATGAGGGCGCTAGCGGTCAGCGCGGGTGAGCGAGCGATGGCTTCGCGTAGGGCGGCGAGCACCTGATTGCAGCCGGCGCGACCCGGCGGGACGTAGACGGGCGGGGCGTCGTCGATGTGGAGGCCGGCGTCATCGAGGCGCAGAGCCGCGGCGACGCCGAGGCCGACGAAGGAGTAGCGCGCGAGTCGCTGGCCGCCTTCGACGGATTCGAGCAGGAAGGCGGGCGCGAAGGCGCGAAGCTTGCGGAACGCCGAGACCGGCGTGTCCATGTCGGCCAGGATGTCAAACGGGGGCTTCATGGCGGGGGAGTTGGGTCGTTCAGGAGGAGAGGAAGAGTGAGGCAGGAAACAACGCGGGCCACCAGCGTGTTGCGTGGTGGCCCGGAAACGATTGACGGGTTCGAGGGGAGATGCCGAGTGAGATCAGCACGACCGCGCGGGGGCCACCGTGTTCGGAGCGGGCCACCAACGAGAGCCGGGCGAGATTTGAGCCGAGCGCGACATCGGGTGAATAGTGACCGGGCGGGGGACGGAAGTCAACGCGAGGGCGGCGGCATGCGATCCGAAGCCAAGATTCGGGACACGCCGACCGGACAGATTGCGAATATCAAGACTCCTGCGTGAATCTGCCGAGATTGATCGCAACCGGGCAGTGTGTTGTGCGTCCAATAAGAGGTCGGTCGAATCTTGGGCGGGCCGCCCGTCGAAGACGCGAGAGAGCCTCTAAGACCGCCGCGTTGCCTTGTGACCCATCACCCGCGGCTTTGATGCCGCCAGGAGCGACTGCTTATGAAGTTCCGCACTCTTCAGATCTGCCTCGTTGCGACGGCATTTACCGGCGCGATCGCTGCAACCGCACTGGCGCAGGGGCCCGCCCCGGGCGTGAAGCTCAAGCAGCGCGACAACAACAAGAAGGACGAGGGCAAGAAGAGCCCGCAGAAATCCGGCACGCCCAAGGTCGGCGATCAGGCCATCGATTGGACGCTCAAGGATTCTGACGGCAAGACCGTCAAGCTTGCCGACCTCAAGGGCAAGGTCGTGGTGATGGACTTCTGGGCCACCTGGTGCCCGCCCTGCCGCAAGGCGATGCCCGACGTTCAAAAGCTCCACGATGAGTTCAAGGACAAGGGCGTGATGGTCTACGGCTTGAACGCGTGGGAGAAGGATGACACGAAGGCGGACAAGACGACTGGGAAGAAGCAGACCGCCGCGGAGAAAGCCGAGGCGTATATGACCGAGCAGAAGTTCACATACGGCCTGCTGCTGGCGGCTGACCAGGTCGCGGAGAAGCACGGGCTGACGGGCATCCCGGCGTTCTTCATCATCGATACCAAGGGCAAGGTTGTGTACGCCGAGAGCGGCTACAGCCCGTCGCACTACGGCGAGATGAAGACGGTCATCAAAAAGGCACTGGATGACGCGGCGAAGGACGCGCCTGCGGACGCGAAGAAGCCGACCGACGGCGCGAATCCCGTGGAGAAGAACAAGCCCATGACCGAAACGCCCCCGGCGAAGAAGGGCTGAGAGATGATCTTGCTCGTCTGCGTCGCGGGCGCGTGAGCTCACTCTTGCTTATCAATCAATGACTCACTCACCGCCCGCCTGAGCTTCGCTCGGCGGGCGGTTTCGGTTTCGAGACAGCAACCGGCAAATCGGCAACCGGGGCAAGACGGCAATCGGGATTTGGCAACCGGCAACTGTGGAAAGGCTCAAGGCACGCGTGCGACGCTGCGCGCGGTGTTCGGATTTCGTGCCTCTGCTATTGCCGGTTGCCGATCGCCAAGCACCCCGCGACCCCACACCCCGCCCTCAACTCTGGCCAAGCAGCGCGGCCAACGCCAGCAGAGCTCATCTAGAGTCCGCGGTTGCACAGACGCTCCGGTTGCCGATTCTCAGTTGCCGTCTGATCAGCACTCGGCCTTCAGAACGCGCAGCGGTTGAAAGAGATCGAGAAGAAAAGTTTGTCATCGCCCTCGTGAGCGAGACCGACGTGAGCGAGTCCGACGCAGCGATCTGCTTTCTGGATGCAACCGCGCGACACGCGGGCTCAGCGTCCCGCGAGGTCGCGGAGGATGTCTGGCAGTCGCGCGTTAAACGCTCCGCGCGTCATGACGCTCTCGGCGCCCGCCGCCGCGGCGCTCTGGAGCGCGCCGACTTCGACGTGCGGCCCAAACGCGACGACGCGGATCTCACGCGATTCGGAACTCTCAGCGCTCGTGTCGGCGCGCGTTTCGGCCCGAGCCTCCGCACCAGTGCTCCGCGCTCCGGCGGGCCTGACGCGCGCCAGCAACTCCATCGCCACCGGCCCCGATTCCAAATCAAGGATGATCGCCTTCACCGGCGAGTCGGCTAGGCGTGCGTTCAGCATCTCCAGAGTGCGGGCCGGGCGGCACGCAATCCCCAACGCATCGGCCGTGGATTTCACTTTCGTCGCCCACAACAAATCAGAGCAGCAATAGAGTATCATCGTGACCCCTGGGGAACACCCTCCCCGCGTCTGGCCCGGGTGAAAACGCTCCCGATGCCGTCGCGAGTTTTGACGGTATGCTGGCGTTCCCGGGGGCCTCGGTTTCTGGCAAGTCCGATCTCTCGTTGGCATTTCATCCGGCAGCGCGACCCACACCTTTCCCAGGACCCGTGACGATGAGCACCCTCAGCAAAGGCAAGAACGCCAAGACGTCGAACTCCAACGGCAAGGCGCTGACGCCGAATCGCACGGACCCGATCGTCGGTGAGGTCGGCCTTCCGGAGGATCCGAACAACCTCTACACCGAGACAGTCTCGACGATGCTCCGGGCCGCGGAGATCATGAACCTGCCGCGCTACCTGCGCCTGATCCTCGCCCAGCCCAAGAACGAGATCATGGTGCACTTCCCGGTGCAGATGGACGACGGCGAGTTCAAGCTCTTCAAGGGCTATCGCGTCCAGCACAACAACGCCCTGGGCCCGTACAAGGGCGGCCTCCGCTTTCATCACGACGTACACCTCGACGACGTCAAGAGCCTCGCCTTCCTCATGACCATGAAGTGCTCGCTCGTCGGCGTGCCCTATGGCGGCGGCAAAGGCGGGATCAAAGTCAACCCGCGCGACCACTCCAGCGCCGAGATGGAGCGCATCGTCCGTCGCTTCACCGCCGCGATCGCGCACAACATCGGGCCGGATTACGACATCCCCGCGCCCGATGTCGGCTCCAACAGCCAGCACATGGCCTGGATCGCCGACACCTTCAGCTTCCTCAGCGAGATCGGCGGCGACAACCCCGCGGCGGTCATCACCGGCAAGCCCGTGTCGTACGGCGGCTCGCTCGGTCGCGAGAAGGCCACCGGTCAGGGCGTCGTTGACACGCTTGTCGAGATGCTCCCGGAGCTCAAACTCAAGCCGGAGAAGTGCACGTTCAGCGTGCTTGGGTTTGGGAATGTGGGAAGCTGGAGCGCCAAGATCTTCCAGGCCAGGGGCGCGAAGCTCACCGCCGTCGCCGACCACACCGGCTTCATCATCAACGAGAAGGGCATCGACGCCGATGATCTGGCTGAGTTCGTGAAAGCCAAGGGCGGCGTGGGTGGGTATCCCAAGGCCAGCAAGTGCGGCAAGGACGACTTCTACAAGCACAAGGTTGATGTGTTCATCCCCGCGGCGCTGGAGCAGATGATCCGGGAGCCCGAGGCCCGCATGATCACGTGCAAGGTCGTTGCCGAGGGCGCGAACGCCCCGACGACGCCGGCTGGCGAGCGCATCCTCATCGAGAAGGGCGTCGAAGTGCTCCCCGCGATCCTTTGCAACGCCGGTGGGGTCACGGTGTCCTACTTCGAGTGGGTGCAGAACAAGACCTTCCAGGCCTGGGACCTGGAGAAGGTGGACAAGGCGCTCAACAAGCACATGGTGCAGGCGGCGACCAAGACCCGCTCGGCCCGCAGCAAGTATAAGTGCGACCTGCGCACCGCGGCGTACATCGCGGCGCTGCAGCGCTTGACCGAGGCGTATGAGGTTCGCGGGATCTTCCCGTAAGACCCCGCAGCGCCCAAACAATGAGTCGGCCGCCTGACGACGCTCATGGCGTCGGCGGCTGACCTGTTCTCACTCACGGCTGAATGTCGACGCCGCGCACGCCTGAGCGCGTGTGCAGCATGACTGGGTTGTCGGCTCCGTGGACCGCGCCGAAGGGTTCATCCGTGCGGCCGCAGCCGCGGTCATATCCCTGTACCCAATCTGAGAGACCGACGGCGCGGGCGGAACCGTCACACAGCGCGGCTTGAAACTCGCGCGGGTTATCCTGATCAAACCAAGACTTGGTCGGCCAGCCTTGCACAATCAACGACTTGCGGGAGGGCGAAGTCACCTGCGTCAGCCGCGTGGGGCGGAGTTGGCTTGTGCCGGTGAGGCGTGTGAGAGCTTGCCAGTAATCGGGCTCGGCAATGAAGCTGCACGCATAACGGAATGGCGTCCGAAACGGGCGGAATGTGGAGTCGTCACTGACAAAGTTCGAGGGGAAGAAGAGGTCGGAAGTGGCGTTGGAGGAGAAATACGGCCTTGCAAGAACGACATGCCAGACTTCTGAAGCGTCAAAGTATGACACTTTCACGGCAGGAACGCCGCTACCGCCAACAGAGGTCGTCATGAAACCGTGGTTGGTGATGTAGGGAAACTGGTCGCGGTAGTCCTGCGCATAGGTGGTGAACGCGGTTGCGAACTGCTTGAGCTTTGAGAGGTC
>JBBQMD010000058.1:0-17376 GCA_038328575.1 Phycisphaerales bacterium | reverse complement strand
TATCTGCGCGCTGGGCCGGATGTGGGCCGTCAGGTGAACATCCGCGCCGAACATCCGCAGCAAGCGCACGCGAAAGGTCTTGAGCTGGCGTGGGCTCCAGCGAAAGAGCGTCCGGCTCACGATCGACCACAGCAGCAGTCGAACATAGTGCGACCGTCCGTATGGCGCGCTCTCGCAGATATCCAGCCGCTGAAAGATCGGCGACGATTCCTGTCTATTCGGCGGTGCCAGCGGCGGTTCGTGATTCACGCGTGATGGTAAGGCCCGTCGATCGCCCCCTCTGCCCCGCCGCCCCCCGGGCCAGCTTGCGATAGACTGTTTAGAACGGAGGTCAAGCTCATGGCTAGATCGCTCTCCCCGCAGCCGCATGATCATCGCGTTCTCCCGCACCCGGCGCGATCGTCACGCTTCATCTTCCCGCTGGCGTCGCTCTGGTTCATCGCGCTCGGCCTCACCGGGCCGATCACCTTTGCAGCCATCGAACCACCCGCCCAGCCAGCCCCTGCCGCTGCGACGCCCCCGACCCCCCCGACCCCCCCGCCCGCCGCGACCGATGCCGCTCCGCTGCGTTACTCCGGCGAGATTGACGTTCGCGGCAGCAAACTCGGCTTCGTCGTCATCCTCACCCCGGGGCCGATCGCGCGCGCGACCATCGCGATTCCCATGCAAGGCCTGCCGCAGACGCCGCTGGACGATGTCTCTGCCGACGGGCCGACTTGGCGTTTCACCCTCAAACCGCCGAAGGCCCCGCCCGAAGCGTTCGCCAAGTTCGAGATCGTCATCGCAACGGACCAGGCCACCGCCAGCGGCACGCTCAAGCAGATGGACCAGGAGTTCCCGGTCACTCTGCGCCGCCTCGCCAGCGGCGAGACCGCCGAGCCCAAGCGCCCGCAAAACCCGATCGCCCCCTTCCCCTACGACGCGCGCGAGGTGAAGTTCATCAACCCGCAAGACAACGCCGAGTTCGCTGGCACGCTCACACTCCCGCGTGCCACCGCCGCGAATCCCGCCCCGTTCCCCGCGGCGATCCTCATCACCGGTTCGGGCACACAAGACCGCGATGAATCGCTCCTGGGCCACCGCCCGTTCCTCGTGCTCGCCGACCATCTCACCCGCGCCGGCATCGCGGTGCTCCGCATTGACGATCGCGGTTACGGCTCGCTCAAAGACCCTCAGTCCGGCGAGGGCGACACCCGCACATTCGCCGGTGACATCACCAGCGCGCTGGAGTTCCTGCAGACCCAGCCGGAGATCGATCGCGCCCGCATCGGCCTGATCGGTCACAGCGAGGGCGGGCTGATCGCTCCGATGGTCGCTTCTGAGCGGAAGGACGTCGCGTTCATCGTGCTCCTGGCGGGGCCGGGCGTTCCGGGCGATGAGATTCTGCGCGCCCAGCAACTGGCGATCTTCAAGGCCGCGTCCGCGCCCGAGAACTTGCTCCAAGCGCTGATCGTTTCACAGCGCGAGCTGATGGACGCCGCGAAGTCTGACGACTCGGCCCGGCTTGAGCGCGCGGCTGACGCTTTGATTGACGCCCAGGCCAAGCTCCCCGCGACCCCCGCGATGACCGACGCGGAGCGGGTGACCGCACGCAACGGTGTCATCAAGACCATGACCTCCGCGTGGATGCGAACATTCATCCGTCTGGACCCGCGCGACGCGCTCTCGCGCGTCTCATGCCCGGTGCTGGCCATCAACGGCTCGCTGGACCTGCAAGTGCTCCCCGCGCAGAACATCCCCGAGATTGTCAGCGCCCTGGCCCGCGGCAAATGCACCGACATCACCGCCCTGGTCATGCCCGGGCTCAACCACCTCTTCCAGCCCGCCACCACCGGCGGCCCGCAGGAATACTCGACGATCGAGACCACCATCGACCCGAAGGTTCTGGCGATCGTCAGCCGCTGGGTCAACGAGCGCAGCGCGAAACCGGCCAAGGATTGAGCGGCCCGCACGCACCGACACGCCCGAATCGCTCAGCACTTGTTCGCGCTGATCACCTTGCGGATAGCGTTGATGATCTGGGTGAAGTGTGCATCGGTCAGGCCATGATGCATCGGCAGGCTCAGCACCCGCGCGCCGAGATTGTCAGCCACCGGCCAGCCGGCGGTTTGCATCGCCATGAACGCGCCAAACGCCGGCTGTTGCGGCAGGCTGCGCGGGTAATGCACCGCGCTCGGTACACCCTCAGCCATCAGCGCCTTGCTGAACTCGTCGCGCGAGCAGGTCAGCTTGGCAAGGTTCATTTGCAGCGTGTAGAGGTGATACACGCTCACGGCGCCCGGCGTCACCCGCATCGGCGTCAGATACGCGCTGAACTCCGCCAGCAGCGCGTCGTATTTCGCCGCCGCCGCCTGACGCGCCGCGGTGTCCGCGGGCAGGCGATCCAGCCGCGAGCAGGCGATCGCGCCGGCCATGTCGTTCATTCGATAGTTGTACCCGATTTGCTCGTGCAGATACTTCTCCGTCTCGCCGTGCGAGCGCAGGAGCTTGATCTGGCGTGCCAGCGCGTCGTCGTTGCAGGTGATCATCCCGCCCTCGCCGGTGCCAAGATTCTTGGTCGCGTAGAACGAATACGTCACCGCATCGCCAAACACGCCGACCGGCTGGCCCTTGAAGGTTGACAGGTGCGATTGTGCGCAGTCATAGACCACCTTGAAGCCGTGCTTCTTCGCGAGGTCCTGAACGCCATCGATATCGACCGGCGTGCCGTACATGTGCGTCGCCGCGATGCCCGTGGTCTTCTTGGTCACACGCTTCGCGGCGTCAACCACATCAATCTGCCCAGTCGTCGGGTCCGCATCGACAAAGATCGGGTTGCAACCCCGCGCGACGAGCATCGCCGCCGTCGCAATGTATGACCACGCCGGAACGAGCACGTCGTCGCCCCGAGCAAACAGCGGCTCATACGCAAGCTGCAGCGCACAAGTGCCGTTGGCGCAGGTCATGGCGTGCTTGGCACCAGACATCGAGCCCAGCCGCTTCTCAAGCTCCTCGCACTTGCCCGCCGCCCGAAGCATGCCAGACTTCAGCACCTTGTTCACCGCTTCAATGTCCGCCTCGTGAAGCCCCGGCAACATGAACGGGACCGTCGGCTTCGCAGTCGCCGCACCGGCGGACGAAGACATGACAGCGGGCGAGGCGGCGGCGGTGCTCATGCAGAATCTCCTTGGTTGCGGCCGCGATTGCTGACTCAGCCGTCAGATCGCGCCCGCGAGAACAGACCGTTTGACCGGAGCTCAGCCCCGATCCGTGCAACCGTAGGTCGCAGTCTGGCCAGTTCGGTGGAACGGAAGCGCGAGATGCATCGAATGGACTTCGCTCCCCTATCACACCTCCGCCCGCTCCCGCTTGTAGTGAATCCGCCCCCAAACCCGATGCCCACTTCATCGCCCCGCGCTCCTCGCCCTTCGCTCGAACCAAGGCGCTCGCGCGTGGCTATGTCTTCTAGAATGGACACTATGAACGCGTCGACCTTACTCGGATGCTGTTTGGTGATCGCCGGAACGACCATCGCCCTCGCTCAGCCCAGCGGGCCGGCGACACCTGGATCGCCCGCGCCCGCGCCATCACCAGGCACGCCGCAAGTTCGAACCAACGCACTGCCACCCGCCCAGCCCGCGATCGCCGATATTCGCCCCGCGACTTCACCAACGCTGAACAACGCCACCCCGCCGCCGCGACTCGATTTCGAGAACCGCACCGCCACCTTCGGCGGCCATTCCTGGGTCACCAAGCCCAACCGCGACGCCGTGATGGGGTTCACCTTCCCGGTCGAGATTTCGCACGTCGCGGTGCGCGCCGGTGACCGCGTTTCGACCGGCCAGTTGCTCATTCGCGCCCGCGATGGCGAGGCGGTATCGAGCCTCGCGGTTCAGCGTGTTCGCGCTGAGAACGATTCCGCCGTGAAGACTGCGCAGGCAAACCTTGAGCTGACGCGCCTGCGCTTTGACGCTGCGCAGCGCGCCCAGGCCGGCAGCGCCATGAACCCGCAGGAGTTTGAGGAGCGCCGCCTCGCAGTTGACGCTGGCGAGGCTCAGGCCGCAAACGCCCTCGCGACTCAGCAGGAGGAGAGGCAGAAACTCGTCCAGCTTCAGGAGCAGGTGCAGCGCTACCGCCTCGAAGCCCGCTACGACGGCATCGTCGACATGGTGGGCGCTGAGCCCGGCCAAGCGGTGGACATCAACCAGCCCGTGCTGCGGATCGTGAACATCGACCCGCTCTGGATCGACCTGCCCACGCCGATCGACGAGACATTGAACCTCAAACTTGCCGAGGGCTCGCGCGCCTGGGTGATGATGGACGCGCCGGAAGATCTCGGCGGAGCAGAAGTCATCGTCGGTCGCGTGCTTAGCGTCGCGCCTGTCACCGACAACGCCGGCACGCGCCGTGTCCGCGTCGAACTCCCCAACCCGCGCCTGCTCCCCGCCGGCCTCCCCGTGCGCGTCCGCTTCAGCGAGCCCGCGCTCGCGAGCAAAGCCCCGAACTGATCATGCTCACCGACCAACGCGAACTCAACTCGATTGCCTGGCAGCGCCTCGTCGCAGAGCTCAGCGCCCCCGCCCCCGACGATCGCACGTTCCTCGATCGGCTCCTGCGCGTGCTGGGCCAAGTCTCCGCCGCGCGACAGGCGGTCGTCTTCGTCCCCATGAACGGCGAGCGCGGCGAGCTGGTCGTTCGCCCCATCGCGCTCTGGCCCTCGCCCGCCCCCCCCACCGCTCCCTCTGCCGACTCACCAGCCGCCCCGCCCCCGCTGCTGGCCGGCGACGATGTCACCCGCGCCGCGTACGCCGCCATCGAGTCCGGCATGTCGCGCGTCTTCAGCCTGCAAGGCGACGCTGGCGCGTTTGATCCCAGCGGCGCCAGCGAGCGCGGGCACGTCATCGCGTTGGCCCTGCCAAGCGAGCTCAACGCCGCCGGAGCCAACGCAAACACCGGCGCCGCGAACGATGCATCGAGCGCGGCATCACCGTCGCCCGACGCCAGCAAGCCCGCGCCCAGCGGCGTGCCCGGCAGCGCTTCGTGCCCCGGCGCGATCACCCTGGTCATCGAGCCGCGCTCGCGCGGCGCGATCCAGAGCACGCTGGCCATGAGCGAGGTCGTTCTCGGCTACATCCACCTCCACAGCGTGCGCGGCGGCCTTCGGCGCGCCCTGGCCAGCTTCAGCTCCACCGACGGCGCCGCGAAGCTCCTGGCGGCGATCAACGGCGCATCGACATTCAAGAGCGCCTGCCTCACCGTCGTCAACACCCTGGCCCGTCAGCACGGCGCCGATCGCGCCGCCCTCGCGTGGGTCAAGCGCGACGCCTGCACCCTGCTGGCCATCAGCGACACCGAGCACTTTGACCGGCGCACCTTGATCCTCCGCAAGCTCGAAGAGGCGATGGACGAGTGCCTTGATCAGGATCAGCCGGTGCTCTTCCCCGCGCCGCCGATGGATGAGGACGCCGTGCTCGGGCAGGCGATCGTGCACTGCCATCGCGAGCTCGCGGCGGGCGACTCGCGCTTGCGCGTCTGCTCGCTGCCGCTTCGCGCCGGCGAGGACATCGTGGGCGTGCTCACGCTCGAATCTCGCGCTCCGGCCAACGCCCCGACGATCGACCCCGTCGTCGTGGACCGCATTCAGGCGACACTCGACCTCGTCGCCCCCACGCTCGCGACGCGACGACGCGACGATCAGCCCCTGTACTTACGCGCAGTGGAGAGCTTCAAGACCACCGGCGCGATGCTCGTTGGCCCGCGCCATACGTTGTGGAAACTCGCCGCCCTGCTCGTGCTCGGGGCCGTGCTCTTCAGCGCCCTCTACACCACCGATCATCGCGTCAACGCCACCGCAGAGCTTCGCCCGCTGGAACAACGTATCATCGCCAGCCCGATCGACGGCGTCATCCTCGCGCTCCGCGACAACGCCGAGGCCGGGCGCGTCGTTCGCGCTGGCCAGCCGCTGGTCGACCTTGACACCAGCGAGCTCAAACTCCAGGCTCAAGAGGCTCGCTCGCGCGCGGTGCAAGCCGAGAAGGCCATGGCCCAGGCGATGAAGGAGAACAAGCCGGCAGACGCCGCGCGTGCCCAGGCCCAGGCCGACGCCGCCCGCGCCCAGGAAGCCCTCTTCCTGTCTCGCGTCGAACGCTCCACCATCCTCGCGTCGATCGACGGCACGCTCGTCAGCGGCAATCTCCGAGACAGAGTCGGCGCCTCGGTCAAGCTCGGCGAAGAGCTCTTCCGCATCGCGCCGCTGGAGCGCATGTCCGCCGTCGTCAAGCTCGACGAGTCCGATCTTCTGCTAGACGCTTCGGGCAAACCGTTCATCGGTCCCGGCACCCGCGGCGAGATCGCCACGCGCAGCAACCCCGGCGTCGGCTTCGGCCTCACCGTGCAACGCGTCGTGCCGCTCGCGCAGGCCGAGGAAGGCAAGAACCGCTTCGAAGTCTGGACCACGCTCGATCAGCCCGCCCCCTGGATGCGCCCGGGCATGGAGGGCGTCGTCCGCCTCGACTCCGGTCGCCGCTCTCTGCTCTGGATCGGCACGCGCCGCGTGACCGACACGCTGCGCACGTGGTTCTGGTGGTGAATCGCCTCTCGCAATCGAAGGACCCCCGCTGACCATGGAACGCCCGACGTTCTCACCATTCTGGCATCGCGTCGCATCGAGCCGCCCTCGCCTGCGCCCGCACGTCCAGATCACGCGCCAGCTCTACCGGCGCGGACGCTGGCACGTCGCCCACGACCCCGCCAGCAATCAGTTCTATCGACTCAACCCCATCGCCCACGAGTTCGTCTGCTCGCTCGACGGCGGGCGCACCGTTGACGACGCGTGGCGCTTGATCCTCAGCAAGCACGCCGACGCGGCGCCCACGCAGAACGAAGTCATTGAGCTGCTCAGCCAGCTCTTCGCCAACAACCTGCTCTCGATCGACGCCTCGCCCGAGGCCGAGCAACTCCTGAAGCGTTCCACCGATCGACAGAACCGCAAGACCCGCCAGCAACTGGCGGGCCTGATGTACCTTCGCGTCAAAATCTTCAACCCCGACCAACTGCTCACGTGGCTGGAGCCGATTTTTCGCCCGCTCTTGAGTCGCGTTGGCCTGGTCGCTTGGGCGATCCTCGTCATTGCGGCGCTCTGGAGCGTCGCGCCCGAGTGGCGCCGCCTCGCCTCCGGCTTTGACTCGCTCAGCAACCCCACCAACTGGGCGTGGATTCTCGGCGCCTTCGTGCTCCTCAAAGCCTGGCACGAGCTCGGTCACGGCCTCATCTGCAAGCGATTCGGCGGGCAAGTCACCGAGACCGGCTTCCTGCTCTTGATATTCATCCCCTCGCCCTATGTTGACGCGTCCAGCGCCTGGGCGTTCACCAGCAAATGGAAACGCGCGCTGGTCGGCGCCGGCGGCATGATCTTCGAGATCGCCGCCGCGAGTGTCTGCGCACTGCTCTGGGTGCAAGCGCCCGAGGGCACCCTGCTGAAAGAGCTCACCTACTACGCGATGGTCTCGGCATCGATCGCCACGATCCTCTTCAACGCCAACCCACTCATGCGCTTTGACGGCTACTTCATCCTCTCGGATCTCATCGAGGTGCCCAACCTCATGCCGCGCTCGACGATGATGATGAAGTTCCTCTTCCAGCGCCACCTCTACCGCATCCCCTCGGCGCGCGTGCCCACGTCAAGTTCCAGCGAAGCGATCCTGCTCCTGGCCTTCGGCGTTCTCTCGCTGATCTACCGCATGTTCCTCTTCTCGGTGATCATCTTCTTTCTGCTGGGATCGTTCCTCTTGCTGGGCGTCATCCTCGCGGTCTGGTCGATCGTGCTCTGGTTCATCATGCCGGTTGGCAAGTGGGTCCACTGGCTCGCCAGCCACGCCTCGCTCAACGAATCACGCGCCAGCGCGGTCGCTGTCTCGCTTGCGCTCAGCACCGCCGCCGCGATCCTCATCGGCACCGTGCCCCTGCCCGATTGGCGCCGAACCACAGGCGTCATCGAGCCCATCAACCAGCGCGGCGTGTTTGCCGGCTCCGATGGCTTCGTCAACGAAGTCCACGTCCGCCTCGGACAACGCGTCAGCGCCGGCGACAAGATCCTCACGATCGACGCCCCCGAGATGCGCTCCGAGATGTTGCTCGCTGAGGCCAACATCCGCATCCTCCAGATGAACCGTCGCGAAGCCCTCGCCAGCGCCGACCCCGCCGCGGCTCGCCTGGCCGAGCAGCAAACCGAAGTCTGGCGCGCGACGCTGGTCGAACTCGCCCGCCGATCACGCGAGCTCATCATCCGCTCGCCGATCGACGGCGTCATTGTGACCAACGACCCCGGGCGCGCCCTCGGCGCACACGTCACCATCGGCACGCCGATCTGCGAAGTCGCCGATACCGATCACACCCGCGTGACCGCGACGCTGGATCAGACGCAAGCCGCGTGGCTGTTCGAACTCCCGCCCGGCTCATACACCCTGCGCATGCGCCCCGCCAGCGACCCCACCCGCGTGATCACCGCGACCTCGGCCATCGCCACCCCCGGCGCACAGCGCCGCCTCCCCCACGCGGCGCTGGGCGGCGCCGGCGGCGGCGCTATCTCCACACGCCCCGACGACCCGTCCGGGCGCACCTCGATGAAAGACCAGTTCACCGTCCGCATCACCGCCCCCGCCTCAGAGCTTGCCAACCTCGCGCCGGGCCAGCGCGTCGCCATCCGCGCAACGCTTCCCGCCAAACCTCTGCTTCACCAAATCGTCGAACGAGTCTCCAAAGCCCTCCAAGGTCACGTGCGCATCTAAAAACTTCGTGAGCCCCCCTGCCCTCCCCCCACCCAGCACTCATCGCTCATCGCTCAGCACTCCCTCCCCCATGTCCCAGGCCCTCACCCGCTATCACGCGCTCTCACAGTCCGTTCGCTCGCGCCGTCGTCGCCCGAGCGATCTCAAGGGCCTTGACCGCGCGTACGCCACGATCCAGATGCGGCTACGCACCCGAGCCGTAAGCGGGCGCGCCATGAAGCGAATGGCCGAAGCGGTGGACACGCTCCGCCCTCGCTATCGCGATCTCACCGACGACGCGCTCGACGCCGAGCTGCTCCGCCTGCGCGAGGGCTTCGTCCGCAAGGCCAAGCACGCCGGCGCCGCCGAACGCTCCCTCCTCGTTCAAGGCCTCGCTAGCGTGCGCGAAGTCGCGCGCCGCGAGACCGGCCAGGAGGCCTATCAAGTTCAACTCGTCGGCGCGATCGCCCTGTACCACGGGCGCATCATCGAGATGCTCACCGGCGAGGGCAAGACGCTCACCGGCTCGCTCGCCGCCGCGCTGCTGGCTTGGCGATTCCGCTCGCTCCACGTGCTCACCGTCAACGACTACCTCGCCGCCCGCGACGCGCAAAGCCGCCAGCCGATCTACCGGCGCTGCGGCCTCAGCGTCGGCTCCATCCAGCAAGAGCTCGACCCCATCGCACGCTGCGACGTCTACTCCCGCTCCATCGTCTACGGCACGCCCAAGCAGATCACCGCCGACTGGTTGCGCGACCAGCTCCGCCTCGACGGCGTCGACTCCGCCTGGGCCGGGCGCGCTCGCTTCGGCATGGACGTTCACGACGACCCCACCGGCGTCGCCCGAGGATTGGACGCCGCGCGTGGCGTCTGGTCCGGCGGTGCGATGGTCCCCGGCCTGCACGCGGCCCTCGTTGACGAGGCCGACGCCGTGCTCATCGACGAGGGCGTCGTCCCGCTCATCATCGCCCAGAGCCGCAAGACCGACGAACTCGCCAACCTCTATCGCGCCGCCGACGCCATCGCCTCGCAACTCGTCGATGACGAGGACTTCGAAGTCGATCACGTCCGCAAGCGCACCGAGCTCACCGAGCGCGGCGAGGCCCGCTGCATTCACGCCTTCTCCCTCCAGAGCGAGCCCGTCTTCAAGGCCCACCGTCGCGCCATCGAGCTCGTCCGCACCGCGCTCGTCGCCCGCGCCTGCTACCGCCAAGGCCGCCAGTACGCCATCGTCGAGGGCAAGATCGTCATCGTTGATGAGTTCACCGGACGATTCCTCGCCGACCGCACCTGGGAGCACGGCCTGCACCAAGCCGTGGAAGCCAAAGAATCTCTCGACATCACCGCCGACCGCGAGACCCTCGCCCGCCTCAGCTTCCAACGCTTCTTTCGCACCTACCCGTTCCTCGCCGGCATGACCGGCACCGCCGCGGACGCCACGCGCGAGATGGAATCCACCTACCAACGCCGCGTCACCGTGATCCCCACCAACCGCCCGGTCATCCGCGCGCACTGGCCCACACGCGTCTTTCGCAACGCTCGCGCCAAGCTCGATGCGCTGATCGACTCCGTCGCTGCGCTACACCTTGAGGGCCGCCCGGTGCTCGTGGGCTCGCGTTCGATCCAGGCGTCCGTCGAGCTCTCGCGACGCCTCGCCAGCGCCAACATCGAGCATCGCGTGCTCAACGCCAACTTCGATAAAGACGAGGCCACGATCATCGGCAACGCCGGCGCCGCCGGCGCCGTCACCGTCGCCACCAACATGGCCGGGCGCGGCACCGACATCCTTCTGGATCTCGTTGCGCGGCGCGCCGGCGGGCTGCACGTCATCCTCAGCGAGCTGCACGGAGCCAAGCGCGTGGACCGCCAGTTCATCGGCCGCGCCGGGCGACAGGGCGACCCCGGCTCCGCACAGATCTTCGTCTCGCTCGAAGACGAGCTGCTCACCAGCTTTACACCTCGCGCCGCCCGCACGCTCCACGCCCTCGCCGGCAGCGCCGACGAGCTCACCGGCACGCTCCGAATCTTCGCCAGATCCACCGCCCGAATGGCCCAACGCAGCGCCGAAGCCCGCGACCGACGCCTGCGCGCTAGCGTGCTGAAGCAAGACTCATGGGTCGAGCGGCACCTCTACGGGCGATAATCAATCGCACCTTGCCATAGGGCAGCGACGGCCGCTGGCCGGCGCGAGGGTGCTTCATTGAGAGAGCCGGACCGAACTCGCGCCGCGAGTCTCACCTTCGCACTCACGTTGAACGCACCGCGATCGCCGAAATACCCGGGAGACGATTCGAACGTCCGACCTGCGCTTTAGGAAAGCGCTGCTCTATCCATCTGAGCTACCCGGGCGACATCCAAGTTTAGGAGCGATCAGCCCAGCACGCGCCGGACTTCGGCCTCGGTGGTGATGCCGCGGGTCACCTTCTCCAGCGCATCATCCAGCAGCGTGGTCATCCCCTCGCCCCGCGCCGCGTCGGCGATCGTGATCGAGTCGGCGTTCTGGCCCGTGAGCCGCCGGATCGTGTCGTTCATCAGCATGAGCTCGAACACGCCCTGCCGCCCAAAGTACCCCGAGCCGTTGCAGCGCTCGCAGTTGCCGACTTCCAGCCCGACCGTGCCCGCGACGGTGTGTACGTTCTTGCCCGTGCCCTTGCAGTCCGGGCACGTCCGCCTGATCAGCCGCTGCGCCAGCACCGCCAGCAGCGTGGACGTGATCAGGTACGGCTCCACCCCGATATCGATCAATCGCGCGATCGCGCTCGGCGCGTCGTTGGTGTGCAGCGTCGCCAGCACCAAGTGACCCGTCAGCGAGGCCTGCGTCGCCAGCTCCGCCGTTTCCTTGTCGCGGATCTCGCCGACCAGAATCACGTCCGGGTCCTGTCGCAACAGCGATCGCAAACCCGCGGCGAACGTCACGCCGCGCTTAGCGTTCACCTGCGTCTGGCTGATGCCGTCAAGGTGATACTCAACCGGATCCTCAACCGTCATCACGTTGCGCGACGAGCGATCAATCGAGCCCAGCGCGCCGTACAGCGTCGTCGTCTTGCCCGAGCCCGTCGGCCCCGTCACCAGGATGATCCCGTTGGGCCGGTTGATGAGCGTCCGCAGCTTACCCTGCAGCTCCTCGGGCATGCCGATCTTCTCAAGGCCAAGCTGGTTCTGTGACTGGTCCAGCAATCGCAGCACGATGCGCTCGCCGTAGACGTTCGGGATCACCGACATGCGGATATCGACCTTCCGCGTGCCGATGCGAACGTTCGTATGACCGTCCTGCGGGCTGTGGCGATTGGCAATGTCCAGCTCCGTCATCACCTTCAATCGCGAGCTGATCGCCGGCGCCAGCGCCAGCGGCGGGCTGAACGCGTCCACCAGCATGCCGTCGATGCGGAAGCGGATCACCAGCTTGTTTTCCATCGGATGCACGTGTACGTCGCTGGCGCGCCGACGCAAAGCCTCAAACAGGATCATGTTCACCAGCCGGATTACCGGCGTCTGCCGCGCAAGCTGAAGCAGGTCGGTGGATTGCCGGATCGACCCGGCCGCGGACTGGATCGCCCGCTCGTCCAGCGGCATCTCCTCCACAATCTCCGTCACCAGGTCCTGCTTCTGCTCGTACCCGCGGTTGATCAGGTTCGTCACCGCACCGCGCGGCGCCAGCACCAGCCGCACCGGCATGTCCAGCCGCTCTTCCAATAGCGCAAACAGCGCCGGCTGCATCGGCTGGCTCGTCGCCACCGTCATCACCTGCCCGTCGCTGGAGAGCCCCGCCACCTGATGCTCTCGCGCGAGCGACCCGGACACCAGCTCATAAAAACGCGCCGCCGATTCCTGCAAGCGCGGCTCGCTCTGCAATGGCAGCCCCGTCCGTTCCGCCAGCTTCTTCAACGCCGAATGCTCATCCAGCGCCAACATCCCAAGCAGCGTGTCCCATGGCTCCGCATCGCTGCCGGCCGTCTCCGGGAACGCACGCAACCGATCCTCACGCGGCGCCAGATCCCCCCACAACTCCACCACCCGCGCCCAATCGTGCGCAACCGGCGACGCTTCGACCGTCGCCAGATCAGGTGCTTTCACAAGTTCGGTCATGGGCTGTTTCGGCATGGCTCAACGCACTCAAACTCAGCACTACAGATGAACACACAGTGAACCACCGGCCTCACTCGTCCTGCTTCACCGGCGTGATCGGCGGCGTTGTCGTCGGCGCCGGCAATCGCGGCGACGGCTCGTTCGGATCCGCCTGCCGCGCCGGCGGCGTCACCGACGGCCCTCGCTTGGTCTCGATGCTCTCGATGAACGTCGGCGGCACCATGTCCGGGATCGCGCTGTTCACCTTCGCCGCCGCCAGCGGACCCTGCGACAACAGCCGCACGTCATTGAACTCAGTGTCCCGCATCACCCGCGGCGTGATAAACACATAGATCACCCGACGCTGCGTGCTCTCCTGCTCATCGCGGAACAACTGCCCCAGGATCGGGATATCCCCGATGAACGGCAACTGGATCACCGTCTTGGACACGTCCTCCAACGTCAGCCCGCCCACCACGATCGTCGAATCGCTCGGCACCGTCACCGAGTCGCTCGTGATCGTCGTCGTGCTCTTGGCCGGCGGCACCGGTGAGCCCGCCGCCACCGTCCCGATAAAGTTTGAAAGCTCCAACGCATACTCCAGACGCAGGTAATCTCCCGAACTGATCTGCGGCTTCACACGCAGGCGCGGCCCGGCGTCCTCAAACCCGCCGAAGCTCGTGACCGTCGAGCCCGCCGCGCCCGATTGGCTCGTCGTCGTCGTCGGAATCTGCCGCAACGCCGAGATCTCTGACTCCTCGTTGTCATCCACCAGCAGCTTCGGCGCCGCGACCACCCGGGCCTTGGTGATGTTCTGCAACGCCGTGATCACCAGCGGCACCTGGTCGCTCTTGATCACCGCAGCCGTAAACGCGCCCGTCGCCGCCGAGATCAGCGGTGCCCCCGTCAGCGTCCCGCCCGCCGTCGATGGCCCGAAGATCCCACGAGCCGCAATCGTTGTCCCCGTGCCGGTTGCCTGCAAGTACTGGGTCTCGAACGCCAGCCGCCAGTTGTTGTTGTCATCGATCACCACGATCTGCGCCTCAATAAACACCTGCGGCCGGCGCAGGTCCAGCTTCGTGATCAATCGCGCAAACTGCGGCTGCAACCGCTTCGGTGCCTTCACGATCACCTGACTGTTGCCCGTGTCCGCCAGCACAAACACGTCCTGCGACGCCTCGATCGCCGCGTTCTCGCCGTCTCCAACGTTCGCGTTGCCCGCGCGATTCAACCCCGCGTTCGCCCGATTCGTTGGATTTATCTGATCGCGCCGCGAGTTGTTGAGGTTATTGGCGCTGTTGTTGTTCCCAAATGCGCTCCCGCCAAACGGCCCGCCGCCCCCGGCCCCGGGCAACAGCGCCGACGTCGCCGTCGGCACAGTGTTGCTGATCAACGACCGCACCAACTCTGCGACGTCTTCCGCCTTGGAGTGCTTGACCTTGTAGTGCTCGTAGACCACCGCCTCGCTCTCGGTGAACGGCTCGAGCTGCTTCACCAGCTTGTCCATCTGCTCGTGCAACGTCGGCGTCGCGAAGTACATAAACCCGCGCCCCTGCCCGTCCACCACGATCGACGGCCCCGCCGACTGCTCGCTCTCGCGCTGCAACTGACCCGGGTTGAAGTTCAACTGCGGGGGCTGCTGCTGGCCCTGCGCCTGCCCGTTCTGCGAGTTGCCCGTCTGGATTGTCACCACCCGCCCGAAGCCCTGCTTCTCCGCCGACTGCGCGATCTGCGCCGCGCCCGCGACCGGGTACCACTTGCCCTCCAGCGCGCTGGGGACATCGACCACCTTCAGCAACCGGCCCAGCAGCGTCGTCTCATCAGTCCGCCCGCGAAACAGCAGCGCGTTGCTCGTCGGCTCCAACGTCAGACGGTCCGGCAGGTTGGCGATCGTCGATCCGCCGCCGCCCGGCACGCCCTGAACTCCCTGGTTCGGCTGGCCTTGCTGCCCCGAGCCCCCGGTGCCGCGCCCCAAAAGATCAATCACCCGCTGACGCGCCGCCGCCGCCGACAGGAACTGCACGTCAAACCGCGTGAACTGCTGCTTGTTCTGCTCCGCAACAATCGTGCGCACCAAACTTGATATCACCGCGATCCGTCGCGGCGAGTCGGTGATCAATATCACCCCCAGCTCGTCCAGATACGCGATCGGCCCCGCCTGCCCAGCAGGCTGGCCACCGCCCGCCTGCCCAGCAGGCTGGCCACCGGGGGTCCCACCGCCGCCACCGCCACGCACCACCATCGCCGCGATCGCCGGCTGCAGGCTCGAGGGCTTGATCCCGGGCGTGGGGATGATCTGCGTGGTCGCCAGCGGGTTCTCGCCGATCGCAGTCGCGCCGATGTCCGCTCCCGATGAGATCTGGTAGATCTTGCCGATCCCGGTCGACTTCAACACCATGCCGTTCTGCTCAAGCAGCAGGCCAAGAAACTCCATGAGCTGCTCGGCGGGGACGTCAATCGCGGTGGGCAAGAACACGACCTTGTCCGCCAGGGCCGCGTCTGATCCGATGTACTGAATCCCCAGAAACGACGCCACCTCGTCAGCGATCAGCTTGATCTTCACCGGCTCCGCAAACGGCCCATATCGAAACGATCCGCTCACCTGCTCAAACCGCGCGCCAGGAACGTCCATCGGCGCGCCCTCTTTACCATTCGCGCCCGGCTGCCCGTCGCCCTTGCCGCCCTCGCCCTCTTCATCGCCCGCATTGCCCTCGCCAGCCCGCTTGTCCTTGGCCTGTTCCGCCGCCTTTCGCGCCCTGGTCTCACGCTCGCGTACACGCTCATCAGCCGACGATGCCTTCCCCGGTTCGCTCGGCTCTGGCTGCTTGCTGACCACGCCAGCCGCCCCCGCCGCCGCCGCCGTGCCCGCGCGCCGCGAGTTCTCTGACGTCGTCCCCGGCGTGATGCTCGAAGCACCCGCACCCGGCACCGTCCCTCCCGCCGGCGCGCCGTTGCTCGGCCTCGTCGTCGGCAACTCCGGAACCCTCGCCGGCGGCTCGGTCGATCCTTGCGTCTCCGGCAAGGCAGGTGCCGGCTCATCCGGCCGCGGCTCCTGCATCATCCATCCGCCCATCCCCCCGCCTCCACCACCCGCGCCCGCCGCGACCCCCGTGCCCGCCAGCGCCACCAGCAGCATCACGCGCCGCATCAGCCCACCGCGCCGCTGCGCCTCGCCCATCTCGTTCCAGAGCCGTCGGTTCGTCATTTGGTCCATCTGCTCGGTCATCGGGCTCTCCGTGTCGTTCACGCCACTCCGCATCCGCCAATGCCAACCCGCCCGACATCCCGTCGGCCACGCGGCATTGTCGCCGCTCTCCGCATCAAAGCAAGCCAGTCACCCCCGCGAGGGTTCTATCGTTCCCCCCGCTTCTGGTCGCATCAACGCCAATCATTCATTTTCGGCGTTCATCGCCCCCCAACATGATTGGTCCGAGATTCGCCTCAGACCCCCCTTGATCCCATCTTCCCGCCTCCGCCCCGCCTTCACTTGCTCCCGCCCACATCGCCTCACCCCGGCACATGACCACGCACAATCCCTCCACTCCCGCGCCTTCCCCCTTCCCACGCGTCGTCAGCCTCCTGCCCTCCGCGACCGAGTCCCTCTGCGCCATCGGGGGTGAACACCTCCTCGTCGGCCGCTCGCACGAGTGTGACTATCCCGCCTCGATCACGCACCTCCCCGCCTTGACCCGTCCGCGCGTTCACGACTCCGCTGGCCCCAACGCCGCTGCGTCCATCGACGCGCAAGTCCGCGCCGCCCTCGCCGCACAGCAATCGCTCTACGAACTCGACGAACCGCTCCTCCGCTCGCTCCGGCCCGACGTCATCCTCACCCAAGACCTCTGCAACGTCTGCTCGATCGACCTGGCCAGCGTCAACCGTCTGGTGCTCACGCTTGACCCGCCGCCGCGCGTGGTCAGCCTCAGCCCCGAGACTTTCGAAGGCGTGCTAGATTCACTGCTCACCATCGGGCAGGCCGTCGGCCTTGCGCCGCAGGCCTCCGCCCGCGTCACCGCCCTGCGCGACGAGGTCTACACCGCCACCGACTTCACCGCCCACTTCACCGACGGCCCAAACGTCGCCTTTCTCGAATGGACCGACCCCCTCTTCATCGGCGGGCACTGGACACCCCAGCTCATCGAACGCGCCGGCGGGCGTCACCCGCTCAACGCCACGCGCCCGCTGCGCGAGGCCGGTGCCGCCGCCGGCCCCATCGGCACCACCCTCCGCATCGCTGGCAAGAGCATCCGCATCCCCGCTGAAGTCCTCGTCGCCTCGCGCCCCGACGTGCTCATCATCTGCCCCTGCGGCCTCCCGCTCGATCGCGCCATCACCGAAGCCAACCGCCTGCGCGAGCACGCCTGGTTCCGCGACCTCCCCGCCGTGCGCATCGGGCGCGTCGCCATCGTTGACGGCAACCAGCACTTCAACCGCCCCGGCCCGCGCCTGGTCGAGGCCTTCAAGTTCCTCGTCGGCTACCTCAACGACCGGCCAGAGCTGATCCCCCCAGACTTTGCATGGGCGGCGTTGCAACGCGACTGAATCGGATTAGGCCAACGTCTGACGC
>JBBQMD010000057.1:0-17432 GCA_038328575.1 Phycisphaerales bacterium | reverse complement strand
CGATGAAGCCCAGATCGTGACCTCGCCGGTCTTGGTCATCATCAGCGGGCCGGACGCAACGACGATATCGCCCAGGTCCGTCAGCTTCGCAAGCTTGAACGAACGCTCATCGCAATCGCGCTGCGAGCAGGCGACCTGCAGATCTCCCGTGTCGTCGCGCAGTGTCAGCCACACGAGCTTGCCGTTATCGCGTGAGAGCACCACGCGCCCCGCGACCGTCACCACCGGGCGCGAGTCGATGACGCTCGCGGCGTTTGCCCCGGCACCCGCGGCTTTCGCTTCGGCTTTGGCGCTGGCAACGGCGTCGTTGTAAGCCTTGTCGGCGGTTGAGTCGTATCGCGCCTTGGCGCTGGCGAGCGAGGTGAGGTTGTCGATGCGCTCGCCATAGACCGGGAGCTTGAGCTCACTAGCGACCTGATCGCGGTTGGCGCGTCGCTGGGCTTCGAGGCGGTGGGGCGGGGCATCGGGCGGCGGCGGGTTGACGCCGGCGAGCGGGGACGGGGGGGACGGGGGGGTCGGGGCGTTCGTCTGGGGATTGGTCGCGGGGTCCGATGGCATAGGGCCGATCGTATCGCGGCCAGCGTTCGGCGTGACCGATGACCGCACCTTAGCGGCGGCGCTCAGCTTGCCTTGGTGCAGTGCAGGACGAAGGCGGGCGGGAGGTTGAGCCAGACGGTTTCGCTGCGACTGACGCCCGCGAAGTGCGTCGGCAGCGCACGCGCGAAGCGCCGAGCGGCGGGCAGGAGCGAGCTGAGGTGGTAGCCGAAGGTGACGAACACACCACCCGGGCGCAGCACGCGCACGGCCGCGCTGAGGCAGTCGCGCTGCAACTCCTCGGGGAACGAGGCCCAAGGCAGGCCCGACACGATCGCGTCAACACTCTGGCGATCCGGTAGGGATTCGTCGCGGAGCACCGACTCGACGTCGGCGACCGAGCGCTCGCGCACGCGCAGGCCAGGGTGCTTGGAGCGGACCACGCTGGCAAAGCGGGGAGAGAGTTCGATCGCGATGAAGTCAGCTTTGGGGGAGACGCGGCGGAGGATCTCGCTGGTGAACGCGCCTGTGCCGGGGCCGTATTCGAGGACAAGCTTCGCTGAGGCGAGGTCGACATCGCGGAGCATGCGGCGTGCGAGCGCGCCCGAGCTTGGAGCCAGCGCGCCGATCTGCGTGGGGTTGCGAAGGTACTCGCCCAAAAAGAATGCGCCGGGGGCCGGTTGGGTCTGAGTCGCCAGCGTGGGACGAGAGTCCGTCATAAGCGTCGTGGGGGAGCAGGTTCGGGACGAGAGTTGGCGGGAGTCAAACGGCGGGAGTCATAGGCGCGGAGTGTCCAGCGGGCGGCGACATGGTATGGATCGGCGTGCGGCCGAGCCCGCCGACGGCGAATCCACGCCATTGGCACAGGTGCGCGCACGGGCAAACGCATGGCCATTTTCGGCGTTGTCAGATTTCTCAACTGCGCGTGTCAAGATTGCGCGATCAGCATGCGATCAAAACAGGAAGACGCGGATGTTGATGACGACGCGGGCGTCGGGCGAATCGGGGAGTTCGTCGAGCGTGGCGCCGCGGGCTCTCCAGCGATAGAGGGCGGTGCGGACAGGTTCATCGATTTCGACGGGGTAGCCGGAGGACTCAATGAGTTTGACATCGACGACGGTTCCGGTGCGGTCGAAGTAGACCTCGGCCAGCGGGGCGCGCGGAGCGGTGGAGGCGCGAGCGAGAAGCGTCAGGTTTGGGCGGGCGGTGCGGATCTCGAGCCCTTGGCCGACATCGATGCGGCCATTTCTATACGTGCCGGAGCGCCGGACGGTCGAGGTCGCGTCGGCCTCGCGATTGGAGGCGTCGCCCGGGCGGGCGGTGGGGCTGCCGCCGGTGCCGGGCTCGGCGCCGGGAGCCGCGGGCTTGGCGGTGGCGTCGGGGGCAGCGGGCGAAGGAGGGGTAGCCGGGGCGTTTGCGGTTGCGTTTGCGGGAGCTGCGTCGGTCGCGGGAGTCGGCGGGGACGTCGATGGGGTGTTTGCTGGCGTGGTGGTCTCGCCGACAGGCGCGTCGGTCGCGGGCTTGGTGGTTGGGCGCGCGGTGGCACCGCCGGTGATGCTGGTATCGGTCTTTGCGGGGGAGGCTTCGGTGCGTTCCTCGCGCGGGCGGATCTCTGGACGGAGTTCGCCTGGGGCGACGCCGGACGCAGGATCCTTGACGCCTTCGGGCGGCGCGGTCACTGGGGGTGCCGCGGCGGGGGGCTTTGACGGCGGCGTCGGCGACACCGGTGCCATCGCGCCGGGTGATTGACCGGGTGAGGAAGCCTGCGACGGCGTTGAGCGCTGCGGCGTGTCGCGTTGAGGCTCGGGGGACGACAGCGGCGCGGCGGGCACTGTGGGGATCGGGCGCGGGTCGCGTTCGCCGGGTGTTGCGCGAGCGTCACGCTGGCCGGGCTCGCCTCGGGGCGGGCTCGTGGCGTCTTGCTCGCGCGTGGCGTCTTCTTCGCCGGGGCGCGTCGGGGACTTGATGCCGGTGACGGGGACGACGGGTTGCGCGACAGGGGCGCTCGTCACGCTGAGCGGCGCGGTGGAGGGGGTCGGGGAGGGGGCCGCGGCTCCGGGCGCGGGCGCGATGTTCGCGGCCGGGGTCGTGGGGGGAGCGCTGGGCGAGGGAGTGGGCGGGACGAATGCGGACGGGGAGGATTGTGGCGACGAGGCCTGCGGCGTGAGCGCCGGGGAGACGGGTCGGCCGTCGCCGCTGGTGTCGCGCTCGCGTGAGAGCTGGGCCTGGTTCGTGGAAGCCAGCGGGGCGTTGTGCTCGCCATCGCGCTGGGAGGAGAGGAAGTTCGGGGTTGGGGCCGACTTGGCATCTGGGTCGCCGAGTTCGATCCGTCGTGGCGGAGTCGGGACGGCGGCGATTGCCGGATCGGGGATGGGGGCGAGGGCAACCGGCGAACCGAGCGTTGTCAACGCGGGCGCGGGGGAGTCTGTGGGGGATGTCGCCAGGTCGGGCGTTAAGTTTGCGAGAGACGGCAGGTCATCCAAGAGCATGACGCGTTCGTCAAAGCGGGGCGAGAGATTGGCGTCGCTGGCCGAGGGTGAGAGCGGCACACGCCACACTACGAGGCCGAGCAAACCGTGGATGACCATGCTCGCGGCGATCGGCGCAAGTCGATTAGTCAATGAGTGATTTTCCGCCCACCCGGACATGATGGATGATAGGTGAGTTCCGTTCGAGGTTGTGCAGATGAGTGAAGCGTGAACGCGGGCCGCTGGTAGACTCGCGGAGCCACTGGCGGACGCACTCGGCGCACGAAACTTTCAGGAGCGGGTCAATGCAGACGAGGTTATTCACGAGGTGGGTGGCGTCGGGGCGTGTGATTCGTATCGGCGTGTGCGCGATGGCGATCGCGGGGGCACTGACCCTGGGCGGGTGCCTCGCGGGCCGGACGTCGAACACCACCACCACCGGCACGTTCGTCAGCGCCGAGATGCTCGACTCGATCCGCGCGGGGGTCTCCACGCGCGACGACGTGACCGTTGCCCTAGGCACGCCCAACAGCAAGAGCAAGCTCGAATCCGGGGGCGAGGTGTGGCGATACAGCTCCACTCGCGTCAAAGAGAGCCGCGGCTACATCCTGTTTGTCTTCGGCGGAAGCGACACCGACGTGCAGAACTCGAACGTATCTATCCGCTTCGGACCCAGCGGCGTGGTCGAGAAGGTCTGGCGCGACGACGAGACGTGATCGCGTGGCCTCAGCGGGCGATGCGATAGACCAACGCGTCTTTGGCGGCTGCTTCCAACTGGATGCGGAAGGGCAGCGTCGCGTTCAACCGATCAAGCTCGGCGCGCAGCTCTTCAGGAGAACACGCGTGCGCGAGCGTGATGGTCGCGCCGGCATCGCTCCCGGCCAGACGAAGCTCGGGCTCGCCGACGACGCGGATGCCCAGGCCGGGGTTGGTCGTGCTCAGGGCCTTGGAAAATGACTGCCAATCGGCGGTGGACAGGGTGCCGCGGACGGTGAGGGTGGCGCGGGTCGGCTCGCGCCATTCTGAGAGGACTTCGCAGAGCAGGCGGCCCAGGGCCTGATCGGCCAGGGCATCGATAACGCCGGTGCCTAGCGAGGCGGCGATGGTGCCCTTCAGGCCGCTGGCGGTTGCGAGCAGGCGGCCATCGGCTTGCACAACGCGGAAGGCCCAGCCGGTCTGGAACATGCCCTCGCCGACGGGCTCGACGCTGCCGCGACCGATGATGAAGATATCGGCGACGTTGGCCTCACGCAACGAGCGAAGCATTTCGTCGCCAGAGACGACGACGCCGGTGGACTGGCGTGAGACCACGGCTCGCACTTCGGCGGCGTCGGCCCTGCGAAAGTTTAGCAGTTGCGTGCCGAGCCGCTCGTACATGCGAGATTCAAGGTCCAGATTCGTGCGATCAAGCTGACGGATTGAGCTGAAGAGAGCGCCCTCGATCTCCGGGGCCGCGGATTGATTGTTCTGCACGACGAACACGTCACCCCCGGCGCTGCCGCCGGTGGGGCGAGCGATGTTGCTGGTGGCAGCGACCTCGCGCGTCGTCGCGGGCGAGCGATTGATGAGCACAGCGACGCGGGGCGAGCCGCGGCGTTCGTAGAGTGTTTTCAGTTCGCTGCGTAGCGTGATGCCTTGCGCGGATGCAGAATCCATGATCTCGCGATCGCATGCTTGATCGCGCGCCGTCGCGGATGGCGGTGTGCTGGCGCGCCCGCCGCCTTTGACGCGGATGTTGAGCGTGCCGCCCTCGCCCTTGAACGGCACGGCTTCGAGCCCGGGGGAGATGGATGCGAGCGTTTGCTGCACGGCCTCGCGGAAATCGCCCGGCGAGCCGCGGAAGCCGATCTCAAACTCCGCCATGGAGTCGTCGGCGCCGACGCTGACGTTGGCGTCCTGGAAGTTGTCAACGCTCGCCATCGCCTTCAGCGCGCGGCGCGCCAAGGGCAGCAAGTCGCTTGAGAGCCCGAAGACTCGGAGCGTGTAATCGCGCCCCTCTGCGGCGACGACGACGAAGCGGTGGTAATCATCGATGAAGCGCTTGGCGATCTGGTGTACGTTATCGACGATGGTTTGATCGTCGATGCCGTAGCCCTTGCTGGCCCAGTCGATCGGCGGGAGCGGGCGCAGACGCATGCCCTGCGAGTAGTCCAGGGGCTGAAAGACGACGGAGGTGGGCACGCCGCCGCGCGGGCCGTGGAGCTTGAGGAGAATGACCAGCTCGGCATCGGCGGTGTTCGCCAGAAGGTCAATGCCTGCGCGTTCGGATCGTTGCGCGAGCGCGCCGCTGAGGCGGGCGCGCATCTCGCTGGTGGCCATCGGGTCAATCTCGCGGAAGCGGATCTCCGGCTGCGCAAGCACGCGCGAGAGCGCGGCCCGGAAACGCTCGCTCACGCCGTTGGCATCCGGCTCGAGAAACTCCAGCACAGTTTTGTTGGGCGAGAGAGAGCCCTCCCAGCCGACAAGGATGAGCGTCTTGGGTCGCCCGGCGCGCTGGTAGGCCTTGGCCCATTTGCCGATGTCTTCCTGGTTGATCATGGGCACAGGGGCCGCGGGCGTGGGCTCGTTGTCGGGCTTCTGGGCGAAGGAGGCCGGCGTCAGCATGCCGGTGGCGAGGAGAAGCGACAGGGCGATGGTGGTGCGCATGGGAGTAAATCCGGAAAGGCGGGATGATCTGACGATGAGTACTGGACCCTGAGCAACAAGCGAAGGCGCTGCAACATCTGAAACTGCATCTCCACTCGCGTCTCTCAACTCGCGACTGCGATCTCCGCTCACTGCCCGCGTTGAACGTCAAGTCGCCAGGCGATGGCGGCGCTGGTCAGGGCGTTGGCGGTGAGCTGAGCGTTGCGCCGCGCCGGGAGCACTTCCTTACGCCACTGGCTGCTACCGACTTGTCGGCCTTGGGCGTCAAACCAGCGGAACTGGTACATCACAACCTGGTCCCAATCGGCGCGCGAACGCATCGGCACGTTCACGCTTGCGGGGCGGTCCGCGGTGCCGGGCGTGAAGGTGATCGACGGATAGTCAACTGCGGTGGTGCCTTCCAGCGAGCCATCAACAGTGACGTCCGGATAGGTCGCGCGGGTGATCGCGTCGGGCGAGCCGGGGTAGGGGGCCTTGGTCGTGTCGCAGCCGGTGAGCGCGGCGGACGCGAGGGCCGCGAGGGCGACGAGTGCGGCAGGGCGGGAGACGCGGGGGCTTGCTTTGGTGAAGATCATCAGTTGGCCTTTCTGTCTGCGGGTGTTTTCGCGGATTCGGCCGTCGCGGATGCGGGGTTGATGAGCGGGGCGTACTGCGCTTTGAGCTGTTGCACGCGGGGTGAACGGGGCACGTACGGTGCGTGAAGCTGGTTGTAGACGCGAGCGGCGCCGGTGGAGCCGGGCAGGGGCGAGAAGAGCCAGGTGCCGCGTTCGAGGATGTGGGCACCGATGAACGTGTCGTGGGGGCCGGTGCCTAGGAGCTTGATGCCTTCGTCGCGATAGAGCTGTTCCAGTGCGCTGGCGGACATGATCTCGGTGAGGATGCCGGCGCGGTGATACGAGTCCAGGACCGTATCGCTGGGCGTGCGAACGCAGCGCCCGCCGAGGATGTACGGCGCGTTGATCGCGGCGGCGGGTATGCCCGGGGCATCGGGCGGCGCGACGCCGTCGCCCCAGTACTGCGCCGGCTGCGTCGCCCACGCGCCGGCGGCGCTGGGCAGTCGCACGTAGTGCAGCCTCGCAACGCCCGACACGTCCGTGCGTGGCGTGGGCACGAAGGGAAGCACCACGCGGCTCTCGGGGAATCGCGACACCTGAAGCTCGACGGGTCCGCCCGGCGCGGGAAGCTCAAGCAGCGCGATGTACAAACGCTGCGGCATGAGATCGATCTGGCGCGTGTCGGCGTAACTGGTGGCCTTCAGAAGGAGGCCCGCGGCGATCGCGCCGATCCCAGCGAGCTGAGCGGCCTGGGAGCGCTCGCCACTTCCGATGATCACGGCGCCCGCGCCCGCCGCGATGAGGCCGGTGCCGATCAGGCTTTTGGCGCGACGCATGGGCTCGAGGTTGGTCCAGCGGCTTTGGCGGGCCAGCGCGTTGAGGTCAAGCAGGACGGGGAACTCGCCGCGCGATGCGCCGGCTTGCACGATGAGCGTGTCGCGTGTGCTGGGCGTCTGATCCTGAAAGCGGATGATTGTGCGATCGTCGCCGGTGGCGATCTTCGCCGGGCCGATGCCGAAATCGACGAGGAGGACGGTGTTGTATGAGCCGGTCTGGATGATGTCGGCCAGACCGGCGAGCTCGGGATCGATCTGCTTGAGCTGGGCGCAGGTGGTGCGAACCTCATCGGGCTCGTTGAGTTGGCGGGCGGCGATGGCGCGCAGGGCGTAGCCGAGCGCGAAGTCACTGGGCACCGGCGCGCCGATGGTGGGGCTGCTCGGCGCGGGCGGAGCGCCGGGATCTACGGGCGCGGGCGACGAGTTGTCGGCGTGCGGCCCGGGGGCGGGCTCGGGCCGCGCGCGATCGCGGGGGCGGCGACGCCGATCGTTCGGCGCGTCGGTCGCCGTTGATTGGCGTGGCTGGGCGTTCAGGTCGAGCGTTGCGAAGTCGCGCAGCGTGAAGAGCGAGTTGTTGGCGCCGGCGCGCAGGTTGCCCCAGTCGGTGCCGCCGGCGCTCAGGGCGTCAAAGAGGCCGATGTAGCAGAACGACATGGCCTGTTCGTAGGGCTCGCCCTTGTAGACGCGGGCGGAGTCTTCGGTGGTGAAGAACGCTTCGAGCGTCTTGCCTTCGTTGATGCCGGCGGTGCGGAGCGTGTCGTAGACGCGCCGGGCCGGGGCCTCGCCCGCGGCGGGGACGCCGTCGGCCATGGCCGCGATCAGCGTGTTCATGTCGTGCATGAGTCGATCGCGATCGTTGGAGGCCCGGGCGTCGTTGCTGGCGGCGATCCGCGCGTCGGCAAACTCCGCGCGGTTGGAATCGTTGATCAACTGCATGTCGCGCGAGCGCGGGCCGCAGGATGAGATGGCCAGCAGCATCAGTGCCAGCGGCGCGAGCATGGTGCGAGAAGAGCGCGGCGCGGAACTGGTCCGGCGCCCGGCCCTGGGCCTCGGGCTCGCGTGGCTCGGTGTGCGCGTCGGCTGGTTCATCGTTCGTTCAATCCACCTGCGTGCCGACGCTGGCGCGGCTGAACCGTGCGGTGTGACTCCAGAGCTGTGCGCCGGTCGCGTCCTCGATCACGTTGAAGTTCAGTAGAAAGTCATCGTCGCGCCGATCCGTGAGCGAGCCGGCCAGCGACTGCCCGCGCGTGATCGAGTTGAAGCGGGCGTTGAGGATGTGCGTCGGTCGATCCGGGCTAGACCAGGTGCGATAGTTTGCGCCGACCACGCGGGCCATCGCGTCGTCATCGCGCGGGGCGAAGTAGACGCGCACGTTTCGCTGGCGGAGGAGTTCGAGCACGCCGTCATCGCTAACGACGCGCCACACCGTCGCAAGCTGGTCGGTGCGCGTGAGTCGCTCGCTGGAGAAGTTCTCCATTTTGTCCACCAGCAGGCGGATCTCGGGGCTTGAAGCGTTTCGACCCGCCAGGAACGTGCTCGACGCGAAGGCCTCGCGAACAGATTCCGCAGAGGAGAGCAACGCGGCGGAGTCGTAGGTGCTGGTGCGGCTGGGGCCGGCGCAGCCGGCGGAGAGCGCGAACGTGCAGAGGCTGGCCGCGATGAGGGAGCGGGTGATGGCAGCGCGCCGGTGGGTCAGCAGGTTCTCAAGCGCGGTCAGGATCACGCAATTCCCTTTGGGCCAGACGCTTGATCAGCGATCCTCGTCGGAGCGGAACGCCTGCGAGAAGACCTCCTGAGCCGTCTGCACGTGTGTCAGCGTGGCGCGGAACATGAAGCTGGAGAATGAGCCGCCGGAGCGCGTCAGCTCGCCGAAGTAGCCGTCCAGGACGTAGACATCGGCGGGGTCGTAGGTGATGGCGTTTGAGATGCGGTTGCCGGTCTCGTCGGGGATGAGGCCGCCGCTGCCGCGGTTGCTGCCGGAGAACTCGGCCTTCAACCGCTCAAAGCGGCGCAGGTCCTTGACCAGCGTCGCCTGCTTGCGAAAGAAATCAGAGTTGGTGAGCTGGTCCGCCAGGTGCTCGCGGATGGTGATGAAGTCGCCGGTCTCGGTGCCCTTGGTGCGATTCTCAAGCTCGCCCAGCGCGACGATGACCTTGCGCGGCGAGTTCTTGATTCTGGGCTCCTGCGCGATGCGATCGGCGATCGCCTCCGCGACGCGCCCGCTGAAGTCGTACAGCGAGTCCACCCGCACCGCGGCCGGGGGCGGCGGGGCCTGATAGCGCTGGCTCTGGCAGCCGCCGAAGATCGATGCGGCAAGGACGATCGAAGCGACAGCGGCGTGCATCCGGATCATGGGGTCTCCGTCAGGGGATCAAAGGAACTCGTGGCCAACAGGGGCAAATACCGACACACGGTACGTTCAGCGTGAAGCGGGGGCACCAACATCCATCACTTCGCCATCGCACTCATCATGGATTCGACGCTGCTCCAAGGCAGGCCGGCCCGCCCGGGGCCTGAAAGCTCGCTCTGCTCGACTGTCCAGGTCATGGCGGGGCCGGAGCAGTCGATATGAACGCTGAAGAACGCCGGGCGACTGGCGCGGCCGGCGTCAAACTCAGCCGCGTGGGTGCGGATGAGCGGCCAGATGATGTGCCGATCGGACTCGGGCAGGGGCAGACTGTCGATCTCTTCGGGTCGGAACCAATCCAGCCGCCCCTCGCGCGTGTCCTGAGCCGCGACTTCGACGGCACCCAGAACTCGGTAGTAGAAGATGAGCCAGTGTGCGCGGCTCTCGAAGGCTTTCTCTGAGATCATGCCGCTGAGAATGATGCGGTCCAGCGGGATGAGGATGCCGGCCTCCTCGTGGATCTCGCGCTGGGCGTTCTCGGTTGGTGATTCGCCGGTGTGCATGTCCAGCTTGCCGCCGATGGGCGAGCACATGTCGAGGTTCGGGGGCTTCACGCGGCGCAGCAGGAGCACGCGCCCGTCACGGTCTCGAAGGTCGCAGAGCGAAGCGATCTTGTATGGCAGCACCGGCGCAGCTTCACCCATGACCAAGCGTATCACGGGCCGGCCCGATGAAGTCGTGGGCGGGTCCGGTCAGACGATGGGCCGGACCTTCACGGTTCCGCCGTCGGCGATCGAGACGACACGCACGCGCTCGCCCGCCCGCACCATCGTGCTCTCGGCCAGCGCGTCGTACTTCACGTTCTCGATCCGCACCGTGCCCACCGGGCGCAGGTCGGTGGTTACCACGCCCTCCTGGCCGATGAGCGCAAGCATGGGATCCGCTAGTGGCGGAGCGCGATCGGCGCCGGGATCCTCAGACCCCAGCACGAGCTTGCGCCCCAAGGGCGTGTGCGGCATGAGGTTCAGGCCGACAAAGAACAACGTCGGCCCGCCGAAGATGATCAGGCCGGTGCCGATGAGGCCGAACATCGCGGAGTGGTTCCACAAGGACACGGCGCCCGCGATGCTGATCGCCAGGGCGCTGACCGAGAGCACGCCTGCGGTGGGGACGAAGATATCGATGACCATGAGCAACACGCCGAGGGCCATCAAGCCGAAACCCCAGAATAACAGGTACTCCATGGGTGGAGCGTACGCCGTCGAACGGGTGGACCGGTTCACGCGCTGGCGACGCTCATGCGCGCTCGACGACCACGCGCATGGCGTCTATGGCGATCACGCGCACCGGCTCGCCCGGCGCGATGAAGCCGCTCTCGCTGACGACATCGACAAGCTCCTCGCCGAACCTGGCCCGTCCGCTCGGGCGCAGCGGCGTCGTGCTTGTGCCCAGATCGCCCAGCGCCACCAGCGGCTCAAAGTCCGCACCAGACGTCACGCCCGATGAGCCGTCGGCGTCCTCGCGGTTGGTGTCTTGAAGGACAAGCCGGTTGAGCAGCGGGAGATTGCCGAAGTGTTTGGCGACGAAGTACATCCCCACAAGCGCCGAGACCGTGCCGATCGCCAAGGTTGCGACCGCCGAGAGCAACTGCGACGAGCCACCGTCATCGTCAAACAGCGCGCCACCGGCGGGGATCAGCAGACCCACGAGCCCGCCGAACAGCCCGATGAGACCGGCGATGCCGAACACGCCGAAGCCCGGCAGGACGAAGATCTCCAGCGCCAGGCACAACACGCCGCCGATGACCGCGACCAAGGCCCACCAGTTTGCAAACCCCGCGAAGAAGGACGGCGCCACCAGCAGGAACAGCGCCACCCCCGCGACCACGCCCGGCAGGATCACGCCCGGGTGTGTCAGCTCGATGAACATCGCCAGCAGGAAGACCACCAGCAGGATGCCCTTGACGATAAAGTTGTCCAGGAACGCAGCGGTCGACTCCGCCCAGTTCATGTCCAGGCGAACGATGGTCTTGGCGCCGGTGAACGCTCGAAGTTCTTCGTCGGTGTTGATCGTGCCAGTGGGTCCTGCGCCGCGCTGCGCGAAGCCGTAGCGGAAGAGCTGGTCGGACTTCATCGTGAGGATGCCGCGCCCGTCGATGGCGTACTCGACGACTTTCCACTTGCCTTGATCGCTGCTGGACAGTGTCGGGCGGTTGGATCGCCCCTGCATCTGCCGATCCGCAGAGGCTCGCGCCGCCGGGTCCATCGTCGTTGACGCGGGGACGAATGGCGACGCGTCCGGGTCGCGCGGCAGCTCGCCCGAGGGAACCTTGAACCGCCCCGGCTTCTCAGGATCGCGGTTGGGGTCTGATGCTCCGCCGGTGGGCAGCGCGAGTTCGTTCTGCTTGCGAATGTCTTCGGGGATCGGCGAGGCCCCGGTCAGCGTCGCGGACGCCAGGGGCGGCTCCGCACTAAACAGGAGCTTGTACTCGGCGCGATCGATGAACAGGAACTTGCCCGGCGAGTCCACCGACTCGACCATCCAGAGCTCAACGCCCAGTGACACCATGCCCTGCACGAGCTTCTCGTCGTAGCCGCGAAGGCGCGCGGAGTTGACGACCTCGGCCATCAGCGGTGCTGTGAACTTCTGCCGCTCGCCCTCGGGGAGGCGGTTGAGCAGCCCGAAGCTCATGGTGATCACGAGCGAATCGCCCATGGTCGCGGCGTCAGAAATGATGATCTCGCGACACGACAGAGCGATCAGAGCGCCGCCGGAGTACGCCGTGGGCCGAACCCAGGCGATGGAGTTTTTGATCTTCGAGCTCTTGATGGCGTTGCAGATGCCCAAGACGGCACCGACCTCGCCGCCGGGCGTGTTAAGCTCGACGACAACTCCAGTTGCGCCAGCGTCCTCGGCCTGCTTTAGGCGGCGCTCGAAGCTGGCCCGAAGGTGGGAGTCGATCTCTCGATCGATGGTGATCACCACGAGCTTCTCGGCGTATCGGCCCGCCGCGACGCCGGCGATCGGCGCCGATGGCATCGTGTTGGTCAGACCCGCGTTTTGATCGGCGACGACGTGACCGGCCAGCAGAAGGCACACTGCGAGAAGCAACGCGACACGGTTCATCACGCGAACCATCGGCGAACCAAGGCGATTCGGAGCAACGAGCAGCATGGTGAAGCCTCCGGGCGAATAGTAGTGCGGGCGGGCGTCGGGTGCGGCGCGGGCAAACGCAGGCAACGAATCGTCCGGAGGCTGGACTGTCACCGGTGTTACACTTCAAACCATGTCGTTTCGCGGCGTCATCAAGGGCCACACCGTTCAACTCGCCGGGCCGACGGGCCTGCCAGATGGGACCCAGGTGGAAGTTGTAAGAACTTTCGGGGACGATGCGCGCAGGCCCTCGAAAGAGGTTCGCAGAACGCGCGAACTCGCCCGTCTGAGCAAAGCCAAGAAAGCGCCGCGTCGCGCGAAGAGCCCACTGGCGAAGATTCTCTGCTCGCTTCCGGTGCAGACCGGGATTACAGATCTCGCCGCGGAACGTGACCACTCCTTGTACGGGTCGCCGAAACGAGGCAAGGCGGCGCCGAGCCGTTCGATGCGGAAGAAGGCCTGATCGCACAGGCGTTTCTTGACAATCCCTCACCCTTCATCTGACCGCTTGACGGTTTGCTCAGTTGAGTACTCGAACAATGCCCACCATCACCCTTCCCGACGGCAAGACCCTCCCCTTCGACGCGCCGCCCACCGGCCTAGAAGTCGCGGCCAAGATCGGCCCGCGCCTCGCCAAAGACGCCCTGGCGGTCAAAGTCGATGGCGAGCTGCGCGACCTCTCCAGCGTGATCGATCGCGACGCGAAGGTCGACATCGTCACGTACAAGAGACGCGACGGCTCGATCAACGACGACGCGTTGATGTTGCTGCGACACTCCGCGGCACACATCATGGCGGAGGCGATCGTGCAGATTGTGCCCGGTGCGCAGCTTGTCTATGGCCCGCCGCTGGCGACGGGGTTTTACTACGACATCAAGTTCCCCGAAGACCGCCCGCTCAGCACCACTGACTTCGCGAACATTGATGCCGAGATGAAGCGGATCGTCGCGGAGGACCGGAGGTTCACGCGCTACGAGTGCGAGCCCGATGCGGGCATCAACAAGCTTCAGAACGAGGGCAGCAAGTACAAGATCGACAACGCCCGCCGCGCCATCGTTGCCTCCGCTGATGCGCCCGGCACCACCCTCTCCTTCTACGCCACCGGCGCAGCCGGCAAAGACTGGGAAGACCTCTGTCGCGGCCCTCACGTGCCCTCCACCGGGCGCGTCGGCGCTGTCAAGGTCATGTCCCTCGCCTCCAGCTTCTGGCATGGCGACGAGAACTCTGACCGCCTGACCCGCGTCTACGGCACCGCCTTCGCTACGCAGGCGGAGCTCGACGAGTTCCTCAAGCAGAAAGAGGAAGCCAGCGCCCGCGACCATCGCGTCATCGGCGCCAAGCTGCGACTGTTTCACATCGATGAGACCGTGGGCCAGGGGCTGATTCTGTGGACGCCCGCGGGCTCGATCATCCGCAAGGAACTGCAGAACTTCATCGGCGACGAGCTGCGCAAGCAGGGGTATACGGAGGTGTTCACGCCGCACATCGGGCGGCTGGAGCTCTACAAGACCAGCGGGCACTTTCCGTATTACAAGGACTCGCAGTTTGCGCCAATCATCGAGCGCGACGCGATCGAGCAACTCAGCGCGCAGGGATGCTCGTGCGCCGAGATGTTCAACCGCGTCGAGGGTGTCAGCGCCAAGCTTGCTCAAGGCATCAACGAGCGCACCGGCAAAGAAACCATCACCAAAGACCGCGTGCGGCCGGACAACGAGCTCATCGCCGGCTTCATGCTCAAGCCGATGAACTGCCCGCACCACGCGAAGATCTTTGACTCCGCCCCCCACTCATATCGCGACATGCCGGTGCGCCTCGCGGAGTTTGGCACCGTCTATCGCTGGGAGCAATCCGGCGAACTCAACGGCATGACCCGCGTGCGCGGCTTCACCCAGGACGACGCGCACCTGTTTTGCACCGAGGACCAGATTCCCGCCGAGATCCAGGGCTGCCTCGAACTGGTCAAGGTGATCTTCAACGTGCTGGGGATGAAGGACTACCGCGTGCGCGTGGGCCTGCGCGATGCGAGCGGCGACAAGTACACCGGCACGAAGGAGAACTGGGACAAGGCGGAGGCGGCGTGTCGCGACGCCGCGAAGAGCCTCGGCGTGCCGTTCAGCGAAGAGCCGGGAGAGGCCGCGTTTTATGGGCCGAAGATCGACTTTGTGGTCAAGGACGTCATCGGTCGCGAGTGGCAACTCGGCACGGTCCAGGTCGATTACAACATGGCCATCCGCTTTGACCTCTCGTACATCGGCCCGGACAACAAGCCGCACCGGCCCGTGGTCATCCATCGCGCGCCCTTCGGCTCGATGGAGCGTTTCTGTGGCGTGCTCATCGAGCATTTCGCCGGGGCGTTCCCGACGTGGCTCAGCCCCGAGCAGGTCCGCGTGCTGCCCATCAGCGAGAAGACCAACGATTACGCCCAGCGCGTGGCGAAGGCTCTGCGCGACGCGGGCGTGCGCGTCACGGTCGATGACGGCAACGATCGCGTGCAGGGTAAGATCAAGGCGGCGATCGACTTCAAGATCCCCTACCTGCTCATCGTCGGCCCGCGCGACGCCGAGCAGGGCCAGGTCTCCCTGCGTATCCGCGGCACGGACAGAGACGCCGGGGCGATGAATCTGGAGTCGTTTGTGGACGCGATCAAGGGTGAGATCGGCGAGCGGAGGGCGGAGCTGGGCGTAAAGCCGTGAGGCCGGCTGCGACATTCTCGCGTTGCTTACCGCACGCTTCGAATCACCCACTGCGTGCGAGCCGCTCAATGCGGTCTCAACGATTTCAGGTTGCGGTTCTTGCCAGGACCACCGCGACACTTCCATACGCCGGCCCATCAAGAGCCGCAAACTCGTGTTCAATGTCAATCTGTTGCCCAAGTTTGCTCGCCCACCAACCGTCGAGAAGCTGGCGGGCGGCATGCGTTGGCTTTCCACTACTTGCGACGTAGATGGCGACCTTCTGCCTGCCCGGCTCCATCGTTGAATCGCAACGCTGGGTGTAGCCTTTCATCCCATAGGCCCGAACGAACGCATCAAGGGTTTCCTCTCGCGGCACGTCGGCCGGCCAATAGTGTTGACCCATCACGTCGGGCCACCACCAATAGTCCGTATCCTCGGCGGCCCACGCGATGCAGTTGTAACCCTCGTCGTATGCACTGCTGGGCCGACTGTTCTCAACCGTGAGATTGGGAAATCGCACTTGCATTGCACGCACCAAATCGGAGAACGTCATGCGCGAACGAGACCTTTGGTCTCGCCCCATTGAAGCCAAGCACTCTTCATCTTCTTGATGGAACCTCGATCACGTGGCACCACGGGATCCTCATTCGATATGGCTTTCAGCGCCCAGTACCAATGGCCGGAATTTTGCCGTAGGTCTTCAAGGATCATGGGGATCGCTTCGGCACCCATGCCGATGATCGCCTGATACGCCGGGTTCATCGCAGCCTCCGTCGTGGAGGAAACCCATTGTGTTTCGCGCCGCCACTGCTGCGCAAGGGAACGGAAACGCTCGCGGCGGGAGTCGCGCCTGCTGGAAACTGGGAAGGCGTAGTAGCCCGAGAGGTCAGTGAGTTGACGCTGGAGTTGAACGGACTGGGCACTCGCGCCAATGGCCGACACGGCAAACAGTACGTTCGCCGACAGAACAAGAGAGTGGGTCCTGCGAAAAACTGGTGCTTGTCGCGAGGGAGATTGTGTGGTCACTTGAATCGCTCCAAACCTGCGTCAGTAAAGCTCCCGAAGAATAGACGGTTCTTGACTTCTCGAAGGCCGTCAAATTTTCCCCACATCTCACTTTCGGCGATACCTTGTGGTTGCTCCGAAAAAGTGTCGAGATCGAGGATGCAATTGTTGCTGTTTCCTTCCAGTGACTGGGTGACGATGGCGATCGCGTTGTGCTCTTCGAACGGGATGACAACCCGAAGCAGATAACCTGCAACAGACTGCGGGAGGCTCGGCCCGATCACGAAGTTGGTCAGGAACGTCTTCTCGAAAGACTCCCCGATCGGAAGTTGCACGTGATTGACGAACCGTGTGGCGACTCGATTGACCTTCGTAGGCTTCATGACCTCCGAGTACTTTGCCCAAAGCGCCATTGCCTTGCCCTTAAGTTCCTCCCACGTGCCGTAAGGCCGCAACCGCGACACCGTGAAGCCGTCGAGGCGGAACTGGACAACCCATTGCTCGTCTGTGGAGCGAAGGATAATGCCTTCCGGTAAGTCACCCACGGTGACGGTTTTTAGAGTCGGATCGGGCAGAAAGTCGAGTTGCGTCACAAACACACGTATCTCTTGCCGCGAGGGAAACTCCGCGGCAAGTTCGTCGCAAGCGGTTTTCAGTGCATCGATCGTCGCACCGGCGGACCGCTCGACGATGATATCGATCAAGCCTTCAACGATCGGCGATCGAGAAAGAGTTGGCCAATTAGTCATGGTTCCCACAGACATATCCCTTCGACAGGTGCGTTCGATACAAACGGTAGCACGGCAACTTTCGGCCGGACGAGCGCGTTTGGTGGACTGGGCGCAGCCGCTTTGGCTCTTTCGAGTTGCAAGCTGGTGCGAGATGAATCTTGCGGATTGGACCGCCGGGTTGCTGACCCAAAAAAACACAGGGCCGATACCTTCCGGTACCGGCCGTGCTCGTTAGTCGTTTTGAGTTGGAGGAATCAGCGTGTGCCCGAGGGCACGCGTGACTTACCAGCTGCCGCGACGGCCACCGCCGCCACCGCCGCCGCCGCCACTGCCACCACCACCGAAGCCGCCGCGGCTACCGCCGCCGCCGCCGCCACCGAAGCCGCCGCGGCTACCACCGCCGCCGCCGCCGCCGCCACCCTCACGAGGACGAGCCTCGTTGACGGTGAGGTCGCGACCATCGACGTTCTGGCCGTTGAGCGC
>JBBQMD010000056.1:0-17721 GCA_038328575.1 Phycisphaerales bacterium | reverse complement strand
CGTCCGTCACCCCGTTGTTCATCGACGGCGCGATCCCGCCGTTGCCATTTGGCGGCAGCGCTACGCCCTGATCATCCGCAATGTCCGCCGGGCTGCATCGCGTCACGCTCACGCCGGGCAGCTCCGCCCGCAGGATCACCCGCCGCGTCACCCCCTGATCATTCACCGTCGCGTTCACCACCACGAACCGGTCGCGCAGGCCGCTCGCCCCGCCCCCGGCGCTCGTTCCCCCCGCAACGCTCAACGGCACCGAGCCCACCGTCGTGACCGTCACATCACCTAGCGGCGCGATCGTCACCGTCTGCCCCGGCTCCACCACCCGCACCACACCCTGCGAGGTGATCACATACAACGCCTTGCCTCCAAAGCTCCCGGTGCTCACCTCCACCAGGCAACGCCCCGCTTCCGCCGCCACGAGGTCAATCCCCGTCACCTCGCGGCACACCGCCCCGGGCAGCGCATCGCCCACCGCCATCAACCGGCTCACGCCCGAAGGCGTGCGCCGCAGCAGCATCACCCGCGTCACCCCGCCCGACAGCACGCTCGCTGTGAAGACCGTCTCGGTCTCGCTCACCGCCGCCAGACGCGTCGGCCCAGAGAGAACTGACTGCACCGTCCCCACGCCCGGCAGCACTTCTCCATCAACGACCAACGCCGAAACCCCGCTGGAATCCGCCCGGAAAACGCCCCGGCGAGGCGTGCCCACAACCGTGAACGTCCCGATGAAGTCCACATGCGAACCCGCGACGCTCGCCTCATGGATGTTCGTAAACACCACGTCCGCCGCCTGGCCCGGCACGCCCTGGCCCACAAACGCCACCAGCCGCATCCGCGCCGGCGGCGGCCCGCCGATCAGCAACGCCGGGCGATTCCCAACGTTCAACTCCCCCCGTATCGCAGTCGCCCCCGTTGCCGTGTTCCCAAAGTGCCTCGGGTTCAGCACCGAGGCCGCCTCGCCCAGCAGATCAATGTTCACCCGCTGCAACACCCCGCCCCCGAACACAAACATGCTCACGAAGCTCGTCCCCGCGCTCACCTCATACACCGCCTGCAACGACGCAACTCCAGATTCGTCGTTCACCAAAAACGCGTCCTGCACGTTTGACTGCGGCATGAACACCCCGCCGCCCGTCCCAGGCAGCACACTGCCCGCCGCCGCGATCGTCTCCAGTCCGCCCGGAACCCCAAGCCGATACCGCTCCGCTCCAGACGGGCCACGATCCGTCACCGCCACCCGACCGTCCGGCGTCACGCGGCTGCCCACCGGCACCGGCGCACCCGCCCCCGCCGTCGCCACCAACACCGGATCGCTCTGAAGCCCGTCCACAAACACCGACTCCGACCCGTCGCTCCGCGGCCCACTGAACAGCACCGTCCCAAACCGCGATACGTCAAGCCCAAAGATCCCGTTGCCGAACAGCGCGCCCGCACCGCCCGCCGGCGCAAACCCTTGGATCGCCACCGGCGTGAATGTCGCCTGGCCCGCCAGCGCCGGCGGCGTACACGTGAACGTCAGCGACGCCGCCCACACCGTGATGGATGCCGACCCCTCGCGCGTCGCGATCCCCGTCACGACCTGACCATCATCCGATACCGCCAACGCTGACAACAGCGACCACCCCTGCAAATCCTGCCCGTTCCCCATCAGCACCTCCGCGATCGACCGCGCCGCGCCCCCGTTCTCCCACACCACCGCCTTCCCGTTGCTCACGCCCACGATCACTCGCCCATCGGCGCTGACATCCCGCGCCTCTGATGTCCCCGTCGTCCCCGGTCCAACCACGCCCAGCCCCAAGATCCCCGTCGCGGCGCTCCACTTGAACCCGCGCTGCACAACCCCCTCGCCCGCCGACACTTGGTCCGAAACCCCCACCACCACCTGCCCGTCGGCGCTGATCCCAAGCGCTCGCGACGACGCCCCGCCGCTCAAGACGCCAATGTTTACCTGCACGCCGCTCCCGGCGTCCCATCGACCCGCCCGCGTGAAATCCACGTCCGGCGTCGGCGGGTACCCATACCCATTGCCCGGCACAAACTGGCGCGCGGTGTACGCGACGAGCGTCGTCGCATCACCCGCCAGCCGCGCCGCGCTCACCTCTGTAAACCCCGACGGCACCGGCAGCCCTAGCGACGTCCCGCCCGTCCGCCGGGCGCTCCTGCTGATCGTCACCGCCCCGTCCCGGCTCACGTCCAAAAGCCCGTCCGTGCCGTCCGCCGCGCCCGGCCCAGGAAACACCCACACAAATCCGCCCCCGCTCTGCCTACCCACCACCATCGATCCTGTCCCGTTCGCCGCCTCAGCCGACGTGAAAAAACTCCCGCTTAGAACCCCCAAATTCTCAGTGGGCCCATCAAACCGACGCCGAAACGCCCGCCCATCACTAAAAAGCGACGGGGAGCCGTCGCCAACCAACGTGGTCCCGTCAGCGCTCAGCCCCCGAACAATCACCGACTGAAATGGCCCCGAATCGATGACCGTGAACTTGGAGAACTGCGCCATCGCGCAGGGCGTGCCCGCCAGCACCGCCAGCGCACAGGCCATCGACGAAAGTCCACCGTTGCAGGTCCAGGCTCGGTTCATATGCAAATCTCCGTTGCGCCCAACATACCACAGGCCTCGCCGAAGCACACTCTTTTTTTGTCGATTTCACGCGCGATCCGACTGCCAGCCGCCCACGCCAAGCCTGAACGCTTCCCTTTCGCCTAGGCATTTCCCGCTGGCCTCTTGGGCACGATCTCAAACCGGCTGATCAGGGTCACCCGCAGCTCGTGCTCCGCGTCCAGCCCGCGCCGCCGCAGCGCCGCCCGCACCGCCCGCGCCGAGTTCTCGATTTGGTCCAGCCGCCGCGCCGCCGAGATCGATCCCGGATGCACCCGATAGCAGTACAGCGCCTCGGGCACATGGGCAAACTCCGCCACCTCGCTGGCTCGCAGACAGAAGTCATAGTCCGGGCTGGTCGCCAGGCTCGCGTCGATCCCGCCGCCGCGCTCGTAGACCTCGCGCCGGAACAGCCGGAAGTGAAACGACACCAGCTCCGTCAGCAGCACATCCGGCGTGTACGCGCGCTTCGGTTTCTCCGCCTCCTCCAGGATCCGCCCGCGCTCATCGATCTTCACGTGATCGGTATAGACCAGCCCGATCTCTCCCCGCGCGCCAAACACCTCAAGGCACCGTCGCACCGCGCCAGCCACCAGCAGGTCGTCGCTATCCACCCACCCCACAAACGCCCCCGTCGCCAGCTCGTGCCCACGCACCAACGCCCCGACGCACCCGCGATGCGGCTCCCGAAACAGCCGCACCCGCGAATCAGTCTGCGCAACTCGCTCAACAATCTCCGCCGAGCCATCGGTCGATCCATCGTCGATAACCACCAACTCCAGATCGCGCTCAGTCTGCGTCAACACGCTCCGCACCGCGCTCTCCACGAACGCGCACCGGTTAAACACCGTCATGATGATCGACACCCGAGCCATCAACCCCGAGTGTACCGCCCCCACCCCCACCCCCACCCCCAACCTCGCCCACGACCACGCAGCCCGATCGCGCGTCCCTCGATCACTCTGCCACTTCGCCACTTCGCCACTTCGCCATCCTGCCACTTCGGGAATTTAAAAGGGCCCCGGCATACGCCAGGGCCCTCACACATTCATCATCTCACGTCGCGCTTCGCGCCAATCGCAACTCGTCTCGATCAGATCGGGCAGCCGTCGAAGAACAGGCGGAAGAAGGCGTTGTAATCACCCTCGGTCACGCCGTTGTTCGTGCCCACCGGCGGCGCGTTGCCCGCATCATCGGCGATGTTCGCCGCTGGCAGGTTGTCAAAGAACGCACTAAAGAACGCGTTATAGTCACCCTCGGTCAAGCCGTTGTTCACACCCACCGGCGGCGCGATGCCCGCATCATCGGCAATGTCCGCTGGCGAGCACGTCGCCGCCAGCGTGTACAGCTCCTGGCCCGTCAGCCCGTCGGTGGCGCTGAAGTACACCTTGCCACTCTGCACCGTGAGCTGGCTGACGTTCGAAGACGCCAGCCCGTGGTTCACGTCGCTCTCGCGACGCAAGCCCGTCAGGCTCGTTGCCCCGATCGACCACAGCTCCACGCCCGCCTCACCGTCGCTGCCGACGAAGTACAGCGTGTCGTTCAGCATCACCATCCGCTCGTTGATCCCGCCGGACTCCTCGCCCGCGAACAGGTCTACCACCCGCACCGTCGCGCGATCCGTGCCATCGCTCACCCACAGCTCGCGCCCGCTCACGCCGTCGTCAGCCAGGAAGAACACCGAGCCGCTCGGCCCCGGCGTCAACTGCACGATCCGTGCGCCCGCCAGCCCGGGGTTAATGTCCTTGACCAGACGCGTCGACAGCGGATCGGCCGGGTTGCCCGTAGTCGCCCACAGCTCCTGCCCGTTCACGCCGTCATCGGCCAGGAAGAACATCGTCCCGCCCGAGACCACACCCCTGCCAAAGCCCAGGGGCGCACCATCAGTCCCACCCGGGCCGACGTCCTTGAGGATCTGCGTCGTGCTGTTGGCCACGTTGAAGCGGTACCACTCGCGCCCCGTCGCCACCGTCTGGGCGGTGAAGAACACGTTGCCGCCGAACACCGTGATGTTCGCCGGCTGGCTGCTGCCAGCGCCGACGATGATGTCTGTCAGCCGCACCGTGCCAGCGCTCGTCCCGTCGGTGCGATACAGCTCGGCCCCGTTGGCCGCAGTGTTCCCCGTAAAGTACACGCTCGAGCCCAGCGCTACCGGGTACTGCTCGCTGCCGACGCTGACGCCCGACGCCGCGCCAGTATTCAGGTCCCGAATACGCACCGTGCCCAGGTTCGTCCCGTCAGACTTCCACATCTCGGTGCCAGCCACGCTATCAGTCGCCGGGAAGTACGCCACATCGCCAACCATCGCATACCGGCCAGCCGCCGTCACACCCGCGCTGGTGCCGGGCCGGATGTCTCGCGTGAGCACCGTTCCGCTCCCGGTGCCATCGGTCGTCCACAGCTCCTTGCCGTTCAGCAGCGTCGTGCCGTTGAAGAACGCGCGCGTCGCGCCGATCGCAAAGAAGTCGCTCTGGGTCATCCCGCTAGACTCATCCGGGTTCACGTCCTTCAGCCGCGCCGTGCCCGACGCCTCGCCGTTGCTCAGCCAGGGCTCGCGTCCAAACAGCAACGACCCCAGCCCGTCGTCGGCCGAGAACAGCATCGTCGAGTTCTTGAACGCCGTCAGCGCCGTCGGTGAGCTATCGCCGTTGCTCCAGGCGATGTCCTTCACCAGACGCGTGCCCGCCTCAGTGCCGTTGCTCGTCCAGAGCTCGATGCCGTTCAGCCCGTTGTTGGCCGCGAACACGAGCGCCGAACCGTTGACAATGACCTCGCGCGGAAAGCTCGACGCGCCGCCCTGCGCATTCACGTCCTTCACCAGGCTCCAGTTGCCGCCTTCAAACTTGAACAGCTCGACCCCGAGCACCAGGTCCGTCGAGGTGAAATACACCGTCTCGCCAACACTCACCAGGTTCCGCGGCACCCCTCCACTAAACCCCGGCAACAGCTCCGCCGCCACCTCCGACTGCAAGCCCGACGCCTTCAGTCGGAAAAGCTCCTCGCCATTGACCGCCGTATACGCCGCGTAGTACAGGCGCGTCGGCGTCGCAAGCAGGTTCGAAAACCTGTTGACCAGCTCCCCGCTGCCAACGCCCGACACCGCCGTCAGCACGTTGGTCGTGCTCAGGCGAAACAGCGTCTGGTACGTCGCGATCTGCGACTCCGAGACGAAGTACAAGTTATTGTTGAACACCGTCAGCGAGCGCGGGTTCAGATCCGTGTTCAGCGGCTGCGCAATCGCCGTCACCTTCACCGTGCCGCCCGGCGTGCCGTTGGTCGACCACACCTGCGTGCCGTTGCCGTTGTTGGCCGTGAAGTAGACCTTGCTGTTGAACAGCCGCATGTTCGACGGATCGCCGCCCAGGTCGCTCGGATCGATCTCCGCAAGCTGGACCGTGCCGCCCACGGTGCCGTCAGACTTCCACAGCTCGTTGCCCAGGCCCGTGTCCGTCGCCGAGAAAATCAGATCGTCGTTAGAAGCGATCAGCGAACGGATGTTCGAGCTCACCGGCCCCGGCAGAATGTCCTTCACCAGCACCGTCCCCGCCGCCGTGCCGTCGCTCTTCCACAGCTCGCTGCCCGTGTCCGCAGTCGACGCCACAAAGTAGAGCGTGCCCTTCACGTTAGTAAGGAACCGCGTCTCCAAGGCCGCCGGCGACTCGCCCACCGTAATCGCCTTCACCCGCTTGGTGCCCGGCGTCGTCCCGTCAGTCACCCACAGGTCACGCGTCTCGCCGTTGTCCGCGATGAAGTACGCCTTGTTGCCCACCCGCACAAACTCCGCCGGCACCGCGCTCAACAGCCCCGGGTTGATGTCCCGAAGCAGCACCGTCCCCGCCGTCGTCCCGTCAGTCCGCCACAGCTCCGTCCCGTGCGCCGCGTCCGTCGCCCGGAAAATCGTGTACCCATCCATCGCCAAAAGTGACTGCGGGTTGCTAGAAACGCCCGTTGGATTCAACGACACGTTAATGTCCGCCATCCGCACCGGCGTTCCCGCCTCCGCCGTCGCCGAAACCAACGACCCCGCGGCAACCGAAAGAACTGCGCAAGAAACGATCACACGTGAACACTTGATCACAGACGTCTCACTTTCCTCTCTGACTTGCGCCAGAGATCGATGAATCCTCCGCTGCGCGCCTTCACGCACCGGTACTCAAAAGACCAGCACCCTTCGACATCACGAAGCGCGGCCAAACACCCGAGTTGTGGGCAAATCGTCACTGAGAGAGAGAAAGAGATTCGAACCGATCAGGCGGGAACCAATCGCCTGTCCGGTAACTCGGCTAGAGTTTACCGCACGCACCACGTTGTGCCAATGGTTTTCTCAGGCCATCTCACCCTCGTTCTAAACAAATCAGGGTTCCTAAGCCCGGAGCCGGTTAAAATACCGGTGAACGCAAGCGAAGATTTTTTTCATTCGCCCTTGATCTTTCGCGCTTGAGTGGTTTCCCGCATTTTCAGAAACTACAGCCCTGTTGCTGGAAAATTTCTCGCCCGAAATTGACCCATTTGCGCCCCCTCGCACCTTCACGTGCCGTGGCCCAACCCCATTCTCCGCCGCGCATCGCCCGCGCGAAACACTTTCCCCCTGGCACATTCCATGGAATGCCCTCGCCTCTTCACTCTCGCGACGAGCGACCCGCCTCTGAACTCGCGCCACTCGCAACCCGCCTCGCGCGGCTCTCAACACCCCCGTCTCACAACGCACACCCGTCAAAGAAGATGCTGAAGAACAGGTTGTAATCCCCTTCAGTCACGCCGTTGTTCGTGTCCAGCACACCAAACGGCGGCAGCGGCGACCCATTATCGTTCGCGATATCGCACGCCGCGCCCGCATCAAAGAACTGCGCAAAGAACAGGTTGTAATCAGCCTCCGTCACCCCGTTGTTGTCCGCACCCGACACCCCCACCGGTGGCAGCGCCGAGCCATCATCAAACGCAATGTCCGCCGGGTTGCACCGCGGCGAGCTGTCCACCGCCTCCACACCCGTAATCGCCAATCGCTCAACCGTCGCGCCCGCCGTCCCGTCGCCCATGCTCCGAGTGATCTCCACCAGCGCCACCTTCGTCCCCGGCATGCCGCCGCCCACCGGCGTGAACGCAACCGCGTGAACGCCTGTCATGCTCCCGCCCGGCAGCAACTCAACCTCCGCCGGAGCGCAGAACCGATGCAGCGCCCCTTGATTGGCCGGGGGCCACCAACGCGGCCTCTTCTGCATTCTAAAGCTCTCGCCCGTGCCCACCGGGCAATCCGCCTGCGAATGCACCACCCGCAGCGCCCGCCCGTTGTCACATGGAAAGCTCGCCAGCACCACGTCGCCCGCCCCCAGCAGCCACGCCGTGACCCCCGTCGCGCCCGAGCCCGAGAAATCACACGCCGTCGTCGATTCGAGCCCACCCTCCACACCCGTCTCGATCAGCCGCGCTCTCTCCTGCCCCGCATCGTCCGTGAACTTGATCAGCGAAATGTGCCCGGTCTTGTACTTCGCCGCGCTCACCGTCATGTCATCCACCGCCCGCGGCGGCCTCATCTCCAACTCCACTACATCCCCATCGCTGTCCCACGAAAGCGACGTCTGCCCGCTCACTCGGTCGAACGACTCCTTCACTCGGCTATGAAACTTCGTCGCCGGCCGCGCCTTGACCTTCGTCTCCACGCCAAACGTGTGCGCCGCCGCATCCGTGATCACCAGGCTCGTCATCCCATCCGCTTCCAAATCCATCCCCATCGTGTCCGCCACGACCGCGCCCTCCGGAAGCACCGGCTCGCAGCGCACACCCCTCACCCCGCCCGTCGCCCCCACAAACCCGCCGCTCACCACCGACTCCCCGTTGGCCACCGACTCCAACATTTCCCTGTTCGTCTTGCTCCACCGATAGTCGATCGACAGCGGCTTCGTCGGCTCCAGCACCGTCGTCACGCTTGTCCAGTCCAGCGTCGCGCCCGCCACCTGACCCGACGCAATCGTCGCGCCACCAGCGCCAAGCAGCGACCACCGCACCCCGACCGCCCCCAACTTCGAAAAGTCCATGGTGTGTAGCAGTTGCCCGGGGACCGCCCCTGACCGAACGCCCGCGCGCACCGTCCCCACCACGCCCCGTGCATCCGTCACGGCACATCGCACATGAGGTGCCCCGCCAAACCCGGCATACGTCAACAGCTCCGTCGCATCAAACGCCACCGAGCGCCCATACCCCGTGTCGCACACCATCGTACAACTGATCGCCTCCGCTGGCTGCCCACCCGCCGCCGCCGGCGTCCGCAACACCACGCGCCCACCCTGATCCGCTAAAAACTCCCCATACGTCTTCAGCCTCGGCCGGATCGGCACGCCCCGCATGTTGATCGGCGGCCTCAAAATACAACCCCCCAGCTTCACCGGGTTCTGCCCACGCGCCAAAATCTGTACGCCATTGGCCTCGCCCAGCGGCGAGCCCGGCACCGCATCCCCGCCGATCACCATCCATCGCACCTGCGAAACCGTCAAGCCCCCGCCCGACAACGACACCTCCACCGGCGCCGTCTCAAACCTCAGCTTCACCGCGTTCCCCGTCACCGTCCACGTATCAAGCTGCTCGCCATCACGCGCGCTGATGAAGATCCCCTCGCTCAGGCCCACCGTCCGCGTGCCCAGCAACTGCCCCGAGTCATCAAAGAAGCTCACCTGGCGAGACTCCCACGCCGTCCCCGTCCACTTCAACAGCGTCCGCAGCGATGCCGCGTCTCGTTCCTCCGTAAACACGCACAGCGCCTGGCTTGCCTGCTGGCGAGCCCTGATGTTCATCGTGATCGACTTCTGACCGTCTCGCGCAAGTGGGTATGCACTAGTCAACCCAAACTCCAAAGACCCGCCGATCCCCAGCCGCTCGTGCGAGAGCTCAACCCCGTCCTGCCCACTTGAGCCCAGATTTGACACCTCAATCGCCCCCGCCAGCCCCTCACCCACCGCCGCCACCACGCCATTGCCCACGCCGTGTACAAACACGTCGTCACCGAAACCGTCGCCGTCCACGTCAGCCGCCACCGGCCCGTCATACGTCATCGCGCACCCCGAGAGGTGCAACGTGCCGATCCCCGCCCCCGTCACCAAAACCCGCCCCGTCGCCGCGTACGCCGCCGCCGCCGCGCCGCCACCCGGGCCACCCGCCCGTGGTGTCACAGAGATCGACGCCACTCCCTGCACCGGCACCGGCGTCAGCCCCGAAATCGGAACCACCCGATCAAAGAATCCCTCCCTGACGCTCATCTCACCCCGCGCCGCGCTGAACGAGTACACCTTGTCCACCGTTTCCACTCCCGCCACGCCGATCGTCCAGCTCGCCACCGGGCCGCTCACCTCGCCGCTGGCCAGCACCCGCCCGCTCGAACTGAGCAGTCGCCACTCCACGCTTGTCGCGCCCAGCGCCGAGAAGTCATTGGTTTCCACGATCCCCGATGGCGTGCCCACCAGGTGGACATCACCGGTCGTCCGCACGTCCCAATCCTTCGGCTGCTCGCTGAAGCTGATCCGCCGCTCCACGCCCGCCGGCGGGTTCAACAGCGCCGACAAGTCCACTCTCAACTGCCCGCCCTTGCGCGCATCAATGTGGACGCTCACCCCGTCCTGGCCCGACGAGCCAATGTTCAGCACCTGAAGCCCGCCCTCAACCGTCTTGCGAAGCGTTCCCTGCCCCACGCCCTCCATTGCCAGCCCGCCCACCCAGATCGGCGTGCCCACCTCAACGCGTGTCACATCCACCGAGTGCAGATCCCCGCCAGTCACGTTCAACTCATCCAGCACGCCCGCCGGAACGTTCGGTGCCAGCGGCGAAAACCGCACACGCTCAACGCCCGACACCACTGTCCCGCCAGGCAGAATCACCTCGCTCGATACCGAGCAGCAGCGCACCTCGCTAGACCCCACATCGGTCATCACGCCCCGCAGCGTCATCGACCCGTCCAGGTTCAAACACCCGGGGATCTGCACGCCCTCATCCGCCCCGACGATCGCCGTCGCCACCACGCCGCCATCTTGGCTCAGGCACTCGATCCGCGTCTGCGTGCTGCCGCGCGTCGTCGGGTCAAACTTCACCACCGGCATCCCGCCGCCGGGGCTAAACGCGACGCGCTGCTTGATCAGCGTCACATGCCCCACATAGATGCTCTTCCTGCCTTTCGCCGTCACCGTCAAACTGCCCCCCGCCCCGCCGCCGCCCCCGCTGCCCGGGCGCACCACCATGTCAAACGCCACCGAGCGTGCCGCCAGATCCCGATGAACCACCCTGTCCACCGTCGTCGAGGTCGTGCTCCCAAGGTCAAACGTCACGCCCTGATCCCCGCTGCTTCCGAACCCCGACACATGCAGCACCCGATCCACCGGCGCACACGCCACCGGCGGCGGCAAATCACACCCTTCCTCAATCGCCACATCGCTGGACCCCCAGTGACTCAGCCCGCGATGCACCACCGCCACCCCGTCGCTCGCCGTCGCGCTCCCCGGCGCAATCGCGCACGTCCGGATCAGCGACGCGTCCTGCACCGTGAGCGACGCCAAGCCCCCAGCCGTCACCCGCAGCCCGCTCATGCTCGTGCCATCACCCGGGCAGGGCGCCGTGATGCACAAGATCGGGCGCATCTCGATCTGGCCCACGCCCACGATCGGTGTGCCGGTCAACCCCTCCACCAAGACCACCCGCGGACAGATCTTCATGCTCCACGACTGCAGATCCGGCTTGCTCTTCCGCCCCACCGACCACACGCCGGGCGCACCAGCCGCCATCGCGCTCGGATCATTGACAATGCACTCCAGCAGCGCGCCGCTGCGCGTCCCCTCCGCCAGCACGCGCCCGCTCGTATCCCGCACCACCCATTCCACGCTGATCGCCCCGATGGCCGAAAAATCCCCGATCATCGCGCACCGCCCGCCCCCAAGCCCGTTGACGCGCACCTCCCCCAGCGACACGCCCGAATCATCCACCGCCCTCACGGCGCACTGCGCCCCGGGCGTCCGCATCAGCGCCCCAAGGTCCGCGCTGCACACCGCGCCGCCAGCGCTATTGCTATGAACGTGTACACCGTCCAACCCGCTTGCACCCAAACTACGGATCGTCAGCGCCCGCCCCACCGGCGGATCAAACGTCGCCCCGCCAATCGGCGTGTGCAAAATCCCGCTCACCCGCGTCGTGGGCTGCGCCCAGCACATGCCCGCACAGCAAACCAGCGTCAGCGCAGTCGTCAGATGATTCACTCGGATCATGGCAGAGCTCCAGAAATGCACAACCACCCGCCGCTCACATCTGAGCAGCACGCCATGACTTGACTCGGCGCCCCGGAACCTTGCAACGCAAACCCGCTCGAACTCCATCTTCACAATCCGCCCAAACACCCACCGCTCAAATCAACCGTCGCGCGCGCCCCCAATCCACCCAGTCCCTGCAAACCCCCAACCAAGCGCCGGCTCAACAACCCCTACTCCCCAACCCGCGCCCCCGTCCCCGCTCGCACCGCCCGCCATCGCTCCGCTTCATCCAGCCGCCCCGACAACGTCTCTGCCGTCACTAAATCATCCAGCATCATCTGGTACCACCGGTACCGCGGCCCGCTCACCCGCGCGTACGTGTCCTCCGCCAGCGTCAGCAGCCTCCGCGCCTCATCCAACGCCTTCTGCCGCGCCACGCCCTCCCCCGGCAGCCCCCGCAGCGACGCGTGCGCAACCGCGAAACGCACGTGCCCCAACTGGTCCACCGCCGACACGCCCAGCGCCTCCACAGTCTCGAGCGCCTTGCGCGCTAACTCCTCTCCCTCAGCGATCTGGCCCGTCTCCACCAGCGACACTGCCTTCTGCCCCTCCGCCAACGCAACCGTGTGGTGCCGCTCGCCTACGCACAGCGTCAGCCGCTCGATGACCTTTGAATACCGCTCAAGTGCCTCCCCATGATTGCCGCTCACCGCCAGCGCCCACGCCAACACCCGCTCGCTATTCGCGGCCATCAACTCGTCTTGCGCCGCCTCCGGGATCGAATCCTGAATCGCGCACGCCCGCGCCGCCACACCCACCGCCCGCTCCGCCTCGCCATCAAACACCATCAGCGGCGCTGCCTGCGACAGCGCCGCCAGCACCGACAAATCGTTCGCCCCGTACTCACGCGCCAGCAGATCCGCCGCGCGCAGCGACGCCGACCACTGCGTCCCGAGCATGAACTCGCGATCCGCCGCACGCATCACCGTCAGCAACGTGTTGACAATCGCCGGATCATCCGGCCCTAGCAGCAGTTCCTGCAAACTCAACATCTTCTGAAAGACCACCGTCCGCCCCGTCGGCTTTCGATCCGTCGCCGGCCCATCATCAGTCCCCCGAACCGTCGCCACATCGCGCGCAATCGCGTCCGACACCAGTCCCGGCGCCATCCCCCATGCTTTCCCTAGCAGCGCCGAAAGCTCCGAATCAGGCCGCAAACTCGCAAACTCCGCCGCCGCCGCAATCGACGCCAATGTCTCCGAATCTCGAATCGGCGACGACCGCATCCGGCGCGCAAGCGCGACCCGCAACAACCCCTCACACTCCGCGCCCGTCTCCCGCAACTCCAAAACTGTGCCGCGCGGCACATCTCTGCCCAGCTCATCCAACATCACTCTCGCCCGCAACGCCGACATCGACGCAATCAGCCGGTCGCTCTCGTTCTCCGGCAACGCCACCAGCGCCGCCAGCGCTTCGCGCGCCAGCCGGTCGGCCTCCTGCGGGCGGCTACTGGCCATGAGCACTTTGGCCAGCAGCAGACGCGATTCCTCGAACGTCACGCCGGGGCCCAGCAGCCGCAAACGCATCTCCATCGCCTCGCGGGCCGCGCGCTCGGCTTCGGAGTAGCGCCGGCGCACCAGCAGCACGCCGGCGAGCTGGTGCAGCGTCTCGGCGATCTCCGGGTGCTCGCGCCCGTGCGCGAGGCGCAGGCGCACCAGGCCGTTGCGCAGCGACAGCTCGCTGTACTCCACGAGAGCCGCGGCTTTTTCGGCGCCGAAGCCGGTGTAGATGCTGCCCCAGATTCTGCGGACCTGCTGATCGACTTCGGGATCTTCAGCGAACGCGTTGAACTCGAGCCGATAGAACAACCGCCCGAAGCCGGCGCTGACCAGCAGCTTGAGCTGCGGGAACTTGGGGTCTTGCGCCGGGAGGGCTTCGCGGAGGACCTCGGTGACGGCGCGAGCGCGGACGGATTCGAGGCGGGCCTGGGCCTGGCGCTCGCTGGCGAGGCGGCGCGACGCCGCGGCGCTGGACACGCTGAAATACACCGTTGTGCCGGCGACGATGAGCGCGACAAATGCCAGCAATGCCAGCGCCACGCGCCCGCGATTGACCAGCAGCGTGCGCCCTAGCACATACGCGGCGGACTCGGCGCGGGCCTCGACGGGCTGGCCCGCGAGCGAGCGTTCGATGTCCATGCCCAGGGCCGCGGCGGACTGATAGCGCCGATCCTTCTGTTTCCGCATGGCGCGATCGACCACCGCCTCGATGTCGCGCGGGATGGATGCGTCGCGCTGGCGCAGGGGGATCGCGGGCTCCTCGGCGATCTTGCGGGCGACGTCAAGGATCGAGCCGGTGAGCTCGTAGGGCATCGCGCCGCAGAGCATGCGATAGAGCACCACACCAAGCGAGTAAACGTCGGTCAGCGCGTCAACACTGTCGGGCGCGCCGGAGGCCTGCTCGGGCGATGAGTACGCGGGCGTGCCGGCGAAGTCGCCGGTCATCGTCGTGCTCACCGAGGTGAGGCGGGCGATTCCGAAATCGACGACGACGGGTCGCGGCGGAGTACCGACTGGCGCGTGATGGCTCGGCGCGATGAGGATGTTCTGGGGCTTGAGATCGCGGTGGATCACGCCGTTGAGGTGGGCGTGGTGAACGCCCTGGCAGATGCTGACAAACGCGCGCAGGAGCGAGCGCCTGCGTTCGTTGGTGGTGGCGCCGGGAGGTGACCACTGATCCAGCGGCGCGCCATCGATGAACTCCATGACGACGACGAGGCGTCCGTCGGACAACTCGCGCGATTCGTAGATGCCCACGACGTTCGGATGGCGCAGGCGCGCGAGAATCTCGACCTCGCGCGCGGCGCGCTGGCGCTGGCGCGTCGCGCCGGAGGTGCCGGATTCGCCCGGCGTGAAGCACTTGATCGCGACGTGACGATGCGTAGATTCCTGGATCGCGCGATACACCATGCCCTGAGCGCCGGCGCTCACGAGGCTGAGCACGCGATAACCGGGCAAGCGCGGCGCGCCGACCGGGCCGAGCTCCTGACCGACCAGCGCGCGGGCGCGATCGGAGAAGGCCTTGTCGTCGCAGGCCAGGTGCAGCGCCGCCCGGCACGCGGCGCAGGAGGCCAGGTGAGCCGCGGCCTCCGGAGGCCGGGTGTCGCCCTGCGCGAGGCGGTCGATCTGACTCGCTTCGAGGCACGGGCCTGCGCCCGAAGGGTCGGATGCGTCTGGACGCGTGTCGCTCACACGTCCTCCTCGAACGCGGTGGTCAGATCGCGGACCATCGCGCGCAGGCGGCGGGTCACGCGGCTGCGCGCGACGTACGCCTGATCGACGGTCATGGCGCACTGGGACGCGGCCTCGGGCGCGGGCACTCCTCGAAGCGCGATGAGCTCAAAGGCCAGGAGCGTGCGTTCGTCCATCGAGCCTTCCTCGTGCAGCATGGCGATCGCGCGATGCAGGATCACGCGGTCGCGCTCTTCGTTCCAGACCTCGCGCAACACTCCCTCGCCCGATGCCGGGTCGGGCGTGTCGCTGACGGCTTCGCTCGGGTTTGCGCTGCGGCTCAGGCGCCGGATCGCGCCGAGGCTGGTGTGGTGCGCGATCGAGAGGATCCACGAGCTGAGGCGGCCCTTGGTGCGGTCGTAGCGCCCTTCGCGAAAGGAGCGGACGAACTCGGCGAGAGATTGCTGGGCGACGTCGTCGGCCTCGGCCTCGGGGACGCCGATGCGCCGGGCGAGGCCGCGGATCACCGGGCGGTATCGGGTGTCAATTTGGGACCAAGCGGGCTCGCTGGCTCCGCCGCGTAGAGCGTCAAGCAGGCGTGTGGTGGTGCGCGAAGCGAAGATGGAATCTTGTTCGGGCACATTGGGCTCCGAGTGCAGTCTATCGGGAAAGGGGATCAAGGGACCGAGGGATTTAGGGATAGAGGGATCGAAGGGGAGAGGGGGATCGGGGGGCGGGTGGAGGTCTTTCAGCCGGCAAAAAAGAAAAGACCCCGGCGAGGTGCCGGGGTCTTGGGGTCAGCGGTGTTTATCGATCACTCAGCCGGCTGGGTGGGGGCGTGCGGGAGGCGTGCCTCACGGGGTGGCCGGGCGAGGGATTAGTTGCAGATGCAGCCGTTGAAGAAGTTGGCGAAGAAGACGTTGTAGTCGGCTTCGGTGACGCCGTTGTTGGTGCCGGTGGGGCCGCTGTTGTAGGGGGCGAAGGGGTTGCCGGAGTCATCGGCGATGTCGGCGGCGGCGCCGGAGTCGAAGAAGATGGAGAAGAAGAGGTTGTAATCGCCTTCGGTGACGCCGTTGTTGGTGCCGGACTCGGGGCCGCCGCGATTAGCCAGGGGGAGGCCGTCGTCGTAGGCGATGTCGGCGGGGGAGCAGCGGAGGTTGCCGGACAGAATGTTGAAGTCGAGGGCGTTGACGGTGCGGTCGCCGTTGAGGTCGCCCTGAGCCCAGCCGAAGGTGCCGGGCAGGTCGAGGTTGGCCTGGAGGACGGCGCGGTCGGCGCAGTCGGTGTAGCCGTCGAGGTTGACATCACCCATGTCGGTCTTGAGGATGCCGATGACCAGTTCGCGAACGTCGGCCTGGTTGATGATGAGGTCGCCGGTGATGTCAGTGGAGAGGTCGCCGCCGACGGCCTCGGCCTCGACGGACCAGTTGAGGGCGCCATCGGTGACGCGCGGGTTGGTGACGAACTGGGTGAAGACGTAGTTGATATCGAAGGCGTCGATGCGGTTGCGGTCAAGGGCGGGGACGGTGTTGGTGCCGGTGGAGGGGCCCTCGGCGCCGATGGGCTGGAAGCCGGGTGTCACGCGGGAGGTGGAGTTGGCGACGTCGCCGCGGCTGTCGCCGTTGAGGTAGGAAGCGCCGGTGGCCAGGGCGGTGCCGAAGTAGTTGCCGCCGAAGGCGTTGTCAACGGCGGTGAAGCCGGCCTTGCGGTCGAGCTTGCCGATGTTGGCGACGTTGCTGTTGTTGGCGGTGGTGGCGATGGCCAGGCCGTCGGCGAAGTAGCGGACGTCGTGGCGGTTGAAGTTGCCGTCGCAGTTGAAGTCACCGAGGATTTCGATGACGGCGGTGGTGCCGAGGCCGGTGATGGGGCCGGTGCCGTCGGGGGCGACCCACGGAGCGCCGCCGGAGCGCTGGATGGCGGCCTTGACGAGTTCGACGGAGTCATCGGCGTTTCGGAGGCCGTTGCCGCTGAAGTCACCGCTGATGCGGTTGCGGCTGCCGGTGGGGAGGGGGACGTTGTAGTTGATGATGGCGCCGGACTGATCGGTGAAGTTGTTGCCGTTGGGGACGTTGTCGGAGTAGGTGAAGCCGACTTCGCGGGCGGGGGTCTGGCCCTCGAGGGTGAAGGAGCCGAAGGTGGTGTAGGCGGAGGTGTTGAGTAAGCTCGAGGTGAGGATGAAGTTTTTCAGGGTGGGGTTGAGGGCTGGGTTGGGGATGAGCTGGGTGGGGTTGAGGGGGTTTTGGATGAACTCGGCGGCGCCGACGAGGATGAAGCGGCTGGCAAGGAACTCAGCGGGGGTAAAGACGGTCTCGCCGCCACCGGGGACGGAGACGAAGGCCTCGATGCTGCGGGTGATGTTGTTGAGGTAGGCGGCGGCGGCGGGGTTGCGGATGCGCGGGTTCGTGTTGCCCGGGGTGCCGCCGATCTCGCTCTGGTTGCGCGGGTCGCCGATGCTGACGAAGGTCTGAACGCCGGAGATATTGAAGCCGTTGGCGTCGTTGTTGATCAGGTTGCCGATGGAGGGGCGGGCGTAGTTGGTGCCGCCGATGATGTCGTTCTGGACTGCGAGGAACTCGAGGCGGCTGCCGGTGATGTAGGAGCCGGGAGCGGAGCCAGCGGAAGCGCGCTCAGCGCCGGAGTAGCCGATGCCGAGGCGGGAGTTGAGAACGGTGCT
>JBBQMD010000055.1:0-18298 GCA_038328575.1 Phycisphaerales bacterium | reverse complement strand
CTGATGCCCAAAGAATACCGTGGGGTGTTCCGCTGCGGGGTAGCCATCCGGAACAAATTTCTGTGAACCTAGGCGATTTGGTCATCAGCGTCGTTCCATTGATGAGGCTCCGGCAGGCGTTTGCTGGCCGCGTGTGTGAGGAAGTCGCTGACGTGGCGGACGCGGCACAAGAAAAAGCCGCGGCAAGGTGCCGCGGCTTTGGTAGGACGGTTTGTATGTGCGGACACAAGCACGGTCAGGTCGCTGACGCGAAGTGGTGGCTCGATCAGAACGCGCACCCGTCAAAGAAGATACTGAAGAACAGGTTGTAATCACCCTCGGTCACGGCGTTGTTGGTCCCGATTGAGGCACCGATGGCCGGCAGCAGCGTGTTGCCGGGAGCGTCACAAACTTATCAAAACCCCGGCGCGTGTGCGTCGGGGCGTTGTTATTCTTTCGTTGCTCGTGATGTCAGGCACCGCAGACGCTCAGCCCGTAGTCCGGGCCGAGGCCCCCACCTTGATCTGCACGCTCGGCTGCTCGTGGTTCATCAGCGCCGCCTGGCGGATGGCCTTGGCGATGCCCGCCGCGTCGATCCCCACCAAGGCCTGCTGCTTGGCGCGCGAGTCTTGATAGACCCATGCGTCGGGCAGGCCCAGCTTGACGATGCGCGAGCAATCGAGACGCATGTCCGACGCCGCCTCGACCACTGCGGCGCCGAAGCCGCCGACGACTGAGTGATCCTCGACGGTGACGATCGGCACCTTGGCCTTCAGCAGACGAGCGATCAGGTCCGCGTCCACCGGCTTGGCGAAACGCGCGTCGTACACGCAGGTGCGGATCTCGCCCTTGAGCGAGTCCATCGCGTTCGCGGCGTCGATCGCACACGTGCCAAAAGCCAACACTGCGACTTCCGGAACGCCGGCGCCGTTATTGCCCGGGGCACCCAGATCAAACTGCGGCGTCAGGCAGCGGGCCTTGCCAAGCTCGAACGGCGGGCACTCGCCCTTGGTCGCGAAGCACTCGCACACGCTGTCGCGCGGGTAACGCACGCTGCTGAGGCCGTCTTCGTACATCCGCATGAACTCGACGGCCCCGCGCAGGCTGGCCTCGTCCATCGCGCCCATGATCACGGCCTTGGGGAGCACGCGCAGGATCGCGATGTCGCAGAAGCCGTGGTGGACGGCGCCGTCGCCGCCGACGAGGCCGGCGCGGTCCAGCAGCAGGCGCACGGCCAAGCCCTGGAGGCTGACCTCCTGGAAGCACTGGTCAAACGCACGCTGGAGAAAGGTCGCATAGACCGCGAAGAAGGGCTTCCAGCCGGTCTTGGCCATACCGGCCATCATGTCCATCGCGTGGCTCTCGCAGATGCCGGTGTCGAACGAGCGATCCGGGAACTTCGCGAGCGTCTTGGCGATGCCGGTGCCGTCGGGCATGGCCGCAGTTGCGGTGATGATCTTGGGGTCCTTGGCCATGGCCTCGACCATGATCTCGCCGATCGCGGCGGTGAACGAGCGACCGTCCTTCTTGATCTCGACGCGGCAGCCTTCGCTCTCCAGACGGCTGGAATCCGGGTCGCCGATCACTGTGAACGACGCAGGTGAGTGGAAGGTACTGGCGTCGCGCTCGGCGAACGACAGGCCCTTGCCCTTGATCGTCTTGACGTGCAGGACCATCGGGCGATCAAAGTTCTTCGCCTCGCGCAAGACCTTGATCAACTCCGGCAGGTCGTGCCCGTCAACCGGGCCGACGGTGACCAGACCAAAGTGCTCGAACCACGCGCCCTCGTTGAGCACAGCCTTCATGCCCTCGCCCATGACGTGATACGCCTCGCGCATGGCGCTGCCGCCCGGGACGCTGGCCAGGAGTTCCTTCGCGGCTTCCTTCATGCCGGTGTAGGCGGTGGAGATGCGAAGCTTGTCAAAGTAGTGGGCGACGGCGCCTTGGGGCTTGCTGATGCTCATCCCGTTGTCGTTGAGGATGACCATGAACTGGCGCTTGAGCGTGCCGGCACCGTTGAGGCCCTCCATCGCGACGCCGTTGACGATCGAGGCATCACCAATGATGGTGACGGCGCGCCGACCGTTGGGGGCTTTGACGGGGTCGAAGCCGTCGCCGTTGAGCGAATCGCCGCGGGCCATGCCGACGGCGGTGGAGATGCCGGTGCCGGCGTGCCCGACGGAGAAGAGGTCAAAGTTCGACTCGCGCGGCTCGGGGAAGCCGGCCATGCCGGCGCTGGTGCGCAGGCCTTCGAGCAACTTCTGACGCCCGGTCAGCAGCTTGTGCGGGTAGCACTGGTGCCCGACATCGAAGAGCAGGCGGTCAAAGCCGAAATCGAAGACATAGTGGAGCGCGATCGACAGCTCGACCACCCCGAGGTTGGGGGCCAAGTGGCCGCCGCTCTTGGAGACCTGGTTGTAGATCGCCTCGCGGATCTCGCTGGCGACTTGCGAGAGCTGGTCGATGGAGAGCTTGCGGAGATCGGCGGGCGACTGAATCGTCGGGAGGAGTTTCATAAGACAGACCGGCTCCAAAGGGGGACTTTCAAATCTTCCTGAAACAAATCGGACTCTATTCATCGCCCTCAGGAAATACCCGCCCGGGCGAATCGTGAAGCATAGCCAATGTTCGAATCGCGCGAAGTCTGGGGGCTGCTGTGCAAGGTTCGCGGTTTGATGCCTGTTCGCGACTGACGTAAACCGTTGGTGGCGGGTTCAAACGACTTGCGGGGTGAATCTGTGCGTGGAAGGGTCAGAATCGGACGGGGGTCGAGGGCGATTGGGGAGGGACAGCCGTGAACGATCGCGCCACCATCGCCGGCACACATCGGCGGTCCGGCGCTGTAAGTAAGTGCTTACTTCGTGCGGACCGCCATGTACTCCGCGATCTGCGTGAGCGGTTGAGCCGCAGAACCCAGCGACGCGGCGGATTCGAGCGCGACGCGGCGCAGGTTCTCCACCCGCGCGTTGGAGTCCTCCAGCCCCAGCACGCCGGGATAGGTGAGCTTGCCGGCGTCTATGTCCTTGCCGGTCTTCTTGCCAGCGTGCTCTGGCGGCTGCGTCACATCAATAATGTCGTCGACGATCTGGAACATCAGGCCGATCGCCTCGCTGTACGTCGTGATCGCGCCAAGGGCCTGCTCGTTCACCTCACCGGCCATGGCGCACAACGCGCCCATGCGGCAGCTGGCGCGAAGCAGGGCGCCGGTCTTATTGGTATGGATCGTGACCAGCTTGTGCTCAGCGTCCATCTGAGGCGGAAAGCCGCCAAGCGTGTCGTAGACCTGACCGGCGATCATGCCGCTGGTGCCCAGAGCAAGTTCCGAGACGAGCGTCGCCAGCAGGCGCGGGTGAGTGACGCTCTGGGCCAGGTGCGCGTAGGCGAGGTTCAACATCGCGTCGCCAGCGAGGATCGCCATGGCTTCGCTGGTGGCGCGATGCAGCGTCGGCCGCCCACGCCGAAGGTCGTCATCATCCATGGCCGGCAGATCGTCGTGTACCAGCGAGAACGCGTGAACGAGTTCGACGGCGGCGCACGCAGGGAGGCTGGCCTCGCCGGCACGCGGGCCGCTCTTGCCAGTCACAGCGGCGGCGGCCCACCAGGCCAGCAGGGGCCGGAGGCGTTTACCCCCGCCGTAGAGCCCGTAGGCGATGGCGTCGCGGAGATTGGTGGGCAGGTCCAGGGCCTCGACCATGACGCGCAGGTATTCGTCAACGACTTGGGCGGGCGCGAGCACCTCGGGCGCCAGGGCGTGGGGGTGCGCGTGCGTGGCGGAGTCGGCGACGGGGCGGAAATCTGGATGGCTCATCGGCGATGGTTGAGAAAGGTCGATGCTGACAGGGCGAGCGGGCGCGATGCCCGCGCGGGCTGGCGGACGCTCGCCCGCCAGTGCCTCGCCGGTGCGTTCAGATGACGATGCGGCGCTCACGCGCCCTCCTGCGCCTTGATGATCCCGTACAGCTCTTCGGAGCTCTCGGCGGCGTAAATCTGCTCGCGCAGGTCCTTGGTCATGAACATGCGGCTGACTTTGGCCAGGACCATGATGTGGTCCTGCCCGCGATCCGGGGGCGAGGCCAGAAGGATGATCAGCTTCACGGGCTGACGATCGATCGAGGCGAAATCCATGGGCGTCGCGGGCTTGCCGATCGCGATGACCAGCGCGGGGATGCCGGGGCACTTGCCGTGCGGGATGGCCAGCGCGTTGCCGATGCCGGTGGTTCGCGTTTGCTCGCGAGTCCACACGGCGTCTTTCAGCACGCCAGCGTCGGTGATGAGCCCCGCGGCGGCCAAAACGTCGATGAGTTCGTTGATCGCGGCCCGCTTCTCGGTCGCGACCAGCGGCACCTTGACGCACTCAGGTTTGAGATAATCGAGCAGATTCATGCGGCGTCAGCGGAAGAGGTGGGCGGCAATGGCATCGACGCGGAGTGTAGCCGGGCGGGCGTTGTCAGGATCAAGCGGGCGGGCAACACGCCCTGAGCGCGACGATCGACTGCGCCCGCGCTCGATTGAAATCACGCCCCGCACCGACAGCGAGCACGCTGTCGGTGCGGGGCAAACTGTTATGACTAGCACGCGGGTCACTTCACGTTTGACACGTCGAGCCCGACGACGTTGAAGCTCACGCTGGTGATCTTCTCATCTTGCCGCCCGTCAGGCAGGAAGCGCGTGCGGCTGACGTTGCCGGAGTGGACGCCGATGACGCGCAGGGCGCTATCGAAGGTTGGGCCACCGCTGTCGCCCTTGGTGCTGATCGCGTCGATCTCGATGCCATTCTTCATTGGCCCGCGCGGCAGCACCGGACCCTGTCGCACGCGCGAGGTCGCGGGGTCCTTGAGCCCGAAGCTCACCGCCTGCTCGCCAGCCTTGGGAGTTGTCTTCGCGATGCTCGCGCCGGTCGCCCACGAGGGAGCGACGACCTTGGTCATCACGGACACATCGCGCGACGGGAACGACACCAGCTTGCCAACGCTCGGGTCAAACGTCGCGATCGTCTGCGGCTGGCCGGAGCGCCCGCCGAAGATAACCTCGATGGTGGTGTAGCGGCTGACGACGTGGCTCGCGGTCAGCACGCGCCCAGAGCCGAGGTAGACTCCGGTGCCGGTGCTCGTCTGCATCGTGCCGTTACCCAGGTCCGTCTTGACGACGATCTGTACAACGCTGGAGTCCATCGAGCTGGTGTCAATCGCGGCCGGCTTCGTGCTGGCTGGCGCGGGCGGCGCAGCGGACTTGCTCGCGGGCGCGGGAGAAGCCGCGGCATCGGGAGCGACGGGGGGTTCAGGGGCGGCCGGCGTGGGCGCCGATGGTGGCGCAGACGGGGGCGCGGCGGGGGCGGTCCAGACTGCGAGGCTCAGCGCGACGCAAGCACCGACGACGACGCGGCGTATGAAGTCTCTGGCCGGGCTCGGGCGATTACGCGACCAACGCATGCATCAGCGTATGGCGAGCCCGATGCGCGGCTGCGTCTCCCTCTGCGAATCTCTGCCCGCTCATGGCAGCACGAGCATGGAGTCGCCGAACGAATAAAAGCGGTAATGCTGGGCCATGGCGTGCTCATACGCCGCCTTGACCTGCGGAACCCCTTGCTCCATCAGCGACGCGACCATGGCCAGCAGGGTGGTTCGCGGTAGATGGAAGTTCGTCATCATCCCATCGATGTTCTGCCACTGGAATCCGGGCGTGATCAGCAGCCTGGTCCACTTGCCAGCCTCGACGCCCGTCTGGGCGATGGTCGCGATCTCAGCGCGCGAGAAGCTCTCCAGCGTGCGGGCACTGGTGGTGCCGACACCGATGGTCCGCCCGCCCTCGCGTCGCGCGTGCTCGATGACGCGAGCCCCCTCGGGCGTGATGGTGCACCATTCCTGATGCATCGGGTGTTGCTCGACAAACTCGGTTTCCACCGGCTTGAACGTGCCAGCACCTACATGCAGCGCGACCCGCGCGATGCGGATGCCGGCCTTGTCCAGGGCCTCCAGGAGCGCGGGCGTGAAATGAAGCCCGGCGGTCGGCGCTGCGACGGAGCCGACGCGCGCCGGGTCGGCGTACACGGTTTGATATCCCGCATCATCGGCGGGCATCTCCGCGGCGCCACCGGCGCGCTTGCGCGATGCGACGATGTAGGGCGGCAGCGGCGCGTGCCCAATCTGGGCCAGCGCGTCCAGGGCGGTAGTGCCGGGCGGGAAGCCGCGCAGGCGGAGAATGCAGGCACCGCCCTCGCTGAGATCGTCTAGTCGCTCGATGACTTCGAGTTCTGCACCAGTCTGTGAGCCGTCGCGCTGGTAGAGCTTGATCGTGATCCCCGAGCGGACGCGGCGGCCCTTGAGCATGGCGCGCCAGAACGACGGGTCAGTCGACTCGCCGTCGCCCCCATCCCCCCCAACCCCCGCGCCCCCCGGGCCCCCGGAGAAGGCATGCTCAGGCGGCCCGAGGTAGAGCCCCTCGACCTTGCCCATCGTGTCGGCCCGGTGACCAAAGAACCGCGCCGGGATGACGCGCGAGACGTTGAGCACAAGCACGTCGCCCGCACGCAGAAAGCTGGGCAGATCCCGGACGATTTGATTTTTGAGCGCGACGCCGGCACGGCGCGAACACACCAGCATGCGAGCAGAGTCACGCGGCTCGGCCTGCGAGATCGCGATGAGTTCAGACGGGAGCGTGTAATCAAGCGACGAGGTGGATAGCAATGGGTCTTTCAGAAATCGGGCCGCACGAGCGCCCTTGGTCCGCGTCACGCTTCGCCAAGAGAAGGTCTATGAGCATCGAGCGCGCGTGCCGAAAAATCAACACTGCGGATGCATGCGCACACTCAGTTTGTTGTATTTACGGTGTTCACCCGGCGCACGAAGTGCGGGGCTCGATTTTCTCGGACCAGGGCGCGGCGCGAGCGGTGGCGCGTGCTTTGCATTTCCTGCTTCTTATGCGAATAAATGACCTTGTAGCGCTCTCGCTTGGCACCACACCCGCCGCCGCCGGCCGAAAGGCCCGGGAAACCGGCGCATCACGTCAGGGGGCGGAGGAGCAGTCGGGCGGGCGCGGCCGGCTGACGACTCCGCGGATCAACTTCAAGGCCGCACCGGGGCGAAACGCAGCGACCGAGAACACCCCGCCGGTACGCCAAGACACTGTCGAGCTTTCCTCGCCAACGACGCGGATTGCTCGCGGCTCTCGCGCCATGCCCAGGGCGTCCGAGACCGACACGCAATCGCCTCAAGCGACCAACCCCCAGTCGCCGCTCGCCGGGATCACCGACCAGTTTGTCCGCCAGCGGGCGGTCTACAGCTTCAGCATGCCGATCGGTGGCGGCGGCACGTTCAGCCTGACCTACGAAGTCGAGAGCAGCTATCGCGTGATCCGTTTCCTGGAGCCGGGGCAGTTGATCGACGCCGAGGCGTGAGCATCCGGTACACATCGAGCCGAATCGCAAATACACTCGGCGCGTGGAGACGCTGGCGCACATCAACCTGAAGCACGCCGCTCGTCGTTGGCTCGCAGACCTGGGCTGCGCCGCCAGCGCGCTGGAAGTCCGCGGCCCCCACTCCGCCCAGCGCGCTGACGCCGCGGGGTATATGGACCGTGCCCCACGCCAGGGAGCGCCGGCGTGGCTGCGAGCGCCCTCGCGCGCGTCATCGCCCACGACGATCATTGTCGAATGCAAGCAGTGCCGCTCGGACCTGCTGCGCGACGCGGAGATCAAGCCGGAGTTGCTGCGAACTCGCGCGGCTCTGCAGCGCCAGCTTCGCGAGGTCGAGCAGGAGTGCGTCGCGAGTTCGGAGCCAGATCTGCGCCGCGGCGCGGGGTACCTGTTCCCGGAGCTTGCCCCGTGGGACTTCGACTCCTCGGCGTCACCTTGCCGCAAGGTGCTGGCGCGATCGCTGCGCCGGGTTGATGAGCGGATCCACGCGGGGACGAAGTTCTTCATGTTCGCGCGCTACCACGTCGCGACGCACCTCTTGATCGCGACGCTGCCCGGGGTGGTGCAGGCGTCGGAGTTGCCCGAGGCGTGGGGGCTGATGGTGTGGCGGGGCGATCAGTTTGACGTGGTGCGCCCGCCTCCCACGCTGTCGCCATCATCGGTGGCAACAACGCGCACGCTGCGCGAGATCGCGGCCGTACTGAGCCGCACGCCCTCGCCCACACGCCAAGCGGTCGACCAAACGCCGCTCACCACGGCGCCATCTCATTGATCTCAGCGCGCGGCCCGTCGTCCTCGATCACTTCGATGGGCACGCCGGGCGGAAGCGCCTTCATGAATGAGCGCCCGTAGCGCGCCGTCAGCACGCGCGCGTCAAGAATTACGACCTGGCCCCGGTCGCTGGCGGAGCGGATGAGGCGTCCGAAGCCTTGCTTGAAGCGGAGGACGGCGCGAGGGAGTGAGTCTTCGCGGAATGGATCGCCGCCACGCTCGCGGATGCGCTCGCAACGGGCCTCGACGAGTGGTCGATCGGGCGGGTCAAAGGGGAGCTTGGTGATGATGACGTTGCGCAGCCCGTGCCCCTTGACATCGACGCCTTGCCAGAAGCTCGCGGCCCCAAGCAGCACCGAACGATCCGACTCGCGGAATCGCTCCAGCAGTTGTCCGGGTGTGCCGCCGGCGCCTTGGACCAGCAGCGGCAGGCCGGCATCGCTGAGGGGGCCAGCGATCTGATCGGCGACACGCCCGAGCGTGTCAAAGCTCGTGAAGAGGACGAACGCGCCGCCGCCGGTGTTCAGGACGTGCTCTAGCACGCGCGCGGCCAGCGCCGACGCGTAGGACGCGCTGGCGCTGCCCGAGCGGGCGGCGGACTCGCGCCCTCGGGGCCCTCCCTGCGGTCGGGGCGACTGGGCCAGCAGATCGATGATGACGCGCGCCTGCGTCGCGTGATCAAACGGCGAGCCAAGCTGAAGAGTTGACGCGTGTTCGCAGCCGAGCCGGCGTTTGATGTGGCCGAAGGGGCCGAGGTCTTGCGCGCGGGCGGGGCCGGGGGGAGTGTGCGTGGGCTCGTCGAGGTAACGCTCGTGACGGGCAGCGCGGGCCAGGCCCGCCTCTTCGCTGTACTCGTCGGCAGGATGCGGCTCGCTGGATTCGTCGATGTAAGTGAGCTCGATGAACTCGGGCTCGGGGGCGACCGTCGCGGCTGCGTCGGCGGGCGGCGGGGCAAGGGCGTCTGGCGATGCCGGACTCTTGGGCGATGCACGTCCGGCCTTCGATGGCGCGAGGATCTCCGAGTGGATGACCTCGCCGACCAGGCCTTGCGATGTCGCCAGCGTGGCGCTAGTGAGCACCAGGCCGATGTCCTGCGAGAACAAGTGCTCGCGCAGCAGTGGGCCAACGTCAACGGGCGAGCAGGAGAGCTTGACGCGCACGCCGGAATGAGCCGCGCGCCCTGGGGCGCTGAAGCGACCACGCGAGGTGACGCTGGGAGAGGAGGCGGAAGCGTCAGCCCCCCCGCCACTGGCCTCAATCCAGTAGACCGCGTGCGGGATCGCGTGAGTGACCAGCGCGTCGGCATCAAACGCAATCGCCTCGGCCCGCACGGCGTACGAGTTGAGCTCGAACTTGTCCTGATCGCCCGGCGCGACTTCCTTCAAGATCCGCAAGCGCGCGCCGAGCTGTCGCATCGAGGGCGAGAGCGCCGTCCGAACCAGGCCCGCGTCGGGCAAGCGCCCATTCCGCAATCGCCCCGACCGCATCAGGTCTACAAGCTCCTGAAAGAAAGCGCGGCTCATCGCCTGGGCCTCAACCGTCGCATGAACGACGCCATCAACCAGACTCGATTTGCCAGCGGCGTCCATGATGACCGCGAGCTGCGGGAGATAGCCCTTGCCGGTCGAGGCGTTGTAGAGCTGGCTGAGGTAATGCTCGATGCGCCCCTCGCTGAGAGACAGGCCGAAGTGATCGCAGGCGACATCCTCGGCGGCGTGGGCCTCGTCGAGGATCACATGGTTGTAGGGCGGGAGGAAGCCCGCGCCCGTGCGCCGCAGCGACAGGTCGGCAAAGTACAGCGCGTGGTTGCAGATCAGGAGGTTCGCACCCTCCATCTCTCGCCGAGCGCGTTGATAGAAGCACTTCTCGTGGTCGGGGCACTTGCGGCCCATGCAGTTGTCTGTGTCGCTCTGCACTCGATCCCACACGCCCGGCCGCTCCAGCGGCGGCAGGCTCGCGAGCGTGCCGTCGCTGGTGGTGTACGCCCAGTCTTCGATGACATGGAGGGATCGCTTCTGAGTCGCGTCGCCGAAGAGGCGGTCCTGTCGCTGGCTCGCGAGCTTGAGGCGGCGGATGGAAACGTAGTTCCCCCGCCCTTTGCACAGGGCCGGGACCAATGGCGAGGTCGTCTTGGGATCAAGCCCCCACTGCGCGATCGTCTCCATGAGAAACGGCAGGTCGCGACGGATGAGTTGCTCCTGCAGTGCGATCGTGTTGGTGGCGATCACCACGCGCTCCTGATTCGCTATGCAGCGCAAGATCGCCGGCACCAGGTACGCGAAGCTCTTGCCCACGCCCGTGCCCGCCTCGACCAGCAGCGCACCCTTCGCCGCGAGCGTGCGGCTCACCGCCTCGCCCATCAGAAGCTGTTGCGGGCGCGGTTCGTAGCCGCTCTCATTCGCGGCGCGCTCGGGCGCTTGCTCCACGCGAGCGCGAAACAACTCCTGCATCGCCCGTGCGATCGGGCCCTCCGGACCCAGGATTGCTTCGATCGGTGATCTCATCCGTGACGCACCCTCGCGGCAAAGCTTGCGATCTCACGCCCCCCGCGGCTTGGGTGGCTTTGGGAGATTCTGTGGCTTCGGCGGATTGGAACGTGGCGCGCCTCCAGACGGCTTGGCAGGACCGCTCCGGTTCCCCGCGGCGGGCGCGCCGCGGCGCGCGCCGGGCTGTACACGTTTAGGATCGCGGGCGGCGGGCTTCGCGCCAGTTGCAGGGCGAGGTGCGCCGGTTGCTGGCCGGGGCGCAGCGGCCGCGCGAGGCGCAGGGGGTGCGCGAGGTGCTGGAGGTGCGGGGCTAGGGCGAGGCTTTGGCTGCTCCACTGCGAGCCCGAGCGGGCGTCGCTTGGGCTCGCCATCGTGGCGCGGGTAGACCTTGGGAGTGCGATCGCTCTTCAGCAACGCAATGACGACGCTCGTCGGCGTGGTGTGCGTGCCGGCGTGTTCGAGGTTGAGCACTTCCAGGGCCTTGGCGGATTCATCGAGCTCGCGCTGCGCGCGTTCGCCTTTGACTGCGAGGATGACGCCGCCGATGCGCACGAAGCCCGCGCTGAGCTCGGCGATCTCGGCGAGGTGTCCGACCGCGCGAACCACCGCGGCGTCGTACTTGTCGCGCATCGGCGACAAATACGCCCCGCGCTTCTCGGCGCGATCGGCGACCACGTCAACGTTGCCAAGCCCGATGGCCTGGACCGTCTGGCGCAGGAACTCCGCCTTCTTGCCCGTCGGCTCCAGGAGCGTGAAGCGTGCGGTCGGTGAGACGATTGCCAGGGGGATGCCGGGCACGCCGCCACCGGAGCCGATGTCGATGATCCAGGCGGTCTCGCCGCGGGCGGTGGCTTCTTCGATGACGTCGGCAAGGAAGGGCAGCAACGCGAGAGAGTCCAGGATGTGGCGAATCCACGCGTCGTCGGGGGCCTTGATCCCAGTAAGATTGAAGCGTTCGTTGGCCGCCAGGAGGTGCGCCAGATACAGCCCGAGCTGACGGATGTCTTCACCTTCAAACTCGATGCCGAGTTCCTTGGCCTTGTCAACGAACGCCCGCGGCGGCGTCAGCGCATCGGTCGGTAGCACAAGCACCTCGTGCGGAACTGCTGGCGCAGTGGGCGTCGTTGCCGGGGGCTTGGGCTTTCTGGGTGGATTTTGTGGATTCGGCGGGAGTGCGTTGCTGGTGCCGCGCGGGCGCGGGCCTGGGCGTGGCCCGGACGTCTGTCGGCTCAAACCGGCAGCCCCCCCACCTCCCGCGCTCCCCCCGCTCCGTCCCCCCCGCGCGTTCGGCGCGCCACGCCCATTCCCGTCACCCCACCCCGCCGGCGCTCCCGCCCGCGCTCCGCGCGAAACCGACCCGCCTGGACCCCCCGCATCCCCGGGCCCCCCGGGCCTCCCGCCGCCCGCGGGCCGGCGAGCCGATGACTGATTCCGCGAGTTGTCAGGGCGAGATCCGCTAGATTCTGGCATACTTTGGTACGTCCGGCGCATCGGGGGCAGTGCGCGAAAAAAACGAGGCTCAGCGAGCATACGCCATCCACGCCCACGCCCGCGCCCACGCACCGCTCATGAAGCCTTCGGGCCGAGGCCTGCGAGACGCCGCGCTGAACGCAGACGCCGATTCGCAATCAGCCTTCGCACTCGCAAGGATCTCCGCATGATCATTCGCACAATGCTCGCCCACGTTTGGGCAATCGCACGAGTCGCGCCCACGACGCCGTGGGCAGTCGTGCTCGCGATTGCAGTCGGCTCGCTGTGCATTGCGCCTCCGGCGCGAGCGGAGCCGGATCGGCAGCTTCGCGAAGTGCGCATCGACGCCAACACCTCCATCCGCTACTCGATCGTCACCCCCGACAACTTCGATCCGAAGAAGCCAGCCCCCGTGATGCTCCTGCTGCCGCCCGGAACGCAGGACTTCCAAATGATGTCCGCGGCCATGGTCATGTTCGATGACGCCACCCTGAAAGACAAACCTTGGGTCATCATCTGCCCCGAGGCCCTGGACAAGAGCACGTTCTTCACCGGCTCAGAGGCGCACATGCCGGCGCTCATGGCCGATGTCGAATCGCGCGTCACCGTCGAGGGCGCCAAGTTCCACGTCGTTGGCATCTCCAACGGCGGCATCTCCGCATTCCGAGTCGCCACGAACGATCCGTCAAAGATCGCCTCAATCACCACGCTCCCCGGTTTCCCGCACCCGACCGATGCATCCAAGCTCGCCAAACTCAAGTCCATCCCCGTGCGGCTGAATGTCGGATCCGACGATTCGATGACTTGGGTTGATGGGGCACGCCAGACCGAGGCGGAGCTCAAGCGCCTCGGCGGCGACGTGCGCCTCAACATTGCCATGACCGAGAGGCACTACCTTCGGTCAATCACCGGCGCGTCGATCCTCAAGCAACTCGACCTGCTCCGGAAAGTGGAGGGCACCATGACGCCGGCTCACACCGAGGTCTTGACAACGCTGGACAAGTTTCACAGCGCGGCCGCCAAAGCGGACCTCAAAGCCTACTTCGATTTGTTCGCTCCCGAGGGCGTGTTCATCGGCACCGATGCGAGCGAGCGCTGGACGGCGTCAGAGTTTCGGGCATACGCCGAGCCACTGTTCAAGCGCGGGCGGGGGTGGACGTACAAGCCGCGGTCGACCGGGCGATTCGTGGACCTGTCACCGACTGGCGACATCGCTTGGTTCAGCGAGATCCTGGACAATGAGAAGCACGGGGTCTGCCGCGGGTCGGGCGTGCTGCGGAAGGTAGATGGCGCCTGGCGTGTTGCCCAGTATCACCTGACGGTGCCGGTGCCCAACGATTTGATGGAGCGGGTGTCGATGCTGATTAAGGCCAAGGCCCCGAAAGAGCCGGTCCAGAAGAAGTAGTTCCACCTGAAGGCCCAGTTTCGGGCTCCTTTCGGGTTTGATCCGAGGCATTTGGCGCGCTATATTGCCTCTTCAACCATCGCACCAGGGCCAGGGTTCGGGCGTCTGATCTGATCCTGAGTGGGCCGACCGTATTTGAGCACGATCCATGATCACTGTTGAGCAGCGCACAAAGACCGTCAAATCGTACCAGATCAACCCCAAGGATTCCGGCTCGCCCGAGGTGCAGGTCGCGATCCTGACCGAGCGCATCAACGATCTGACCGAGCACCTGAAGATCCACAAGAAGGATCATCACAGCCGTCGCGGGCTGGTTTTGATGGCCGCGAACCGTAACCGGCTGCTTCGGTATTTGGCGCGTACGGATCGGCAGCGCTACCTCGACCTGATCGGCCGCCTGGGCCTCCGCAAGTAATCAACGATTTTTCGCAGGCCCGTGAGTCAACGCTCGCGGGCCTGTTTGTTTTCACTGTTCGCACCAGGGCCACGGGCTTGACCGGTGGCAGTGGGCACCCGGCTTGTTTGTTCGTCTGGCGAGGGCTGTCGAAAGTTTCGACCGGCCCCAATCCCCCGCCACCTTGCTGACGAGCCCGATGCCTCTGCTTTCGAGCAAGTCCGATCCGCCCCACGTCGCAGTCGCGCGCGAGCTAGAGATCCCAGGGCCGTTGCCCCGGGCGAGCCGCGCAGCCCGATGGCGTGTAGCGCTGCAATTGCAGCAGGATCGGTCGTATGAATCACGTTGTTGTGCAGAAGGACATCGGCGGGCGCACGCTCACGCTGGAGACCGGCAAGGTCGCCAAGCTCTGTAACGCCGCGGTCATGGCGACCTACGGCGGCACCACCGTGCTCGCCACCGTCACGCGCGGCGCCCCGCGCGAGGGCACGGATTTCCTGGGCCTGACGATCGACTATCGCGAGAAGACCTCCGCCGCGGGCAAGTTCCCGGGTGGATTCAAGAAGCGCGAGGGTCCGCCATCGGAGAAGGAAATCCTGACGATGCGCATGATCGATCGTCCGGTGCGCCCGCTCTTCCCGGATGGATACTTTGACGAGATCCTGATCCAGTGCTTCGTCCTGAGCCACGATCAAGAGAACGACGCCGACGTGATCGCCGGCACCGCGGCGTCCGCGGCGCTTGCAATCAGCAACGTCCCGTTCGAAGGGCCGATCGCCACCGTCCGCGTCGCTCGCATCCACACCGATGACGGCACGCGCTTCGTGGTCAACCCCACCGTCACGCAGATGGAGTATTCAGACCTGGATCTAGTCATCTCAGGCCATAAAGACGGCCTGAACATGATCGAGGTCGGAGCCGCGGAAGTTCCCGAGCAGGGCGTACACGACGCGCTGACGTTCGGCTACGACCAGTGCAAGGACGTCCTGGGTCTGATCGACGAGCTGGTCAAGAAGGCCGGCGTGCCCAAGGTCATGGGCGAGATCTTCCTGCCCACCGACGAGATCACTGCCTTCACCGCCAAGACCTGCGAGAAGGACATGATCGCCGCCCGCCAGATCAAGAGCAAGCAGGAGCGCAACCAGAAGGTTGACGCCCTCCGCAAGGCCTATTTGGATACCCACTTCCTCGAGAAGGGCGACGGCAACGTTTCCCAGTGGAAGGACTCGCTCAAGCGTCGCTCACACGCCAAGGAGGCCTTCAAGCGCCTCGAAGAGAAGATCACCCGCCGCCTGATCGCGGAGCAGAAGATTCGCGCCGATGGTCGCGGCCCCACCGAGATCCGCAAGATCATCGGCGAGGTCGGCGTCCTGGCACGCACTCACGGCTCCGCCTTCTTCCAGCGCGGCGAGACCCAGTCGCTCATCAGCGTCACCCTCGGCACCGGCAAGGACGAGCAGATCGTCGACGGCCTGCTGCCCGAGTACTCCAAGAAGTTCATGCTGCACTACAACTTCCCGCCCTTCTCAACCGGCGAAGTGAAGCGCGTCATGGCCCCCGGGCGGCGCGAGATCGGGCACGGTGCGCTGGCGGAGCGCTCGCTACTTGGCATCCTCCCCTCCCCCGACGAGTTCCCCTACACCATCCGCGTGGTCAGCGACATCACCGAGTCCAACGGCTCGTCGTCCATGGCCTCGGTCTGCGGCGGCTGCCTCGCGCTCATGGACGCCGGCGTGCCCATCAAGGCCACCTGCGCTGGCATCAGCGTGGGACGCTTCACCGATGACGACGGCAACAAGGAAATCTTCGTCACCGACATCATCGGCGAGGAGGACTTCTTCGGCGATATGGACTTCAAGGTCTCCGGCACCCGCGAAGGCATCACCGGCATTCAGCTTGACCTCAAAACCCGCGGCGTCAACCTCGACCAGGTCAAGGTCATCTTCGAGCAGGCCCGCAAGGGACGCCTCGAGATCATCGACATCATGGAAAGCGTCATCGCCAAGCCTCGCGCCGAGATCAGCATGTACGCCCCGCGACTGGTCACCATCATGATCAGCCCCGAGAAGATCGGCAAGCTCATCGGCCCCGGCGGCAAAACCATCCGCTCCATCCAGGACAAGTGGAGCGTCACAATCGAGGTCGAAGACGACGGCACCGTCATGGTCGCCAGCAACAGCGGCGAATCCATGGAAGGCGCCCGCGCCGAGATCGAAGCGCTCGTCGCCGAGATCAAGGTCGGCACCGTCTACACCGGCAAGGTCGTCTCAATGAAGGACTTCGGCTGCTTCGTTGAGCTGGCCCCGGGGACCGATGGCATGTGCCACATCTCCGAGCTGGCCGACGGCTTCGTGAAGAGCGTCAACGAGGTTGTCAAGATGGGCGACATGATCAAGGTCAAGGTAATCCTCGTGGACGACCAGGGCCGCATCAAACTCAGCCGCAAGGCCGCCATGCGCGATGACGCGATGGCCGCGGGCGGCGGTGGTGGTGGCAACAACGCCGGCAACGGCAACGGTGGCGGTGGCAGCGGCGGCTCGCAGGGTGGCGGCGGACAAGCGCCCTCCGTGGCCCGGAACGACTGATCGCGATCCTGCCTCAGAATCCCGATAAACTGTCAACGCATGGCCCGCCTTCTGGCGGGCCATTTTCTTGACCCAGACGCCCACCCCCGCCAAAATCATGCCCCCCGACAGCCTTGTTTGGCAACCCGGCGGCGAAATTGTGCGAAAGGTTGTATGACCTAGGGCGAGCGGCGTGGTATGCTAAGACCGACCACGCGTGAGGAAGCGATATGTCTGCCAATACTCCCGACAAGATCGTCAACACCGAAGGCACCGTGAAGTGGTTCGACCCCAAGAAGGGGTTCGGCTTCATCATCGGGCCGGAGGGCCAGGACATCTTTGCCCATTTCAGCAAGATCGAAGGCGACGGCTTCCGCGTGCTGCGCGACGCCAGCCGCGTGCTGTACGACGCCGAGCGCGGCGACAAGGGCTGGAACGCCAGCCGAATCGCCCGCATCGACGAGCCCAGCGAAGACCCCGCCGAGGCGAAGAAGCAGTACTCGCGCTCACCGAGACGCTGAAGTCCGCTTGGATCGCTTTCTCCTCCAACCGGTCGCGGCTACGCCGATCCACAGTTTATTGTAAAAGGTGATGACACGTTGCCAACACGTTATTCACACGCGCGTACAGCATCGCCATGAGCCATGCCATCGACTAGTCTCTTGAGATGAACGATGACAGTGTTGAAATGTCGAAAGTTGAGTCGCTTCAAGACATTCGCGAGAACATCGCGTCCTTCGATACGGGCTGGATCGATAAACTAGAGATTATGAAGGAGTTGAATCTCTTCCGGAACGCGAGTTATTGGGTTTACGATGCCGAACTGCAAGCATTTGCTAATGCAAAGTTTGCTGGCTTTACAGGAATGACGGCCAAGCGTTATTTGAATGCGAAGAATGGCGTTTACGAGGGTGTCCAGTTTCATGGAAACGTCAATGCAAGGATAGAGACTGTCGTCAAACAGTCGTGGTTGGAAAGCCCTGAGCTAGCTACAACGCTTGAAAGTTATGCGTCTCGTGTCGCTGGGCCCGACAGCATGCGTCAAATTAAGCAGGCGAAGTGGCGTTTCATGGAGCTTCCGCGAGTGGACAACTCGATCAAGAGAAGCGCAGAAGTTGGTTCGCCTGGCCCACAAACCTCGGACGTCGGGACGGGCGAAGCTGCACTCAGTGCAAGAGAAGGCGAGCGGCGGTTGGTAATCTCGTATGAAGCCATTCGTAATTCGTCCTTTTCATCACAAGTTAAGCAGCAATGGCTTAGCCAAGATCCGAAACTTCGATGCAGAGTTTGCGGGTTTAGTTTTGTGACAACTTATGGTCAAGAATTTATCGAGCTTCACCATATTGACGGCATCGCAGGTCGAGGCGGAAGTCAAGTCACGACCGAAGATCGAGTGATGCCCGTTTGCTCTAACTGCCATAGGATGTTGCACATCCGCGGTGAAGCGATGAGTATAGAAGAACTGCAAACAATACTTGGGCAGAATCGGTAGACTGTGCGCGAGTTCGATACTTCATTTTCGTCGTTGCGGACTGGAGATCGAATGTTCCGCGTTACCCCACCACATCTGGCAGCTCTTGCATGCCATCGGTCAGCACGCGCGGGCCATGGTCGCCGATGAGCACATCGTGCTCGTAGTGAACGCTCATGCTGCCGTCGGCGGTGAGGACGGGCCAGTCGTTCTTGCGCGCGTGCTTGGTGTCGCCGGTGCTCACCGCGATCATCGGCTCCACTGCGACCAGTGTGCCCGGCTCGCAGCGCTCGGTGGCCTCGGGCCATTCGCCGACATACGCCGGGACGACATTGCTGACGTACGGG
>JBBQMD010000054.1:0-18304 GCA_038328575.1 Phycisphaerales bacterium | reverse complement strand
TCTGCACGCCAGCACCAGCATCAGCGACCAGGCCAAGACCGGCAAGCGATGGGTCAGCCGCTTCGTCTTCGTGCCGTACACGCGCTTGCCGATGCCCGAGCTCAAGCGCCTCGCGATCGCCACCAGCGCGATGTACATCGGCGCGCTCGTGCTCATGCTCGCGCTCGCGACAGCTTTCTGGACGCTCTTCGGCGCCCGCGTCGGGCTGGCCGATGTCGAGGCGTCATACTTCGGGCACGTGTTCATCTTCGGCGCTCTGCCCGGCGCCGTGCTCTGGTGGATCGGGTGCATGATGCTCATGGTCCCGCGCTCAACCATCCGCTACCCGCACCCCACCGGACGCGATTTGGTGGAGCAGGAACTGGCGATCGAGAACTACGGGGTGCTGAACAAGGTCAGCGCCTTCTCGCAGATTCTCCTGCCGATCTCCATCGGCTTCGCCGCGGCCAGCGCCTTCGTCGGCGGCTTCGCCAACGCGCCCGAGTCCGTGCCCTACATCACGCTCGCCGGTGCCTGCGCCGTGTTCGCCACCGTCGGCGCCGTGCCCGTGTTCGTCGCCCTGCGCAACATCGCCCAGTGGGTCAACGACGACAACGCGTACTACAAGTTCAGCACCTGCATCTTCGGGCTGACGCTGACTGCGATCTGGATCGGCGTCACCCCGTCATTCAACGAGTTCATGGGCACCGGCCGCGGGTTAATCGGCATGCTCTTGTCGGGCCTCGTGTTCGTCGTCGCCGGCGTTGTGCCGTTCGCGTGGGTCTCGGGGCTTCACGCCCTCAGCGCCGATTGCCGCTGGGCCCCGCGCAACCAGAACGACGCCGATGAACAAGAACAACGCTTCGTCGAACGCGCTCGCCTTCGACAGGAACGCGCCGACGCCATCCGCGAAGCCCGCGGCGGCGACCTGCCGTAACCTCAGCCTGCAACCGGGCCATCGCGCTGCATTTCGCCAGTCGCCAGACGCATCCCGCCCCGTTCGCACCGCACCATGACCATCAACCCGCCGGACCCCGCAACACCAACACCGAGCCCGCCCACGCCGTCGGGCATCCTGCTCATCGACAAGCCGCTCGGCCCCACGTCGATGGATGTCTGCCGTCGCGTGCGCTGGCGGCTTGTCCAAGGCGGCGCCCCCAAACGCGTCAAGGTCGGTCACGGCGGAACCCTCGACCCGCTCGCCACCGGGCTCCTCGTCGTCCTCGTCGGCAAATGCACCCGCCTCTGCGACCAGGTCATGCTGGGCGAAAAGGAATACCTCACCACCATCGATCTCGGCGCGTTCTCGACCACTGACGACGCCGAGGGCGAGCGCACGCCGATCGCGATCGACACGCCCCCCTCAGAGACCGAAGTTCGGCGCGTCGTCTCCACGTTCGTCGGCGTCATCCAGCAGCGCCCGCCCGCCTTCAGCGCCATGAAAGTCGACGGCCAGCGCGCGTACGACCTCGCCCGCGCCGGCAACCTCGTCGAGCTCCCCGCACGCCCCGTGACCATTCACTCCATCGATGTCACCGCCTACGCGTTCCCCACCCTTACGCTCCGCGTTCTCTGCGGCAAGGGCACGTACATCCGCTCGCTGGCCCGCGATATCGGCATCGCCCTCAACACTGGCGGCTACCTCACAGCCCTGCGCCGCACGCGTACCGCGAGTTTCAAGATCGAAGACTGCCGCCCGCTGAGCGCGCTGCCAGAAGTACTGACACAAAGCGATCTGCAAGCGCCCCCTTAACCGCTCGCGTTCACTGGTGCGTTCGCGCGCAAATGCCGTCAACGCTTCCGCGGCCCCGCACGACCCGCGCCGGCCCGGCCACCCTCGTCTTCCTCACACGCGTCGCACTTGCCGTGGACGGTGATGTCCTGCTGTCGCAGCACACGGGGAGTGGGGGCAGTGGCGGGACCGGGGGGGGGCGGTGACTTGCTGGCGCGTTGTCCGAGCGCGGGCACCTTGTGCTGGATAAAGACCTGCGCATCGGTCATGCAGCGAACGCTCCCGCACGAGTCGCACACCAGGTGCGGGTGCTCATGATCGTGCTTGTGATCTTCGCAGCGGGCATGGTCGGTCAGCGAGAATCGAAACACGCGGTCCCCCGGATCGACCTTGTGCGCCAAGCCCTTCTCAACGAACGAGTTGAGCGTGCGGTACACCGTCACGCGATCGATCGCGCCCTCGCCCGCCGCATGCCCGGACGCCCCGCCCGCTGCGTTGCTCGGTTCTGAGTCCGCAAGCACGCGAGTCAAAATCGCCGAGGCGTCCAGCGCCTCGCCCGCCGCGTTCATCACGCGCAGGGTTGCCAGTCGCGTCGGCGTGACCCGCAGCCCGGCGCTCCGCAGCGCCCGCCGCATCGCTTCATCACCCGCCTCGCGCCCGCCATGTGCATGGCTTTGTTCCATCGCAGCGCCACTCACCAAGCCCCCGCGCCCATCAACACCACCGCCACGCTCGTGCCCGTTGGCTTCTCGCTTCAGCACATCGTCAACCCGCCATCTACGCAGATCGTCTGGCCCGTGAGGAACCCCGCCTCATCGCTGCTGACATACGCCACCGCCGCCGCGATGTCGTCCACCACGCCCAGCCGCTTGATCGCCATTAGCTTCAAGACGCCCTCTTTGATCTCCGGCGAGAGGTTCGCGGTCATGTCCGTCTCGATGAACCCGGGGGCCACGACGTTGGACGTGATGTTCTTGCCACCCAGCTCCTTCGCGATCGACTTGCTCAGCCCGATCAGCCCCGCCTTCGCCGCCGAGTAGTTCGCCTGCCCGGCATTCCCCACCACGCCGCTTGTGCTGGCGATGTTGACGATCCGCCCGAACTTGCCGCGCAGCATGCTGCGCGCCGCCGCCCGGATCGCGACGAACGCGCTGGTCAGGTTCGTCTGGATCACGCTGTTCCAATCGTCATCGCTCATGCGCAGGGCCAGCCCGTCGCGCGTGATCCCCGCGTTGTTCACCAGGATGTCCAGCCGCCCGCGCGCTGTCGCGATTTCATCGATGACCTTGGCGAACGCGGCGCTGTCGGCGATGTCCGCCGCGACCACGCTGGCGCTCCCGCCATTGAGCTCGATCTGCGCCCTGACGTCGTTGAGCGGACCCTCGCTCCGCGCGATCAAGACCACATGTCGCCCGTCTCGGGCCAGACGCGTCGCGATCGCCCGCCCGATGCCGCGTGATGCCCCGGTCACAACCGCGACGCGCTGAGTGCTCTCTGATGCAGTCAAAACAACTCCTTCAATTGCGACACGGACAAACGCGAACGATTGGACAACCTGCGCAGCAGCCCAGAGTCTTCAACCTCGGGCCGCCATCACGTCGGCGAGGGAGAAGTCGGGATCTTCACCGGGCCGACCGGCGTGCGCTTGATCGGGCCTTCCGGCGCGCCAGGGGTCGTCGGGGTGCCGGGCCCGCCGGACCCCGGGCCGCTTCCGGAGCTGCTGGATTCTTCGGGCGACGCCTTGGTGTCCGGCGCCGCCTTGCCGACGCCCAGCGAGAAGCCGACCATGCCGATGCCGTCCCAGTCCTTGGCCTTCTCGCGCATCAGATTGGCGGTCGACGAGTTGTTGAACACCCACTTGTCGCCAGTACGCGAGGCCGTCCAACCCAGCAGCACCGCGCCGCGTGAGTCCTGCACCGCCAGCAGCAGCACCATCTCCGGCACGTCGGTGAGGAACGAGCTGACCTCGAACTTCATGTTCGCGACCTTCTCATTCATCTTGCGCAGCTCGTCGTTCGCAGTCGCTCGCGCATCGCCACGCTCCAGGCCTCGCGCCAGAAACCCGTTATACAACCGCTCCGCGGCCGCCTTGTTCGCCGCCAGAATTTCCTCCAGCGCCTTGGATTTCTCGATGTCCGTCATGGCCGCGGGCCGGTTGGCATAGACAATCCGCACCGCCTCGATGCCCTTGACATACTCGCTCCACTGGCCGCCCATCTTCAGCTCGTCCACGACGCCCTGGGCACGACGGCTCAGCAGCTCCTTGAGCCCCGCGTCGTTCCCCTTGGCCAGCGCGTCAGACAGCCGCACCGAAGCCTGTGCGAAGCTCGTGTCCTTGATCTCCAGCCCCGCCGCCGCGCTCACACGCGCGTCGCCCTTCAGCTCGGAAATCACCGAGTCAAAGTCCACGTTCGGCACCACCGGCGGCGGCGGCGGCGGCGGCGGTGGTGGCGGCGGCGGCGGCTTCTTGCACCCACCAATCAACGCGCTCAACGCGACCGCCAGCAGCGCGAATCGCGCCGCAGACACCACTCGCCCAACGCCCGTCCGCGAGGCACGCGGCGGAGCGGACGCAGCGCCAGAGGTCAGGTTCATCTCACTGTTCCGTGGGTTCATCATGGCTGATCACCTTCGTCGATTTGTCAATCCTGCGCATCAATCCGGTCAATGCTTTGCCCGGCGCCAGTTCGTGGAACTCTGCCGGCTTTCCGCTCGTGGGCCCATAGGCACCCGTGAGCAACGCCGCGCTCTGCGACCAGCGCACCGGCGAGGTGAGCTGCTCAACCAGCATCCGCCGGATGCTGGCCGCATCGGGCTCGTGCGGCTTGGCGGTCACGTTCGCGATCACGATGCAGCGCGCCGGGCGAATATCCGTCTGCTCAAGCGCCTCGCGCAGCCGCGCCGCCGCGGGGGCCATCAGGGGCGAGTGAAACGCCCCGGCGACCGAGAGCGCCGTCGCCCGCAGCCCGAGCTTCGCCGCCGGCCCGTCCGCGCTCGCGGCGCGATCGCAGGCCGCTTTGCTCCCGGAGATCACGATCTGCCCCGGCGCATTGAAGTTCGCGCACACCAGCACCTCTCCGCCACCCCCGCCCCCCCCGCCATTCGCCAAAGTCTCGCTGCACACCTGCTGAGCCTGGGCCTCGTCGGCCCCGATCAGCGCCACCATACCGCCACCGCCCGGGCTCGCCTCCGCCGCGTCCTGCATCGCCCGCCCGCGCAGGGCCACAAGTCGCAACCCGTCGGCAAATGAGAACGCCCCGGCGATGTGCAGCGCCGTGTACTCTCCCAAAGACAGACCCGCCGCCGCCACCACCCCCGCCTCCACCACGCCCGCGTTCTGCCCCACGCCCCAGCGCGCAAGCAGCCCACGCCAACACGCCACGCCCGCGGCAAAGATCGCTGGCTGCGACACATCCGTTCGGTTGAGAATCTCCGCTGGCCCATTCAGGCACAGCTCGCTAAGCGTCGCGCTATGCCCGTCAGGCAGCGACGGCAGTTGACCAGCCAGCGCCGCGTCCGCCTCGGCGAACACGCCGCGCGCTTCAGCCGACGCATCGAGCCAGGCCTTGGCCATGCCAACGCCCTGCGCCCCCTGCCCCGGCAGCAACAGCACCTTCGATCCGCTCATACCCGCATCATACGCGAGAACCACTGCTTGGTGGCCCGCCTCTCCGGGGCCGGTCGCAGACTCCCCCTTGGTGGCCAGCCTCTCCGAGTCGGGTCGGCCCTGCCACCACAAACAAACAACCCCGGCGCGCCGTGCGCCGGGGTTGATGACGTGCTTCCTCGGTTTCGTGCCCCGCGCGCCCCTCGGACGCTGAAGTCCTCGAGCAACCCGCGCGACGCCGCTTTACTTCTTGTCGTCCTTCTTGACTTCCTTGCCCAGCCACTTGTCCCAGTTCTTGCGATACTCAGCGACGTTCGCCTTGGTCACCACAACCAGCTCGGCCTTGATCACCGCTTCCTTGGGCGATTCGTTCTTGACGATCTTGTTCATGATGAGGACCACGCTCTCGTAGCCCCACTCGTAGACCTTCTGGCCCAGCAGCACATCAACCTCGCCGCGATCGACATAGTTCAACTGCGCCGGCAGCGCGTCCACCGCGACCACCTTGGCCTTGCCCTTGATCTTGTCCAGCGCGTTCTCAGTAAACAGCGGCCAGCCACCAACCATCGCCCAGCCGGTGATCTGCGGGTTGGCCGCCTGCACCTGCTCGATCCTCGCCACCGCGTCCTGGGCGGTCTCCTTGTGGTAATAGACGGCTAAAACCTTGATATCCTTAAACTCCTTCTCCAGGGCGTCCCTCACGCCGCGCACGCGACCCTGCAAGTTCGGGGCCGTCTGGTTGCCAGCCAAGACCGCCACCACGCCCTTGCCGCCCATCGCCTTGGCCAGCTCGCGCCCGAGCTGCTGCCCGCACGCGAAATCGTCGGTGCCGTAGTAGGCAAAGCGCTTGCTCTGCGGTGCGTCGGAGTCAAACGTCACGACCGGCACACCCTTGTCAACGGCGCTGTTGATCGCGCCGGTGAGGATCTTGGCGTCGGTACAGCTCACCGCGATGCCGTCAACGCCGGTCGCGGTCAGTTGCTCGATCGCGTCGGCCTGCTTCTGGGCGTCCTCGTCGGTCGGCGTGCGCCAGTCGATCTCGATCTTGACGCCCATCTGCTCGCCCAGGGCCTTGGCCGCGTCCATTGCGCCCGTGCGGGCAGCGATGAACACCGGGTTGCTCTGGCTCTTGGCGATCAGGCCGATGCGGTAGGTCTTGGCCTTCGGCTGCGCGGCGTAGGCCGCCGCAAGCGCCGCGCCCGCCAACCCCAAAATCGCCACACCCGTCAACATGGCTTTGAATCCGAACTTCATCGATTCACTCCTTGGGCCGAGCGAGACACGTCCGCCGGCAATGTTCACAGCCCACACGCGGGGCTTCCATGACTTCGCCAGCGTACCCGATCTGGACGCACCGTTGCAGGGATTCCCAAGAGCGTCAGCCAGCACCCCTCGGCCCCCAGCTTCCAGACCCCAGCCCTGAGACGCGACCCCCGGCCTGGAGCCATCGCACCCGCGCTCCCAATAAATCGAGAAAACTGGCGATCTCCTGTCGCGCACGCCCTCGCTCCGGGCCCGCTCCCCGCCCGGGCCCGCCCCCCAACTCGCACGCAATGGTCAGTGCTTCCGCGCGCCGGCGCCGTTGTTTGTCTGGTCGATCACCACCGCGATCACGATCGCCAGGCCGATGACGATGTCCTTGTATTGCTGGGAGATGCCGGTGATCACGATGCTGTTGTCGATCAACTGAATGATGATCGCCCCCAGCACCGCCCCCAGCGCCGAGCCGCGCCCGCCCGAGAGCGACGCGCCGCCCACCACCGCCGCCGCGATCACGTTCAGTTCATACCCCTTCGCCGCGTCGCTGCTGGCGGCCCCGTAATACCCCAGATACGTCATCGCGCTCAGCCCCGCCAGCAGCCCCGAGAGCGTGAAGCAGATGATCTTGATCCGCCCGACCGGAATCCCGGCGTACCGCGCCGCGACCTCGTTGCCGCCGATCGCAAACACCCGCCGACCGAACACCGTCTGCGAGAAGATGAACACCCCGATCGCCGCAACGACGACCATGATGATCAGCGGCACCGGCGTGACGCCGAAGTACGTCGCCTTGAACGCGCCGCTCTGGAGCGACTCGGCCCCCGAGATCGTCTGGCCCTCGCTCGAAACGAACGCGATACCGCGATAGATGGCCATGCCGCCCAGCGTGATGATAAACGGGTGTACGCCCAGGCCCACCGTCGCAACGCCATTGACCAGCCCGCATAGCGCGCCGATGCCGCAGCACGCCAGCGTCGCGACCAGCAGCGCCGGCAGAAGCGGCAGCGCCGAGATCGCGCCGCTATCTCCGGGCGCGACCGCTTGGATCGCCATCGCCCCCAGCACCGCCGCCAGCGCGTAGATCGCGCCCACCGAGAGGTCGATGCCGCCCAGCACGATGATGGCGGTCATCGCCACCGCCATGATGGCGATGAAGCTCGTCGCGGTCAACACCGAGATCAGGTTGTCGGCGTTGAGAAACTTGTTGACGCTGACGGCGCGCCGCACCACGGGCGCTTGCGCCGAGCCGCGAAGCTCGTACCCGTCGGCCGCGAGGAACTCGCGAGTACCGCCGTCGGGCTCCACGATCGTAAAGCCCTTCTCGCTCTCAACTTTGACGCTGCTGCCGTCGACCAGCCGCAGGACTTCGATCTGTCGCACCGGCCCGTCGGTGAAGTGGGTGTACGCAGTCAGGCCCAGCACCATCACCACAATCACCATGGCCAGGCCGAACTCTTGAGCGCGGACGATTCGCCCCAGCAACGAGTGCCGGTGAGACGCAGTTGTAGACGCAGACGATTGCCCCACGCTCTCCATCAGGCCAGAACCTCCAATCAGTCAGCCCACCCCAAAGCCGCCCCGCCCGCTGAATCCGGAGCGAACTCAATCACGTCGCGAGTGAACGCGATCAACACGCTGATCGGCGTCAACGAGCCCGCTCCGCCCACGCCGAGCGACCATGATAACCAAAGCGGCCGCCGCTCGCGCACCCACCGAAGAACGACGCCCGCGGCGGCGCGGGCGTCAGGAGAAACATCGGAATCCAAAGAGCGACCACACCCCGGGTTCAGTCCAGCGTCTGCAGCCGGCGCGAACGCGTCGGGTCAACGCTGTTGACCGACTGGCCCCTGCTCGCGACGCTCAGGAAGAACTCGTCGTGGATGTTGCCCTTGAGCAGCTCTGCGTGCCCGTCGGTAAACACCCACAGACCGCCATCGCGCCCGTGATTGTCACTCGGGCCGTAGTTGCCCGCGGTCGTCTGAGCGGTCACCGCGTCGGCGGTATTCGGGTTGCCGCCGCTGGCGCCGTACCACGAGCGAGTGCTCAGGTCCACGCCGTTCGTCTCATCGCCCCAGAGCGGCGCCGCCTTGGGCAGCACGCGCTCGTCGGTCTGGAAGCCGACGATGTACATGTAGCTGATGTTGTAGCTGATGACCTGCTCTTCCGAACTGGCGATCGTCGGGGTCTTCAAACGCCCGGTCGCCAGCGAGGGCGCACTGGGTGTATATGGCCGCCCGTAGAACCGGTCTTCCTTGTCCGCCGGGCACACCAGCACGCCAAAGCCGTCCAGATACCCGCGCATCAGCGGCTTGGTCATCGTCGTGTTCGGGTAATAGCGAGCGTCATCCACGGAAGTACCGCCCAGGAAACCCCTATCGACGCCGTCGCCGCTCTGAAACAGGCTGAACAGACCGGCGACGCCGCCATGACGCCACTGCTGGTCCAGAAATCGAGATGCCTGGTTCGGGTTGGTCCAAGGCACCCGCCCGGCGTCGCTGGCGTTGGTCGGATCAAACGGGAAGAAGGGGTACCAACTGCGTGAGTCGTTGGCGTACAGCGTGAACGAGATGCCCATCTGTCTGTTGTTGCTGAGGCACGCGGCGCTCTTGGCCTGCGCACGGGCTTTCCCCAAGGCTGGGAGGAGAATGCCCACGAGCAGAGCGATGATGGCGATGACGACGAGCAGTTCAATCAGCGTGAAGGCACGAAGTCGTTGCCGAAGCGAGCGAGGTTGGACCGAAGAATGTGCTTGCGCCTGTTGCTGCTGGGAGTACGCACCGTGCATATTCAGGTCCTTCGGGGTTGTCTCCGGGGCTCAGATCGGTCCGGCTCACGCGGCCGAGTCCGAGAAGAGCTCCGGGGGATTGTCAGTATCGTGTTTTTCCGGCCGATTGCAAAGGGGGGACACAAAGTTCTGAACAGTTTGCAACTCGGCGGACGGCTCGCGCCAGAGCTCCCAGCTTCACCCCGCCCTCTCGGAGCCAAGTCTTCTAGAAGACTTGGCCGTCCAAGGTTGCGATATCTGGGCGCGCAGGCACCCTCGTGGATGCGCGCGTCCCCGACCAGACCGATGCGCTCAGACTGTCCGAAAAGTTCCGTCCGTGTCGCCGGATTTTACTGTGTGCTCCCTGAATTTCGAGTTAGACTCTCGGTTGGAGCCCGCGACCTTGGGTTGTTGCCACCACTGATGCCCGTCTGGCATCGGAGGCGGTCGGGCTGCCGACATCTTTCACCAGCAGGCGGCCTCAAAGAAGGCCGTCAAACAGGGAGCATTTGTTATGAAGCATGGGACACAGGTCTGTTCGGCCGCTGCGTTGATCGCGCTCGCGGGCTCGCTCGCCATGGCCGTGCCGGTGATCGACGGCAAGCGAACCGTCGGCGACAACTACGGCGCCGCCAAGTGGGTGAACGCCAACCCGACCGGCTTCGGCGACAACGTGGCCAACAGCACCACCGGTGCCTCGCTAGGCGACCCGGCCGCTGTGCGCAGCGGCGTCGAGATCGCGATCCCGTGGAGCGCCCTGGGCAGCTACACCGGCGGGCCGATTGCCTTCGCCGCGATCATCAGCTCCGGTGACAGCAGCTTCCTTTCCAACCAGCTCATCGGCCCGCTGGCGGAAAACTCCGAGAATCTCGCTGATCCGCGCGATGTGGATCTCGGCGCTGGCTCGTTCGCGGGCAACCAGTTCGTCAGCACCACCCCATCCAGCGCCGCTGGCGCTGTGATCGTCGACGGCAAGTTTGACGTCTCCGAGCCCTACGTGCTCGTCCCCGGCTCCGTCCAGACCACCGGCACCGCCTTCGGCAACAACGGCACCGCCACGCCCGTCGGCGGCGGCGGCTCCGAGCTTAACGCGGTGTACATGTGGAACGACACTGCGACCTCGACCCTGCACGTTCTCATCGCCGGAAATGTTGAAGCCAACGGCAACAAGCTTCACGTCTTCTTCGAGACCGATTTCAGCGAGGGCAGCGGACAGAACCTGCTCGCGGCCAACACCGGCCCGGGCGCACTCACTCGCTTGAGCGACCAGGCTGGCAACGGCTTCGGCCTCCGCTTTGACGCCGGCTTCTCTCCCGAGTACTACTTCAACATCAATGGCAACGGCGGCGCAACACCTGCGTTCTTCGTCGATTACTCGACGACCCCGGCTGGCGGCTTGGGTGACTCGTTCTACTCCGGAACCGCGGCGTACGGGAGCGTTGACGGCATCCTCACTGGTTCAAACGGCGGGCCCGTCATCCGCGCTTCGGTTGACAACTCCAACACCGCTGGCGTCATCGGCGGCAACAGCGGCACCTTCATCGAGTACCCCAACCCCGATCGCGCGGGCGGCTCAGAGTTTGATGCCCTCTACGCCAAGGTCGAGGGCGATCGGCTCTTCGTCCTGATCACCGGCAACCTCGAGACCAACTTCAACAAGGCCATCCTGTACTTCGACGTTGAAGGCGTCTCCGGCCAGAACCGCATCCGCGGCTCGCGCAGCGATGCCAACACAACGTTCCGCCCCAACGTCAACGTCGCAAACAACAACCTCGTCCGCATGGGTGTCGAAGCCCAGGACACCGAGCCCCAGGACGCGACCAACGGCCTGAAGTTCGATGCTGACTTCAGCGCCAGCTACTTCCTGGCCATTACCAACGGGCGCAGCCCCGCCCGCGTGTTCATGGATGCCGCGGTCCTCCGCACCAGCGGTCGCCTCCAGACCACCGGCGGCTTCCCGCTGGACTATGGCACCTTCGACGGCGGCCGCAAGCGCTCCACGCCGTTCTCCTTCGACGGCCCCACCGCCAACCAACAGACCAACGCCCCGGTCGGCGGCCTCGGCAACATCTTCGCCAACTTCTCGCCTCGACTTCTGGCGGCCAACATCGACACCTCCGCTGGCAGTGGAATCTTCCCCTGGCTGAACAACAACCTGTTGGCAGTTGCGGGCAACAAGCTCGCACTCCAGATTGACAACTCCAATGTCGCGGGCATCAACGGCGGCTTTGCCGATCCCGCCGATGCGCTGGCGGTTGACACCGGAATCGAGCTCTCAATCGATCTGCGCGAGCTGGGGATCGACATCAACAATCCCATCCCGCGCATCCGCCTCGCCGGCTTCATCATCAACGATCCGTTCAGCTTCATGTCGAACCAGGTGCTGGGCGGCCTGCCCGAGGGTGCCCTCAACCTCGGCGAGCCCCGCGCCGTGGACTTCTCCAACATTGCCGGCAACCAGTTCGTCCAGGTCTTCCCGGACGTCGTTGCCTTCCCCGCCCGTTGCAACGGCGCCGACATCGCCTACGACAACGGAGACTTCCTCCCTCGCGCCGAGATCGTTGACGGCACCAATGGCACCCCGGCCATCCCGGGGGCCTTCGGCGGCACCAACAACGGCGTGACCGAAGCCGACTACAACGTCTTCTTCGCCAACTTCTTCGACGCCAACTCCGTCGCTGACATCGCCAATGACGACGGCTCCAGCCGCGTGCCCACCCCCGCCCCCGGCCTCGTCGTCAACAACGGCGTCACCGAAGGCGACTACAACTTCTTCTTCAGCGTCTTCTTCGACGGTTGCTCGCTCTAAGGCAGAGCGATGAGCGCTGAGCAATGAGTGCTGAGTGCTGAGAAGACCGGCAATCGGCAATCGTGAATGCAGGAATCCAAGGCCCCGGCTCATGTGAGCCGGGGCTTTTTCGTTTGGAGGCAACATTTGCGGGGCGAGATTCGTATTCCTTCAGCACCCCGGCGTGAAATCTCTTCGATTCCAAGGTTGGCCATGAGTTTTCGACGCTTTCCGGGCCACGCACATCCCGATTCTGGGGTGTTCACGGGGGTTTCTAGAATTTGGATGGCAAATGCCCCGGCGCCGAAGTACGGTTCAATCTGCCCGCCCTGTGATTCCGGCCCCACCGCGAAGGACGCCGGAACTCTCCCTCGTAAGAGCACACCTGGAGTTGGACTATGAGTTTGACAGGTCCTGTTCGTCGTCGTGTCGCACGCGCCAGCCTCATCGCGGCGGCCTTGTTCCTGTTCAGCGGCACCTGGGCCAATGCCCAGCCTCTGTCCACCCTGCGCGGAATCCGCCTCCCAGACGCGATCCCCACGATTTCACTGGCGCCCTTAAATAACGCGGCGGAACTCCAGTTCGACGCGCTGAATCCGGGTGAGAACAAGCGTTTGCGCACCGGCGTGCTCCGCCAGACGGGCTTCGACCCCGCGATCGGTCAGTGGCTGGACGCGCCCGATGGCGGCCGCCTGTGGGTCATGGATGTCGTGTCGCCCAACGCCGAGGCGATGCGACTGAAGCTGAGTGGCCTAGCCCTACCGGCCGGCGCGAGCTTGGTCTTATATAACCCTGACCAGCCCGATCGAGTTGTCGGCCCCATCGAGGACACCGGGCCGGTCGGCGACGGAACCTATTGGGCGTCACGGGTTTGGAGCAGCCGCGCACGTGTCGAGGTGTACGTGCCCGCGGGCGTGCCGACGGGCAACGCACCGGTGCGGATTGACGAGCTTGGGCACATTTATCGGCCCTGGCAGACCCCCGGCGAGGGTGAAGTCTCCCCGGCGGAGGGCGCGTGCCACAACGACGTCGCGTGCAGCCCGACGTGGGCCAACGTTGCCCGCGCCTCCGGCTTGGTCGAGTTCGTTGAGGGCGCATCGGTTTTCACTTGCTCGGGCACGCTGGTCCGCACGCTGATCAACGACAACACGCCCTTCTTCCTCACGGCCAATCACTGTGTTTCGACGCAGGCGGTCGCGACCACTGCGGACGTCTACTGGTTCTTTCAGAAGACTGCCTGCAACGGCGCGATCCCGAGTCAAGCCAACTCGCCGGTCTCCAGCGTCGCTGACCTGTCCTACGGCAACGCCACCAACGACCACACGCTTCTGCTGTTGCGGGGCTCGCTCCCGGCAAACCCGTTCTTTGCGTCCTGGCGCACTACTTCGACTGCGAACGCCACTTCGATCGCTGGCATTCACCACCCTGATGGGGCGTTTAAGCGGATCACCTTCGGCACCCGTTCCACGTCGACCCCGGCGTGCAGCGCGACGCAGCACATCCGCGCCAACTGGACCAGCGGCGTTACCGAGGGCGGTTCGTCCGGCTCGGGCATCTTCCGCGTTGACACCCAGGAACTCATCGGCGTGCTCACCTGCGGCCCGTCGTTCTGCGGGGCACCGGCCGGAAGCCTGAACGACAGCTACGGCGACTTCGTCTCGGCGTATTCCGGCGGGCTCTCGAGCTTGCTGGCCGCGGGCACGGATGACATTTATGAGCCGAACGCGACGTGCGCCACGGCGAACAACATCGCGATCGTCAACGCCTCGGGCACGCGCACCGGGCTGATCGTCAAGTCGACCAACGAGGACTGGTACAGCGTCAATATTCCGGCCGGGGGCTCGGCGACGGTGACGATCTCGTTCACGACTGCCAACGGCAACATCGGCTTGCAGTCTTATGGAACTTGTGGCGGGGCGGTCTTGGGCACCGCTTCGGGGGCTGGCTCGTCGCAGGCGCTGACGATCAGCAACGCGTCAGGCCCGTTCTCGACGTTTTACTACCGGGTGTACATGTTCGGCAACTCGACGCGCAACACGTACTCGATGACGTACAACGTGGTGACCCCGAGCGGCCCGTCGAACAATCTGTGCGTCGCGGCCCTGCCGATCAACCTGGGGACGACGAACTTCTCCACCGTTGGTGCGACGACCGACGGCCCCATCGAGTCGGCCTGCAACTTCTCGGGCAACTCGCAGGTGTCGCAGGATACCTGGTATCGCCACACTGCGGCTGCGACCGGGTCGATCACCGCCGCGACGTGTACGGGCACGACTTGGGATTCCAAGCTCGCGGTCTACGGCAGCGGCACCTGCCCGGGCGTCACGCCGAACACCGCCATCGCGTGCAGTGATGACGATTGCGCCCTGCAGTCACGCGTGACGTTCAACGTCGTCGGCGGGCAGCAGTACCTCCTGCGCGTGGGCGGCTTCGGCAGCGCCACCGGCACAGGCCAGTTGCTGCTGACCTTCACAGCCCCCCCGCCCCCGCTTCCGACGCGATGCAACCCTGCGGACATCGCCGACGACGGCGGCAACCCGCTTGCCCCCTACAACGTGGGCGCTAATGGCTCGAACAATGGCGTGACCGAGAGCGACTACAACGCGTTCTTCGCCGGGTTCTTTGACGCGTTCGCGTACTGCGACATTGCCAATGACGACGGCTCACCGCTCCCGCCGTTCGGCTCGCAGCAGACCAACAACGGCGTGACGGAGGGCGACTACAACCTGTTCTTCAGCCTGATCTTTGACGGCTGCGGCTTCTAAATCGTGAGCTTGCGAGGGACGACCCGTGGGGAATACCTCTCGGGGCCATCCGCGAACAGAAGATACAAACGGTCCTGCGCGTGAGTTTATTTCGGCACACGACATCCGAACTTGGTCTGTCCATGCGCTCCGTGCACTCAGCACATGGCCACTCAGCACATGGCCAGATGGCACATTCAGGCAGGGGGCAACGCCGGCCCCCGGCTCTATGTGCTATGTGGCGATGTGCCTCAGAGCATTGCGCGCTGCGTGAGCCGCGATGGCACGATCGTGGTCGGGCTGGGGACGAGCACTGCGGGTTCTGAGGCGTTCAAGTGGACGAGCGCCGGCGGGAAGCAGGCGGTGGGACGGCTGAGCGGCGGCGCAGTATTCGCGATGGGCTCGGGCATGAGCGATGACGCGGGCACGCCGCTTCCCTCGTTTGCAACGGGCGGGACCGGCGGGGTTGCGAACAACGCCATCATCGAAGGGGATGATAACGTCTTCTTCCAGGCGTTCTGTGACGGTTGCCCGGAATGAACGCGGGCCAATAGCGAAGAATGCAGGGAAAGCCCGCACATCCGGGCGAGATTTCAGGTAGACTGATCCCGGCCATGAAACTGCCTGCTGAGCTTGTTTCGCGTCTGAGCGGTCTTTACAAAGGACGCGGCGTCTGCGTGACCGGTGGCACCGGGTTTATCGGCAGTCATCTCGTGGACGCGTTGATGACCGTCGGCGCCGGGCCGATCAGTGTCATTGACGATCTCAGCAACTCCGGCGCGGAGCACGTCGCGGACCTGATCGAGCTGGAGCCCAAGCGGGTGCGGTTTGTGCATGGCTCGGTGCTGGATGACGACGCGCTGGACCAAGCGATGCAGGGGTGCGACTTGGTGTTGCATCTGGCGGCGGTTGGGAGTGTGCCGCTGAGCCTGGCGGAGCCGCAGCGAACGTTTTCGGTGAACGCGACCGGAACGTTGCGGGTGTTGCAGGCTGCGCGGCGCGCCGGCGTGAAGCGGGTCGTGAGCGCCAGCTCGTCGTCGGTGTATGGCGACTCGATGGCGACACCCGGGGCGGGCGGGCCGGGGGCTGGCGCTACGGCGGCGGGGGGCGGGCCATCGGCGATGCGGGTGGAGACGATGCTGCCGCTGCCGCTTTCGCCTTATGGCGCGAGCAAGCTGGCGGGAGAGGCGGCGGTGCGGGCGTGGTCGGCGTCGTACGGGCTGTCGACGGTGAGCCTGCGGTTTTTCAATGTGTTCGGGGCGAGGCAGCGGGCCGACTCGGCGTACGCGGCGGTGATCCCGGCGTGGGCGCGGGCGTTGGTGGCGGGCAAGCCGCCGGTGATCTTCGGCGATGGCGAGCAGACGCGCGACTTCACGCCGGTGGCCAGCGCGGTCGCGGCGGTGTTGCTGGCCGGGAGCACGAGCAAGGAACTGCGAGGCGAGGCGGTCAATGTGGGCAGCGGGAAGCGGACGCGATTGCTGGACCTGTGCACGATGATGGGGGAGGCGTTTGGGACGCCACAGTTGCGACCGGTGTTTCAGGTGCCGCGAACGGGCGACCCGAGGCACTCGCTGGCGGATGTGAGCCTGGCGCGGCAGTTGTTTGAGTATTCGCCAGTGCAGACGTTGAATGAAGCGCTGCCGGAGGTGGTGTCGTACTATCGACAGGTGCTGGCGACGAACGCGCGGCGGTGATCCGATCGGGATCAAGGGTGGGTTGAAGGGGCAAGGCTTGGCGTGGATCTTGGAACAACTCGGCGCTGCGTATGAACTGGCGCGGCTGGGCGTGATCTCGCGATTTCGGTTCAAGGGGCCGTATTGGCAGTGGCGCCATGAGACGGCATTTGGGCGCGGGGTTCCTGAGAGCCGCGTGGAGTTGGTGGCGAGCGTGTGGATGTACGGGCGGTGGGTGTATCGAATGCGTCGCGGGCACGGGTGAGGCGCGGGGGTGGCGGGTCGGGCGCAAGGCAATTGTGAAGTTGGTGCCTGATCGGTGGTTTTGTTGCCCCAGCGTCACGCGCATGTGAAATAATGGTGTGGCATGAGTGGATGGACCGAGTGACCTGACTCGAGATAGCTCGATGGCTGCGCGATCGTCGTTGGCGCGTGGTGCTTGACGAAACCTGCTCGGAACACTGGAGTTGACGCATGAGCGCTGTGGATACGCAGACACCGGTAGTGGGGAATGTGCAGGTCACGGCGCGGCGGTCGAACCCGTTTGTGACATCGTTTTTGCCCGGGCTGGTGCTGGGCTTGGTGGTGGGATTGTTTGCGGGGGCATATTTGGTGCCGCTGCTTCAGCCGATGTTGCAGGGCGGTGGCGTGAGCGCGCACCCGACGCAGCGGCGCGCGATGCCTGCGGAGACTCCTGGCGACAACGTGCCGATGGACGGCCCGGCGAACGAGCAGCGCCCGAGCGATGCTCCTGGGACGGATCCTGCGATGCGCGATCCGAACGCGCCGGCGACGAATGATCCGGCAAATCCGCAAAACCCTACACCGGCACCCGCCCCGCCAGGCGAGCCGACACCGATGGTGCCCTGAGGGCGTATGCTGCGAGCATGGAAGCCGGAGCGAGCGGGCGGGCACAGATTGAGCGGGCGGTGAAGCAAAACGCTGCGACGAGTTCGCTGCTGGGCGTGGAGTATGTGCCGTGTTTTCGGTCGATTGGGGGGCTGGCGGGCGGTGCTGCGTCGGCGGCTGCGGGAGCGGCGGGCCCTCGTGGTGGTGGTGGTGCGCCGGCGATCGTGGTCAACGGGCAGACAGAACTGATCCCGCCGGCGCGGACAGACTGGCATCTGGTGGATGAGCGGCGGGCGACGGCGCAGCGGGCGCTGGATGAGATTCGGGCGCGCTACGAGCGCGATGCGCCGCACCAGCACTTTGTCACGGCCCACTCGAACATCGTCTTTGGCGAGGGTGATCCGTGCGCGAGGCTGATGTTCATCGGCGAGGCGCCGGGGGCTGATGAGGACCGCACCGGTCGCCCGTTTGTCGGGCGGGCCGGGCAACTGCTGGCGAGAATGATTCTGGCGATGGGGCTGAACCGGCAGAGCGTGTACATCGCCAACGTGTTGAAGACGCGTCCGCCGAACAACGCGACGCCGACGCTGGACGAGGCGGAGCGTTGTAGCCCGTATCTTTTCGACCAGATCCTGGCGGTGCGGCCGGAGGCGATCGTGACGCTGGGCCTGCCGGCGACGCGGCTGGTGCTGAAGACCGACTTGAGCATGGGGGAACTGCGCGGGCGGTGGAGCGAGTGGCGACATCCTGACGCGAGCAAGGGTGACGGATTCTCGGTGCCGGTGATGCCGACGTTTCACCCGGCGTTTCTGCTGCGGCAGTACACGTCGGAGAATCGGGCGAAGGTGTGGTCGGATCTGCGGAGCGCGCTGGTGAAGCTGGGGCTGCCGGTGCCGGGGAAGTGAGGC
>JBBQMD010000053.1:0-18500 GCA_038328575.1 Phycisphaerales bacterium | reverse complement strand
CCCGTGATCCGCATTGGTTCGCTCAGCCATCACACACCTCGTCGCCGAGCATCATCGCCCGAGCACGAGGCTATTCGCACGCAACGAGCCGGCGGTTTTTTGGAAACGCGGAAAGGTGCTGGGTTGTTCAGAGGTCCCAATACTGCACAATCAATTCGGTTTACCACATTCGGGACATCTCTGGATGCCACCGATTCTTGGATATCGACATACCAGACACAAGTTGCATTTATCATTGGAGCTAAGCCGTCGTATCAATAATGTGCCGCAATGGAATAGGCACGCAGAAACAGCTATAGCAAATAACATATTCAACACAGCGTACCACTTGTTCACGCCGACCCATTCAATGTGATTAACTGTTTGAAATGCTGATGCCCTGCTCGCAGACGAAGCACACGCATATCGTAAATCTACTTTAAATGCAATATCTCGAAAGGGACTTCCAACATAATAGATGCAATATTGAGCGTTGGACCCTATGAAATCATTGCGCATAGCATGATTGAGCAAGCCGACCGAGGAGTACTGGCCGTCTGGCGATTGCGTGATCCATGAAGGACGGGGAGAATAGAGACTCGCCATATCCCTTCGCGATTCATAGATGCCGTCACCTTCTATTGACTCAATTGAGAGCCGATCTCCAAGTAACCCCTCATCGGACCGAGCAACCAAATTACTTGCATTGCATTTAATATAGCGCGAGCGCTGCAACTCTTCATTTCCAAGCACATACCACACACAAATTGTCAATAATACGATATAAGTCGCCAGTGCGGCACATGCTCGCGTAATCAAGTCAAAGACTCTCCGTCTGCGCTGTTTAACTTTTATTCTCGTAAATAAACTGATCATAACGGCACTTCCGGATACTTGCATACAAAGTCATAGAAACGAATCCGCTCTCTCGTCAGCTCAAGCAACTGACTCTTGCGTCTTTCGCATTCTTTTGACATTTTGTTCAGTCGCTTGTCTGCCGTTCGAGTATCGCTGGCAGTCAATGGTGAATATACAAGATAGCATCTCTTCCAACGCAGCAAGCTTTCCGCAGACCGATTGTCAATCAAGCTCATTATTACTGTGAGGGCAGTTATTGTATGGTGCCAGATCTCTTTCCTGATCCAGCACACACGCCTTCAGGCCAGACGCACCGAAGGGCATTGCCTAGAAAAAATTTCTTCCGCAGATACATATAAACTTTGTGTTACCGTCGCACAGAACTCCGCCCAGATTGGCACCGCTATCTTCGTTGCACTAATCGCGACACTGTTTGTCTTGTGGAGTACTCGGCTGATTAATATCGTCGATCTCGATCGGCGTCGTGTTGATAATTGCCATCTGTACATTGCACCTGGTCAGTCCAGCTTGATCAAAACACTGTATAGGCTGCGATCCACAATACTCATACGACCCCATCCCATCCACATACCCCAGCGGGTCTCTCCTGGTCCAGCGCCCCAACCCCGCGTCGTACACACGATGGCGGACGTGGTAGTTCGCCGCGTACCCCTCGCCCGGCGTTGCCGAGAGCGCCGTGGGCGTGAGCAGGACCGGGTCGTACTCGTAGCCGGCGTAGCCGATGGTGTTGCCGATGGCGGCGGTGCTGACGGCGTTCTCGCTGCCGTTGTCCCAGCCGTCGAAGTAGAGGTTGAAGAACAGGTTGTAATCGCCTTCGCTCACGCCGTTGTTCGCGCTGAGCGGGCCGAAGGGCGGCAGCGGGGTGCCGTCGTCGTTGGCCACGTCGGCGGCGGGGAGCGAGTCAAAGAACGTCGCCAAGAACAGGTTGTAGTCGCCAGTTTCCATGCCGTTGTTGACCTTGCCCGCGGTCGCCGTGCCGACCGGCGGGAGGGCCGAGCCGTCGTCGAAGGCGATGTCCACCGGGTTCATGTTGAGCCGGCGCGGCGATCCGTACGCCGTGTAGCGAACGTGCTCCACCGCTCGACCGTTCTCGTTCAACAACGCGACCACGTCGGCTCTCCAGTTCTGGACATAGTAGAGGGTTTGCTCGCGGATGGAATCTGCCGCGGCGTAGGGGGGCTGGATCGCGTCGCCGGAGTCGCGGGTGTCTTTCTCGCGGAGCAGCATCGAGTCGATATACGAACTGCCGCCGTACCCGGATGCGCCCGCGCGGTGGTGGATCTGGCACTTCTTGGATGAGGCGACCAGTGCTGTTGGGAGCACAAGCAGCACTGCTCCGCAGAGCCGCATCAGTGGCACATTCAGCGCCACGCATCCGCTCTCAACCGGCCCCGTCTCCACCCACACCCCTCGCCATCCAACGAAAAACGGCCCTTACAGGCCGTCTTTCTTCCACTTGTAGTGGAGGCAAGGGGACTCGAACCCCTGACCTCATCCATGCCATGGATGCGCTCTACCAAAACTGAGCTATGCCCCCATGATCAACCGCGGCGGCCAACCATGGACCAGAATGTCAAACCGCCGCGAAACGTGGACTGGACACAAACGCCGGCTCGATGGCATTCCGAGCCGGGAGGTATTCTAGCCGGTTCGGGACCAAAACCAAGTGGACATGATTGATCGCCCTTCGCGGGTCCGGAGGAACACTGATCGCCCCGGGCGGCGTTCGACCCTCCGCCTCACCCTGGCAGTTACGCCTCAGCTCTCGCCAAACCCCCGAGCAGCCGATCAACCGCCCTGATCACTTCCGCCGTGGTGATGCGATCAATGCGGCAGCGCTCGGGGTGATCGTCGGCGAGTTCCTCCGCCGCGAGCGTCGGGTCGGCGGTGATGATGATCTCGCGCGTCGTGCCGGGGTGTTCTGGCAGCAGCGTCCATCGCGGGTCTGTCGGGCCAAAGAGCGAGACGCACGGCACGCCGAAAGCCGCCGCAATGTGGCGCGGGCCGGTGTCATTGGTCAGCACAAGCTTCGCCCGGCGCACGATCCCCTTGAGCGATGCGACCGTCCCGCCCAGCTCATGCAGGCAGACCACCATGCGCTCGTCTTCCGGATGATCCAGCACGATCGCATCGCGGATGACCGACACCAGTTCGCCCTCTGATGGCGAGCCGTTGATCGCGACCTTGAGTCGGTGCTGGCTGATCAGGTGGTGCGCGACGCCGGCGAACCGCTCGACCGGCCAGCGCTTGGCGGGGTTGTTGCCGCCGGGGTTGATGAGCGCGAACGGCTCGCACGCCGCGCCGACTTCGCCATAGAGCGGGCCGGGATCGATGCCGCCCTTGATCAACACCTGGCGCGACTCCTCATCCTGACGCTCGGTGCTCGAGAGCTCCAGCATCGGCGTCCACTGGACCACCGACGAGCCGTCGGTCCGCGTCGCCATGTCCACCAGAAACCGGCGCGATCGCAGCGTCTCCAGCAGCGCCCGCCCCGCATTCAAGTAGTAGTTCACAGCGCTGACCGGCTCCCACCCGCGTCGCGGCGGAACTCTCCGCGGCGCGAGCAATCGCTCAGTGAGCAACACGCCCCGCCCGTCACGGTCATACCCCACGCGGATCGGGATCCCCGCAAGCCGCACCGTCATCGCGCTGGCAAACGAGTTGGGCAGCAGCAACGCCGCATCCAAGCGCAGCGGCACGAGCTTTGACGCGATCTTCGCGGGGCCCGTCACCGATCGCCCGTCGGCGACGACGATGTCATCGAGCAGATCGCTCCCGCTCAGCAACTCATCCAGCCCGGGCCGCACCAGCCCCACGATCACCGATCGCGGCATCGCCTCACGCAACAGCCGCAGCGTCGGCGTAGCCATGACCGTGTCGCCCAGCCACGAGGGCAGGAAGACCAGCACACGGGCGGCGCGAGATTCAGACATCGGCGGCAGTTATAGCCGAGATCGCCAGCTCAAGTGCGAAGCATCATCTCCACCGCATCCACGAGGTTCACCGCCCACGCGCCGCCTTCCTGCGGACCAACTGCGTGCAGCCGGATGGCGCGCGACTTGCCAATCCCCGCGTTGATCGCCGCCTCGATGTCGCGGGCCATGTCCCCTGCCGCCCACGAGCGAGAAATATCAAGATCGAGCTCGCGCGCCGCCGTCAGGATCATCCCCGGCCCGGGCTTGCGCCACGAGTCCTCACGCGTAAATCGCGGCACAACCCCGCGCGGGTGAAACGGGCAGTAATAGAGCGCGTCAAGCCGAGCCCCCTCTTTGGCTAAAAGCTCACGCATGCGATCGTTCACGCGCTCGACCTGCGCCATCGTCGCCGGCGGGCTGTTCTCCATCGGCCCGCGCGCCAGGCCGCCCTGGCTCGTGTAGCACACCACGACGAAGCCCGCGCGATTCAATCGCGCGATCGCGCCCGCGGCCCCCGGCAGGATCCGCACCAGCTCCGGATCAAAGAGATCACCCGGGCGCGCCAGATGCGCCGTCGCCGGGTGCGTGTCGGTGATTGTGTCGTCGCGATCGAGGAATACCGCCGTGCGCACGAGGTGTAGCTCCCGAAGGCTGTAAGTCGAACCCGAGTGAAGTCGAAACCGAGTGAATCAGATGCGGGCGTGGCGCAGCATCGGGAACATGACCATCGCGACGTTGTCGCACAGGCGCGTCCCGACGCGGGCCGCGATGTCCGCGTTGTCCGCGCCCTGGCGGCGCACGCTCTCGATCGTCAGCCCGCGCGCAGCCATCGCGGCCTGCCCGCTGGGGGACTTGCAATGCGCGTCAAGCTCATCCGGCCCGACCTCAAAGTGATACTGAAAGCCATACGTCCGCAGGCCAGCGCGAAAGCACTGGACCTTGCAGTCGGTGGACGACTGCAACGCCGTCGCGTCCGGCGGCAGCTTGCTGACCTCGCGCGCATGAGTCTGAAACACTGTCGCGTTCCAGGGCACGCCCGCCAACAACGTGTCGGTCTGGCCCGGCACGCCGGTGTGGATCGCGCAATAGCCAAACTCGGGCGCGGCGGCGACCGTCACCTCGCCGCCCAGCGCCGCCGCGATCATCTGGTGGCCCAGGCAGATGCCCAACACCGGCAACTGGCGCGCGTGCGCACCCTTGATGTACTCAAGCTCCGGGGCCATCCAGGGCAGATCGACGCCCACGTTCTGCGGCCCGCCCATCACGATCACCGCGTGGACCGAGTCGTAATCTGTCGGCAACACGCCAGCGCCCCCGCGATCCGGACGGCGCACGTCCAGCTTGTGACCAAGATCGCGAAGCACCGGCCCAAGCCGGCCCAGCGTGTCCACGTCCGAATGTTGCAAAACGATGATCGCCATAGGGCCACAGCGTACGCAGTTGCCGCACTTCGGCCTTCGTCGGTTCGGCGTCAGCCTTCCGCTCGCCTGACCGCCCGCGACTGATCGCCGCTCGCTCTCTCTCAGTTCCGCTCTTCCACCGGCTTCTCCAGCAGGCCGGCGCGTGAGACACGCAGTTGGCCGGTGGACAAGAGATAGTCGAGGATCGCGTTCTTGAGGTCTGTCGCCGCGCCGTCGCGCGAGTTCTCCGCGTCGCGCAGCGCGTTGGCGGTATCCACGACTTCCTGCGCCGCGACGGTGTCGGCCTTGAGCTCCTGCTCCTCCATGCGCCGGCGGTTGATGAACACCGCCCGATCGGCCAGTTGCAGCGCAAATCGCGTGCGCTCCACGGCGCGAACTCGCGATCGCGCGTCGACGATCACGTTGTCGCGAGTCTGTTCCAGCAACCGCTGCTGCTGCTCAAAGACGATCGTCGAAGCGCGAAGCTGGAGCCGCTCGATCTCGCGGTCCAAGGGAAGATTGAGCGTGAGCCCCGCGCTGACAGTGGATCGGTCGGGGTTGAAGATCGGTTGGGCCCGGCGCGAGAGCGCATCACCGTTGAGCGTCGCGGAGCCGACGATGTTGAGGTCCGGCAACAGCAGGTTCTTGGCGTTTCGCACCGCGCGCCGCTGATCTTCCACGCGATCGCGCAGCGTCTGAAGATCGAGCCGATATTGCAGCGCAAGCTCGCCCGCCGCCTCGGGCGTGATGTCCGGCTCGGGCAGTTCCAGCGGCTCGTCCTTGATCACGACGGGCGCGTTGACCGCCAGTCCGAGCCGCACCTTGAACCGGTCCAGCGCCAGCACATACCGCTCCGCCTGCGACGCCAATCGTGAGGTGGCGACCAGCACGTCGTTGCTGGCAATGTTCTTCTGAAACTCTGCCAGACGCCCGGCTTCCACCAGCGCAGACGTGCGCGTCTCCAGGGCCTTGAGCTGCTTGAGCGCGTTCTCCTGGTTGGCGATCTCGCGCTGCTGCTGCAGCAGATCGAAATAGTCGCGCGCGATCGAGACAAGATACGAGCGGCGGAAATCCTCAAAGATTCGAGCCGCATAGACCAGATCTCGCTCCCGCTGAATCAGATCCTCGCGCGCGATATCGCCCGCGCCGCGCAGCAGCGGCACCGTCGCCGATAGCACGAGCGACGACGAATCCACATATCGCTCGGTGGCGACCTCGCGAAGCTGTTCCGTGATGGAGTAGACGTACGCCGCCTCGACCTGCCCGCCGTAGGGCAGCCGCTGGCTCACACCCAGTTGGTTGACCACTTCCAGGGCCGTGGTGTTCTGCTGGAAACGTCCGTAGCGATCAACGATCAGCGGCGAGATTGACGCGAAAAACCTGGGCGACCACAGGTGCTTCTCCAGCAACAGGCGGATCGCCGCCAAAATGTACTCCTCCTCGGCGTTCAGGACCTCGCGCCCCGTCTGCTGCGCCTGGCGAAGGGCGCCGGTGAGGTCCAACTCGATCCCGCTCTCGACGGGCTTCACCATCGCCGACAGACGCGCCGCGACATCGCGGTTCTCATCGGCGACACGCAATCGCAGGGCGCTGGCCTCCGGATCGGTCGTGTCCGGGCGCTCGCGCCGGGCGTCCGGTCGGTCAAGATCCGCCGGCTCGCGCCACGCCCGGGTCGGCACCACGCCCTGCCCTCCCAACAACATCGATCGCTGACGGACCAACTCGTCGGTTTGGGCATCGATGTCCGCAAGATTGGTGTGACAACCGATGTTCGTGCTTTGGAAGGAACACAAGAGCACGACTGAAAGGCACGCAGGCCATCGATTGTCTGCGCGGAAGGGGGTCATCGCGACGGTTCCAATCTGAAGAATAGGAAAATATTAGGGAAACATGTCCCCAATTGCGACGGGATCGGGGTGGAAGTGTACCCCAGAGAGGCCAGTTGCGTTGCTTGCGTCCATCCTTCTCCCTATGCTCTTCCCCCCTCGATCGTTCGCGCCGTGCTGAGATGCCCGGCCGGACTCACCGGCCCACACGGGGCCTTTAGTTCGGTCATTGGACGGTGCGTCGTGGGGCGCTTCCCTTTTCGGAGGGTTCTGCCAAGTGGCGTCCATCACTTACGACTCACAGTCCTTTCTCATTGACGGTCGTCGCATCTTCCTGGTGGGAGGAACGATTGACTACGCCCGTGTCCGGCGCGACCAGTGGGCCGCGCGCATCATGGCCGCCAAACAGGCGGGCCTGAACACGATCACCACGGACGTCGTCTGGTCGCGCCACGAGGCCCGCCCCGGCTCGTTCGACTTCCAAGGCGAGAACGACCTGCGGGCGTTTGTCCAGCTTGTTGACGCCGCCGGGATGTACTGCATTTTGCGCGTTGGGCCGTTCATCGGCTCGGGATATGACCTCGGCGGCCTGCCGGTCTGGCTTCTCTCGCTCAAAGACGTCAAGCTCCGCACCGCCAACACCGCGTTCCTTGAAGCGACCAGCCGCTTCTTCAACGCCGTTGCAAACCAGGTCCGCGATCTGCAAGCCACCGCGACCGAGACCGGCCCCGGCGGGCCGGTGATCCTTGTCCAAGCCGAGTCCGCCTGGACCTGCGGCGACGACACGCTTGCTCCGCAATACCTGGGTGAGATCGGGCGCTACCTGCGCGAGTCGGGCTTCGATGTCCCGATCCTCAACGCCAACAACCTCTGGCAGGGCCTCGAGAGCGAGATCGATACTTGGACCGGCTCCAGCGACATGCTCTCGACGCTGCGCCAACTCACCGCCGTGCGCTCCTCGATCCCGCGCATGGTCGGCGCGTTCACCGTCGGCCAGGCCGAGACCTGGGGCGCACCGGCCCGCGCCAACCCCGCCATCGACTCCAATGAACTGCAGCGCGAGCTCACCGAGATCATCGCCGCCGCCGGCCAGTTCAACATCGAGCCGTTCTGCGGCGGCACAAACTTCGGCTTCTCCGGCGGACGCTCGCCCCAGACCTTCGACGCCTTCTACACCACCAGCAACGACCAATCCGCGCCGCTCACCGAGGCGGGCACGCCCGGCGCACTGTTCCACCCGCTGCGGCGCGTTGCCATGTTCGCCTCGCGCTTCGCGCGCGTCCTCTCCAACCTTGAGCCCAAGCGCGCCGGCGTCAGCCTGGTTCCCGAGTCGGTCTTCTCAGTGACCAACCCGAAGCTGCCCTCAACCGGGCACGTCGTCTCGTACGCCGCCGGCTCGCAAGGCTCGGTCGCGTTTGTCTACGGCTCGCGCATCCCCGGCGCCGGCCCCGCTGGCGAGCGCCCAGCGCAGCTCTTGATGAACGACGGCTCCACGCTCCCGGCATACCTGGGCCAGAATCAGGTCACCTGGTGCTTGTTTGACGTCCGGCTCGCCGGGCGCTCGCAACTCAACTACTGCAACCTGTCGCCCTTTGCCCTCGTCGGCAAGGTCTTCGTCATCGCGGGCCCCGCCGGTTCGCCCGTGCGCCTGGCGATCAACGACGCGCCGCTGGAGACGATCGTTCCCAGCGGCGACGAGCCGGAAGCAATCGAGCACGAGAACATCCTCGTGGTGATCTGCCGCGAGGAGCTGCTGCCGAAACTCCTGGTGAGCGACGACGCGGTGTACCTCGGCGCCGATGACCTCGCCGTCACGGGCGAACCGATCGTGTACAAGGCCGATCGCCAGGTCGTGCGTTACAGCGCCGACGGCAGCGTTTCAACGATCAAGTATCACCTCCCGCAGCCGCCCCGGAAGGTGAAAGTCACGCGCACCGTGAACGTGCCGCCGCCGGGCAAGGGCAAAGGTAAGAAGCCCACCACGACGACGATCACCGAAGAGGTAATGCAAGACGCGCCAGCCAGCCCCGTCCTCTTCGCAGCTCGCGCTAAGTCCCCCTCCCCGCCCACGCTCACGCCCTGGCTCACCGCTGAGCAAACCGAATACACCGCCGGCACCTCCGCTCGCTTCGCATCGATCGCCGGCCCCGCCGACCTCGCCACCCTCGGTGCGCCATACGGCTATGGCTGGTATCGCTGCACCTTCTGCCCTCCCACCGCCGGCAAGACGCTCGTCGCCTCGCCCGGCAGTGGCGATCGCCTGCACCTGTTCCTGAGCGGGCAAGACGCCGGCGTGATCGGTGTCGGACCCGGAGCCGCGGGGCTGGGTGCTGCAACGATCTCGCTTCGCAAGAAAGAGCAGACGCTGGTCATCCTCGCCGAGAATCTCGGCCGCGCCAGCGGCGGCCAGCAACTGGGCGAGCCCAAGGGCATCATCGGCCCGCTCTGGGAGATCCGCCCCGCCCGCGCCATCAGCAAAGCGACGACGCGCACCGACCGCCCGCTGGAGGCGTTCTCGTTCCGCACGCCGCTGTTTGATGTCCACTCCGCTGACGTCACCGAGCCGGAGCGCACCGCCTGGACCTGGTCTGGCAAGCGCAAGCACACGCTGCTCATGACCCTCACGCTCCCGCAGGGCGCGCCACATCGCGGGCTGGTCATCCTGAACGAGAAGCCCATCGCGTTCTTTGACAGCGCCAGCCTCCGCCAGCTCACCATCGACCCCGAGCTCATGGCCCGCGGCGACAACACCCTCGAACTCGCACTCCTCACCTCCGCACGCGCCGATCGCGCATCGCTCATCAAGAGCGTCGCGTTCTACGACCACGTCACCAACCTCACGCTCGACGCGCAGTGGGCTTTCGCCAAGTGGGAGACGCCAGTCGACGCCGCGTTCAAGCCCCTCCGCGCCCCCAGTAAGGCCCCGAGCTGGTCCAAGGCCCGCTTTACCGTCCCCGCCGCACCCGGCGGGCACGCCCACGGCTTCACGCACCACCTGCAAGTCGCGCTCACCGGCCTCAGCAAGGGCCAGATCTATGTCAACGGACGACACGTCGGGCGCTTCTTCAACGCCACCGGCAAGGGCAAGCTCGTCGGCCCGCACTCCACCATGCTCGTGCCCTCCAGCTTCCTCATCGCTGGCTCAACCAACGAGATCGCCATCTTCGACGAACACGGCTTAGCGCCGTCGAAGGTCAAGCTCACGTACGTGGTGTGATGATCCATCGCCCTTCGGCGTCTCCGAACACCGAAGGCGGAGTCGGCGGCGCGTGGCGCGAGCGGTTCCAAGCATCAATGATAAAACGCCCGCACCGATCACAAAACCGATGCGAGCGTTTGGTAGGAACGATGTTGGTGACCGGCGTCTGCTGGTCGCTGTCCAGATCCTCCGACTTGGCGTTTGCCCTGCGACGCAAGAGCCTTCGCTTGCGTGAATGAGCATACCCAGATACGCGCGCACTTGCGACGCGATCGGCAGTTTCTTTGATCAAGTCCGCGCAAAGATCCGGTTGCATGAACGCCGCGAGTGCGAAGACTTGATCGAAGGCGGTCTCGCCGAATCAGCATCCCGGGCTGATTGTCTCGCTCGCAGCTCTTGTAAAAAACGGCCTCGCCGCACGATCCCTCTCGCCCACCGCTCACCGCTCGAGTGCTGACGATGCCAGTCACGCCGACCGCCGCGCACGCGCGCACGGCGCCGTCGCCTGCTTCGTCGCGAAGCGTCGCCGCCAACGCTCGCGGTCATCGCAAACCTCGACGATCGGCAGCAGCGTGACCTCGCGTCACTCCGCGCCATCCAGTGCGATCAACACGTTAAAGAGATTGAACACTGCGATTGCGATTGCTCACCGAGCACCGCCCCCCACTTCCACGCCAGCGCCATCGAACGACCCCGCTCAAGCCAACAAAGAAAAACCCGCGGCAACCGGTGAGGGAGAACCGCGGGCGTTGAAGATGGCGAGGGTGTCGTCGTCACACATCTTCGGTCCCGCCAAACGAGCGGGACAGATCCGAGTTATTTTGGTTGAGTCACCGATCGCCGCGAACGTCTCCGGACAAACACACGGCACACGCGACACCGACACACACAAGCACAACATCGAAGATTGACCGTCGCACCGAGCGTGCGACGCTCTTCAGTCGAAGGCCTCGAATGACGAGACGCGATGTGTGGATGGAAGTGACCTTCGAAGCCGACATGACCAACTCCAGCCCCCCGCCCCGTCGCCACGCCCGCATCCGAGCGGCTCGCTGCTGCGAAGCAGGCGACCGTCATCGGTTAAATAAATTCGCCGCAACGCCCTCTCGGGCACTGGGCGGGTCTCTCTCTCGCCAGCGGGGCTGCGAGTAAATCCATGCCGCGTTGATTTCTCAGGTCACACGCGTAACGAAGCAAGTCATCGTCGATCGACGGCGTTCTCAGGGCTCTCTCTCCACCGGTAGACTGGGAGGAAGGAGTGTCGTGATGTTGCCCACCAGCAGAATCCACTGATCCCGCCGTCGATCGTCAACGACGCGCTTCGCACGCATCGATGCTCAAGGCTCCAACTCTTCACTTGTCACGCAAGTCCATGCTCTCTTGCGACTCGTTTCGCATCGGCGAGGATCAGCGGCACGTCCCACCTCGCTCTCTCTCCGCCGGTCAGCGGTGGGAGGAAGGAGTGTCGTGATATTCCACCAACCAGCAGTAACCAGGCAGTCCGTTGCCGCTGATCCTCGCCGATGCAAACCCTGCAAACACCAAAACATCACCCTCAATGACCCAACCAACCCTCGACGTGAAAGACCTCACCAAACTCAATGTCTTATTTCGCTTTGCGACCGTTTATCTTCGCGACCTTGATCTCGACCTGACTTCCCCCCGCTACAGACCCGACCGCCAACTGCGCCAGCAGCCGATCAATCGCGTCTTGCGAACTTGCCGGGCCGAGGTATGCCGAGACACCGGCACGCCGAAGGCACGTCTCTGTTTCTTCACTCTCGTCGCTGGACACCGCAACCGTTGTCAGAGGCCTCCACAGCCGCCGCAACCGACCAAGCAAGTCCAGAGCTGGCGCGTGGTCTTTGGGCACCTGCAAGAGCAGGAGCGAGACCTGCGAGCACACGATCTCTTTGACCAGCGACCTTTCGGCCCGGCCGTCGAGAACGGTCCAGCGGTGCCGAAGCACGCACCGGCTCAGCCCGGAGAGCATCTCATCGTCGAATTTCACGACGATGACATTGGATGAAAAGCGGCCAGACATGACCAGGAACACTCCCTTCGGTCGTGGGACCGCCTCTCTCCACCCAAAGAATGCACAGGGCGTGCCAACTCGTGGCACAAAGCAAATCCGTGGAAGAATGTGGCGTGTTTCCGCTGGAAAACTCATGTTTTAGAATGAGTGATCGCGCACACGCTCTGCGGCAAATGTTGGTGCATTCTGGCCATCGCAACGGTCCGCCATCCTCTTCAACGTCATGTTCATGCGAGTGGGATCGCAGTTGGTCTGTTTTGACATGTGGTCTAAAATGGATCACATTGCTCCATCGCCCCGTACCGCAGCCCACGAATCGGCCGACGCACGCGGCGTACCAGCATGGAGTAGGGCCGCGCAGAGCCAATCGCACGCACACCGCGCGTCGGGCACGAGCGTTAACCCTCGATATCAGCCCAGTTGAAGATGATCACCTCGTTCGACGCATCGAACGCAACTCCGCGCCAGCGTGCCAGTTTGGTCCGCTTGCCACTTTGGCGCGCCCCACTTTGCCAAGGCGTTTACCCAAACACGCGTCGCCGTCGCCACTATCACCGCGCCAACGCGCAGCCGCGCCAGGCTCGCGTTCAACCGACAACCGTCTCGAAGCAACGCCCCAGCACCACGCCCAGACCACGCCCTCCCAAAAGCGATCGCCGCCGAGTTCCCTTTCAGGCCTCGGCGGCGCGGGCTTCGCGTGGGCGATGCCCCTGGTTCACTCTCCGTCGATCATTCCCCCGAGGCCCGCGCGATCCGCGGCATCGGCAACTGCTCTTCCGAGCCGGGCGTGATCAGGTGGTCTAAGCCATATCGCTGAACCTTCCGGCTCAGCCGCCGCCGATCAATCAGCAGCATCTCCGCCGCGCGGCTCTGATTTCCGTTGGTCGCCTTCAGCGCCCGCATGATCAACCCGCGCTCGGCGCTCTCAAGCGGGATGATCGGCCCATCGATCAGATCAAGCTTCAGCGGCTCAGATGTCACGCCGCGCACGCGATCAGGCAAGTCCAACACGTCGATCTCGTCACGCTTGCTGAATACCACGGCGTGCTCGACCGCGTTGGCCAGCTCACGAACGTTGCCGGGCCACTCATAGCTCGTCAGCACCTTGATCGCCTCAATAGACAGCCGCTTCACAGGCTCTTCATACAGCCCCGCGATTTCACGAAGGAAGTGCTCGCACAGCGGGACGACGTCAGTGCGTCGTTCATTGAGGCGGGGTGCCACCACCGTCACGACGTCGAGGCGGAAGTAGAGGTCTTCGCGGAACTGCCCGTGAGCGACCATCTTCTTCAGGTCGCGATGCGTCGCCGCCAGCACACGCACGTTGACCGGCACGGGCTTCACAGAGCCAAGCGGCACAACCGTGCGCTCCTGTAGCACACGCAACAGCTTGGCCTGCGTCTTGGGCTCCAGCTCGCCGATCTCGTCCAGGAACAGCGTCCCGCCATCGGCCGAGCGGATGAAGCCCAGCGTGTTCTGCTCAGCGCCCGTGAACGCGCCCTTGACATGTCCGAAGAGCTGCGATTCCAGCAGCGTGTCGCGCAGCCCAGTGCAGTCCACCGCGATAAACGCGCCACCGGCCCGCTTGCTCTGCTCGTGCAGCGTTCGCGCGACGAGCTCCTTGCCGGTGCCCGAATCGCCGCGAATCAGCACGATGCAGTCTTTTTGTGCAACCGCTTGCACGAGCTTGCGAAGCTTGGTCATCGCCGGGGATGATCCGACCAGACGCGAGATTCCATCCGGCTCAGCGCCCAATGGATCATGGCCCAATGGATCAAGGCCCAATGGATCAAGGCCCGTCGCGGCATCCTGCGTTGATCGGGTAGACGTGCTCGAGTTGTTGGAGCCGTTCGTGCGGGGCATGGGAGAGAGAACCAATCCAAAGGGACTAGCCACGAGAGTCGGTGCCGCGAGCGGCACCGAAACCCTCTCCTCGCATGTACTACCCGCCGGCTGAAAGCTTTCGCCCCTTGCCGGGTATCCGCGTGTGTCGCCCAAGTATGAAGGAAATCTCTCCCTCACCTTGGTCCCGGGAATGTACAAGCCCTCGCGGGCGTTGACAACCCAAATAAGTGAAACACGAGCACAATCTGAGCGATCGTTCACGCAGTCTGAACACGGCGCTCATTTAGTGACCATAAACGGACACGTCTTCCTCCATGCGGCCAGCGCCGGAAGGGAAACGCCCTCAGGCTTTCCCCCACTCTGAATCACCCAGATTCCCCAGACTCACGCGAGATGAGTGAAGGGGCCTTGATCGCGTCTGGCTCGCTTTGTGTTCAAAGCGTCTCAATCGAGCGCGCGAGCGCGCCGCCGGCGCGCCGTCGTCGCACGTCCGGTTGACCGTCTCTTGGTCCTTGATCACGCCTTAGATCGCCATACTGACCAACGGCTCACGCGCCGCCTGAAGCCGCGCAACGCTTGATCGCCGCGTGACCTGCGCCGCACGCTCGCAAAGCGCGCGTCGGCCCGGGTGCTAAAAAAGTGCGGGCGACAGGAGTTGAACCTGCACGGGGTTTGAGCCCACGGGATCCTAAGTCCCGCGCGTCTGCCAGTTTCGCCACGCCCGCGGCTCCACATCGTAGTTTCGCAGACTCGCACCGGCGCAACTTGCGCTCCCCGCCCGCCCGACGCGGCTCCGGCCCGCATCGCGCGCCCCCATCGCCCGCTCGCGCATCGCTATCCTGCGCGCGTGATCGACCGCGACCAGATGCCCTTGGAAAACGCCCCCGCTCCCGCACCTCGCGGGCGACCAACCTTCGTCTTCGTCGGCGGCGGCACCGGCGGGCACATCTACCCCGGCCTGGCCATCGGCGAGCAACTCGACGCCATTGCCGGGGCCGCAAGCGTCCGACACGTTCACGTGTGCAGCGATCGCGCCGTCGACCGCGCAGTGCTCGAGCCCGAGGGTGTCGAGTTCGCGGCCCTCGACGCCCGCCCCCTTGGCTTGCGGCCGCGCGCCCTGCTGAAGTTTCTGACCTCTTGGGCGCGCAGTATTCGCAAGGCACGCAAGCTCTATCGCGCTCTGCGCGCTGACGCCGCCGGCGCGCCGGTGCGCGTCGTCGCGCTGGGCGGTTTCGTCGCTGCCCCCTGCGTGCAAGCGGCCCGAGCCGAGGGCCTTGACATCACCCTGGTGAATCTCGATGCCCAGCCGGGGAAGGCGAACCGGTGGATCGCACGACACGCTACGCAAGCGTTCACTGCGCTGCCGACCGTCGCGCCCTTCGCTCGCTCATGGGAAGTCGTGCCGCCGATCGTCCGCGCCAGCGCTAAAGGCGGCGATCGCGAGCAGTGCCGCCAGAGCGTCGGCGCTGACTCGGGCCAGCGCGTGCTCATGATCACCGGCGGCAGCCTCGGCGCTGAAAGCATCAACAACGCCATGATCCAGATGCTCCCGGCCCTCGCGCCGGTCTTTCGCGACGGCCACTGGCGCGTGCTCCACCAATGCGGCGGCGGGATCGACGCCCAGCGCACCGCCGACGAACTCGCGCGGGTGTACGACCAGCAAGGCGTGCCAGCAATGGTGACCCCCCGCCTCCGCCATCTTGGCGATTGGTGGGGCGCGGCGGACCTTGCCATCAGCCGCGCAGGTGCCGGGAGTGTCGGCGAAGCTTGGGCGAACCAGACCCCAACCATCTTCCTGCCATATCCGTATCATCGCGACGAGCACCAGCGGCTCAACGCCCAGCGGCTGGTGAGCGTGGGCGGGGCAGCGGTTGAGCATGACCGGATCGACCCTGGGGTGAATGCCCTCGCCTTGACAACGATGTTGGTGGAAATATTGCAGGATGATGATCGGAGAGCGCAAATGCGGCGTGCATTGGCAACCCTGGGTCCCGCCGACGGTGCCAGCCGCGTTGCGCGCGCACTTCTGGCCGTCCGATAACGCTTCGGGGTGACGAGCTCAACCAAGTATGAACGTAGCGCTGAGTTTCGCCTCATTAGGCTTACAAAAGAGGGGGTCTGCGGGAAAATGCTGATATCTGAACCGCCAGAGTGTGTTACACTAAACTCTGCCATGAGCAGACTCCCCGGCGGCGAGCCGCGCGACAATCCGGGTGATGGATTCTCTGCCAACACAGGCGCAAGTTCTGCGCGAGCGAAGCCTCCGCAGCGTGGCGACGACGCCGAAGACGGGTCCAACGTCCGCGATGAGTGCCTGGTCTGGGTGCCCGTCGCGCAAGATCCGCCCAGCGATCTGATCCAGAGCCTGAGCCGACGCGGCGTCTGCGCGCTTGTGCGACGCGACGCCATGAGCATCATGAGCGCCGCCTGCCGCATGTCGACCCAGACCGGTCGCGAGGGATTCGTCGTCGTCTTCTGCCAGCCCTCGCAGCTCCTGGGCAGCGGCGACGTCTTCCGGGCGATGGAGAAGTACGCCCCGCGCGGGCGTGTGTGGGTGTACCGGCGCGTGCGCGACGAGGGCGAGCTGATGAGCGCCACGCGCGACGAAGCCGCGAGCTGGCCGACGCTCGAAAGCGCGCGCCTGCCCGCTCGCACAGAGCCCGCAAACACTGACCGTCGCCCGGCGTCACAGCCAGGCGGCGTCGCTGGCGTGCCCGACACCGCCCGCTCCTTGACACGCCCACGCCTGCGCCTCACCGGTGAACAAACCGAGCTCGACGATCTGCTGCGTCAGTCAAGCGACCAAGACCTCGACGGAGCGACCCCGGGCCAGCCCGGCCGCGTCAGCGAAGGCAACCGCGGCGAGATCCTCAGCGCCGAGGAACTCCGCATGCTTCTGCGCGACCTCGGCCCCGATGAGCGCGACACGGATCGGCGCCTGCCCAACGCCCCGCCCCCCTTTCGCAACGATCCCCGGGACGGTGAGCCATGAATGCCAGCGCCCTGCGGGTCATCGTGGTGGGCCGCACCGGCCTCGAAGGAACCCTGCGCCGTGACGACGGGATCGAGCTCATCCGCGCCGGAAACATCCTCGATGCCATCGGCGAGCTCAACGACCCGATCGACCGGAAGTCGCCCACGCAGGCGGTGGTGATCCTGGGGCCCGAGAGCGAGCCGGAGGCGGTCGGCCTCACGACGCAAGGGCTGATCGCCTCGCTGCGCGAGATTGACCCGACCGTGCGCGTGCTGGGCGTAGCGAGATCTGAGAACCCCGCCCGCACCGGCCCACCGATAGCGCCGCTCGCCAACGGGTCAACCGGGCTCGACGGCCGCGTCTCAACTCATTGCGACGGCGCGGAGCTGCGCGACTTGGTGATGCGCCGCGTTTCCGAAGCCGCGCCTTCGAGCGCGACGACCGCCCCGCGTTCTTCAATGCCAACGCAGACACACGACGCACCGGGTGTGTCCGGCTCACTCGGCTCGTTTGGTGTCGTCGCCAGCGCGACCAGGACCGTCCCGCTGGTGGTCGTGCCGGTTGACAGCGCCGCAGGCACGCCATCCCACTGGACGTCCGCCACCATCCCGCCGCTGTCGTCGTCGCCCTCGCCAGCGACCCCCGCAGTCGGACCCGACGGCGCTTCGCAGCCGGCTCGTGACCCCATGCAGCCGCAGTTGGGGTTGAGCGCCGACGCGTACGCCGCGTGGCTCAACGCTGAGGCGGCGCTGCTGCGTGCGATGCTCGACGGGCGCCCGATTCGCCCCATGCTCATGGCGCGAGTCCGCGAGCTGCTGGGCGCTGATGCCACCCTCGACGAGTCACCCGGCGCCGGCGGCGGAGAGATCGTCGCGGGCGATGGTCGCGTCTTTGGCGTGCTCAAGACCAGCGCCGCTTCCGACAACCCGGCCCTCCGACGCGCCGTCAGCGCCTGGCTTGGTGCGATCCTGGCGAGCCAGGCCCAGTGCGAACGGCTCGCCCGCGACGCATCGACCGACGAGCTGACCGGCGCATTCAACCGGCGTTACTTCGAGCGCTATGTGACGCAAGCGGCAGAGCAGGCCAAGAAGAGCCGCGCGAGCTTCTGCGTGCTCTTGCTCGATGCCGACAACTTCAAGTACTATAACGACAAGTACGGGCACGGCGCCGGCGACGAGATCCTGATCGAGCTCGTCCGCCTCTTGACCACCACGATCCGGCCCAACGATCGCGTCTGTCGCATCGGCGGCGACGAACTGGCCATCGTGCTCTTTGACCCCGAAGGCCCGCGCATCCCCGGCAGCCAGCAGCCTCTGAACGCATGGCAAGTCGTCCGCCGCTTTCAGCAGCGCGTCTCAGAGCACGCCTTCCCCAAACTCTCCGCCCACGCCCCGGGCACGCTCACCGTCAGCGGCGGGCTCTCGACATTCCCCTGGGACGGCCTGACC
>JBBQMD010000052.1:0-19213 GCA_038328575.1 Phycisphaerales bacterium | reverse complement strand
CGCGTCCAGCAGCAGGGCGAAGACATACTCAACCACGGCGGACGTGTTCGCGTCGGGCGTCGAGATCACGCGCACTCCGCGCGCCGCGCAGGCGGGCAGATCGACATTGTCAAGCCCGACGCCAGCGCGGGCGACGACCTTCAAGCGTGGCGCCAGGTCCAAAAGCGCCGGCGTCACTTGTGTGTACGTGCGGATCAGCAGCCCGTCGCACTGCGCCAGCAACGCCGGGAACGCGTCGTCCCCTGGCGCACACGCCTCCAGCCGGCAGCGCTCGCGAAGCCATGCCGCGGGTTCTTCGTCCAGGTGCTCGGTCTGAATCACCAGCGGCGTGCTCACGCCCGGAGTGTATCGAGTCGGACGCGGCGGCTGCCAGTCGCGGGTCGGCGCTTCGAACGCACGGCGCGTTGGTGGGCGTTGAGCCGGCCAGCTCAGCGCGCTCGCAGAAACAAGGCGCGCAGCGTGTACCACTCGTCAACCCGCGTCACCGGCCCGGAGTAAAGCTGCGAGCCGCTGTCCGCCGAGCGCGGGTAACGATCCCAAAGCCGCGGGCCCACGCCCGTCTCAAACTCCGTGCTCGACGTGCGATGACTCAACCCCGAGCCCCACAGCACACGCGACGCGCCGATCGAGCGCGCAAAGTCCACCAGCCGCGCCTCGTCCCTAAGCCCGCCGGGCGACAAGCGCTCGTACTCGCTGAACCCGATCGCGACGCAATCCTCCGGCACGTTCCCGATCGAGATCTGCTCAAGGGGGATTCGCTTGAGATCAACCGCCGCGGCCGGCGCGAGCGTCGTCCGCGGCAAACCATCGCTCTGGCCCGAAGGCGACACCAGCGCGCCATCCGCCGTCAGCGGGCGATAGCTGGTTTGCCACGAGGGCGAGGCGCAGGCGGGAAGCAAGAGCGTGCCCGTCAGCAGACCAAGGAACAGGATTGAAGTGCGACAGCGCATCTCAAGAGTGTATGAGAGAGCTGGGCCGGTCCCCGCGCTCTTTCTCCAGCCGGGCCGGTTCCACCGACAAGTGTTATCGGCGGAGAAGAGAGGAGACTTTGAGGGCGGTTTCTTGGTCAGTGCAGGCATCGGTTCTTGGAAGCCCCAAACCCGCCTCCCGAAATCAAGCAAAAATCGAGGCTAAACACTTGACGTAAACGTATAGATAGTCGATAGTGTATAGCTGGACGTTGGAGTTGGAGCTTCGAGATGGCGATATCTGCACTCCATTTCACTGACGACGGGATGCTCCCTCCCGGCGACTACGCGCTCACGTTGGATCAGCTCGAGGATTCGATCTTGGTCCTCGGCCCCGGGGCGCCGAGAGACCACTTGGTCTGGGACGCCGCGTGGCGGCTTCGACTCGTGACGAATCTGCGCGTGCTCGCGGAGCAACTCTGGGCTGTCGGGATCAGCGAGATCTTTATCGATGGCTCATTCGTCGAGGACAAGGATCACCCCAACGACATCGACGGCTATTTCGATTGCGATCCGCTTCGCTTCGCATCGGGTGAGCTGGGGCGCGAGCTCAATCTGCTCGATCCCGAGAAGTGTTGGACCTGGGATCACGTGACCAGAAGGGCCTATCGCGGCTACCCGAAGCTGCAACTGCCCATGTGGCACTCCTATCGCGTTGAGCTCTAACCACACTACACCGGCAACATCGCCGGAATCGATGAGCACGGGCACCCGCTGGAGTTCCCGGCGTTCTTTCGGAAGTGCCGCGGCAGCGCCGTGTCCAAGGGCATTGTCAAAGTCGTTCGGTAAAGTCAGGAGCCTCGCCATGATCCGCAGCGAATCCGACTATCAACAGGCCGTCGCACGCATCGCGGGCGAGCGCGCGCGACTGGCCGAGTACGTCGAAGCCTGGAAGAAGCAGGGCTTCACGCCCGACCAGGTAGCGAAGCTTCGTCAGCCACTAGAGTCCTTCCACATGCAGTTCGAGGAGGAAGTGCGGAGCTATGAACGCCTCAAGCGCGGCCAGTTCAGCGAGTTCGAAAACCTGCACGGGCTGGGGCAGACCTTGATCGGCCTCCGCATCGCTCGCGGCATGACGCAGCGGCAACTCGCCGAGCGCCTGCGAGTCCACGAGACCATGGTCTCACGCGACGAACGCAACGAGTATCACGGCATCACGGTGGATCGAGCGAAGCGGGTGCTGGATGCCCTGGGCGTTCGACTCGTCACCCGAGTTGAAGTCGAGCCCATTCACCCGACGACCGACCAGCCCGAGGCGCCGCAACCAGAAATGGTGCCCTGACGAGCGACCGCTTGGCGAGAAAATCAACCGGTCGCGGTGATTCGCTCGACTGGGCCGGCCGCCGAGGGCCGTGCCCGCCCCTCACTCCTCTAAGTACGTATACCCCTCCAGCCCGTCGTCGTAATACTTCAGCAGGCTCTTGCCTTCGCCCAGCGTCAGCCGGCCCTGGCGGCACGCGGCTTCGATGTCCAGCCGCATGGCGCGCTTGATGTCGTCCACGTCGTACTGCACATAACTCAGCACCTCTTCGACGGTGTCGCCCTCGATCACCTCTTCGATCGACCACTGGCCCGCGTCGTTGATGCTGATGTGTACCGCGTGCGTGTCGCCCAGCAGGTTGTGCAGGTCGCCCAGGATTTCCTGGTATGCGCCCAGCAGGAACACGCCCAGGTAATACGGCTCGATGCCGACCTCGCCCTCGGGCCGGTCGCGCAGCTCGTGCAGCTCCAGCGTCTTCTTGTCGATGCGCTTGTCGACGAAGTGGTCGATCTTGCCGTCGGAGTCGCAGGTGATGTCGGCCAGGATGCCCTTGCGCGTGGGCTCCTCGGTCAGGCGGTGGATCGGCGCGATGGGGAAGAGCTGATCGATCGCCCACGAATCGGGCATGGATTGGAAGAGCGAGAAGTTGCAGAAGTAGATATCGCTCAGCAGCTCGGGGAGAGATTCAAACTCGTCGGGGAGCTCGCCGCGCTTGGTGGCCTTTTCCAGCAGCTTGTGCCCGATGGCCCAGAAGAGCTGCTCCGCGATCGCGCGCATGGGCAGCGACATGTAGCCGAGGCTGAAGAGGCTCATGGCCTCGTCGCGAGCCTGCGTCGCGTCGTGATACGACTCCAGCAGGTTGCGGTCGGTCATGTTCTGATACGCGTCCAGCAGGTCGATCACGGGCTGGGGGACCTCCCCTCCGCGAGCCTTTTCTTCGGCCATGGCGCGATCGATCGCGGGCATGTCGGGGTTCTGCTCGAACTTGCTGGCACCCACAACATCCATCACCAGGACGCTGCCGTAGGCGACCATCGCGCGACCGGACTCGGAAATGATCAGCGGGTGCGGCACCTTCGCGTCATCGCACACGCTCTTGATCCGATACACCACGTCCGCGGCGTACTCCTGCACGCTGTAGTTAATACTGCTGGACCACGCCGACTGGCTGCCGTCATAATCCACGCCCATGCCGCCGCCGATGTCCAGCATCGTCACGCCCGCGCCCAACCGGTGCAGCTCGCAATAGATGTGCGTCAGCTCGTTGATCGCGTTCTTCAGCACGCGGATGTCGTAAAGCTGGCTCCCGACGTGGCAATGCACCAGGTTCAGACAATCCAGCATGTCATGCTTCTTCAGATACTCAACCGCCCGCAGCACCTCGCTCACGAACAGGCCGAACTTGCTCCGCACGCCCGCCGACGACTCCCACCGACCGGCCCCGCGGCTGCTCAGCTTGATGCGCACGCCGATCTTCGGACGAACGTTGTACGTCTTGGCGTGCTTCACGATCAGCTCAAGCTCGTCAAACTTCTCCACCACCGGGATGATGTTCCGCCCCAGCTTCGTCGCCAGGATCACCGTCTCGATGAACTCCGAATCCTTGAAGCCGTTGCAGATGATCGGCATGCCGTTGACGCCCGGGCCCCCGGCCGTCGCTGAGAGGCCCAGCACCGCCAAAAGTTCCGGCTTGCTGCCGGCCTCAAGCCCGAAGCGAAGATCCACCGCCAGCGAGGCGATCTGTTCGCAGACGTGGCGCTGCTGATTCACCTTGATCGGGTAGACGCAGGAGTAGCCGCCCGTGTAGGCGTGCTCGGCCATCGAGGTGTCAAACGCGGTGCGGATCTCGCGCAGGCGATGCTCGAGCAGGTCGTTGAATCGCAGGAGCACGGGCGTGTGGATGCCGCGCTGCTTCAGGCCCTCGACAACCTCGAAGAGGTCGATCTGGCGCGCGGGGTCCTTGGTGGGGAGCACGGTGACGTGCCCCTCGTTGTTCACGCCGACATAGCCCTTGCCCCAATCGGGGATGCCGAAGAGTCGCGAAGAGTCTTCGCTCGTCCAGCGGCCTTGGGTAAACGCGTTCTTCGAAGAGGAGATGGTGGCCATGGTGCTTTTACGTGATCAACAAGACGCGTGAACAACAACTGGAACGAACGACACGAGACACGACGACGAGAACCAGCGACCGACCAGCGACCTGATCGGCACCGTGCGCTGCTGCGTGATGTCGGAGGGAGCGGGCGCGAATCAACCGCACAAGGAACCCAGCCGAGCACACGCGTCAACACAAGGAGCAAATCGAAGGTGACACTTCGTCGCGATTGGCTGAGGGGTCAGTGTGCCGAGCCCGAATCTTCGCTGGGGCGTGGCGCCGCGCCGAGGACGCCGCTGTGCGTCTGACAAAAGTGTAGAGGCTGCGCGACTGGGTGCAAGAAAAACCTTCAGGATTCTCAGAGTGATCGCACGCCGCGCCGCCGCCCGGTGCGACCGTCTCCCCAGCGCCCGTTCGCTAGCTCCGCGAGCCGCGCGGCGTCGAAGCCACGACTCACCTGTCGCACCATCTCAGCCCGGCTGCGCCATCGCACTCGCTGGCATCGCCCCGCTCGCTGTGTTCGCCGCCGCCCCGTGGCTGTCGTGCTTGCCTTCCTCCCCTTCCACGTGCGGCTTGGCCCGGTGCTGCCCCGCGATCAATAGATAGATACTCGGCACGAACAGCAGCGTAAACACCGTCGAGATCGCCATCCCCGTTACCAAAACCGTGCCGATCGAGTTGCGCGCGTGCGCGCCGGCGCCGCTCACAAACACCAGCGGCAAGTGACCCGCCACCGTCGCGACGCTCGTCATCAGCACCGGACGCAGGCGCGTCATGCTCGCCCGCTTCACTGCGTCATACTTGCTCATCCCCTCTTCGCGCAGGTGATTCGCAAACTCCACGATCAGAATCCCGTTCTTGGCCACCAAACCCACCAGCGTGATCAACCCGACCTGCGAATAGATGTTGATCGTCGTCAGATCCAGGAACGTAAAGATCAGCGCGCCCGTGATCGCCAGCGGCACGCTCCCCAGCAGCACGATCAGCGGATCGCGGAAGCTGCCGAACTGAGCCGCCAGCACGAGATAAATCAGGATGAGCGCAAAGCCCAGCGTCACCGCCAGCGACGAGCCCTCCTGCTTGATCTGGCGCGACTCGCCCACGTAATCCAGCGCGTAGCCCGGCGGCAGAATCGCCTTCGCGGCCTCCTCCATCTTCGCCAAGCCCTCGGCCTTGGTCACGCCCGGCTTCAGAATGCCGTACACCTTCATGCTGTTGCGCTGCTGGAACCGATTCAGCGTCCGCGGCGCCGCAACCGTTTCCAGCCGCACAAACGACGACACGCTCACCAGCCCGCCGTCCTTCGTCCGCACCTTCAAGTTGAGCAACTGCTCCGGGCGTGCGCGGCTCTCATCGGTCACCTGCGGAATGACCTTGTAACTACGCCCCTCGTAGTTGAAGCGGTTGACATAGCCGCCGCTCAGCATCACCGCCAGATCTCGTCCCACGCTCGCCAGGTCCAGCCCCATGTCCGAGACCTTCTCGCGATCGATCACGATCCGCGTCTGCGGCAGGTCGATCTTGAGGTCCGTGTCGGCGTAGATGAAGTCGCCCGAGCCGTACGCAGCGCCCACCAACTGCCCCGCCCACTGCAACATCTCTTCAGGCTCGTCCGTGCTCGTGATCATCATCTCGACATCAAAGCTTCCGGCCCCCGGCAGTGGCGGCGGAAGCACGGGGATCGCCCTCACGCCCGGCACCGTCATCACCCGCTCGAAGGCTTCCTTCTGGATCTCCTTCGTGTCGCGCTTCCGATCCTTCCAATCCACCGTCTGGATGCCGCCGAAACCGGTCGAAGGCGTCATGATCACGCGCCAGACAAGGTTCGTCTCCGGGATCTCCTTCAGGTTCTTGGTGACCTCGGTCGCGGCGCGGACGGTGGACGTCAGCGTGGAGTCCGGGGCTGCCTCCAGGATGAAAAACACCCCGCCCTCGTCTTCTGTCGGCGCCAGTTCCTTGCCGCTGAACATGTACAGCGGCGCCGCGCCGGCGGTGATCATCACCGCCGCGACCGCCATGGTCCAGCGCAGGCTGAGGCTGACATCCAGCACGCGCCCGTAGAACTCGCGGACGCGATCAAAGATCCGGTTGACGAAGCGCGTGAAGAACCCTTCCTTGCCGTGCGCCGGGACCATGAACGAGCTGAGCACCGGCGAGAGCGTCAGGGCGGTGATGCCCGACACGATGACCGCCGCCGCGAGCGTGAACGCGAACTCCTTGAACAGCACGCCGGTGAGGCCGCCCTGAAAGCCAATCGGCGCGTAGACCGCCGCGAGGGTGATCGTCATCGAGATGACCGGCCCGACCAACTCTCGTGCGCCCTTGAGCGCCGCCTGCGTCCGGTCCATCCCTTCGCGAATGTGCCGCTCCACGTTCTCCACCATCACGATCGCGTCGTCCACCACCAGCCCAACGCTCAGCACGATCGCCAGGATCGTCAAAAGGTTTAGCGAGAAGCCCAGCGCCACCATGAAGATACACGCGCCCATCAGCGAGATCGGCATCGCCAACAGCGGCACCAGCACCGTCCGGAACGAGCCCATGAACAGGAACACTACGATCGACACGATCAGCACCGTCTCGCCCAGCGTCCAGGCGATTGCCTGTAGCGCGTTGCGCATGTAAAACGTGCCGTCGTACGCCAGCCGCATCTCCACGCCCTGCGGCAGAATCCGCTCGATCTCCTTCAAACGCGCCCGCAGCCGCTCAGCGACCTCCAGCTCGTTGGCCCTGGGCAGAGGCCACACCGACAGATAAATCGCTGGCTTCTCGTTCAGCCCCGCCTCGCCCATCGGCTCCTCGCTCCCCAGCTCCACCCGCGCCACGTCGCTCAGCCGCACGATCGAGCCGTCACGCTGACGCACGATCAGCCGCTCAAACTCCCGCGGCGTGCGCAAGTCCGTGTTCGTCAGCAGGTCGACCTGCACCTCGTTGCCCTTGGTTCGCCCAACCGCGGCCACAAAGTTGTTGTTCCGCAGCGCGTCGTACACCTCCGTCGGCGTCACGTCCAGCGCGCTCAGCTTCGCCTCGTCCAGCCACACCCGCATCGCCAGCGGCCGCGGCCCCTCAACCGCGCATCGCTGCACGCCCTCGATCGTCGCCAGCTCCGGCTGCACCTGACGCGCCAGAAACTCGTTCAGGCGCGTGAGGTCCAGCGACGTGCTGGTAAAGCTGATGTAGAACGTCGCGAACGGCCGGTCCGCACGCTGGATCTCGATGCTCGGCGACTCCGCCTCCGCCGGCAGCTCGCTTCGCACCTGATTCAGCCGCGCGCTGATCTCCGCCAGCGCCGCGTTGCTGTCGTGGTTCAGCCGCAGCCGCACCGTGATCATGCTCACGCCCGAAGTGCTGCTGGACTCGATGTAGTCAATCCCGTCGATCGCGCTCACAGCGCGCTCGATCGGCGTCGTCAAAAACCCGCGGATTGTCTCGGCCGATGCGCCGATGTACGCCGTGGTAATCAGGATTGAGGTGGATTCGATCCGCGGATACTGCCGCACCGGCAGCGAGTCGATGGCCCGCCAACCCACCGCCAGGATGATCATGTTGATCACTAGGGCCAGGACAGGCTTGCGAATGAAGATGTCGGTGATCGATCGCATGAGTGTCTCGAAAGATGGGTGACAAGCGCGCTTCGCGCTCAGGTCTTTGTCTCAGGTCCTAGTCTCACGTCTCGCCCTCAGATTCGCGGTCGCCGCCACTACTTCTCGCTCGGCGCGCTGGCCGCTGGCGCGCCGGGTGCCGCCGCCGTGTCCTTCTTCGCCGGCGCGCCCGGCTCCCCCGCGCCCGCCGCCGGCGCGGCCTCTGGCGCCCCCGCCCCCGCCGCCCCACCGCCACCGCCCGGGATCACCAGCGCCCCATCGCGCAGCTTGAACGATCCGCTCGTCGCGATGCGGTCGCCGACCTTCAGCCCGTCGAGCACGATGACCTCGTCGCCGATCGTCGGCCCCAGCTTCACGAAGCGCTGGCTGGCGCGCATGGCCGCGTGCGGCTTGCCATCTGGCCCCGGCTCTTGGACGTCCTTGATGATGAAGACTTGATCGGCGTACGACGCCCGCCGCACCGCTGTGACCGGCACGACGATGTAGTCGCGGGCTTCGTCGACCGGCACACGGATCTTCACGAACATCCCCGGCCGCAGCGCCTCGTTCTGATTGTCCACCTCCGACCGCACGCGCACGTTGCGCGTTGACAGGCTGGCAGTCGAGTCAATCGCGACCACCTTCAACTCAACGCTCCCGCCCGTGCTCCCCCCGGTACCACCGGTATCGCGAGTTCCGGCGACGATCGTGCCCACGCGCACGCGATCCAGATACTCCTGCGGGACCGCGAAGTCGATGTAGATCGTGTCCGCCACTTCCTGAAGCGTCGCGATCGGCGTTCCCTCCCCCCCACCCATACCCATTTGCTGGGCGAGGAACTGGCCCTCCTGGATCGTCCGAAGTCCCACGCGGCCGCGGAACGGCGCCGTAATCGTCAGCTTCTCGATGCGCGTGCGCACCTCCTGCACGTGCGCGCGTTCCTCGTCAACCGAGGCCTGAGCGCGGATCTTCTCCGCCGCGGTCTTTTCCATCTCCGCCCGAGCGCGATCGACCTCGACCGCGGGCGTCGCCCGCGCCGCCACCGCCTGCTCCTGGCGCTTGAACTCCGCTTCCGCAAGCTTGATCCGCGAATCCACCACCGACACATCCGCCTCCGCGACGCGCAACGCCGCCTCCGCTGACGCCAACTGCGATTGATCTGTCCGGTCGTCCAGCTTGACCAGCACCTGCCCCGCCTCGACAATGCTGCCCGACTCAAAGCCCACAAACCGCACCACGCCCGGCAGCTCGTTCTGCACCGTCACGCTGCGCAGCGCAAACACCGTCCCCACCAGGTCGCTGGTCGGACGCCACTGCGCCGTCGTGACCAGCGCGATGCTCACCGACGACGGCGGCTCCATCTGCGGCTGCGCCGCCGCGGCCGCGATCTGCCCGTTCTTCCACCACCAAAGCCCACCACCCACGCCCGCCAGCGAAACAAACAAAGCCACCCCAGCAACCAGTGCCACAGTTCTCAACGTCCACCTCGCGATTCAGAGTTGCGTAAACCAACCGACCGTGCCGCCACCACCTTCGCTTCCGTCGCGCCCCCCGCCGCCTTGCTCGATGCCCTCACCCCGCGTGCCCGCTTCGCGCGCCCCACCCCTGCCCGCGCCTTCGCCGGAGTCTTTGCCGCCACCTTCGCCCCCCGCGCTCCCCGCACCCCCGCGGGCTCAAGCTCTCCCAGCGAACGCAGCACCCCTCGAATAGCCCGCAGCCGCGCCGCCGAGACATCACCCATGCCAAAGATCCATTGGAACCACAGCCCATGGATCGCCAGGTGGATCGTGTCACCAACGCCCGGCTTCAGCCCATCGCGCCGCAGCAGTTGCTCCATCTGGAGGTGCACCTTGCGTATCGGCTCGACCTGGCGCTCATCGTGGACCAGGGCCGCGACCAGCACGCGGTTTCGCGCCCGCTCGCTCTCGGTCCAGCGTTCCGTGCCGGCCATGCAGGTGTTCATCATCGAGCTCGCCGCGGGGCACCGCGCCCCGCCGGCGACCTGGGCCTGATACGTCCGCTGAAACTCCTCTTGCCACTGGGTGACCTGGCGCTTGACCATCGCGCCGATCAAGGCGTCCTTGCTGGCCACATGGTGCAGCAGCCCGGCCTTGCTCAACCTCGCGCGCTTGGCCACCGCCTCCAGCGTCAGCCGCCCCATCCCATCGCGCAGCACCACCGCCTCGGCCGCGTCAAGGATCGCGTCCACCTGAGAGCCCGGCTTGTCATTGTTCCTCTTACCTGCCACGCACCAGTTTACCGACCGGTCGGTCGGTCGGCCACCCAAGGTGCCCCACAATCTTTCGGCCTTCAGCACCTCGCCCCTGTCCCCAAGCTACCCGCAGGGACCGCGCCGACTTTAAAGGCGATCAAGAAGGGCGCGGGTTAGCGATTGAAACTGCGCATAGCACTCCGACACGGCGCCAGCGTGCCCTCCGATCGCTCCGTCGGCAGGCTTTAACAGGAACATTGGCTTTCTCGCGTCCTGAGCAAGCGGCATCAGGGACTTGAAGTGCTTGACCATCGCGATGCAGTTCCGATCGTCTTCGGGCTTTGTCGCTCCGCTCGGCGCTTGAGCCAAGACCTCGGCCTCGTACACGCCCGGGATGCGGCCCGCCCACCGGCCGTAGGCTTTGACTGGCCGGTTCTCGCGGACCGACGGGTTCAGGAGCACGTACCCGAGCGGTTCCATCGCGCCTGAGGGCAACGGCAAGTCCTTTGGCACTGTGGCCCGGGCCTTGCGGTCGGACCACCCGCCCCGCCACTGCCGAAGCGTTGGCCCCAAGTTCCGCAGCCCTTGCAGCGAAAACATGTCCGCAGCGAGGGGGACAACGACGGCATCACACGCGATCAAGGCCGAGCGATTCAACGCGCCGATGTTCGGACCGACGTCGATGAGCCCGATGTCCGCATCGACCTTTGCTCCCACGCTCGCCACGATGCGATAGAACGCACTGATCGTGCGAAATCCAATCCCAGCGGTCCGGGGGTTATCGTCTGTACACTGACTCCACGCTTCGGAGAGCCGGTCCTCAAAAAGGCTCAGCCCAAGATCGCCCGGAATCAGCGAAATCCTCTCACCGCAAGCCCAAGGTTCGGGCGGCTCGATGTCGCCAAGGCTGTCACTGAGTCGATCGACCGCGCCCATCATTGTGCGGGGGTGCTTGCCTGCTCCTTCCGGCCAGACTCGTTCAAGCTCATCCTCGGTCAGAAACGCGCTCGTCAGGTTTGATTGAGGGTCAAGATCGACCGCCAGGACGTTAATTCCCAACTCGGATAACATCCATGCGACGTGGTACACCAGCGATGTCTTCCCGACGCCGCCCTTGTTGTTGAAGAACGCGATCGTTCTCATGTCCGCCTCCTGACCGTGACATGAAAGAAGTTCTCTTGCGGGTTGATCGACGCCTCGGGACTTCCGTTCTGACGCAATTCGTCCTTGACAATCGCCAGCCCTCGCCCAAATCGATTGACAAAGCCCATGATCTTCGCGGCCTCGGCGACCGCAGGGTTTCGATAGGATGTGGCCCCAGGAAATCCGCTTCGCGAGAGATCGCCGTACAGCGACCCCGGATTCAAAACCTCGATTCGGTCTGCATACTCGGAAACGAAAACAGGCGTTGTCGAGCCATCGTAGTTTCGATGGATCACGGCGTTCATGAAGAGCTCGTGCAAGGCGATCGGCGGATACTCGAACTCGTTGAGGTCTCTCAGGTCTTGCTGGCGAGCGGGCCGGGAACCCGCCATGTCCTGCGCCAGCAGATCGAGCTGGCTGAGCGTTGATTGCAACCCTCCGGAAATACGGCGGTCGCGAAGAACCCGCGATGCTTGATCAAGCCCCTCGTACCGGACGAACTGCACATAGGCGCCAGGCATGTACGCCAGCGGGTCTTTCGCGAACATCAACATTGCTGCGTTCGTGGGCTGGCTCCGCCTCGTGTCAAACAGTCTGAGCGCCGCCATTTGCTCCACGACCGATCGCCCGTTCGCCGCGATCACTTCTGGGCTAAATGCCGCTGGCAAGAATCCCAGCGTAAAGAGGTCGAGTGCCAAGTCGGACAGCGTCGCGTCCTGGCACGCCCGCATTTCCCAGGTTCTCTGGCCGTCGATGTCCCGCTCCCACAGCCGCCGCTCCTCCTCGATCGTGGCAACCGCCTTTCGAGCCCCGACGCGCACCCACGTCCGCCCCTGAAATCGAACGGGCGGCCGCGATGACGGCTGTACCGTCACGACCACAATCGTCGAGCCGTCGTTGGTCGCAAGACACTCGACAGACATCACCGGCGTTGGCAGGATGTTGCCGTCAGACCGCAGCGACCCGAGATCGCGGAGAAGCCGATCCGCGTCTGCGAGGCCACGGACAGTGCCATCGTCATCAACTCCAATCACGAGATATCCGGGCTGACCGTGACCGGGCAAGTCGTTCGCGAACGCGCAGATCGCCTCGCCGAACTTCGTGTGGTTCGTACTTGAGACGGTTCGCTCAACTCGCTCAGACTCGAACGACAGGTTCGTCGCGAGATCGACGAGGTTCGGTGGTCTTGCTGTGCTCACGATCGAGTGTAGTCTTCTGTTTTATGAGGACTCCGCTTCGCGTGAGCCGCGACAGGACAACTCGACACTGCAAACACCAACCCCCTCACACCCCCGCCCCCGCCATCGCCGCCTTGCCCACCACGCGCTGCGCATACTCGTTCATCGCGTCGCGAAGCTGCTCAAAGCTCTCCAGCACGTAGTAGATCGGCTGGTAATGGTCGATGTCAAACGGCGTCTCGCACACCCGCTCAAGGTCAAACGGGCGCCACTCCGGCACCTCGCGCGTCGAGCACGCCACCGCGCTCTCCGCCCCGCCCGCCTTCTTCTCCCACTGCCCCTTCAGCGAATACGCGCTCTCGGCGTGGCTTGACACCAGCCCGCTGCCATACACCTTCACCTGCCCGTTCTCCCTGATCAGCCCGAACTCCACTGTGAACCAGAACAGCCGCCCCAGCCGCTCGACGTGCTCCGGATCGTCGCACATCATCGCCGCCTTGCCGTAGGTCTGAAGGAAATCCGCAAACACCCTCAGCGTGTGCAGCGGCACGTGCCCGAACACGTCATGGAAAATGTCTGGCTCGGGCAGATAGTCCATCACCTCACGCGGCCGGATCAGCACCGTCGTCGGAAACTCTCGCTGCGCCAAACACGCAAAGAACGCCTTCGCCGGCAGATACCCCGGCACCGCATACGACCCCCAACTCGACACCTGCCCAAGGAACTTGTTGATCCCATCCACCCGCGTCCCGGCCTTGAGCACCTTGCCGCCCGCGATCGTGATGTCCTGCTCCAGCACCAGATCATCCAGCAGCGGGATGTGGTCGCGCGTCAGCCTCAATACCTTCATGCCCTCAATAAACTGCTGCGAGACCTGCTCCTCCAGCATCGTCCAGCGTCGATCAAACAGATCGCGCCACACGTCATGATTCTCCGGCGTATATCTCGCATAGTTCTGCGTGATGTAAAACTTGTCGGCATCGATCTCCGCGTGGTGCAACTCCGGAGCGCGGTCCGCCCACGCCTGCGCCGTCTGAGCTTCTGCCAGATCGATGATGTTGTTGTACTTGATGTCGCTGCGCATGGTCCGTTCCTCCAGCGTTCGCCCCTCGATACCGACTTACCCCGGCCTCCGACCTCGCCCTCCCCGCATCCCACCGATCCCCAACCAGGGCACCCCTAAGGGTCTTCCCAAAGTGTACCCCCAAACTCTCAATCGGCGATATCATCCGACGTGAACGCTTCCGAAACTCACTTCGCGCCCCCCGCCCTCCTCAGCCCCTTCGCCAGCGCCGCCGCCCGCTGGCGTGTCCGCTCACGCCTGACCGCCCTCGCCGCGCCGTCCACACTCGCGCTCGCCATCGCCCTCCTCAGCGGCTGTCACTCCAACGGCGAGCCGATCGTCGATATCGAGCCCGCCGCCGGCCCCCTCGGCTCCACCATCTTGCTCCCGGTCATCCGTCTCTCCCCGCCCCAGAGCCCCATCCGCCAAGCCGCGATCGACCCCAGCGTCACGCGCCAGCAGACCCTCCAACTCATGGACGACATCGTCTCGCGCCGCAAGACCATCGCCACCCTCTCAGCCGCCGACCGCGAACGACTCAAAGTCTTCCTCGCCGCCCAAAAGAGCGACAAGCTCAAAGCCCTCGGCCGAAACCTCGACTAACCACCGCACACCGGGCACCCTCCCGCCCGCCTCCCCACCCAACTTCCGGCCTTGCTCTGCTTTGCTGCTGTGCTGCTTTGCACCCCGCCACTGTGCCACTCTGCCACTCTGCCGCTTCCCGCTCCCCCCTCCCTACCTTCCCCCATGTTCGGCTCCTCCCGTCAGCGCGCCGTTGACCTTTATCCCCTCACCCGCGGCGACATCGAACTCCGCGCCTCCACCATCCGCAAAGAGTTCGGCGAACGCACCGTCCTCCACGACATCTCCCTCCAGATCCACGCTGGCGAACTCGTCGCCATCGTCGGCGCCAGCGGCGGCGGGAAAACTGTCCTGCTCGACCACCTCACCGGCCTCATGCGCCCCACCACCGGCACCATCGAAGCCGTCAACCACACCAGGCCCGAGACTCCACTGGTCGATCTCAACGCCATCGACGAGGAAGAGCTTGACAGCGTTCGCCTCGCCTGGTCCGTCGTCTTTCAACGCAACGCCCTCTTCAGCGGCACCGTCTTTGACAACGTCGCCCTCTGGCTCCGCGAACACGCCGCCATGACCCGCGAGCAGATCGCCGCCCGCGTCCGCGAGAGCGTCACCGCCGCCGCCCTCGACGCAGACGACGTCATCGGCAAAGAGCGCGACAGCCTCTCCGGCGGCATGGCCAAACGCGTCGCCATCGCGCGCGCAATCGCCGCCGACCCCCTCGTGCTCTTCTACGACGAACCCACCACCGGCCTGGACCCTGTCATCAGCGCGCAGATTCACGAGCTCATCTGGGCGACGCACCAGCGCGCCCGGCGCGACGAGCGCGCCAAGCCCGACGCGGCGCACCGCACCAGCGTGGTGGTGACGCACGATCGCGAGCTGCTGCGTCGCCTGGCCCCGCGCGTGATCATGCTCGACGAGGGGCGCGTGATCTTTGACGGCCCTCACGCACAGTTCATCGAGTCTGACCAATCGGCCGCGCAGCGGTACCTCAAGCTCATGCCCGTGCTCAACACCCGCGCCATTGATGATCACCCCCACCCTGCGAGCGAACCGCCGACCGATCCGAAGGCCCCCAGCACCACGCGCTCGTGATCAACCTCGACAACAACGCGACGACCCAGCCCCTGCCCGAGGTGATCGAGGGCCTCACCGAGCATCTTCGCGCCGACTGGCATAACCCCTCCAGCGTGCATCGCGCCGGCCAGCAGGCACGCCACGCTGTTGACCTCGCCCGCCAACGCGTCGCCGATCTCCTGGGCGTCCGCCCCCGCACCCTCACCTTCACCAGCGGCGGCACCGAATCCATCGACCTCGCCATCCGCGGCACCCTCGCCGCCCGCCGCGCGGGCTCTCGCCCCGTCATCGTCACCACCGCCATCGAGCACGCCGCTGTGCGCTCGCTCTGCGAATCGCTCGCGCCACATGTTGAAATCCGCACGCTCGCGCTCGACGCTCAGGGCGTCGTCGATCTTGCGCGCGCAAGCTCGATCATCGATCGCGCCGTCACCCTGCTCAGCGTGCAGTGGGCCAACAACGAGACCGGCGCGATCCAACCCGTGCAGGCCATCGCCCGGCTCTGCGAAGCCGCGCAGGTCCCGCTGCACATTGACGCAACCCAATGGGTCGGCAAGCTCCCGACACGCATCGTCCAAAGCGTGCGCGAGCAAGACGATCTGAACGCGGGGCCCGACGCCGTCCCGGGAGAGCCACCCAGCGCCATCGCCTGCGACCTGCTCACCTGCAGCGCGCACAAGTTCCACGCCACCAAAGGTGCTGGCGTGCTCTTCGCCCGCGCTGGCGCTGCCCTGCGCCCTCAACTCCTGGGCACCCAAGAACGCGAGCGTCGCGGCGGCACCGAAAACGTCCCCGGCATCGTCGCCATGGGCATCGCCAGCCAGCACGCCATCGCCTGGCTCGCCGACCCCGAGCATCGAACGCGTCTCGGCACGCTCCGCGATCACTTCCAAAATCGCCTCCTGGAGCTCTGCCCCGCCAGCATCATCAACGGCCCAACCGCGCCCGGTTCGCGCCTCTGGAACACCATCAACATCGCCTTCCCAAACCTCGAGGCCGAAGCGATCCTGCTCGCCCTCAGCGAGCGCACCGTGCTCGCCTCCGCCGGGGCCGCGTGCTCGTCTGGCTCGCTGGACCCGTCGCCGGTGTTGCTGGCCATGGGCGTCCCGCCCGAGCTGGCCCACGGCTCGGTTCGCTTCTCGCTCTCGCGATTCACCACGTCGCAAGAGATCGAGGAAGCCCTGCCCATCATCGCTCAGTGCGTCGCGCGTTTGCGCGCCTCGCTGGCCTGACACGTTGCGCCGGCACCCGCCGCGCCCGGAACTGCGATACCATGCCGGCGCAACGACCCGCCGCGCCGAAGACCGGGTCGCGCGCCGTCTTTCGAGGAGTTTGCCATGAGCCAGTTCGCCGCATCCCAAAACCCGTTCGGTCCAGAAGGCGATTCGCCGATGATCGTGCCCGAGCGCACCAGCAAGATGGCCATCAGTTCGCTGGTGTGTTCGCTGGTCTGCTGCATCCCGGTCATCACCGGGACGCTGGGCGTGCTGCTGGGCATCGGCGCGCTGATCCGCATCTCAAGCAGCCGCGGACGCTTGAGTGGTCGCGGGCTGGCCATCGCTGGCATCGTCATCGGCCTGCTGGTCACCAGCGCGTGGGTCGGCGGCGGGGTCGCCGCGTCTAAAACCTTAAACGCGTTCGTCAGCTCTGGATACTCCGTTGCCAGCGCCGCGCACAGCGGCGACCCGGCGCTCGTTCGCGCCAAGCTCTCCTCGAGCACCACCTACACCGACGAGCAAATCAAGGCCTTTAGCGTCCAGCTCAACGCCAAGCTCGGCAACCTCAAGCCGCAGCCCGCCGGCCCCCTCAAAGCTTGGGACATGTATTCGCGATTCTTCGGCTCGCTCTCCAAGGGCGGCGCAGCGCAGCCAGCGCCCGGGCGATTCCCCGGCCAGCAGCTGCAAAACGAGGCCCCGCTTGCCTTTGACTACGACAACGGACCCGCGCTCCTGCTCCTCTCCTTCGACGGCGGTGCGCGTTCGACCGCGACCAGCGGAGCCGGCATGTTTGATGGAATGCTCGAAGATATCGCCGTCCTCACGATCGACGGCACCGTCATCCGCCTCTCAGACATGACCGTCACCGACACCCCCGGCTCCAATCCCTTGCCCGGCTCCACCCCCAAGAAGCTCTCCCCCTCCCCCTCCCCCACCACCCCAACCACCCCCGCCCGCCCGTCCAGCGAGGGATGATTGGGCTGATCACGCAGCCAAACGCGACAACGAAAAAGGCTCGACCCTCATGGGCCGAGCCTTTTGTCTTTTAGTCTTCTAGAAGATCGAGCGGCGAGGCTTGCGAAAGCTTACTTCGAGCCTTCGAGCGAGACGATCAGGCTGACAGTGTCGCCCAGCACATCAGGGCCGTAGGTGATGCCGAAGTCTTTGCGGCTGATCGTAAAGCGTGCCTCGAGGCCGGCTAAGGGCTGGCCAGCACCGGCGGTGTTTTCGACCTTGGCGGTGATGCTCTTGGTCTGGCCGCGGACGGAGAGGTCGCCGGTGATGTCGAAGGTCTTGTCGCCGGTCTTCTTTACGCTGGTGCTCTTGAAGCCGAGCTTGGGGAACTCCTTGACCGAGAAAAAGTCCGGGCCTTTGAGGTGCTTGTCGCGACCGGGGTTGTTCGAGTCGATCGACTCGGCCTTGACGGTCACGTCGATGAAGTCAGACTCGTCGCCAATGACGCTGAACGTGCCGCCGATCTCGCGGAAGGTCCCATAAAAGTTAGCGGCGTTCTTGTGCAGCACGCTGTACACCACCGACGAATGGACCGGGTCAACCTTGAAGCTCGCCGCGGCGAGGGCTGGCGCACCGGGCTTGCCGGGGGCCTGGGCGGAGGCGAGGGCGATCGGAGCGTCCGAGGCGTTCCACGCCGCGGCCATGCCGCCCAGCAGGATTGCGCTGCCGGCGCTGAGGGTGAGCACTGAGGCCACGACGCACATCGAGCAAGTCTTCATAGCACAACTCCGTAAGTTCAAGCGGTGTTCCGGCTTCGCGGCGGCACGCGTCGGCACGTCCGACGGGCCGCGAAGGCGAAAACGATATCGCTGGGGCAGGTGGGTAGATGCATCCGGTCGGCCTAGGTTTCCCGAACTCACCCGGCTTGGCGTCGGGTGAGACACCGAATCACGCTCTGATGAGGGAGATTGTTCGCACGAGGGGAGTTTCTGGGGTACCTTCACGCCGGAGTGTTGTGATCGAGCCGTTTCGGCTCGCTTTTTCATACCAGGAGGATCGATGCAATCTTCTATAACTTTGAGCATGGCGTTGGTGGTCGGGGCACTCGCGACTTCGGCGGCGCAGGGCCAGACCACGGCATCATTCTTTCCCTCACTTGACAACACGCTCTTTCAATCTACCACCGGCAGCCGCAGCGCCGGCGCCCAGGGCTCGATGTACACCGGGCGCATCGCCAGCGGCGGCATCCGGCGGGCGCTGGTCCAGTTTGATCTCTCCTCGATCCCGGCAGGCTCCATCGTCACGAGCGCCTCGTTTCAGCTCTACCTCGTGCAGGGCAACGGCGGCGTGATCGTCAACCTGCACCGCACGCTGGCAAGCTGGGGCGAGGGCACCAGCTCCGGCGGCATGGGCCAGGGCTCCTCCTCGACCCCCGGCGATGCGACGTGGATCCATCGGTTCTTCAACACTTCAAACTGGGCGACGCCGGGCGGAGACTTTGTCAGCCCGCCCAGCGGGAGTACGACCCTGACCACCGAGGGCCAGTTTCACACCTGGTCCGGGGCTGGCGTGACGACCGACGTGCAGTTCTGGATCGCGAACCAGCAACAGAACTTCGGCTGGACGCTGCGCGGCGACGAGAGCGTTAACCAGACCGCGGAGCGCTGGTCGTCTGGCGAGGCTGGCGGCGGAGCGGAGTTTTGGCCGCGGCTGAGTGTGACGTATGTCATCCCTTCACCGACGACTGCGGCGCTGATGTCGCTGGGGCTGCTGTGTGTTGGGCGGCGGCGGCGGTGATGGGCGTTCAGCTTTCGTGACCCTTACCCACCGCCGGCGTTGGAGTAGCCGGGCGAGCCCGACGGCCACGGGTCCACGACACCGC